>JARKQJ010000173.1 GCA_029973955.1 Paludibaculum sp. | reverse complement strand
GCGAGCGGGGCGGACGTCCCGAACGCGGCGGCGGCGAGCGCGGCGGTGATCGCGGGCGGGGTCCGCGGGACCAGCGCGGCGGCGAGCGCGGGCGGGGTCCGGAGCCGCCGACGGATATCGATTTGGACAAGCTGATGGCCGACAGCCTGTACCTGGACAACCAGGCGCACGCGGTAGTGGCCCGGATGCGCGACATGGATTCCGGAACGCGGAGCCAGTTGCGGCGGCTGTACAGCGCCGTGCGGCGGGCGTGCCGGACGCAGGAAAGCGAGCGTCAGCACCAGTTTGTGATGCTGCGGGCGCGGCTGGCGTACACGATTGCGCGGCACCAGTTGCGGAGCCTGGATCCGCTGGAGCGGCTGCTGCTGCAAGTGACGCGCAAGAACGACGCGCGCGGATACGACCGGTTCCGCGACCTGTTTGAGGCGATTGTCGCCTACAACGAGTAAGCACGAAGGAAATTTGACGGAGTCTCCCATGAGTTCTCATACCGCCTCCACCAAGCTCGGACTGATCGGCAAGCTGCTGCTCGACGGCGAGATGACCTGCGAAACCGGCCTGCACATTGGGGCCGGGAAGGGCTCGCTCGATCTGGGCGGGGCCGACAATCCCGTGGTCAAGGACGCCTTTGGACGGCCGTACGTGCCGGGCAGCAGCCTGCGCGGACGCATGCGCAGTCTGCTGGAGCAGGCCGGCGGGCTGGTATCGCCCGCGGATCTGATTTACCTGTCGCGGCGGCGCGGCCAGGAGGTGCGCATCCACCAGAGCGACGCGGCCGGTGACGAAGTGGGCATCCTGTTCGGGCGCAACCCGGGGCGGATGGACCGGGTGTCGGGCGACGCCTTTGAAGCGGCGAACGCCTCCCCGGCGCGGCTGACGGTGTATGACGCTCCGCTGGAACTGGAGTCGATCACGCAGCAGATGCGCGAGAACCTCGACGATGAACTGACCGAGGTAAAGAGCGAGAACGCGATCGACCGGATCACGGCGCAATCGAACGCGCGGACGCTGGAGCGCGTGCCGGCCGGCGCGCGGTTCAAGGTGCGGTTCGTCATCGACATTCTGTGCCCGGAGGACCGGGAACTGGTGGCGTTTTTCGTGCAAGGCGTGCGGCTGCTGGAAGATGACGCGTTGGGCGGCGGCGGATCGCGCGGCAGCGGCCGGGTGTCGTTCGGCGGCTGGAAGCTGACGTGGCGCGGCAAGGGATTCTACGCCGCGGGCGATGCGGAACAGGTGCTGGTGGAAGCGGCTGCTTCCACGGCGGACCTGCAGGCGGCAGTGCGCGCTGACGACTTCGCCGACAAACTTTCCTAACCAGGGGCAAGCGAATGAACCCCGCCCTGCTCATCCGGCTTCGGCCTTCCACGCCATGGCGACTGGCCCCGTCTTCGGGCGCCAGCCTGGAAGCCGCGCCCGTGCTGCACAGCGACAGCCTGTATTCGGCGGTAACGCTGGCCTTCGAGCAGCTGAATCTGCTGGAAGAGTGGCTGAGCGCGACGGCGGCGCCCTATACGGCGCCGGCGGTGCGATTCACCTCGGCGTTTCCGTGGCAGCGCAGCTATTTGTACGTTCCGCCGCCGGCGGGCCTGTGGCCGCCGCGAGGCGCGTCGTCGAAGGTGCGCTGGAAAGGCGCGAAGCTGATTCCGTCTTCTGTGGTAGCGGCGCTGCTGCGCGGCGAGACGATTTCTGAAGAGCAGTGGCTGGTGGACGGGCCCTCGGGTTGCCTGGTACCGGCGGCGAGCCGCAGCGCGACGGGGCCGTTCCGATTGGTATTGCGTTCGAGCGCGGCGGTAGACCGGGTGACGGGCGGGCACGTGGAGCCGCATGCGGCGTCGTGCGTGCAGTTCGCGCCGGCGTCGGGCTTGTGGTGCGCGGCGCAGTTCGCGAATCCGACGGCATATGCGGTGTGGGCTCCGAAGCTGCAGGCGGCGTTCCGGCTGCTGGCCGACAGCGGACTGGGCGGGATGCGGTCGCGCGGGTTCGGGCGGTCGCGGAGCGTGGATTTCCAGCCGGGATTATTGAACGAGATGCTGATGGGCGCGTCGACGACGGTGCAGAGCGGGGCGTGGTGGCTGCTTTCGCTGATGAACCCGGGATCGAGAGATGAAGTGAATTGGGCGGCGGGGAGCTATGAGTTGACGAGCCGCACTGGGCGCGTTGGCAGCCGGCATGGCGCGGGGCGCCAGAAGCTGGCGACGCGCATGGTGGGCGAAGGCGCGGTGCTGGTTTCGGCGGAGGCCCCGGCGGGCCGCGTGCTGAACGTGGCGCCGGAAGGCTGCCCGCATCCCGTGTATCGCGCCGGCTATGCCGTGGCGCTTCCAATTCCCTGGCCGGTGACCGAATGAACCGCTACCGACTCACCGTACTGACGCCATTGCTGGCCGGCGACGGCCAGAAGCTGGCGCCGATCGACTACATGGTCTGGAAAGACCAGGTGAACGTGCTGGACCAGCGGCGGATCTTCCAGCTGCTGGCGAAGGGTCCGCGCCTGGACACGTATCTGAATCAGATCCGGAAGGCCGATAAGCTGGACTTCGCCTCGTGGGGCGGGTACGCGCAGAACTACGCGAGCCGCCGGATTCCGTTCGAGCACCCGGCTTCGGCGCAGTATTATGCGCGGACGTCGCCGGAGCACCTGTTCATCCCGACCTTTGCCACGACGGCGACGGGCGGGCTGTACGTGCCGGGCAGCGCCTTGAAGGGGCCGCTGCGGAACGCGCTGCTGATGGAAAAGGCGACGGCGAACCATTGGAGCCAGGTATCGGCCAAGATCCAGGCCTCCGAGCGGGCGCCGCGGCAGCCGGGCGCGATGCTGGAGGCGGCGGTGTTGGGAACGGGCGGGTCGACGCGGACGCGGTCGCTGCTGCTGGCTGATTCGGATTCGGTTCCGGCCGGCGGGAAGACGCGCATCTACCTGCTGCGGACTTCGACGATGATTGCGCGCGGGAGCCGGCTGGAGTTGGGCTGGAAGATGAGCCCGCGAGGCGCGGTGGAAAGCCGGCGGCCCGCGGATTCGACGCCGTTCTTCGCCGAGATGGCGATTCCGGGAACGATCTTTGAAGGCGGATTCCAGCAGAGCGTGGGGCTTTCGAACGCGACGATGCTGGAAGCGCTGCGGTGGAAAGAAGCGGGGGGCTGGCGGCAGTTTGCCGCGGCGGCGAATGCGGCGGCGGAGCTGCTGCTGGGCGTGCAACAGAGGTACGCGGAGTCCGCCGGGCTGGCGCTGGTGGGCCGGTCAGTGGGGTTGCTGCTGGAGCGGCTGAAGCTGATCCGGGAGCATGGCACGGGGTGCCTGGTGTGTTTCGGCTGGGGCACGGGATTGCCGGCGAAGACGGCGAATCCGGATGCGATGGCGGATCCGCTGAAGCAGGTGCTCAGATCGCTGCCGGTATATTCGTCGGTATTGCGGACGGGACTGCCCTTCCCCAAGACGCGCCGGATCGTATTTCTGAACGACCAGCCGGCGACGCTGCCGGGCTGGGCGCAGCTCGATTTCCTGGAAGACTGAGCCGGGGCGAGTACTTTCCGCCCCGCCAGTACTGCGGACTTTCCCTAATGCGGCGGCCGGAAGCTGCCGATGGTCCATGTTAGAATGTGGCTGATGTGTCCTCGGAGGGACCGGCATTGCCGCGCCCCCAAGACCTCCCTGCATTCGGGGCTACGCTGAACAAAACACTATGTATAACGCCTTTTTTGGCTTCCGGGAAAATCCGTTCAATCTAAGCCCGGATCCGGCCTTCCTGTACCGGAGCCCCCAACACGAGGAAGCCCTCGCAAACCTCATCTACGGCGTGCACAGCCGGAAGGGGTTCATCGTGCTCACGGGTGAAGTGGGCACGGGCAAGACTACGATGCTGGAGTGCCTGCGCGACTACCTGGAGGCGCAGTATATCGAGTTTGCGTTCCTGTTCAACTCGCGGATCAATACCGAGCAGTTTTTCGAGATGATCGCCTACGACCTGGACCTGCGGTGCTCGTCGAAGTCGAAGACGGAGGTGCTGTTCGCGCTCAACCACCTGCTGATTCAGCAGGCGAACGAGGGGCGGACGACGGTGCTGATCGTGGATGAGGCGCACAACCTGGATTGGGACGTGCTGGAAGAGATCCGGCTGCTGGGCAACCTGGAGAACCCGCGACTGGGCAAGCTGCTGCAGATAGTGCTGGCGGGCCAGCCGGAATTGGACCGCAAGCTGGATGCGCCGAACCTGCGGCAGCTCAAGCAGCGCATTGTGCTGCGGTGCTCGCTGACGCCGTTTTCGCTGGCGGAGTGCGAGGAGTACATCTCGTCGCGGCTGAAGAAGGCGGGGATGGCGGAGCAGACGGTGTTTCCCGAGCCTGTGCTGAAGGAGATTCACCTGCGGAGCCAGGGGATTCCGCGCCTGATCAACGCGCTGTGCGACAACCTGCTGCTGACGGCGTTCGCCGTCGAGACGCGCGTGACCACGCTGGACATGCTGGACGAGGTCTGCAAGGACATGCGTCTGGAGTGGCCGGGGAAGAGGCTGAGGCGGTCGCCGCTGGGTCTGGATGATGCGGGCGAGGCTTCGGGGTATTTGTCGCCTCGGGACCAGTATTAAGAATTCTGATCGAGATGACGCCCCCAAGGCCTAGGGTTTGGGGGCGTTTTTGTTTGTGTACGGCCGACAGTGCGGGTGGGGTGGGGTGGTTCGGGAGGCGGTAAAGAAGTGTTAACTCGGCGGCGGGCGGTGATCCAAATGGGGCAACCTTCGTCTATTGAGTTCAAGGGTTGGATGTTTTCGAACCCGCTGAGGACAGCACGAGGTGAATGAGATGAAGAGTTTCAGGTGTGCGGCGGCGTTGAGTGTGACGGCCTTGGCGTGGGGCCAGAGTCCGGAGGGGCAATGGGACCAGGGACAGAGGCGTGGCCCCAGGATGGATGTGGTGTTTGCGGCTCTGGATGCGGATGGCGATGGAGAGTTGTCGGGGGGTGAGATCAAAAGAGCTCCGGCGGCACTGGCGAAGCTCGACAGGAACGGCGACGGGAAGTTGACGGAAGACGAGGTGCGGCCGAATTTTGGTCCGGGGAGACCAGGGGGGCGCGGCGGCCCGGGTGGTCCAGGCGGACCGCAGCCGGAGGATCTGGCGGCGACGTTGATGTCGTTCGACAAGAACGGCGATGGGAAGTTGTCGAAAGACGAGGTTCCGGAGAGGATGCAGAATCTCTTCGCGCGAGCCGATGCCGATCAGGACGGCTTGCTGACGAAGGAGGAGGTTCAGAGAGTGGCGGGGGCGCAGCGCGGGCCGGGCGAAGGGATGAACGGCGGGCGGAGAGAAGGGATGCAGCCGGGCGGATTCATGCGGTTCAACCCGATTCTGGCGGCGCTCGATAGAGACCATGACGGCACGATCTCCGCGGAGGAGATGGCGGCGGCGGCGAAGTCACTCAAGGCTCTGGACCAGGACGGCGATGGCGTGATCACGCTGGAGGAGGCTCGTCCGCGATTCCAACGCGGGCCGCGGCCGGAGGGCCGGGAAGAACGATTCTAGCCGGGAACCGAAAATCATGAAGCGACTCATCTGGGTGGCCACGGCCGTATTGTGTGCGGCGCCGGGCCGGGAACTGACGCACACATCGCATTACGAGAACGTTCTGGGGACGTCTCTCGAACTGAGGATCGGGGCGAGTTCGCCGAGGGCGGCGCAGCGGGCGGAAAAGGCCGTGCTGGAGGAGATCGAGCGGCAGGCGCGGATCTTGAGCGCGTACGATCCGCGGAGCGAGTTCAGCCGGTGGTCGAAGACCACGGGCCGGCCCGTGCGAGTGTCGCCGGAATTGTTTGAAGTGCTGGGGCAGTTCGACCGCTGGCGGCAGGAGAGCGGCGGGGCGTTCAGCGCGGCGGCGGAGACGATCGGACAGGTGTGGAAACGGGCGGCGGCCGAGCAGCGGCTGCCTTCGCCGGAGGAGCTTTCCTCGGCGGTGGCGCTGGCCGGGAAGGCGCACTGGAAGCTGGATGCGGCGGCGCGGACGGCCGAGCGGTTGAGCGACGCACCGCTGGCGCTGAACTCGTTCGCCAAGAGCTACATTGCGAGCCATGCGAGCGAAGCGGCTCTGAAGAGCGGCGGCGTGAGCCAGGTGACCGTGAACCTGGGCGGAGACCTGGTGGTGCGGGGCGGGACGCAGGATGTGGCGATCGCCGATCCGCTGTCGGATGCGGAGAACTCGGCGCCGATTGCGCGGCTGCGAGTGACCGACGCGGCGGTGGCGACCAGCGGGAACTACCGGCGGGGCGTGTCGATCGGCGGGCAGTGGTATTCGCACATCGTGGATCCGCGCACGGGACTGCCGGCCGGCCACGTGCTAAGCGCGACGGTGGTGGCCAAGGATGCCTCGGACGCGGGCGCGCTGGCGACGGCGCTGAGCGTGGTGCCGCTGGAGGAGGCTCCGAAATTGGCCGCGGCGGCGAAGGGCGCGGAGTACATGCTGATCGCGTCGAATGGAATGAAGGTAACGAGCCCGGGGTGGAATGCGTACGCAGAGGCGGCAGCGTCGCCGGCATCAGCAAAGGCCGCCGTGCCGGCGGAGGGCGCGGGACTATGGCCGCCGGGCTATGAACTGCTGATCTCGCTGGAACTGAGCCGGATCGAGAATCAGGCCTACCGGCGGCCGTTTGTGGCGGTGTGGATCGAAGACGGGGAGCGGATGCCGGTAAAGACGCTGGCGCTGTGGTACGACAAGCCGCGCTGGCTGCCGGACCTGAAGCAGTGGTACCGGGGCGAGCGGCTGCGGTCATTAGCGGAAGGTAACGATCTGACGGCGACGATCTCGTCCGCGACGCGGCCTCCGGGCAAGTACACGCTGAAGTGGGACGGCAACGACCAAAGCGGCAAGCCGGTGAAGGCGGGACGGTACACGATCTGCATTGAGGCGGCGCGGGAGCACGGCACGTATCAGGTGATGCGGCAGGAGGTGGAGTTCAACGGCAAACCGCGACAGTTCCAGTTGCCGGGGAACACGGAGGTGGCGGCGGCGGCGCTGGATTACCGGAAGGCGGCGCGATGAACAGGCCGTGGATGAGGCGGCTCTCCAGCCTCTCGCGTTGGCTGCACATTTACCTTTCGATGGCGAGTTTCGGCATCCTGCTCTTCTTCGCGGTGACGGGGCTGACGCTGAACCACACGGAGTGGATGGCCGGGCAGCAGCGGACGGTGCAGGCGAAGGGGACGGTGAAGCTGGACTGGGTGAAGACGGATCACATATCAAAGCTGGAGGTGGTAGAGCATCTTCGGAACGCGCACCAGATTCGGGGCGCGCTGTCGGACTTTCGCGTGGACGAGACACAATGCGGCGTTTCGTTCAAAGGGCCGGGCTATTCCGCCGATGCATTCATCGACCGGGAGAGCGGCCGCTATGACCTGACGGAGACGCGCAGCAGCTTTGTGGCCGTGATGAACGACCTGCACAAGGGGCGCGATTCGGGGAAGAAGTGGGCCTGGCTGATCGACGCTTCGGCCGTGCTGATGGTGCTGGTATCGCTCACCGGCATCCTGATGATCCTGCTGCTGCGGAAGTACCGCGCGACGGGGCTGACGGCGGCGCTGTGCGGTGCGGCGGCGAGCATCGCGGTGTACGCATACTTCGTGCCGTGATCAGAACGAGAACCTGGCGGCGAGTTGGACGACGCGCGGCGAGTTGGCGTTGACGATCTGGCCGAAGGCCGGACTGGCGATGTTGCCGTTGACGGCGGTGGGGCCGAAGAACTGGCCGTGGTTGAAGGCGTTGAAGGCTTCGAGACGGAACTGCAGGGAGCGGGACTCGGTGAGGGGGACGATCTTCTGCAGGGCGAGGTCGAAGTTGATCATGCCGGGGCCGTAGAAGAAGCGGCGGGCGGCGGTTCCGAGGGTGCCGGTCTCGGGCAGGCTGAAGAGCGAAGTATTGAAAGCGGAGAGGCCGTTGCGGGGGTTGGTATTGACGTTGAGATTGCCGGGGATGTAAGTGGGGGTGTCCACGCCGTCGCTGTTGATGCCGTTAGGAATGGTGCCGAGCAGCGAGGTGTCGTTGTTGTTGAAGAGAGTGACGGGGAGGCCGGAACTGAGGCGGGTGATGCCGGAGATGGACCAGCCCTCGGTGAGGCGATTGCGGCGGCCGGCGAGCTGAGCCAGCGGGATGCGCCAGTTGTAGCTGGCGACGAGATTGTGGCGGAGGTCAAAGGCGGAGAGCGCGCGGCTGAGGGCGGGGTTGAGGGGGTTGACGGCCTCGGCGAGAGAGGAGGACTGGTCGAGGGACTTGCCGTAGGTGTAGCCGAGGAGGAGGTCGAGATCGCGGCCGGTGCGGCGGAGGGAGAGTTGGAGAGCGTTGTAGGCGGAGTTGCCAATGGACTTCTGATAGCTGAAGCCGGCGAAGTCCGAGCTGAAGGGTCCGCGAGTGCCGGCGACGACGGCGCCGTCGCGGCGGGTATAAGTGTTGTTTTCGCCGAAGGGGCCGCAGGTGGGCGAGCCGGGGGCGACGTCTTCGGGGCGGGAGAGGCTGAGGCAGAGGCCGGGGTTGCCGGGATTGGCGCTCATGATGACGAGCAGGTGATGGGCCTGGGTGCCGATGTAGGAGGCGCTGAGGAGGAGATCGCGGCAGAGTTCGCGCTGAAGGGAGAAGTTGTAGCTCTGACTGTAGGGGGTGACGTTGGCGGGGTGGACGCCGGGCATGTGGGCGATGGGGAGGTAGCTGGCCCAGTTGATGGTGCGGTCCGGGTTCTCGGGGGAGGCGCCGGGTTTGGCGATGGGCGCCGGGAAGCGCTGGCCGGTGTCTTCGCCGGTGGCGGCGATGACGAAGGGGTTTTCGAAGAGGGGTGGACCGAAGGAGTCGAAGTCCATGCCGTAGGGCGGATTGGCGCTCATGATGCCGGCGGAGAGGCCTTCGATGGCGGTGTAGTAGAGGCCGTAGCCGAGGCGGATGGAGGTTGTCTGCGAGTCTCCGAAGATGGAGCGGAGGAGGCCGTTTTGGAAGTTGGGCGCCCAGGCGAGGCCGGCGCGGGGGGCGAAGTTGGAGTAGCGGGTGGGGGCGAGGGTGCTGGGGACCCCGGGATCGCCGGGGAAGACCATGCCTCTGGGGGCGTCGGGGTAGACGAGGGATTGCTGGCCGAGGACGGCGGTTTGGAGCTGGTTGTATTTTTCGCGCCAGTAGGGGAGAACGTCCCAGCGGAGGCCGTAGTTGAGGGTGAGGGTGGGGTGGAGCTGCCAGCGGTCCTGGGCGTAGAGGCCGAGGTAGCGGTTGCGGGGATAGAAGTGTTTGGAGTCGCCCTGGGCGTAGACAGAGGCGATGCCGAGGAGGTAGTCGGCGAAGTCGGAGCCGGTTTCGGTGCCCTGGAACATGAAGGTCCCGTTGTAGGTGGCGTTGGGGGCGATGTTGATCTGGTTGAAGTGCATGTTGGCGCCGAACTTGAGCATATGGCGGCCGGTGACTTTGGAGAAATTGTCGGACCACTGGTACATGTTGTTGGCCTGGTTGACGCCGGTGATGTTAACGCCGATGGTGAAGTCGTTGAAGGCGACGTTTTCGATCCCTTCGATTTCCGGGGCGAGGGCGATGATGGAGGGATCGCCTTGGGCATTGACGAAGCCCTGGGACTGGAGGGTGGGGCCGACGCCGCCGACGGGGACGCCGATGCGGTGGGCGGTGCGCATGTAGCCGAGGCGGGCTTCGTTGACGGCGCTGGAGCCGAAGGTGGTGGTGAGGGAGAGGGTGGCGAGCTGGGTGCGGCCGAGGGAGAGGGCATTAAAGCCGGGGACGTTGGCGCCGGCCTGATCCGTGGGGTAGGGGTTATCGGTGAGGTAGTCGTCGGCGAAGTAGTAGGCGGAGAGGCTGCCGAAGCGGGTGACCCAATCGGCGCGGGCGGCGCCTTTGTCGTTGCGGAGGGTCTGATTTTCAGAGGCCGAGGTGAAGGTGCTGTCGCCGTGATTGGGCGTGGGGATGTACTGGAGTAGGTTCCGGGCCGGGGTGGACCAGGCGCGCTGAGGGATGCGGGCGCCGGGAAAGACGCACTGGGCGGTGCTGGTGCAGCCGGGGGTGTAGTAGGGCAGGCCGGAGGTGACCGTGTAGCCGAGGCGCTGGGAGAGGCGATCGGCCCAGTAGCCGCCGTTGACGCGTCCGGTGAGGAGGGAGGCTTTATCGGAGAAGTCGCCCTGGCGGTTGGAGAGGGAGGGGACGGGGATGAGGCCGGTGTCGACGCCGCGGGTCATGCGGGTGCCTTGATAGTCGAGGAAGTAGAAGGCTTTGTCTTTGCGGATGGCGCCGCCGAAGGTGCCGCCGAACTGGTTGCGGTCATAGAGGGCGCGCTGTGGAGCAAAGAAGTTGCGGGCGGCGAGTTCGGTGCGGCGGGCGAATTCGAAGGCGCTGCCGTGGAGATCGTTGGCGCCGCCGCGGGTGGTAACGACGATCTGGCCGCCGGAGAAGTTGCCGTATTCGGCGTCGAAGTTGGAGGTGAGGACGCGGAACTCCTGGATGGAGTCGAGATTGGGGACGACGGCGGCGAACATGTTGAAGTCCTCGTGCACGGAGGTACCGTTGACCATGAAGCCGTTGGCGGTTTCGCGCTGGCCGCTGACGGACAGGTCGCCGGGGTTGAGGTCGCCGGAAGGCGGGGCCTTGGCGCAGCCGGACATGACGACGGCGTTGGGCTGCTTGGAGGAGATGGGGGTGACGCCGGGCTGGAGGGCAAGCAGATCTGTGTAGCTGCGGCCATTGACAGGCATTCCAACGATTTTGGCGCCGCCGATGAGTTCGCCCATCTGCGTGCTGTCGGTTTCGACGCGGAGCTGCGTTTCGGCGATGGTGAGGGTTTCACTGCGCGCGCCGAGGGTGAGGCGGATGTCGAGGCGCAGGGCGGCGTCGGAGGTGACTTCGAGGCCGTCCTGGAGGAAGGGCTGGAAGCCGGGGTGATCGATGGCGACGCGGTAGCGTCCGCTGGGAAGGACCGGGAACGCGTAGAAGCCGGCGTCGTTAGTAAGGACGCTCTGCTCGAGGCCGGTGGCGACGTTACGGGCGGAGACGGCGACGCCTGGCATGGCCGCGCCGGAAGGATCTGTAATGGAGCCGGCAATGCTGCCGCCGGTGGAAGCGGGGAGGAGGAGGGCCAGGAGGAGGAGTAGAGCGGCTGTGGTGAGCGGGGATGGCTTCACTTGCAGGCACCTTTCGATGGAATGAGTTCGGCTCGGACGATTTCGCCGCAAGCTGGAAGCGGGAATCCCAGTGGAGCGCGGCCGGATTGGAGCCCCGCGCGGCGCCTCCGAGGGCATTCTTGTATTGCAACTAACTTGCAAGTAGGAGAATACCATGGCGTCTGAAACGCCGCAAGAGAGAATTTGCTCGGCGGGAGAGTGCAGGCCTTATAAATGCCGCTCGCCGCTGAGGAGGAGGGCGCGGGAAGGGAAAGGCCGGTCGCTTTGCAGTGGGACAGATATTCTTTGATTGCAAGTCACTTGCACTATTTGATTGACTTGCGCATGAAATCTCTCGCATAATCCGGTTATCCTCTTCCAGCCTGCGACGGGATCGCAGCAGGATGTTGACCAGCCGGATGCGACACCGTTGCAACAGGAGATGACTCAGCCGCCTCATGAGCGGCGGTGGCTGCTCGAAGAACTCGCTCGCCGGGGCATCCGGCTGACCGTGCAGCGCAGGGCGCTGGTGGAGATCATGCAGGAGGCGGGCGCGCACCTGGACGCGCCGGCGCTCCTGGATCTGGCCAAAGCACGCGCGCCTGGCATCGACCGGGCGACGGTCTACCGGACGCTGGAACTGCTGAAACGCCTGGGCCTGATCGACGAGTTGCATCGGATGCCCGAGAGCGGCGAGGGGCGCTACCACGAGACCAGAACGAAGCGGGACCACATCCACCTGAGGTGCGCGCAGTGCGGGCGGATTGAGGAGTTCGGCAGCCCGTTGTTCGACCGCTTGAAGAAAGAGATCACCCGCGCGGCCGGATTTGAGATTCAACTGGCGCGCCTGGAGGCGAGAGGCCGCTGCCGGTTGTGCCGGCACCTGGAGGATTGAGCCGAACGCGCTAGCGCCCGCCGCTATCACAATAAAGTCTATAGACTATACTGGTTATTGCACTGGCACACCGCCGGCGCGGAACTCCCTCATGCACTTCAAGACACTCTCGATTCACACCGGGCATGACCCCAAGGCCCATCTGGGCGCGGTGATGCCGCCGATCTTCCAGACCTCGACCTTCGCATTTGACGACGTCGGCGTACCGGGGCAGTACGACTACTCGCGCAGCGGCAATCCGACGCGCAAGGCTCTGGAAGACACGCTGGCGGCGCTGGAAGGCGGCGTGCGGGGCTTCGCCTTCGCCACGGGCATGGCGGCGGAGGCGACGGCGCTGATGCTGTTCAAGACCGGCGACCGGCTGATCGTGCAGAGCGACCTTTACGGCGGAACGTACCGTCTGCTGGAGACGGTCTTCCGCGACAAGGGCATTTCCGCTGATTACGTGGATTTGCGCGACCTGGCGGCGCTGGAGCGCGCGTTCGAAACGCCGGCGGCGGGCGTTTGGATCGAATCGCCCACCAATCCGCTGATGAACCTGGTGGACCTGGAGCGGGTGGCGGCCATCGCCAAGGCGCACGGAGCGGTGACGATCTGCGACAACACCTTTCTCTCGCCCTACTTCCAGCGTCCGCTGGAGCTGGGCGTGGACATCGCGCTGCACTCGACCACGAAGTACATCAACGGCCATTCCGACGTGGTGGGCGGAGGCATGGTGGCGCGCGAGGAGGCCTGGGCGGAGCGGATCGGATTCCTGCAGAACGCCATGGGCACGTGCGCGGGCCCGCAGGACTGCTACCTGGTGCTGCGCGGCATCAAGACGCTGGCAGTGAGGATGGAAGAGCACAACCGCAACGCGCTGGGCATCGCGCGCTGGCTGGAGCGGCACGCCGGCGTGAGCCAGGTGCTGCACCCGGGGCTGGAATCCCACCCGCAGCACGCGCTGGCCCGGAAGCAGATGAAGGGGTTCGGCGGGACGTTTTCATTCCGCGTGGGCGGCGGCGCGGCGGCGGTGGATGCTCTGCTGCGGCGGGTGAAGGTGTTCACGCTGGCCGAATCGCTGGGCGGCGTGGAGTCGTTGATCGATCACCCGGCCACCATGACGCACGCCAGCATCCCGCCGGATGTGCGGGCCGGGATGGGCATCGGCGACGACCTGATCCGGCTGTCGGTGGGCCTGGAGCACCTGGACGATCTGATCGCGGATCTGGATCAGGCGCTCAGCGCGTGATGTGGGTTCCGCGCCGGCGCGGCCGCTGACGGGCTGCGGCGGAGTTGGCGCGCCAGTTCGGCGGTGCGGGCGGCGGCGTCGCGCGGACCGGCGGCGAAGCGCCAGAAGCGCTCGACGTCGTGCCTGCCGGCGTCGTTCTGGAACTTGCCTTGTGACTTGTGCTCGGCGATCACCCAGCGGACGACGATTTCGTAGTCCAGGGCGTCCTGGTAGCCGAAGCTCTGGCGGCGGTCGAAGGTGAAGTCGGGCTGGAGATGGGCGGGGCGGCTGGCGGCAAAGCCGGGCAGGCCGGCGAAGAGCTCGGTTTCGTGGGCACGGGCGGGCTCGGCCCCCAGCACCACAGGCCGCCGCGCCTCCTCCGATTGGCCGGCGGCTTCGAGCGCCAGCAGCGTGGCGGCCTGGTGGTGGCCGTGCGTGGATTCGCGCGGCAGGACGGTGAAGATGAAGTCGTAGCGCTCGCGCTCCAGGATCTGGCGGAGGCGCGTGCGCACGGAGTCGCAGTGCCAGATCTCACTCAGCGCTTCGTCCGCGGAGAGCGTGAAGCGGAGGTCGCGTTCGTCGAAGAAGTAGTGGTTTCGAATGCCGAGAATGCGCCCGGCGGCGAGGGTTTCGCGGCGGCGGATCTCCGGCAGGCGGCTGCGGCCGGAGCTCTCTTCGGTGAGCGGGATTCCATAGATGCGCTCCGCCAGGGCGGAGTATTTGTAGCCTCCCTCGCCGTTGGTGATCACCACCTGATCCACGATACCGTTGAGTTCTCCGGCAATGCGGTAGGCGGTGGCTGCAAAGTAGTACTCGTCGTCGGGGTGGGCGACCACCAGCAGAACTTTCCAGGGCCGCTCCGCCGGTGCCGCGTGGAGAGAGGAGACCACGGGGGCCAGCATCATGCGGCCGGCATCACGGCGAGAGAGTGCGCTCATGCCGCCACCGCCGCCTTCCCGTGCCTCGCGCCGGTGAACTGCCGCGTCAGGCGTTCGTGCAGGATCAGCTGTTCGGCGAAGCTCTGGGTTTCCCGGCCGCGGCGCGCGGCCTCGGCGGCGATCCAGCGCTCGGCCGCCTCCAGTGTGGTGCCCTTCAGCCGAGCCACGATGCCGCTGGCGCGGGCGAGGGCCTTGCGCTTCTGAAGAGATGCCTGAATCTCACTGATTTCGGCCTGTGCGCGGCGCAGATTCTCGGCCAGTTCCAGCCGCTCCGCGTAAAGCGCGAGCTGCTGGCTGAGCGTGTCCAGGGTCAGCATCCAATCCCGCGGGCTGCCCACCGGCGTGTGTGTCTCCACCGATAACTGGCCGTATTCCCTGCCCCGCACCGCGATGGGCCGGGAAAAGACGAAGTTGGCCTTCTGGATGCCGGGGCCTTCCATCGCCACGGATTTCGAGTGGATGTGGAGTCGGATTGAGGCGCGGGCGTGTCCTAGGTGTTCATCGAGCGACGCGACAATCTTCGCCAATACCTCCTGGGGTTCAGCAGCAGCAGCCGTCAAATGAGAAACGTGCTGCAAAAAGGAATGAAAAGTGGATTGATGGGTTGCCATCCGGAGTCTCCCTGGTCTTCTTGAAATTCAGAAACTGATTGAATTCGCAGCTGCTTAGAAACAAAGCAGCGGACAGGAGGGACAACAACCACAGAGGTGGGTGGAGGCGAAGAAGTCCGGCGCCGGAGCAGTTGCTTTAGCTATAGACGACTTCATATGTCGAGAATAGTACATTCTATCAGGGCCGTCAAGAACGATTTCAGAACTTCTATAGAGATTAGGGCTATTCTCCCGCAAGCAGGTGGGCATCTCCATTCGGGAAATGGTGATTCCGAGCAAGCCGTGGGACAATGGCTGGACGACGCGCGATGAGGACGCTATCCAAGAAGACGCAATACGCGCTGCGGGCGCTGTACGCATTGAGCCGGGCGCATGGCAAGTCAGTATTGATTGCGGAGATGTCGGAGCGGGAGCACATTCCGAAGAAGTTTCTGGAGCAGATCCTGCTGCGGCTGAAGTCGCACGGATTCGTGGAAAGCAAGAAGGGCAAGGGCGGCGGCTACATGCTGGCGCGGGCGCCGGAGGAAGTGACGCTGGGTCAGGTGATCCGCAAGATCGAGGGGCCCCTGGCGCCGCTGCCGTGTGCCAGCGAATCGGCGTACAGGAAGTGCGATGAATGCGTGGACGACCGCTACTGCGAAACGCGGCTGGTGATGAGAGAAGTCCGGAACGAGATAGCGAAGATCCTGGACCGCACGACGCTGGCCGATGCCTGCCGGCGGGCCGATGAGGCGCGCGCCGAAGCCGGGAATGCGGACGCGCTGATGTACTACATTTAGCGCGCCAGGCCGATCTCCACCTGGCGGCCGGTCGCCTGAACCGTCAGACGTAGCGCACGCGGACGCTGGCCGGCGCCCGGGTAGAACAGGAACTGGGATTGGACCGATGCGGCGGGCGCGAGGTCTCCGCCCCAGGCGGCGTCGGTGGCCTGGTTAAAGATGCTGGGGTAGAACCTGGTGGCGGTTCCATCCTCGTGCAGCAGTTCCGCGTTCACATATTGCCAGCCCCAGCGGGCCGGCAGCAGGAGGCGGTTGGCCACGGGGATGGTCACCACATAGAGCGGCTGGGCCGGGTCCTTCACCATGCCGGCGATACGCGCGGGCTGAGAGAGGCGGGCGGCACCGAACTCGAGACCGTCGACTTCGAAGCTGGTTCCGGCAGCGGCGGTGGCGGTGAGGTTGAGGTTGACGCCGTCGGGGGCGAGGAAGATGGAGCGCGGCGGAGTGATCTTGCCAGTGAGGTCGTAGCTGGGCACGATGACCGGCTTGTCGTAGCTGAGGCCGATGCGAAAGTCGGCCCAGTCCGACGGCACGCGCCATACGCCGACGAAGCGGGCGGACTCCCCGCCCTTGAGTTTCCCGCTGATGTGCTGGAGCGTCTCCGGATCGTAGTGCGCGATGAAGTCGACGCGTTTCGTCATCGTGTTCTTCAGCGCCAGGCGCAGCCCCACCACTTCGCTGGGCCCGAGGTGCGCCACGGAAGTCTTCTCCGGATTGCGCACGGTGCCGCGCAGGATCAACAGCTTCTCGTCGCCGGCCGCGATCACATTCTCATGGCGGTTCGGAAAGACGAGCGCGAGTTCGGCCGATTCGAGAGTGACCTCGCGCAGCGTCCCGGTCTCCAGAATCTCATTCGATCCGATGACTCGCGTGATCGCGCCCACCCGCGCCGGCACGCCGAGTTGGCCAATGGGCCGAGCGGGCGCCTGCGCGAGCAGAGCCGCGGGGAGCAGGAGCAGCAGAAATCGCATCATACGAATCTACACCACAGTATCTTGATTATGCCGAGCGGAGCGCTCGCCACGGCGTTTTACGGAGCTTTGCGAACGTGAGCGCCGCGGGCGGGTTTGTGCCGCCTCCAAACAGCAGCTGCCGTCACAAGTTCCGGACTGCCGGACGCGGGCGGTCCGGCGCGCCGAGGAGGCCGCCGGGCCGCCCGAGCGGACGCCGGATTGAGACAATGGCTACTGATGCCCAACAAGACAGGCGGGCTCCGTCGGCTGCTGCAGCCGTTGCAGCGGTGGCTGGCACAGGTAAACCTTCAAGAGCATGAAGACAAGCTGCTGCTGCTGCTGGCACTGGTGATCAGCGCGGTAGTGGGATTGGTGGTGGTGGCCTTTGTGGGCATCACGGAGCGGCTCGGCAAGACGCTGATGACCGCCGGTCCGGCGCAGCGGCTGCTGAGCCCCTTCGCCGGCTCCCTGATCGGCGGTTGGCTGCTCTACAGATTCTTCCCCGAAGCGCGTGGCAGCGGCATTCCGCAGACGCGCGTGGCTCTGGTGCTGAGAAACGGGGTCATCGGGATGCGCACCGTAATCGGCAAGTTCCTCTGCTCCTCCATCTCGCTGGGCAGCGGCGTGGCGCTGGGCCGCGAAGGTCCGTCGGTCCATATCGGCGCGGGCATCGCGTCGGTGGCGGGCCGCAAGCTGGGCCTGAGTGAGGAACACATCAAGTCACTGATCCCGGTGGGCACGGCGGCAGCGGTGGCGGCGGCGTTCAATACGCCGCTGGCGGCGGTGCTGTTCACGCTGGAGGAGATTCTGGCTGATCTGCATGCGCGCGTCGTGGGGACGGTGGTGATCGGCGCGGCCACGTCGTGGATGATCCTGCGCCTGATTCTGGGCGACGAGCCGCTGTTTCATGTGCCCGCCTATCAATTGGTTCATCCGCTGGAGTTTGTAGTCTACGCGCTGTTGGGCGTGTTGGGCGGCCTGGTCTCCACAGTTTTCGTGAAGATGCTGTTGAGCATCCGGAAGGCCTTTCAGAAGACGCCGGCGGCTTGGGCGCCGTTCGCGCCGGCGGTGGGCGGCTTAACGGTGGGCCTGCTGGCGTTGGCCGTACCCGGCGTATTGGGGGTCGGTTACAACCTGGTGAGCGAGGCGCTGAACGGGCAACTGGCATGGAAGATGATGCTGCTGTTGCTGGCTTTGAAGATGATTGCCACGACCACCAGCTACAGCTCCGGCAACGCCGGCGGCATCTTCGGACCCAGCCTCTTCATCGGCGCCATGCTGGGCGGGGCGGTCGGGCAGATCGCTCACACGCTGGCGCCGGACCACACCGGCAACGCCGGCGCCTACGCGCTGGTGGGCATGGGCGCGGCCTTTGCCGGCATCGTGCGGACGCCGATGACCAGCGTGATCATGATCTTCGAGGTAACGCGCGACTACACCATCATCGTTCCGCTGATGATCGCCAACCTCTGCAGCTACCTGCTGGCCGGCAGGCTCCAGCACCTGCCCATCTATGAGGCCCTTTCCAGGCAGGACGGCATTGCCTTGCCCTCGCCGGCGCACCGTTTGGAGCCGCTCACGGTGGAGGGCGCCATGCAGCCCGCGCCGCCGAGCAGCGAATCGCACACGCTCTATGTCCACCCCGACGACCTGCTGGATACGGCGCTGCAGAAGATGGGCCGCGAGGGCGTGGAAGAGATCCCCGTGATCAGCCGCGCCGGTGGCGAAGTGTTGGGCCGCCTCACCGTTCAGGAAGCGCTGGCGGCTTACGGCCGCAAACCGGAAGGGGCACGCCCGCCGGTGAGCAATTGGCTGCCGGCGGCGGGCGCCATCGCGGTGGCGGCGATTCTGATCGTCTCCGGCCTGCTTTTCTGGCAGCGGCAGAAGAGGCACGAGTTCGGCTCGGAGGCATACCAAGCCGGTCAGCGCCTGATGGCGAAAGGACAGGTGAGCGAGGCGGTGCTGGCCTACCGTTCCGCGTTGGCGCAGACGCCGCAGGACGTGCGCACTCGCGCGGCGCTGGGACTCGCCCTGGTGCGCGTCGGACAGTTTGAGGAGGCGCAGAGATACTTGTCCGAGGCGGCGCGGGCTCTGCCGCGGAGTGGGCCGGTGTTCGAGGGACTGGCACACGTGGCCGGCGCCGCTGGCCGGAAGACCGAGGCCGTTCAGCTCTTGCGACAGGCGCTGGCGAAAGAGTGGACTGACGGCGAAGAAGCACAGAGGCGCGAAGCGCAGCTCGAATTCGCGTCGCTGCTCACCGAGGCGGGCCATCCAGGCGAGGCCACATCCGTCCTGCTGGCCGTGATCGCCCAACGCGGCGACGATCCGGTGACCGGCAAGCGCGCCGCGGAGATACTGGCCAAGTGCAGTTCCGCCGAACAGACGGAGGAGGCCTACAGGATTCTAGCCAGCCACTTCCCGGCCGATGCCGGCATCTGGTTGGCACTGGGCGATACGCGGCTGGGAGAGGACAAGGTGCTGCTGGCTTTGGAGGCTTACCGCCGCGCGGCGCAAGCGGCGCCGGGCAATGAGTTGGTGCAGAGCGCCATCGGCCGCGCGGAGGAGATTCTCAAGCTCGATCCGGGCCGCAAGGGCCTCTCCGTGCGGGAGCGCGCGCGCCGCTGGGATGAGGTGCTGCGGCGAGTGGCAACAGCAGCCGGCGGCTGCGGAGTTTCGCCGGAACTCACCCAGGTCCAAGCTCTGCTCCAGCAGCGCTCCAACAGCCTGGAGGCCTCTGACCGCAAGATGGACGCCGTGCTGGCGCTGTGGAAGAATGCGCCGGAGCGCTGCAAGAATGATCCCGTGTTGCGACACATCCTGGCCAAAGTTACCGAATAGCGCCGGGCGAGTATGATTGAAGGTTCCCGGAGGTGAAATGCCGATTTCTTCCGAGTGGACGCGGCGCGGCTTCCTGGCCGCCGCGGCCGCTACCGCAGGCTGGTCTACCGCCGCCGCACCCACGCTCTACGCCTACGTCGGCTGCTACACATCGGCCAAGCGCTACGCGCGCGGCGACGGCATTCATGTCTTCCGCGTGGACGAAGAGACCGGCCAGTGGACGCACGTGCAGAAGGTGGGCGGGCTCATCAACCCGTCGTTCCTCACCCTGCGCAAAGACCGCAGGTTCCTGTACTCCGCGCACGGCGATGAAGGCCACGCCACATCCTTCTCGGTGGACCCGGCCACCGGCCAGCTCACCCAGGTCAACCAGGTGGAAACCGGCGGCGTCAACGGCGTGCATCTGGCGCTCGACAACAACGGCCGCTTCCTGGTGATCGCCAACTACACCAGCGGCGGCGTCAGCGTGCTCTCCGTGAGAGAAGACGGCCGGCTGGGTGAAGTGGTGCAAGTGGTTCCGCTGCAGGGCACGCCCGGCCCTCATCGCGTGGAGCAGGCCAGCGCGCACCCGCACCAGATCCTCTTCGAGCCCGCCGGCCGCTTCGTCGTCGTGCCCGATAAAGGCCTGGACCGCGTCTTCGTCTTCGGCTTCGACGCCAAGACCGGCAAGCTGACACCCACCGCGCAAGGCGCCGGCGTTTCACGCACCTTCTCCGGCCCGCGCCACGCGGCGTTTCACCCGCGCCTGCCGGTGCTGTGGGCGCTCAACGAGATCAACAACACAGTGACCACCTGGATGTGGGAGGCCGAGCGCGGCCACATGAAAGCCGCGCAGATCCTCACCACGCTGCCGGCCGACTACACCGGCGAGAGCACGGCCTCGGAGATCGAAGTCTCGCCCGGCGGACGCTTCGTCTACTGCTCCAACCGCGGCTACGACAGCGTCGCCATTTTCGCCGCCGATCCCTCCACCGGCCTACTTACGCCTCAGGGCTGGGTGCCTTCGCGCGGCCGCATTCCGCGCTTCATCGGCCTGGATCCGCGCGGCCGCTTCCTCTACGCCGCCAACGAGCAGAGCGACACCATCGTGAGCTGGCAGGTGGACCCCACGAGCGGCAAGCTCACCGACACGCGCAACGTCGTGCACACGCCGAGCCCGGTGTCGATCTCGTTCGCAAGACTCTAGCGCGCCGGCGTGGCCACCACCACTCCGTACGGCCCCATGGCGGCTTCGCGGATCTCTCCGCCGTTGAGCACGTCGCGCATCGGGCCGGCCAGCGTCACCTTCGCCGCGCGCGGCGAGTGGTTCACCAGTACATAAACCTCGCGGCCGTTGCCCACGCGGCGATTCACTTCCACACCCTCTGGCACGGCCAGCACCCGCGGCCGTAAACCCGTAGTGTCGAGCAGTGACTTCACCGCCGCACGCATCAGCGGCGCGTCGAGCAGCGCGCCGATGTAAGTGATGCGGCCCTTGCCCAGCGTCTTCGTCACCGCCGCGGGATGGCCCGTCAGCCAGCCGTTGCCTTCGCCATAGGTGAGCGTGGTTTCGGTGCCCGGCCGCGGCGCCAGCGTCTCGGCCCAGATCGTCGCCTTGCCGCTGCCCCACGCGCCCTGCACAGGCACGTCTTCGAGCAGCGGATAGAACTGCTCCACGCGCGCGCCCAGCGCCGGCACCAGCGGCCCGGGTTGGCGCCGGATGTCGAGCGAGTTGTATTCGTCTTTCATGCCGGAGCGCGGTCCCAGCACCAGGTGTCCGCCCGCTTCCACATAGGCACGCAGGCGGCGGCCCAGCTCTTCCGGGATCACGTTCAGGCTCGGCGCGAAGAGCATCTGGTAGGATTCGAGCGGCGCGCGCGGGTCGATGATGTCCACGGATTGCGTGAGGTCCTTCAGCGGGCGGTAGTAGCCCAACAGCACTTCGATCTGGTCATAGCGATTCGACTGGCGGTGGATGTCGATGGCCCAGCGGCTGTCGTAGTCGTGCAGGATGGCCACCTGCGAAACGGGCGCGGTGCCCTGGATGGCCGCCGCGGCCTTCGCGAAGTCGGCGCCGATCTGCTTGGCCTCGGCGTAGAAAGGCAGCGGCGTGCCGTCCGGCCCGATCAGGCAGCCGTGATACTGCTCCTGGCCGTTCAGGGCGCTGCGCCACTGCCAGAACGCCACCGCTTCGGCGCCGTGCCCCACGGCCTGCCACACCATGGCGCGCGTCTCGCCGGGGTCCAGCGAATTGCTGACGCCGGCCCAATCGACGAAGCCGGGCTGGATCTCCATCACCCAGAAGTTCTGGCGCTTCCAACCGCGGACGAGGTCGTGCGTGGCGCCCATACGGTAGGGCTCGTTGTGACCCTGGCCCACATAGGCGTCCCAGGTGATGAGATCGAGGTCGGCGGAGATGTCGGTGCGGTTGTAGCGGTTGGCCCAGCCCAGGCCGCCCAGGTTCGTGGTGATGAACTGGCGCTTGGGTGCATAGAGTCGAATGGCGTCGATCTGGTTCTTCTGGAACGCCCGCCACTGGGTGGTGACGAAGCGCTTGTACTCCAGCAGCAGGCCGGGGTTGCCGTGGCCGGTGCCGAGCGGGATCTGGTCCCAGCGGTCGTAGGTCTGGCTCCAGTAGGCGGTGGCCCATTGCTGATTGAGGTTTTCGATGGTGCCGTACTTGTTCTTCAGGTAGTCGTGGTAGAGCCGCACGGCATCGGGATCGGTCGAGTCGTCGGCGTATTCGTTGCCGATCTGCCAGCCCACGACGTTGGGATTGTTGCCGAAGCGGCGCGCCATCTGCTCGACGATGAGACGGCAGAACTCGCGGTACTTCGCGCTGGTGTAAGAGAAGTGGCGGCGCGCGCCGTGGCGCAGCGGCCGGCCGTTCTCATCCAGGCGCAGGATCTCCGGGTACCTCTGCGACATCCAGGCCGGCGGCGCGTCGGTGGGCGTGCCGATCACCACCACCATCTGATGCGCGGCCGCGGCGGCGATGGCGCGCTCCATCCAGTCCAGCGTGTAGACGCCTTCGCGCGGCTCCATCGCCGTCCAGCCAAACTCGCCGATGCGGACCATGCGCACGCCCGCCGCCTGCATCAGCTTGAGGTCAGGCGCCCACTGCTGCTCCGGCCATTGCTCCGGATACCACGCCACGCCCAGCGCGGGCACCGGAGTGCCGGCGGCCTGCGCGGTGACGGCAAACAATGATGCGACCAAAAGAAGCGTGGAAACCGCGGTCCTGCTCATGAGACTTCCTTTCGAAGCTGGACCGCGCGCGGGCGGTCCAGCGGATAGATCAGATCCACGTTGCGTGGCGTCAGAAACTGGTGCTTCACGAAGGTTGCCGGCGGCACCGCCTTGCCTTCCAGCAGGTTGAGCGCCAGCGGAATCAGCTCGTCGCCATAGCGCTCCGGGAAGTAAGCCACCGTTCCGATCAGCCGCGTGCCGCGGCGGCGCAGCTCGTTGCGCGCCTCGAGAATCGCGTTCTGCCCCACCACGGCGCAGAGGTTTCCGGCGCCGGCCTCTTCGAAGGCGCGCAGCGCGGCCAGCGCACAGGTGTCGTTCACCGTGCCCACCAGCGTGCGGCGTAGCGGTCCGCGCCGCAGCCACTTCCGCACGACCGCCAGAATCTGCTCGAAATCTCCCTTGCCATCGAGGTGCGCCACCGGCACGCTCTCAATCCGCGGCAGCTCCGCCCGCAGCCCGTCCGTCACTCCGGCGATGCGCAGCGCCGGCAGCGGGCCGGCGATGGGCAGGCCGAAGAGCATCACCTGTTCGGTGGATTCGGCCCAGTTCTCCTTGGCCCAGCGGCCCAGAGCCCGGCCGGCGATGAGCCCCGCCTGGTAGTTGTTCGCGCCAAAGAACGTCGCGCCGGGGTGAGGAATCTCAATGGCAATGACCGGAATCTTGGCCTCCAGGAACTTCGAGGCGATCACCGGCGCCACGCGCTCGTAAGTCTGATACTCGAAGACGAGATCGACGTGCTTCTTGATCAGCAGGTCGGCGTTACGCAGCGCCTCTTTCGCGCTGTAGCGATTGTTCACCGTGATCAACTCCACGTGTTCCTTGGACGCGGTGCGCTCCAGGCTCTCGGTGACGCCGCGGGCGAACATCGAATCCGTCTGCGTCGCGAAGCCGATGCGGTATCGCCGCGTGGGCGTCAGCGGGATGGGACAGCGGTAAACGCCGCGCGCCGTGCGCTCAATCAGCCCGCCGTGGGTCAGGCTCTGCAACAGCCGGAAGGCCGTGGTGCGGCAGAGGCCGGTGCGATCCGTAATGTCTCCCAACCGCAACTCTTCTCCGGCGTTGCGGAAGCACTTCAGAATCTGGCAGGCCCGCACTACCGCCTGCACGTCGCCATGGTCACGTTCCATAATTCCGCCTTGTGGAATTTACTCCGTACTGAGAGCAAGCTGAAACATCGGAAAAGACTATATCACGAGCCACCGGGCGTTCCACAATATAGAATTTCAGAGTTTCACAGAAACACGCGCATGGCGGAGCCGGAGTGGAGGAATAATGGACCAAGGATGATATCGCGACGGACATTCACCGCCAGCCTCACCGCCGGTCTCGCCAGTAGCGCCGCCATGCCGCGGCGCGGAATTGCCGCAGCCTCCGGCCCGCGCCGCAAACTCCGGGAGTTCGCCTATGGCGACGTCAAACTCACCGAAGGGCCCATCGGCGAGATGTACCGCCGCATGCACGCGCACTTCCTCGCGCTCGACGAGGACCGCATCCTGAAGGTCTACCGCCAGCGCGCCGGCATGCCCGCTCCTGGCAAGGACATGGGCGGCTGGTATGACGCCGACGGCTTCGTCCCCGGCCACCTGATCGGCCAGTTCATCTCCGGCCTCGCGCGCATCTACTCGCACACCGGCGACGCAGCCGCCGCCGCCAAGGCCAAGCGCCTGGTGCAGGGCTATGGCGAGACCTTCGAGCGCGGCCAGTATCCCTTCGCCAGCGCCAAGGCCGTCACCTGGGCCTGCTACATCCTCGACAAATACGAGATCGGCCTCATCGACGCTTACCGCCTCGCCGGCGTCAGCGAAGCCCGCCCCCTGCTGCCCCGCATCTGGGACGGCGCCAAGAAGACCGGCTGGATCCCGGACCACACCTTCGACCGCATCGGCGTCAAGAACCTGCCCTACGACGAGCCCTACGTCCTGCCCGAAAATCTCTTCCTCACGCACGAAGTCACCGGCGACCAGCGCTTTCTGGACCTCGCCAAGCTCTACCTGCTCGACGACGCCTTCTTCGATCCGCTCGCCAAGGGCGACAACGTCCTCCCCGGCAAGCACGGCTACAGCCACATCATCGCCCTCAGCTCCGCCGCCAAGGCCTATGAAGTGCTCGGCAATCCGAAGCACCTCCAGGCCATTCGCAACGCCTGGCAGTTCCTGGAAGAGACGCAGCAGTTCGCCTCCGGCGCCTGGGCCCCGCAGGAGATGTTCGTCGTGCCGCACTCCGGCCAGCTCGGCGAAAGCCTCACCAACACGCGCGATCACTACGAAACCCCCTGCTGCTACTACGCCCACGCCAAGCTGGCGCGCTATCTCACGTCGTTCACCGCCGAGTCGCGCTATGGCGACGGCCTGGAGCGCGTCCTGCTCAACACCATCCTGGGCGCCCTCGACCCCGACGACGACGGCGGTTACTTCTACTACGCCGACTACCAATCCGGCGCCCGCAAGAAGTACTACCAGCGCAAATGGCCGTGCTGCGCCGGCACCCTCGCCCAGTCCGTCGCCGACTATCCGCTCAACATCTACTTCCACGACGACCGCGGCGTCTACCTCAACCTCTACGCCGGCAGCGAGGTGCGCTGGAAGCGCGGCGGCTCCACCGTCAAACTCATCCAGAAGACCGCCTACCCGCTCTCCGAACGCGTCGAAGTGCACGTCGAAACCGGCGCCCCCACTGATTTCGCCGTCCACCTCCGTATCCCCGCCTGGCTCCAGCGCCAGC
The DNA here is from genome assembly GCA_029973955.1 of Paludibaculum sp. Classification (GTDB taxonomy): domain Bacteria; phylum Acidobacteriota; class Terriglobia; order Bryobacterales; family Bryobacteraceae; genus Paludibaculum. The sequence goes on along the minus strand of JARKQJ010000173.1, from coordinate 71,199 downwards.
CCGAGATCCTCGTCAACGGAAAACGCACGAGCGTGAAAGCGCTGCCCGGCCAGTGGGCGTCCATCCAGCGCAAATGGCGCAGCGGCGATCGCGTCGAACTCACGCTCCCCTTCTCTTCGCGCAGTGTGCCGGTGGACGACCGCCATCCCAACACCGTCGCCGTCATGAACGGCCCGCTGATGCTGGTCGCCTCCGATCCGCCCGAAAAGCTGGCCGCGGCCCCGGCGTCTCTCGAAAAGCTCCAGCCCGTCTCCGGCCAGCCGCAACACTTCGAGTGCGCCGCCTCCCACGGCAGCGTGCGCATGAAGCCCTTCTACCAGGTGCAGCGCGAACCTTACACCACCTACATCGAGCGCAAGGGAGGCGCATGATGGGTGAGCGGATTTGGGCTCGCTACGCGGTCCAGACCAGCCAGGATCCCCACCACGCCGCCGAGGTGATCGCCGGCGAACAGTCCACCGGCACGTTCACTACAATTCCCGGCGAAACCGATGAACTGCGCGAACGCCACGGCGCGCGCGTGGAGGCCGTCCGCCCCTCCGACGGCGGCTGGCATGAACTCGAAATCTCCTGGCCGCTCTCCAACCTCGGCCCGTCGCTACCCAACCTGCTGGCCACCGTCGCCGGCAATCTCTGGGAGGTGAAACAGTTCTCGGGCCTCAAGCTGCTCGACCTCAAACTCCCCCCGGCATTCCTCGAAAAATACCAGGGCCCGCAGTTCGGAGTGGCCGGCACGCGCCGCCTCTGCGGCCTCAAGTCTGGCCCCGTCATCGGCACCATCATCAAGCCCAGCGTGGGCCTGAACCCGCAGCAGACCGCCGCGCTCGTCCGCCAGCTCGCCGAAGGCGGCATCGACTTCATCAAGGACGATGAACTGCAGAGCGACGGCCCGCACTGCCCCTTCGAAGCCCGTCTCGACGCCGTCATGCGCGTCCTGCGCGATCACGCCCAGCGCTCCGGCAAGCTGGTCATGTACGCCGCCAACATCACCGGCGAGATCGACGAGATGCTGCGCCGCCACGATCAGGTGCTCCGCGCCGGCGGCACCTGCGTCATGGTCTCCATCCACTCCGTCGGCCTGCCCGCCCTCACCGCCCTGCGCCGCTCCTGCCAGCTCGTCATTCACGGCCATCGCAACGGCTGGGGCCTGCTCGGCCGCTCTTCCGACATCGCCGTCAGCTTCATCGCCTGGCAGAAGCTCTGGCGCCTGGCGGGCGTCGATCACCTGCACTGCAACGGCATCGCCAACAAGTTCTGGGAATCCGACGAATCCGCCGTCGCCTCCGCCCGCGAGTGCCTGCGGCCGATGTTCGACGTCCCCGGCAAGGGCTGTGAGATCATGCCCGTCTTCTCCTCAGGCCAGACCGCGCGCCAGGCTCCGCCCACCTACGCCGCCCTCGGCTGCACCGATCTCCTCTTCGCCGCCGGCGGCGGCATCATGGCCCATCCCGGCGGCGCCGCCGCCGGCGTACTCAGCCTGCGCCAGGCCTGGGAGGCCGCCGTCCAGGGCATTCCGCTCGAAACCTACGCGCACTCGCACGCCGAGCTGCGCGCCGCGCTGGAGAGGTTTCGATGAACCTCGCGCTGCCCGCCGACAAGCCGATCTTCTCCTTCTACGGCGACGACTTCACCGGCTCCACCGACGCCCTCGAAGCCCTCGCCACCAACGGCGTGGACACCGTCCTCTTTCTCGCCCCGCCCGATGACGAAGCGCTGCGCAGTTTCCGCCACTGCCGCGCCGCCGGCATCGCCGGCGACAGCCGCAGCCGCTCGCCCGAGTGGATGAACCGCGAACTCCCCGCCATCTTTCAACGTCTGCGCGACATCGGAGCCCCGGTCGTGCAATACAAGATCTGCTCCACCTTCGACAGCTCGCCCACCACCGGCAGCATCGGCCGCGCGCTGGAACTCGGCCTCGCCACCTTCGGCGGCGCCTGGGCCCCCGTGGTCCCCGCCGCTCCGCTGCTCGAACGCTATGTCGCCTTCGGCAACATGTTCGCCGCCAGCGCCGGAGCCGTCCACCGCATCGACCGCCATCCCGTCATGGCCCATCACCCCGTGACGCCCATGGACGAAGGCGACCTCCGCCTCCACCTCGCCCGCCAAACCGCCCTCCCCATCGCCCTCGTCGATCTCCCCACCCTGCGCCACGGCGCCGCCTCCATCCCGGCCGACGCCCGCGCCGTGCTCTTTGACGGGATCGACGAAGACGACGCCGAGCGCACCGCCCGCCTGCTTTGGGAATCTCGCGCGACGCCCCAACTCTTCGCCGTCGGCAGCTCCGGCTTCACCTACGGCATGCTCGATCTCTACCGCCGGCAGGGCTGGCTCAAACCGCCGCCTCCCTGCCCCGCCCCGCCGCCCGTCGATCGCCTCCTCGTCCTCTCCGGCAGTTGCTCCGCCGTCACCGCACGCCAGACGCAAACAGCCCTCGCCGCCGGTTTTCACGGTGTCCGTCTCGATCCCCGGCAACTGCACTGGCCCGCCGCCGAAAGCGCCGCCGTCGATCAGCTCTCCGCCGGCCGCAGCGTCATTCTCTACACCTCCCTCGAACCCGACCACCGCGCCGACGTCTCAGACCGCCAGTCCCTCGCCGCCGCCATGGGCCGCCTGCTCCATCGCGTCATCCGCGCTTCCGGCGTCTCCCGCGCCGTCGTCGCCGGTGGCGACACCGCCTCCCACGCCGTTCAGGAACTCCAACTGAAGGCCCTCACCTACTCAGCCCCCCTCACCCGCGGCGCGCCTCTCTGCCGCGCCCACGGCTGGCCCACCCACCTGGAACTCGTGCTCAAAGGCGGTCAGGTGGGCGCCGACAACTTCTTCGAAAGAGTGCAGTCATGGCTATAATCGCTTACCTCCACACCAGCCCCGTCCTCACGCCGCTTTTCTCGGCGCTCTCCCGCACCGAAATGCCCGGTGTCGAGTTCTTCCATATGGTCGACGAGAGCCTGATCAGAAACACCATCCGTGACGGCCACCTCACCAAGGACACCATCCGGCGCGTGCTCACCCTGATCGACTCCGCGCACCAGGGCGGCGCCGACGCCGTTCTCGTCACCTGCTCCTCCATCGGACCCGCCGCCACCATCGCCGCCGAGCTCTTCGACTTCCCCGTCATCCGTGTCGACGAAGCCATGGCCGAACGCGCCGTCAGCCTCGGCGCCCGCATCGGCGTCGCCGCCACACTCCGCACCACGCTCGAGCCCACCGTCAACCTCATCCGCGACAAAGCCGCCGCTGCTGGCCGCGAAGTGCAAGTCATCGAAGCCCTCTGCGCCGGCGCCTTCGAAGCCGTTCTCGCCGGCGATACCGCCACGCACGACCGTCTGCTCGGCGACACCCTCAGCGGTCTCGTCCACAACGTCGACGTCGTCGTCCTCGCCCAGGCCTCCATGGCCCGCGTGGTGCGGGAGCTTCCCCCCGACGCGCGGATCGTACCCATGCTCTCCAGCCCCGAATTGGCCGTGCGCAGCGTCCGCGCCATCCTCTGTCCCGAGACTGCCGCTGTCTTGGCCTGATCCTGAATCCGCTCGATCCCCGGCCCCAGGAGTCTCCCCATGGCCCTCTCCCGCAACCTCGTCCCGTTGCTCCTGCTCCCCCTCGCCGCCTCCGCTCAGCTCACCCTGAAGCCCTACGTCATCGACCACTTCCAGCGCCAGGACTCGCCCGCCGACGTCTCCTTCCTCCTCGACGCCCCCGCCGGTAAGCACGGCTTCATCCGCGTCGCCAACGGCCATCTCGCCCACAACGCCGGCCGCATCAAATTCTGGGGCGTCAACATCACCGGTTGGGTCAAAGGCTCCTCCCTCCTTCCCCCCAAGGACGACGCCGCCCTCTGGGCCGCCGAATTGGGCCGCCTCGGCATCAACTGTGTCCGCTTCCACTTCCTCGACCGCACCAACACCCAAATCCCCCGCGGCCTCATCGATGGCCATCTCAACGACACCCGCCACTTCGATCCCGATCAGCTCGACCGCCTCGACTACTTCATCTTCCAGCTCAAGCAGCGCGGCATCTACTCCGACCTCAACCTCAACGTCGGCCGCACCTACAAGCCCGGCGACGAAGTGCCGGACTCGCAACTCATCGGCCCCGCCAAGGCCATGACCTACATCGGCCCGCGCCTCGTCGAACTCCAGCGCGAGTACGCCCGCATGCTGCTCACGCACTTCAACCCCTACACCAAGTCCGAATACCGCAACGAGCCCGCCATCGCCATCGTCGAAATCGTCAACGAAAACTCCGTCCTCGAGTTCTGGTCCAGAAACTGGCTGCGCGGCGAACTCACGCCTAGCGCCCCGCGCCTCCAGCTCGACTTCCCTCCCTACTACGAGAAGATCCTCTCCGGCCGTTACAACGCCTGGCTCGCCAAGCGCTTCCCTCCCGCCGAACTTGAACGCTTCCGCAAGCTCTGCGGCAGCCAGCCCGGAGAGCCAGTGCAGCGCCTCCGCCGCCACCAGTTCGCCGACGCCCCCAAGGAGCGCTTCTACACCGAGGCAGCTTTCTACACCGACGTTGAAGCCACCTTCTTCCGCGAATTCAAGTCCTACCTGAAGGACACACTCGGCGTGAAATCCCTCATCACCGCCACCGCTGACCACACCTACTTCATCCCCGGCCAGCCGCTGCTCCGCACCACCTCCTCCCTCATGGACATCGTCGACGCCCACGTCTATTGGCAGCACCCCGCCATCTTCGGCGCGCGCAACTTGCCCATGGTCAACGACCCGCTCCGCTCCACCATCGTCAAGCTCACCCGCTCCGCCTTCTCCGGCAAACCCCACGTCGTCACCGAGGTCAATCATCCCCAGCCCAGCGAGTATATGAGCGAGATGATCCCCATCCTCGCCTCCTATGGCGCCTTCCAGGATTGGGACGGCGTCTTCTTCTACACCTTCGAGCCCAAGCTCCGCGGCGAATGGAAGGCCTGGCTCGCTGACCCCTTCGACATCACAGTGGATCCCGTTCGCATCAGTCAGCTCCCCGTCGGCGCGCTCCTCTTCCTGCGCGACGTCAAGCCCGCCGCGCGGACCGTCGAGCGCCGCTACTCCGCCGAACAGGTCAACGAGACCATGCGCCTGCCCGAATCCGAGATGCCCTACTTCACCCCCGGCTTCCCGCTCTCCATCCCCCTGCGCCACGGCTCGCGCGTGAGGTGCCTCGATTGCGTCCCCACTCCGATGCCCACCGACAACCTCGCGGCCCCCTACATCACCGACACCAGGGAACTCGCCTGGCACACTTCGCCCGAAAAGGGCGGCTTCGTCTCCATCGACACCGAACGCACCCAGGCCCTCGTCGGCTTCCTCCGCGCCCACGGCAAGCGCACGCGCCATCTCTCCGCCGACGTCAAGAACGACTTCTGCACCATCACCGTCTCCGCCCTCGACGGCAAACCCATCCCACGCTCCGCGCGCCTTCTGGTCACCACCACCGCGCGCGAGCAGAACACCGGCGCGAAGTGGAATGAGCGCCGCACGCTCTGGGAGATCCTCGGTGAGCCGCCCACGCTCATCGAGCCCGTCGCCGGCTGGGTCATGCTCCACGACATCGAGGGCGCGGTAGGCATGAGAGTCACGCCCCTCGACGGCTCCGCCAGGCCGATCGGCCAACCAACCAACGCAAGGAGGCTCGAAGCAGGATGGGAATTCGCCATCGGAGAGACCGCCACCACCACTTACCTGGTGGAACCGCTGCGCTGAGAGGAACAGACCTGACCCGCCGCGAACTCTTCGGCGCCGTCACCTTCGCCGCGGCCACCGCCGGACAGACCCCCGCGCCCTCCCTCGCGGAGCTCGAAGCCGCCTTCCAACAGCCGCCCCTCACCGCCCGACCGCGCTGCTTCTGGCTGTGGATGAACGGCCACGTCTCACGCCAGGGCATCACCCTCGACCTCGAAGCCATGCGCCGCGCCGGCATCGGCGGCGCCATGATCTTCGACGGCAGCAACTACCTCCCCAAAGGCCCCGCCGGTTTCCTTTCCCCGGAATGGCTCGACCTCATCGGCCATGCCACCGCCGAAGGCGCCCGCCTCGGCGTCGAGGTCGGCATGCACAACGCCCCCGGCTGGTCCTCCAGCGGCGGCCCCTGGATCACCCCGGAGCGCGCCATGCAGCAGCTCGTCTGGTCCGAAACCACCGTCTCCGGACCGGGCGCCATCGACGTCGCCCTCCCCCAGCCGCCCTCCAACCTCAACTTCTATCGCGACGCCCTCGTTGTCGCCTTCCCCGCCGCGCCCGGCGAAACGCAGCCTTACTCCAACCTCATCCGTAACACCACGCGCGCGCAGAACTCCCTCACCATCGAGTTCCACGAGCCCTTCGAAGCCCGCTCCGCCACCGCCTTCCCCTCTTTCAACGGCCGCTTCTCGAACGTCGCTCTCGAATCCTCCAACGACGGCCAAACCTGGAGCCCCGTCGCCACCATCCCCAACGCCGGCAAGCACGGCATCCAGCCTCCCGGCTGCCGCAACTTCGCGCCCGTCACCGCGCGCTTCTTCCGGGCCAGCGGCGGCGGGGCCGGCCAGTTCGCCGGCGTCGTCCTCCACCACACCGCGCGCCTCGATGACTGGCACTACAAGGCCGGCTTCGCTTACCGCGTCGGCCGCCAGATCGACATCCCTGCCTCGCAACCCGGCGACACCTCCATCGATCCTCTCTCCGTCCTCGATCTCACCCAACACCTCACCCCCCAGGGCCGCCTGCAGTGGCAAGCCCCCGCCGGCGCCTGGACCATCCTCCGTTTCGGCCACATCCCCACCGGCCAGCTCAATGTCGCCGCCTCCGACGCCGGCCGCGGCCTCGAATCCGACAAGCTCAGCGCCGAGGCCACCGGCTTTCACTTCCAAAGCGTCGTCGAGAAGGTGCTCGCCACCGCCCCCGGCCTTCGCACCGTCACCATCGACAGCTACGAAACCGGCCTTCAGAACTGGACCGCCGCCTTCCCCGCCGAGTTCCGCCACCGCGCCGGCTACGCCATCACGCCCTACCTCCCCGCCATGACCGGCCGCATCGTCGGAGACCGTGCCGTCTCTGAGCGCTTCCTCTTCGACCTCCGCCGCGCCCTCGCCGACACCATGATCGACCGCTACTACAAGCGCATGGGCGAACTCTGCCGCCGGCACGGCCTCGCCTATTACGTCGAAGGCTACGGCCAGGGCGTCTTCGACGAGATGCAGGCCAGCGCCTCGCCCGACGTCCCCTGCACCGAGTTCTGGGAACGCACCCCCTGGACCCCCAACCGCTCCGTCCGCATGGTTGCCTCCGCCGCCCATGTCTACGGCAAGTCCGTCGTCGCCGCCGAGGCCTTCACCGGCGAGGAAGAGACCGCCCGCTGGCTTGAGTACCCCTACTCTTTGAAGGCCCTCGGCGACCTCATGTTCTCCTACGGCGTCAACGAATTCGTCTTCCACCGTTACGCCCACCAGCCCCACCCCTCCGCCGTCCCGGGCATGACCATGGGCCCCTGGGGCTTCCACATCGATCGCACCAACACCTGGTTCGACCACGCCTCCGCCTGGACCGCCTACCTCACCCGCTGCCAGTACCTCCTCCGCCAGGGCACGCCCGTCGCCGACATCCTCTTCTTCACCGGCGAACGCCCGCCCGGCGCCGAAAACTTCGAGATCCCTACCGCCCCCGCCGGCTACAACTACGACCTCATCAACGCCGAAGTCCTCCTCACCCGCACCACCGCCCGCAATGGCCGCATTCACATCCAGGACGGCTCCAGCTACTCCCTCCTCGTCCTGCCCCCGGGCCTCCAGGGCGCCACCCCCGAACTCATGCGCCGGCTCGGTGAGTTCGTCCGCCAGGGCGTCCGCCTCGCCGGTCCGCTCCCCACCTTCTCGCTCTCCCTCCGCGGCTACCCCGATGCCGGCCAGGAGATCAAAACCATCTCCGCCGCCATCGCCGCCTCCGGACTCCATCAGACCCAAACCACGCCGCCTCTCCCGCCCGATTTCGAATTCACCGCCCGCCAACCCGACGCCGCCATTTCTTGGGTGCACCGCCGCCTCGGCGCCGCCGACATCTACTTCGTCGCCAATCGCCAGCGCCGCGCCGGCGACTTCGTCTGCTCTTTCCGCGTCTCCGCCAAGCAGCCCGAACTCTGGAACGCCGAAACCGGCGGCATCCGCCGCGCCGCCGTCTACGAATCTTCCGGCGGCCGCACCCGCGTCGCGCTCCGCCTCGGACCTTCGGAATCGGTCTTCGTCGTCTTCCGCGAAGCGGCCTCCGCCGCCCCCGCTGCCATCTCCAAAGACGGCCGCCCAGTCCTCCAATCCGCACCCTTTCCGCGCGTCCAGCCCCCCGCAACCACCAACGACTTCACCATGTCCGTCTGGGCCAAGCCCGATACCAGCCTCCGTCTCATGCCCCGCGAATCCACCGCCGGCCGCATCGACGAAACCGGCAAGTTCTACGTCATCCCCGCCGCCGAGGGCGACACTCTGTTCGGGTCCGGCCATGCCTCCGCCGGACTCGCCGTCGGACGCAACGGCGTCTATGTCATCGAACGCTCCAGCCAATCCGCCCCCGCCGTCCTCGTCGCCAACCTCCCCATCGCCGGCTGGTCCCACTTCGCCGTCAACTACCGGAACGGAACCCCGCGCCTCTACGTCAACGGCAAGTTCGTCAAACAGGGCCTCGCCTCCGGACTCGCCATCCACCCCGGCATCGGCAACCCGCCGCCCGCGCAGGACACCGTCTTCCACTTCCCTGCCCTCGACAACCTCATGCGCATCTCCGGCCGTCCTTCGCTCCCCTCCAACGGCCTTGCCTATTACCACGAAGGCAATCAGACGCAGCCTGAACTCATCCCCCGCCCCCTCTCCGACAGCGAAATCGCCTCCCTCGCCGCCGGCCCCGTGCCCGCCCCCGATCACATCCCCCCGGCCGAATTCTGGCGCCGCCCCGACGGCCGCACCGAAGCCCTCCTCTTTCAATCCGGCCGATACCAGCTCGCCGGCGCCCGCCCATACACCATCACCGTCCCCGCGCCTCTGCCCCTCAAGGGCACCTGGACCGTCGCCTTCCCCACGGGCCGCGGCGCGCCCGCTTCCATCACCCTGCCGGAACTCATCTCCCTTCACCGCCACCCCGATGAGGGCGTGAAATACTTCTCCGGCACTGCCGCATACTCCGCCACCGCCGCCATCCCAGCCGCGCTGCTGCGCCCGGGCCGGCGCCTCTTCCTCGACCTCGGCCGCGTCGAAGTCACCGCCGAAGTGCTCGTCAACGGCCGCTCCCAGGGCATCGTCTGGAAGGAGCCCTACTGGCTCGACGTCACCACCGCCCTCCACCCCGGCTCCAACCACATCGAGGTCCGCGTCGCCAATCTCTGGACCAACCGCCTCATCGGCGACGAGCAGCTCCCACCCGAAAACGAATACTCCTCCGGCCCCGAGCACGGCATCCTCAAAGTCCCCGAGTGGTACCTCGCCGGCCAACCCAAGCCCCCCGGCGGCCGCACCACCTTCGCCACCTGGCACTTCTACGCCAAGGACGAGCCGCTCGTCGAAAGCGGTCTCCTCGGCCCAGTGCGCCTCCTCTGCGCTGTGCCGCATATCTTCTGACACCAAAAAAAGGGGCGCCCCGCATCCGCGGGACGCCCCTTCGCAATTGACAGACGGTTAGAACAGAATCCGGATCGAACCCTGGCAGACGCGCGCCGCTCCGGTCGAGTTGAGCTGGCCGAAGGTCGTGTTCACCTGGTTGCCCAATACGTCGAACCGCGCTGCGTTGTTGAAGTTCGAGAACTGCGTGTGATTGAACGCGTTGTACATCTCCCACCGCAGTTGCAGCTTCACCCTCTCGTGCACCGGAATCATCTTCAGGAAGGTGAAGTCGAACACCTCTGTGCCGGGCTTGTACAGCCCGTTGCGCTGCATGTTGCCGATGGTGTTGTTCGCCGGACGGGCGAACACCCCCGTGTTGAACCACTTGGCGAAGGTGCGGTCCCCGCCGGCCATGTTCGGATTGCCGTTCATGATCATGCGGATGCCGTCGCCGCCGCCCGTCTGGTCCACGGCATCCACCGTGGAAAAGCTCGGCGTGGCCGGCGAGCCGGTGCCGAACGACGCCACCCCGGCAAACTGCCAGTCGTTCAGCACGTACTTGATCACCTTGTTGTCGTAGAGCTTCGTGGCGGCTGGAATGTCGTACACCCAGTTGATGTTCACCACCTGGCGCCGGTCGAAGTCCGACGGGCCGTAGTTCCACACCCGCCGGTTGGTGTACTGGCTGACGCCGCCCCAGTCGTTGGAAGCGTAGTCGAGAGACTTCGCATACGTCCAGTTCGCGCCGAACAGCAGCCCCTTCGAGAAGCGGCGGTTGGCCTGCACCTGCAGCGAATGGTAGTTGGAACTGCTCCCGTACTCTTCGAGAGTCAGCGACGTGTAGCCGCTGTAGGGGACCAGGTAGCTGTCCGGCAGCGGCGAGCCCGGCTTGGTCGGATCCTGGCTGCTCGCCAGAAAGCGCGTGCCCATCGGCAGCGTGTTCAGGTTCCTCGACTGGAACAGGTGGCGGCCCATCGTACCCACGTAAGCCACGTCCACCACCGTCTTGAACCCGATGTCGCGCTGCACGCCCAGGCTCATGTTCATGATGGCGCCCTTGTTGCCTTCCTGCGCCAGCCCGGCGCTGCTGGACGGGAACAGCGTCCCGCCGCTCTGCGCCAGCGTGCTCATGCTCGAGTAGTAGATGTTCGGCGTGTACTGCACCGGCGGATTCGAAATCAGGTCCAGCAGCAGCACCCGCTCTCGCGTGTTGAACACCATGCCGAAGCCGCCGCGCACCGCCGTCTTGCCATCCCCAAAAGGATCGTAGGCGAATCCGATGCGCGGAGCCGGCCGCATGATCTGGTGCTCCATCAGGCCCTTCGGCAGCGTGTTGCCGTCGTCCAACACCATACCGTTGGCCGTGTTGCCGCTGCCGGGCACGAACGCGCCGATATACAGCGCCGGCTTGTACGCGCCGGTCACCGGATCGAACGCCACCCGCGCGCCGTTGTTCATCGCCGGATAGTACAGCCGCGGAGCGGCGGCCCGCGAGTACAGGCTCGGCACGATCCCCGCCGCTACCCCGTTCTTCTGCCCGTACGGCTGATAGGACGAGAACCGGAATCCGATGTCCAGCGTCAGGTGCTTATTCACCTTCCAGTTGTCCTGCACAAACCACTCGAACGTCGTCGCCCGGCCCGTCGGCGCGATCCGGCTGTTGCTCTCCTGGTAGGAGTAGAAATTGCCCAGCAGCGCGTTCGAATAGGCATAGTTGGAATCCAGCGGATTGCTCGCGTCCCGCTGGAAGTTGAACGTGCCGAAGTTCTGGCCCTGCGCCGCGCCGTTGTACCGCACCCGCTCAAAGAAGATACCGGCTTTGAAGATGTGGCTCTTGTACATCTTCGTGATGTTGTCCGTCACGCCGATGATGTTGTCCGCGCTCTTCAACGGATAACGCGCGTCGCTCGAAAACGACGCGCCGCCCGGCACGCCGCCAAACGACGCCAGCGGAATCATGTCCAGCGGATTCAGCCCCGGATAGAGTTGCGGCAGCGTGTAGCCCAGCTTCGTGCGGCTCAGATTCTGCACGTAGGAGTCGTCCAGCGGAAACGTCCGCTGCACGATGTGGTGCCCGGACACCGAGGTCTCGTTCACAATCGTCGGCGTCAGTGTCTGCACGATGTTGAACACCCCGTTGTCCGACGTGTACTTGAACTCGCTCGGCATCATGCCCCACTGCGCCATGCCGCCCGCCACCGCGCTGCCGTCCTGCGGCTGGCGGTAAACGGCGCCGCGGAAATACATCCGGATCTTGTCCGTCGGGTTCGCGTCCACACGGAAGACAATGTTGTTCTGCTTGCTCTGAATCACTTCCTGGTACGTGTAGTTGTAGTTGCCGCCCGAAATCGTCCGGTCCGTGAAGTTGGGCGTCGGAAACGCGTTCAGAATCACCTGCCCGTTCTTATCGATCCGGTTCGAGGGAATCTTGTTCCCCGCGAACGGCGTCTTGTTGTTGTTCGGATCGTTGATCACCACCAGCTTGTTGCCCGTGTCCAGCGTCTGCGAATAGTCGCCGTTGATCTCCAGATCCGTCGGCATCGTCACCTTCTGCAGGCTGCCCGGCGTCGCCGTCGGCAGATACTCCTGGGAGTAGAAGAAGAACAGCTTGTTCTTGTCCCGGTTCCAGTTGCCCGCTGGAATCGGACCGCCGATCGTGCCGCCCCACGTGTTGTACCGGTAGCGCGGCTTCGCCACCTTGTTCAGGTTGTTGAAGAAAGTGTTCGCGTTGAACTGCTCGTGCCGCTTGTAGTAGTAGCCCGTGCCGTGATACTCCGACGTGCCGGACTTCGTCACGGCATTGATCACGCCGCCGCCCGTCCGCCCATACTCCGCCTGGTAGTTCGACAACAGCACTTTCACTTCGCCGATCGCGTCCATGTTCGTCGGCGCGCCCATCGCCTGCATGCTGCCAAGATCGTTCACCGACGATCCGTCCATGCTGATCGTCGAATACGTCATGCGCGTGCCCTGGATGTTCGGGAAGCCCGTCCGCCCGATCGATGCCGGATCCGCGTTCGGCGTCACCCCAGGCAGCACCCGCAACAGCGCGATGAAGTCGCGGCCCCGCGACATCAGCGCGTTCATCTGGTCGTTCGTCAGCACCGACGACCGCTCCTGGCTCATCGTCTGCACCGGCGTGCCCTCGCCGCTCACCGTGATCGACTCGGAGACATTCCCCACCTCCAGCACAAACTGGCCCGCCACCAGCCTCTCCGCCGCCGTCACCATCAGCCCCGTCTTCTCTACCTTCTTGAACCCGCTCGATTCAACCACAATGCTGTACACGCCCGGCGCGACGCCCGCGATGACGAAATCTCCCGTCGCCGTGCTCGTCTGCGCCCGCATGTCGCCGGTGCGGTCGTTCTTCAGCAGGACCTTCGCCCCGGCCACTGCCGCGCCGCTGGAATCCTGCACCGTGCCGGTAATTACGCCGGTCACCGTCTGCCCGGTTGCTACGCCCGCCAGCAGCACGGTAATCAGCAGGAGGAGTGGAACCTGGAATCTCGTGCGAAACATAACTCACCTCTTGGAGCATCTCGGCCACTCAACTGGGTGGCCTGATTCACGGCCAGCATAAGAGCAGCCCGCAATACGGTCAATGTGATTCCACCGCCCCTCCGCAAATACTCGCGACGCATTTCAGACCCGCTCGCAAGTCACTGTTTCGGAACCAGATACTCCCCAGCCTCCCAAACCGCCCTCTCAGCCAATGGAATTCGAGATGGCCGAAGTTCCGCAGGACGGAACGACCTTCGGAACGCAAACTCTCAAAACATTCGCCATTCGGCCACCTCATCCCTCCTCAATCCCGCATGGCGGAATCCCGCCGGAAGCACCTTCATTCAATTTGTGCTCCCGCCCGCTTTGGCATAACATCCCAACCAGATGTCTGCCAGATTCTCCACCTCCAGAAGAACCGCCCTCCGCACTCTCGGCGCCGGCCTCCTGCCCTGGCCTGCCGCCTTCGGAGCCAAGGCCCCCGCGTTTGATTCCTCCTGGGAGTCCCTCAAGCAGTACCGCTGCCCGGATTGGTTCCGCAACGCCAAGTTCGGCATCTGGGCCCATTGGGGCCCGCAAGGCGCGCCCATGGAAGGCGACTGGTACGCCCGCAACATGTACGTCCAGGGCACCCGCCAGTACGAGTACCACCTGAAGACCTACGGCCACCCTTCGCAGTTCGGCTTCAAGGACATCATCCCCCTCTGGACCGCTAAGAACTGGGAGCCCGAAACTCTCATGCGCATGTACAAACGCGCCGGCGCCCGCTACTTCGCCACCCTCGGCGTCCACTGCGACAACTTCGATTGCTGGCACTCCAAACACCACCGCTGGAACGCCGTCAACTTTGGCCCCAAGCGCGACGTGGTCGGCATCTGGAACAAAACCGCCCGCGAACACGGCCTCCGCTTCGCCGTCTCCGAACACCTCGCCTGGTCCTACGACTGGTTCAACGTCAACAAGGGCGCCGACAAAACCGGCCCCTACGCCGGCGTCCCCTACGACGGCAACGATCCCGCCAATCAGGACCTATACTGGGAACCCCATCCCGAATCCGGCGCCAACTTCCCCGTCAACCCCTCCCGCCACTTCCAATGGTCCTGGTTCGCCCGCATCAAGGACCTCATCGATCAGCACAAGCCGGACCTCGTCTACACCGACGGCGGCATGTACGGCCAGCTCGGCCGCACCATCGCCGCCTACTACTACAACGCCAACATGAGCTGGAACGGCGGCGAACAACAAGGTGTCTACTCGCTCAAACAGACCAGCCCCGACGGCATCAACGGCGAATACCAGCCCGGCGCCGGCACCCGCGACATGGAGCGCTCCGTCCCCGACACCATCCTCCCCGAGCCCTTCCAGATGGACACCTGCCTCGGCCAGTGGCAGTACTACCGCGACTTCCGCTACCGCTCCGCCAAGGAACTGGTCCACACCCTCGTCGATGTCGTCTCCAAGAACGGCACCATGCTCCTCAGCGTCCCCCAGATGCCCGACGGCACCCTCGACAGCGAAGAGGAGAGCATCCTCCACGACATCACCACCTGGATGCGCCTCCACGGCGAAGCCATCTACGACACCCGCCCCTGGAAGAAGTTCGGCGACGGCCCCGGCATCGCCGCCCGCCACCGCATCGCCAATCCCCGCGGCCCCGGCAAGCCCCTCTCGCCCGACGACATCCGCTACACCACCAGGGAAGGCAAGCTCTACGTCTTCTGCATGGGACCGCAGGAGAGGGACATTGACCTCCCCTCCCTCGGCGCCGCCAACGAAGCCGCGCCGCGCGCCAAGAACGTCCGCCTCATCGGCTCCGACGAGAAGCTGAAGTGGACGCAGGAGGCCGGCAGCTTGAAGATCGCGCGTCCGGCCTCGCAACCGCATCCGTTCACCGCCGTCTTCGAAGTGGTGGCCTGACCCGCCGCCCTACGGCTGCGGGTAGTTCTTGCTCTTGTCGTCGAGCACCAGCACCCAATCGTTGCCGTTGCCCGGCGTGCCCGGCGGCGTGAACTCGCGCACGCCGTTGTTGGCGAAATCGCCGATCGCCGTCCACTTGCCGTCCTTTGGGCTGTACCACGCCGCGCGCACCGTGCGGCCCGTGATCCGGCCCATCTGAACCTTGAAGGGCTTGCCCGTGTAGATGTACAGCAGCGCATACGACTGCCCGCGCGTGGCGATCACGCGATCGTACTTCTCTCCGTTCTCGCCGGCCACCAGACCCTGGTCCGGAATCCGTTCAAAAAACGGCCGCGCCAGGATGAGCTTTTTCACATACTGCATCTGCCCCGCCCCGGCCTGTTGGATCGCATCGGACCACACCATCGTGTTCCCATAGGAGCCCACCTTCGGACCCTTGAACATCTGCATCACGCCGTTGCTGCCATAAGTGTGCCCGAACGCCCCCGCAAACACGGCCCAGTACGCATACCGCCGGCAGTCTTCCGCCTGCCACTTCGGTTGCTTGGCGTCGTGCAAGCCCTGCGGAATCCCTTCGTAGGAGGGTTCGCCGTCCACCGTCGGCTTCACCGGCGTCATTGCATAGTCTTCCTGCACGTACTTCCAGTTGTCCTCGCCCTTCGCCCCCGGTTCCGTGTCCTGGTCGTAGCGCCTGTGGCCGCTCTGGAACATGTTGAAGTCGAGCCAGGCCTCGTTGTGGAACCACGTCGCCGAACGCGTCCGGCCGAACGGATGATAGGTCACCAGGTGCCCCGGATCCACGCTCTTCAGCGTCCGCCCCATCGCCTGCCACACCTCCGTGTTGCGGTTCCCGTAAGTGTCCCCGCCCGTCATCCACACGATGTTCGCCTTGCCCTTGTAGCGCTCCGCCAGGAACCGGCTGTAGCTCTCCACGTTCTTCATGTTCAGCGCGCCGCGCTGCGCAATCGAGCCCCAGGACGCCACCATGCCCACGTAGATGCCGCGCGCCGCCGCCTGGTCGATCACCCAATCCACGTGATCCCAATAGTCGTACTCGCCCGGCTTGTCCAGGTCGTTGCCCGGCGTCACCACCGGCCGCCCCGGGTCGCCGCCCGCCAGCGCCACCGCGCCGTTGAACGCCTTGTCGCCGCCCGTGTGCAGCACCATGCACTGGATCACGGTGTAGCCCTTGCTCTGCCGGTCATCGAGATACCGCTGCGTCTCCGCACGGTCCAACTGCTGGAACAGCTTCCACGCCGTGTCCCCCAGCCAGAAGAACGGCTTCCCATCGCTCGTCTGCAGGAAACGGTGGTTGGCCGAAACCGTCAGCGGCTTCAGCGCCGCACCTGTCTGCGCCATCGCCGCCACGCCCCACACCGCCGCCATCACGCGCAGGCCATTCGAAATCGTCATCGTCGTTCTCCTGATTCCATCTGTACTGTGTGAATATTTATGCCGCTATGATATGCTATGCAGCGACAAACCTATCACCCGAGTCCGACAATGTCAATCCTCAGCCATTGCCTCAGCCATTGCCTCCTCCGATTCGCCTCCGGCGCCCCGCCCGCTCCACTGTAGACTGTCAATCATGCTCACTCGCCGCCGGATGCTCGCTTCCACTGCCTCCATCGCCGCCGCCCCCGCCATCCTCCGCGCCCAGCGCCGCGCCGGCGACCAGCCCAACCTCCTCTTCCTCTGGACCGACGAGCAGCGCGCCGACACCATCGCCGCCTACGGCAACACCCGCTTCCGCATGCCTACCCTCAACGCGCTGGCCCGCGAAAGCGTCGTCTTCGATCGCAACTATGTCGCCCAGCCCGTCTGCACCCCCAGCCGCGCCTGCATCATGACCGGCCTCTGGCCCCACCAGTCCGGCTGCCTCAACAACAATATCCCTCTCCGCCGCGAAACCCCCGCGCTCCCCGAACTCGCCGGCGGCAACTACCGCACCGCCTACATGGGCAAGTGGCACCTCGGCGACGAGGTCTTCTCTCAACACGGTTTCCAGCACTGGACCAGCATCGAAGACGGCTACGACAAGTACTACTCCACCGATCGCGACAAAGAAGCCCGCAGTTCCTACCACCACTGGCTCCTCTCGCTCGGCTACAAGCCCGAAAACGGCAAAAACTTCACCCGCGATTGGGCCGTCCACCGACCCGTCGAGCACTGCAAGCCCGCCTTCCTCGCCGCCGAGGCCTCCCGATTCATCCTCACTTCCGCCAACCAGCCCTGGATGCTCAGCGTCAACTTCCTAGAACCCCATATGCCCTTCTATGGGCCTTACAACGACCTCCATTCCGAGCAAGAGGCCCCCGTCCCCGCCAACAACGGCCGCGATCTTAGCGGCCCCGAACCCGAAGGCTACAGGGCCCTCCGCCTCCGCTACGCCCAGACGGGCTTCGGTGGTCAGGACCTCAAAACCCGCGCCGGCTGGCAGCGCCTCAACCGCAATTACGCCGGCCTCTGCACGCAGGTCGACCAGGCCCTTGGCCGCATCCTCTGGGCACTGGAAGCCTCCGGCCAATCCGAAAACACCGCCATCGTCTTCACCTCCGACCACGGCGAGATGATGGGCGCCCACGGCCTCGTCGGCAAGACCGTCATGTATGAAGAGTCCGTCCGCGTCCCGCTCCTCATCCGCGCTCCTTACCGCAAACAGCAGCCCACGCACGTCACCAGCAACACCAGTTCCATCGACATCGTCCCCACCGTCCTCGACCTCCTCGGCCGCAAACCACAGGTCCCCCTCCCCGGCCACTCCCTGCTCCCGCTCGCCGCCGGCGGCCGGCACCCCGAGCCCTTCGTCTTCTCTCAATGGAACCCCGACACCTCCGGCAATAGCCCCGAAGGCCCGCGCATCAGTGCCCGCACCGTCATCTCTCCCGAAGGGCTAAAGCTCGTCCTTCACGACCACGACCACTCCATGCTCCTCGACCGCCGCCGGGACCCGCTCGAACTCACCAACCTCATCAACGACCCGGCCCGCAAGTCCGACGTCCTCCGCCTCAAGCAGGAGGCCGAACGCTGGATGCGCCAGGAAAAGGACCCTCTCCTCGACGGAAAGATCCTCTAGCCACGCCGCTATCCAGCCGGGTT
This sequence comes from Paludibaculum sp., assembly GCA_029973955.1. Classification (GTDB taxonomy): domain Bacteria; phylum Acidobacteriota; class Terriglobia; order Bryobacterales; family Bryobacteraceae; genus Paludibaculum. Next base: position 53,126 of record JARKQJ010000173.1, on the reverse strand, counting down.
GACAACCCCGGCGGCTTTCACAATGATGGTCCTTCGCCGATCGCCCGGCAGGTGCCTCTTTCATGGAACGCCCCACCCCTCGCAGGATCTTCCTCGGCGCCCTCAACGCCGCTGCCCTCAACACCGTTCGCGCCAAGGCCGGCCCCAACGACACCATCAACCTCGGCCTCATCGGCTGCGGGGCCCGCGGCCGCGGGCTCATCTTCCCCATCTTCAGCAAACTCCCCGGTGTCCGCTTCACCGCGCTCTGCGACGTCAACTCCAAGTACCTCGCCCAACTCCGCGAAAAGGCCGGCGGCGACAAAGTGGCCGCCTATCCGGACTTCCGCAAGCTGGTCGAAGACAGGAACGTCGATGCCGTCGTCATCGCCACGAACCAGCAGTGGCACGTCCTGCCCATGATCGCCGCCTGCCGCGCCGGCAAGGACGTCTATCTCGAAAAGCCCATGGGCCAGAGCATCGGCGAAGGCCCCTTCGCCATCGCTGCCGCGAAGAAATATAACCGCATCGTTCAGGCCGGCACCCAGCAACGCAGCATGGAGCACTACCAGAAGGCGGTGGAACTCATCCAGGCCGGCAAGCTCGGCCAGATCTCCGAAGTCCGCGTCTGGGACTACGAAAACTACTACCCCGGCGCCGGCTCGCCGCCCGATTGCCCGCCGCCCCCCGAACTCGACTGGAACGCCTTCGTCGGCCCCTCTCCCTTCCGCAACTACAACCCCAATATCTATTACAACTACGGCTACGACTGGTTCCGCGTCTCCGGCGCCGGCCACCAGGTGGCCTGGGGCGTCCATCACCTCGATGTCGTCCTCTGGGCCATGCAGGTCTCTTCGCCCAAATCCGTCTTCGCCACCGGCGGCAACTTCGCCTACGTCGACAACCACGAATATCCCAATACCTTCACCGGAACACTCGAGTTCGGCCCCGGCCCCGTCTCCAAACACGGCTTCCTGCTGCACTACGAAATGCGCACCGGCGGCCGGCGCGAACTCCGCGCCCATGGCAAACTCTTCATCGGCACCGAAGCCTCGATGCTCCTCGACCGTGCCGGCTGCTCCATCGTCCAGGAGGTGCCCGCCGGCCGCAAACTCGTCTCCACCGGCCCCTACGTCAACGCCGAAGAGACCATCCTTCCCGCCCCGGACGCCAACCGCCACTTCGAACGCTTCATCGAAAACCTCCGCAACCGCAGGCAGCCCAACGCCACCCCCGAAACCCTGCATCAGGCCACCGCGGCCGCCCACCTCATGAACATCTCCTGGGAGGCCGGCCGCTCCCTGCGCTGGGACGGCGCCAACCACAAATTCCTCAACGATTCCGCCGCCCAAAAACTGGTCCTGCGCCCCTACCGCGCACCCTGGAAACTCGAACTCTAACCGACCGCGGCGCCACGTTCCCTGCGCCGTACGAATACACTAAAGACGATATGCACCTCCGAATCCTGATTCTCTCCGTGTGCCTCGCCGCCTCTCTCTGCGCCCAGAAGAGCGGCATCGACAAGGGCGACCTCGACACCTCCTGCAAGCCCTGCGTCGACTTCTGGCGCTACGCCACCGGCGCCTGGGTCGATAAGAACCCGATCCCCGACCGCTTCGCCCGCTGGGGCACCATGGCCGTCGTCAACGAGGCCAACCGCGAACGCCTCAAGACCATCCTCGACGCCGCCGTTGTCTCCAAGGCCGCTTCCGGCTCTCCCGAACGCCAGATCGGCGACCTCTACGCCGCCTGCCTCGACACCGCCGCCATCGACGCCCAGGGCGTCAAGCCCCTCCAGCCGGACCTCGACCGCGTCGCCGCCATCCAGGATGTCGAAGGCCTCAAGGCCGCCATCGTCTACTTCCAGAAGCAGAACGGCGCCGGTCCCATCGGCATCTTCGCCCTGCCCGACCTCAAGAACTCCAAGGAGATGATCGCCAACGTCGGCGCCGGCGGCATCTCACTGCCCGACCGCGACTACTACTTCAAGGAAGACCCCCGCTCCGCCAAGATCCGGGAAGAGTACCTGAAGCACGTCGAACGCATGTTCGTCCTCCTCGGCGATCCGCAGGCGAAGGCCGCCGCCAACGCCAAGACCGTCATGAGCTTTGAAACCGCCATGGCCGGCGCCATGATGACCAACGTCCAGCGCCGCGACCCCTACGCCCGCTACCACAAGATGGACCTCGCCGGCCTCAACGCCCTGACGCCCGACTTCAACTGGACCCCCATCCTCAAGCTGCTCAACATCGCCGAATCCACCCCCATCAACGCCACCGAGCCCGAAGTGCTGAAGAAGTTCAATTCGCAGCTCACCGCCCTCCCGCTGGACGACTGGAAGACCTGGCTCCGCTGGCGCCTGGTCAACGGCGCCGCCGATTACCTCTCCAAGCCCTTCCGCGATGAGGACTTCGCCTTCTCCGGCACCGTGCTCACCGGCGTCAAGGAACAGCTCCCCCGCTGGCAGCAGTGCGCCAACACCGTCGACCGCACCCTGGGCGACGCCCTCGGCCAGGTCTTCGTCGCCAAGCACTTCCCGCCTGCCGCCAAGAAGCGGATGAACGAACTCGTCGAGAACCTCCGCATCACGCTGCGGGAAGAGCTCGAAAACGCCGACTGGCTCGCCCCTGAAACCAAGAAGAACGCCGTCGCCAAGCTGAACGCCTTCGCCGCCAAGATCGGCTACCCCGACCGCTGGCGCGACTACTCCAAGGTCGATATCCAGCGCGGCTCTTTCTATCAGAGCCTCCGCGCCGCCGGCCTCAACAACCGCATGTACCAGCTCTCCAAGATCGGCAAGCCGATCGACCGCAACGACTGGGGCATGACGCCGCCCACCGTCAACGCCTACTACAACCCCACCATGAACGAAATCGCCTTCCCCGCCGGCATCCTCCAGCCGCCGATGTTCGACATGGAAGCCGACGATGCCGTCAACTACGGCGCCATCGGCGCGGTGATCGGCCACGAAATGGGCCACGGCTTCGACGACCAGGGCTCCAAGTTCGACGCCGAGGGCAACCTCAAGAACTGGTGGACCCCCGAAGACCGCAAGAAGTTCGACGACCGCGCCGCCTGCGTCATCGATCAATACAACACGCTGGAAGTCGGCGACGGCCTGCACCACACCGGCAAGCTGGTGATCGGCGAAGCCCTCGGCGACCTCGGCGGCCTCACCCTCGCCTTCAAGGCCTACCAGCGCTCCCTCCACGGCAAGCCCGGCCCCGTCATGGACGGCTTCACCGCCGAGCAGCGCTTCTTCCTCTCTTTCGCTCGCGTCTGGGCCTCGCAGGACCGTCCTGAGTCCATGCGCCTGCGCCTCAATACCGATCCCCATCCCCTGCCCAAGTGGCGCGCCATCGGCACTCTGCAGAACATGCCGGAGTTCCACAAGGCCTTCCAGTGCAAGCAGGGCGACCCCATGGTCCGTCCCGTCGAAAAACAATGCAAACTCTGGTAAGGACTCTTGCCCTGCTTCTGCCGGCGCTGCTTGCGCCGGCGGAAACCATCTCCGTCACGCTGCCCGCCGTCCAGGCCACGAAGCCTCTCGACGGCCGCCTTCTCATCCTCCTCTCCACTGACCCTAAGGCCGAGCCGCGCTTTCAGGTCAACGACAGCCCGAACACCCAGATCGTCTTCGGCCAGGATGTCGAGAACTGGAAGCCCGGCACGCCGGTGGCCTTCGACGCCGCCTCGCCCGGCTACCCCATTTCAAGTTTCAAAGACCTCAAGCCCGGGGAATACACCATCCAGGCCGTGCTCGACCTCTACGAGACCTTCCACTTCGCCGACGGCCGCACCTTGAAGCTGCCCACCGACCGCGGCGAAGGACGCCAGTGGAGCCGCGCCCCCGGCAACCTCTACTCGAAGCCCGTCCAGGTCACCATCGGTCCGGATTCGAAGATCAGCCTCACGCTCGACTCCGTCATGCCGCCCATCGAGCCGCTCCAGGACACCAAGTACATCAAGCACATTCGCATCCAGAGCGAGCTATTGACCAGGTTCTGGGGCCGGCCCATGTATCTCGGCGCCCACATTCTGCTGCCCGAAGGCTTCGACACACACCCCGAAGCGCGCTACCCGCTGGCCATCTTCCACGGCCACTTCCCGGCGGACTTCGGCGGCTTCCGCACCGAGCCGCCCGATCCCAACCTGAAGCCAACCTACTCCGCCCGCTTCCGCATGAACGGCCTCAATGTGATTCAGCAGCAGGAGGCCTACGACTTCTACAGGAAGTGGACCTCGCCCGGCTTCCCGCGCTTCCTCATCGTTGAGATTCAGCACGCCAATCCCTACTACGACGACTCCTACGCCGTGAACTCCGCCAACCTCGGTCCCTACGGAGACGCCATCATGAAGGAACTCGTCCCCGAGATCGAGCGCCGCTTCCGCGGCATCGGCCAGGGCTGGGCCCGCTTCACCTACGGCGGCTCCACCGGCGGCTGGGAAGCGCTCGCCGTCCAGATCTTCTACCCCGACGAGTTCAACGGAGCTTTCGGCGCCTGCCCCGATCCGATCGACTTCCGCGCGTACACCCAGATCAACCTCTACGAAGACCACAACGCCTACTTCCTCGAAGGCCCGCACACCAAGGTGGCCCGGCCCGGAGCCCGCGACTACCTGGGCAAGGTCACCGTCACCATCGAGCAGATGAACCGGCTCGAGCTGGCCCTCGGCACCAGGACGCGCAGCGGCCAGCAGTTCGATATCTGGGAGGCGGTCTACTCGCCCATCGGTCCCGACGGTTACCCGGCGCGGATCTTCGACAAAGCCACCGGCGTCATCGACCCCAAGGTGGCCGCCTACTGGAAAGAGAACTTCGACCTGCGCTACATCCTCGAGCGCGACTGGGCCAAGCTGGGCCCCAAGCTGCAGGGCAAGCTCCACATCTACTGCGGCGACATGGACACCTACTACCTCAACAACGCCGTCTACCTGATGGAAGATTTTCTGAAGAATGCCAACGGTCCGAAGGCCGATGCCACCGTGGCGTACGGCGACCGGGCCGAGCACTGTTGGAACGGCGACCCCACGCTGCCCAACGGCATCTCGCGCCTGCGCTACAACACCATGTACCTGCCGCGCATGCTGGAGCGCATGGAAGCCAATCATCCGCCCGGAGCGGACCTGAAGAGCTGGCGCTACTAGCGGCGATACAATGCGAGTGCATGAGCACTCACCTCCTTTCCACCCGGCGTTCCTTCCTGGGCGCGGCTGCGGCGGCGCCCTTTGCTTTGCAGGCCGCGTCGAAGCCGCAGCCGTTCGGCGCCGTGCCTTCGGCCGGGCAGTGGCTGTGGCACCAGATGGAGGTCTACAGCTTCCTGCACTTCACCACCAACACCTTCACGGACAAGGAGTGGGGCTACGGCGACGAGGATCCGTCTATTTTCAACCCCACCGCATTCGACGCCGACGCCATGGTCTCCGCGCTGAAGGCCGGCGGGATGAAGGGCGTCATCCTGACCTGCAAGCACCACGACGGCTTCTGCCTGTGGCCGACGAAGACCACGGAGCATTCGGTGAAGCGCAGCAAGTGGCGCGACGGCAAGGGCGACGTCGTGAAAGAGATCTCGCAGGCGGCCGCCAAGCAGGGCTTGAAGTTCGGTGTCTACCTTTCCCCCTGGGACCGCAACAATGCACAGTACGGCCGGCCCGAGTATGTCGAGACCTACCGCGCCCAGTTGAAAGAACTGCTGACCGAGTACGGACCCATCTACGAGGTGTGGCATGACGGCGCCAACGGCGGCGATGGCTTCTATGGGGGAGCGCGGGAGAAGCGCACCATTGACAAGAAGACCTACTACGGCTGGCCGAAGACCTGGGAACTCGTGCGGCAGTTGCAGCCCAACGCCGTCATCTTCAGCGACGTGGGCCCCGACATCCGCTGGGTGGGCAACGAGCGCGGCTTCGCGAACGAGACCTGCTGGGCCACGTACGATCCGGTCGGCGATAAGGGTGGCGACGCCTCGCCGGGCGACGTCAATGCCAAGCAGAGCGGCACCGGCACGCGCAACGGCAAGAAGTGGCTGCCGGCGGAGTGTGACGTCTCCATCCGGCCGGGCTGGTTCTGGCACGCCAACCAGAACGAGAAGGTGAAGACGCCGGCGCAGTTGATGGATCTCTACTTCAAGTCGGTCGGGCGCGGCGCCAGCTTCCTGCTGAATGTGCCGCCGGACCGCCGCGGCCTGCTGCACGAGAACGACGTGGCTTCCTTGAAGAGCTTCGGCGCGCAGTTGGCAGCGTTGTTTGAAAAGAACCTGGCCGCCGGAGCGAAGGTGAAGGCATCCAGCACGCTCGCCGGGCCGTACAAGGCGGCGCAGCTACTGGACGGCAAGCGCGACACTGCCTGGGTGGCGGCCGAGGGCGCAAAGACGGCCGAGGTCGAATTTGCGCTGAAGGGCGAAGCGGAGTTCAACGTGATCCGGCTTCGGGAAGAGATCCGGCTGGGGCAGCGCATCGGCGCGTTCGCTGTGGAGGCCTGGAAGGACGGCGCGTGGGCTTCCGTTGCGGAGGGCACGAGTATTGGTTCCTGCCGGCTGGCGAAGCTGGCGCAGCCGGTGAAGACGAACAAGGTGCGAGTCCGGATCACGGACGCGGCCGCGGCTCCGGCGCTTGCGGAGTTCGGGCTGTACAAGGAAAGCGCTTAAGCCTTCCTGGAGGCCCAGGCGGAGAGGACCGAGAGAGCGGCCAGCGCGGCGGTTTCGGCGCGCAGCACTTGCGGGCCCAGGGAGATGGCGGTCCAGCCGGCGGCGTTCGCTTCGGCGCGTTCACGGTCGTCCCAACCTCCTTCGGGGCCGCAGAGGAGGGCGGCTTCCGGCATCGACGGCGGCAGGGCTTCCAGGATAGGGCGGGCGCCTCGCGCTTCTTCCAGCCACAGGCGCAGCGGGTTTTCGGCGGCCAGCGCGGCGGCGAGTTTGACGGGCTCGTCGAGTGCGGGCGGCGAGAGGCGGCGGGCCTGCTGGCCGGACTCGAGCAGGATGCGGCGCCAGCGCTCCATGCGCTTCAGCGCGGCCTGGTCCAGGCCCTTCTCCACTCTCAAGGAGTAGACCGGCGTGATGCGCTCGACTCCGAGTTCGGTGGCCTTTTCCAGGATCCACTCGAAGTGATCGAACTTGATGAGCGCGGCGTAGAGGTGGACGCGCGCGGGCGGCACGACGGCTTCGATGGCTTCGAGCAGGCTGAACTGGACCATGTCCTTGCCGAAGTCTTCGATCTCGGCCAGCCAGAGCGAAGCGCCGTCGCTGACCTCGTACTTCTGGCCGCGTTCGGCACGGAGGACCTTGCGCAGATGCTGAGCCGTTTCGCCGCGCAGGTAAGCGCTGCGGCCGGTGATTTCGTCGACGTAGAAGAGGCGGCGTGCCATTCCTTTCAGGGTAACCGGACCTGCGAGAATGGGGGATCATGATCGCGCATCTTCGTGGGATTCTGCTGGAGAAGCACCCGAACCAGGCCATTGTCGAGGCGGGCGGGGTGGGCTACGACGTCACAATCCCCGTGTCGACGTTCACGGCGCTGCCGGCGGCGGGGGCGGAGGTGAAGCTGCGCATACACACGGTGGTGCGGGAAGACGCCATCCTGCTGTTCGGCTTCCACAGCTCCGAGGAGAAGGTGCTGTTCGAGAAGCTGATCAGCGTGAGCGGCATCGGGCCGAAGCTGGGGGTGACGGTGTTGAGCGGCATTGTGGCGGCGGATCTGGTGCGCGTGATCCGGGCCGGGGATGTGGCATCGCTGACGAGGGTGCCGGGCATCGGCAAGAAGACGGCGGAGCGGATGGTGCTGGAGCTGCGCGACAAGATGGAGGGCCTGGGAGCGTCGCCGGCGGGCGAGGCGAAGGGTCCGGCGGCGGTGGTCTTCTCGCAGGACGAGAACGACGTGATCAGCGCGCTGGTGAACCTGGGCAGCCAGCGGCCGGCGGCGGAGGCGGCGGTGAAGAAGGCGGCGGCGGAGACCGGCGGGCAGGGCTTTGAGCCGCTGTTCCGGCGTGCGATGGAACTGCTGAGATAACCTAGGAGTTTCCAGGGCATCTCCAAGCAAATGGCGGAGCAGAACAAAAACCGGAGAATTGTTTCAGCGTCGGCGACGGCCGAAGAACTGCAGTTCGAGGCGAGCCTGCGCCCGCGGAGGCTGGACGATTTCACCGGGCAGGCGAAGGTGAAAGAGCTACTGAAGGTGACCATTGAGGCGGCGCGGCTGCGCGGCGAGGCGATGGACCACGTTCTGCTGATCGGTCCGCCGGGGCTGGGCAAGACCACGCTGGCCAACATCATCGCGCAGGAGCTGGACGTCCCCTTCGACCTGACCAGCGGGCCGATGCTGCAGAAGAAGCTGGACCTGACGGGCATTCTTTCGAACCTGCGCGGGCGGCAGGTGTTCTTCATCGACGAGATCCACCGGCTGATGCCGGACGTGGAAGAGGTGCTGTACTCGGCGCTGGAAGATTTCCGGGTGGATATCGTGATCGGGCAGGGGCCGGGGGCGCGCACGCACTCGCTGCCGATTCAGTCGTTCACGGGCGTGGGCGCCACCACGCGGCAGGGTCTGCTGAGCGCGCCGCTGAGGGGGCGTTTCGGGCTGATCCTTTATCTCAAGCACTACGAAGTGCCGGAGATGCAGAAGATTGTGCTGAGGGCGGCCAAGCTGCTGGAGACGCCGGTGGACGAGGATGCGGCGCAAGAGGTGGCGCGCCGCAGCCGGGGCACACCGCGCATTGCGAACCGCTTGCTGCGGCGCGTGCGCGACTATGCGCAGGTGCGGGCCAGCGGGCACGTGACGCTGCAAGTGGCAAGAGATTCGCTGGACCTGCTGGAAGTGGACCGTTTCGGCCTGGACGAGATCGACAAGAAGATCATGCTGACGATTCTCGACAAGTACAGCGGCGGGCCGGTGGGGCTCTCGACGATCTCGGCTTCGACGGACGAAGAGCCGGACACGATTGAGGAAGTGTACGAGCCGTATCTGATGCAGCTCGGCTTCCTGGACCGGACACCGAGGGGGCGCATCGGCACTGAGCGGGCGTTCGAGTATTTCGGCGTAGAGCGGCGCCCGATGGGCTGGGGGCAGAACAAGCTCTTCTGATGTTCCGCGAACTCATCCTGGTGCCGGGCCACGCGGTGTGGAACCTGCGGGGCGATCCGATGGATGACGCCTCATGGCATTTGAAGCCGTATCAGAACAGCGAGCCGCGCTACTTTGTGGAGCACATCCGGGCGGGCGTGGAACTGGCTGAGCAGCGGCCGGAGGGGCTGCTGATGTTCAGCGGCACGGCGACGGAGCGGAGCGCTGGTCCGGTGACGGAGGCGCTGGCGTACTGGCGCATCGCGGAGTGGTACGGCTGGTGGGGCGCGGTGGACGTGCGCGAGCGGGCGGTGCTGGAGGAGCATGCGCTGGATTCGTTCCTGAACGTGCTGTATGGGCTGCACCGGTACAAGCAGGTGGCGGGGGCGTGGCCGGAGCGGGTGACGGTGTGCGGTTGGGGCTTCAAGGGCCGGCGGATTGGGGTGCTGCATCGGGCAGCCCTGGGCTGGACGCGGCCGTTCGAGTATGTGGCGGTGAACGAACCTCCGAATGTGGAGGAGGTGCGGCTGCGGGAAGCGGGCACCTGCGCGGAGTTCGAAGCCGACCCGTGGGGCGAGCGGGAGCCGATCGCCGGCAAGCGCCGGGCGCGGATGGGGTTGGGCTATCGCGTGCCTTACGATCTGAAAACCCGCAATTGGTGATTGCGGAATCGCGCGCACTTTGATTCACTCTTTGTGTGCGACTTGTAACTGTATCCCTCCTTGTTGCCGCGGGACTGAGCGGCGGTGAACTGGCTCGCTGGCAGGCTGGAGCGCCTCCGCAGGAAAAAGGAATCCGGATGGAGAAGGCGGAGGATTCGCCGTGGCGCGTGGAAGGCGTGGGCGCGGCGGCAACGGCGCGGCTGGCCCCGAGCAAGGATTATTACTCGCGTTCGGCGTACCGGCTGGCGATCGACGCGGCGCCGGCGGGGGGCGCGTGGCTGGTGCTGGAGTACGTGGACAGGGGCTACGGGTTGATCTCGATTTCGCCAGGTGTGGGCCAGCCGGAGCAATGGGGCGTGGCGAGAGTGAACACGGGCAAGGTGCGGCGGGCGGGCTTCCACTTTGTGAATGAGACGCCAAAGAAGGTGAGGGTGGAGGGGCTGGATTATCTGAAGTCGGCGGTGTTGACGGATGTGGAGCCGGCGGCGGAGCACGCGCCTCTGGTGGAGCCGGCGATCGGGTTTACGCGGCATTCGGAGAGAGTGAGTTCGGCGGCCGGCGATGCGCTGACGCCGGACCAGATTCCGCAGGCGCTGGCCGGATTGAAGAACGAACTGCCGCTGGTGCGGGCGCTGGGATTCAACGGCGTGGAAACGTATGTTCGCTGGGGCTACGTGGAGCGCAAACGGGGCGAGTACGACTGGAGCTACTACGACGCGATTCTGGCGGAAGTGGAGAAGCACGGGCTGAAGTGGTTCCCGATGCTGCTGGCGGGTTCGGGCTACGCGCTGCCGGCGTGGCTGCACGGTTCAGCGGACGACCGGGGCTTCAAGTGCCTGGAGCACGGCATTGTGCATGACACGCAGACGATCTTCCATCCGTTCCAGACGGAGTATGCGAGCAAGTTCATCGCCGAGTTCGGCAAGCGGTATGGAAAGAAGCCGTCGCTGCTGGGCATCCGGCTGGGGCCGAGCGGCGACTACGGGGAGGCGCAGTATCCGGCGAAGGGGCCGGGCTACGGCTTCCAGCAGCACCACACGCACATCGGCTACTGGGCGGGAGACGAGTGGGCGCAGGCGGACTTCCGCAACTGGCTGAAGCAGAAGTACCCGACGATCGACGCATTGAACAAAGAGTGGAGCGGCAAGTACGGGTCGTTTGACGAGGTGAAAACGTTCCTGCCGGAGACGGCGCTGACGCGGCGGCAGAGGATGGATTTCCAGAACTGGTACATGGGGGCGATGAGCGACTGGTGCGAGAAGTGGGCGTTGTGGTCACGGGCGGCGCTGCCGGGCGTGATGATCCACCAATCGTCGGGCGGTTGGGGCATGCCGCAGGTGGGCACGGATTATTCCTACCAGGCGCGGAGCATGGTGAAGATCAAAGGCGGTATCCGTCTGACGAACGAGGGGGACGATTTCGCGGACAACTTCACGATCACGCGGATGGCGTCGTCGGCGGCGCGGTATTACGGGATTGAGCTGGGCTATGAGCCGGGCGGCTACGGCAGCAAGCGCGGGGTGATGGCGCGGCTCTACAACGAGGTGACCAACGGCGCGGTGCACCTGTTCTACTACCTGGGCAACCTGACGGCGAACGACCAGGCGATCGACGCGTGGCTGAGGATGGGCAAGCTGATCGACCAGCGGGCGAAGCCGGTGATCGACGTGGCGGCGTTTTACCCCGATTCGGCGATCAAGCTGGACGACGAACTGGTGCGGTACCGCTGGGCGGGGACGTTCTTCCAGCCGGGGCGGGACCTGAGAGCGGTGATGGATTACGACTACGCGAGCGAGCAGATGATTCTGGACGGCGCGCTGGACCGCTACAAGATGCTGGTGTTCCTGTGGGGTTCGGTGATGGAGAAACCGGTGCTCGAAAAGATCGACGCCTGGGTGAAGAACGGCGGCGTGCTGGTGTATGCGCCGAGGCCGCGGGGGAACCCGATCACGGTGGAGGGCGACCAGTCGATCGCGACGAAGTGGCTGGCCGGCGACACGGGCAAGGGCAAGGTGGTGCTGTGGCACGGCGACCTGGTGCCGGGCCAGTTCTACGCCGAGTTTCTACGCGACCTGGCGCTGAAACTGCCGGGCATCCGGCCTGAAGTGAAAGCGGCGCTGCGGATGGAGAAGCCGGCGGGCGTCTACTGGAGTGTGCTGGAAAACGGCAAGCTGGCGCTGCTGAACTTCTCCAACCACGTGGCGACGGTGAAGACGCCGGCGGGCAAGGCGGTGACGATCGCGCCTTACGAGATCGCGATGGAGTAGGTCAGAGGAGGCGTATTTTCCTGGCGGCCGGGCGTTTGCGCCTGGCCGCTGCGTTGATGGCCGCGCGGCGTGAGTAGGCGGTCTCCATGCCGCGTGCGAGGTCGTCCGGCGTGGCGGCGGCGAGCACGATGTGGGTGACCCCCATGCGGCCCCAACCGCCCGGAGCCGGGGTGAAGATGCCGGGGCGCGTGGCGATGAATTCAGCCTGTTGGGCGGGATCGAGGAAGAGGTTGCCGAGGCCGTGAGCCTGATGGGCGAGTGAGGCGAAGATGCGGCCTTCGAGGCGGAAGTCGGCGGCGCCGTGGTGGGAGCCCTCTTCGGCGCCGGGGAAGCTGAGAGCGGCGCGGCGGAAGTCGTCCGGGGTGAGGGGCTTCGCTTTGGGCATGGAGGGGTTTCGGTGTGATTGTACAGGACAAGTGCTTGGGTTCGCTCCGTCGAGGGCGGTTCTTGGGGATGCGAGGATCCGCCGAAGCGGCCGGACCGCGGCGCCGTGGCCTCTCCAGGCGTGGGAGACCACGGGGCTGCGGCGAGCTGGTGAGCATGCGGTTGTCAAAGATCGACGGAGGGCGGGCGTGAGTTACAGGATCGTGTGCGCTGGGGGGCGGACTAGGCGGCAGTGAAGGCTTTTGCGCTCATGCAAAAGTTGTTCAGGACCGCCTGCACTTCCTCTGGAGTGGGGGGCACGGCATTGCGGCGCTGTTCGCGGATGAGCTCGGCGGCGCAACTGGCTTCGTTCCGGGAATCGTAGAAAGTGGCTCTGGGGGAGCCGAACTGGTGGGTGGGGAAGAGGAACGGGGCTTTGTCCGGGGCGATGGCTCCGAGGGCGGCAAGGGGGGTGAATTTAGCGACGGTGTCGATGATTTCGGCCGGGCGCTGCAGGAGGATGGCGCGCTGGGTTTGGAGGACCTGGAGATGGGTGAGGGCGCGTTCGTAGGAGCGCTCGAGTTCGCGGCGGTAGCGGGCGATGCGGGAGAGGCGGGCGGCGTCCTGGTCGTTTTCGGCGAGGTTGGCCGTTTCGAGGAGGGAGGTTTCAAACTGGCGGGCGCGGCGGAGGTTCCAGCCGGAAGTGAGCATCCGGAGGAAGAGTTCTTCTTCGATAGGACCTTCGGGCTGGGTATCGAGGAGGAGGGCTTCGCGGTATTCGTCGAAGGCGGCGGATTGGGCGGGGTCGACAACGGGGCAGGCGGCGGTGAGGCCGTGACGGCGGGAGTTCTCTGAAGATCGGGCTTTGCCTTCTGGGGACTTGGGTCCGGTGGAGCGCCGGGCGTTGGCCTGATTGGCGGTGATTTGGGCTGCGGATGCCATGATATTCGGTCCTTTCTTGGGTGGAAATGAAAAAGGCAGGCACAGAGGCCTGCCTACGAATAAAGGATCGCATGGGGGGAAAAGCGTTTCGGGGCAAAAGATGGTGTGGTTTGTTGAAAAGAAAGGTAGATATTTTTGTAGGGAGAGGCGTGAATCCCTCATGCGCCCCCTGCCGGGAACGCACAACGAGGGATGAAAACGGGCGCGAGAGGGGGCATTGCGGAGGGTGCCGCCGGCATTCTGAGGTCGGTTCTCAGTTGGTGCCTATGAGCCCGCCGGTGAATCTGGCCCGGGGTGTTTGGATGGAACAACGAATTGGAGCCTCCGCCGCCAGGTGGAGAGCCCGTGAAGGATCGTCAGTTCTTCTTTTAGCGTCCCAAGCTCGGCGGCAAAGGAGGCTCCGTGCAAGCAGTTTACTCCCGATGCTGCGGTCTGGACGTGCACAAAGACCAGGTGACGGCCTGCGTGCTGGTGCTGGGAGAAGAAGGACAACGCGAGGTGCGGATCAAGGAGTTCGCCAACTACTGGAAGGACCTGCGAAGGCTGAAGATGTGGCTGTGCGCCGGCAAGGTGAAGCAGGTGGCGATGGAATCGACCGGGGTGAACTGGAAGCCGGTGTGGCACGTGCTGGAAGGGGTGTTTGGGCTGCTGCTGGCCAACCCGTACCACATGCACAATATCCCGGGGCGAAAGACTGACCAAACAGACATTAGGCTGGTCAAGGGAATTGGGCTGTTTGAGTTTTCGGGCCCTACGCCGGAAGAAATGCGGCTTCCCCATCTCGTCCAGCAATGCGCGACCGCGAAATCCCAGGCGGGACGTAGTCTCTGACAGTGCTCATCGCGCCAAGAAGAGCGCTGCCGGCCGCTCTCACCGGCTCCTCATTCGCGTTACCGCTTTACTCAATTCCCGCAGCCACAGTACCGAACTCGCAACCGCCGTGCACAGCAGCCAATCGGCGAGGCTCAGGGCGGCCGTCGAAAACGCCTGCTGGAGCACAGCAACGTAGACAACCGCTAGCTGGAGCGCGATCGCCAATCCGATCGCCGCCCAGAGCCAAGCGTTTGTGAACAAACCCTGAAACGCGCTCCGCTCGTCAGACCGCGCGTTGAAGACGTTGAACAACTGAAAGAGCATCAGCGTCGTGAAGGCCATCGTTTGCGCGTATCGCATGTTGCCGGAGCCTTCGATGAGCCCACCTGGCAGCGAAGCGTCCAGAACCGACAGCGTTCCCGCGGCCATCACGACTGCGACAAGGAAGATGCCCGACCACATACGCCGCGTGACCACAGGTTCGCCAGCCGGCCGGGGAGGTTTCTGCATGACCTCCTGGTCAGCGGGATCCAAACCGAGGGCCAGAGCGGGCGCGCCGTCCGTCGCCAAGTTGATCCACAGAAGCTGAGTCGCGAGCAGCGGCAGGACAACCGCACTCCCGTCCGCCTGCAAACCGATGACATTCGCCAGCAGAACGCCGAAGAACATCGTGAGTACTTCGCCAATGTTCGACGAGAGCAGGAAACGCAGAAACTTGCGAATGTTCGAGAAGATCGCACGCCCTTCCTCGACCGCGGCGACAATGGTCGCGAAGTTGTCGTCCGCCAGGACCATGTCGGCGGCTTCTTTGGAAACATCGGTTCCGGTAACCCCCATTGCGACGCCGATGTCGGCGGCCTTCAGCGCCGGTGCATCATTGACTCCGTCCCCGGTCATTGCGACGACCGCGCCATCCCGCTGCAACGCCCTGACGATCCGCAGCTTGTGCTCGGGATTCACGCGGGCGTAGACTGACGCACTTCTAGCGGCCTGGACCAGCGAGCCGTCGGACATGGAGGCCAACTCGGCGCCGCTGAGTGCTCTCCCATTGCTGGCGATTCCGAGTTCCCGCGCAATGACCTGCGCCGTGACCGGATGGTCACCGGTGATCATGATGGGCCGTATCCCCGCGCTTTTTGCCCGCTGGACCGCATCCTTCGCTTCGTCGCGCGGGGGATCGAGCATGCCGATCAGGCCGGCAAAGACCAGCTCGCGTTCCACGCGCTCGTCGACATCTTCGATCTCGAGCGCGCCTACAGGCACCGAACGATAGGCAATCGCGAGAGTGCGCAACGCCCGGCCAGCGAGATCTTCATTGATAGCCAGAATCTCCCGGCGCCGCTCGTCGGTCAATCGTCTCGCATTCTCCCCGATCAGTTCCTCCAAGCACCGCGCGAGCAGCACGTCAGGAGCGCCTTTGACAAAAACGAGCAGGCGCTCCTGCCTCTCCGCATCGGTGTGGATTGTACTCATCAACTTCCGTTCGGAGGAAAACGGAACCTCCCCGACGCGCTCGAAACGGCTCTCCAGCCTTTCGGCTTCGAGGCCGGCTTTGCGTGCCGCAACGACCAGCGCAGCTTCGGTGGGGTCGCCCTGCACGGTCCAACGGTCACCGTGCTGCTGCAATACCGCGTTATTGGCGCGATCGGCGACTGCGAGCGCGCGGTGGAGTTCGGTGCGCAGCACGCCCTCGACTGGTCCTCCCTCTTCCGTTTCCACTTCACCCACCGGAGCGTATCCCGTGCCGCCGAACCTGACTCGCCCGCTCGCCGTGACGACGGCGCGCACCGTCATCTCATTCCTGGTCAGCGTGCCTGTCTTATCGGATGCGATGACGTTCGCCGAGCCGAGGGTCTCCACGGCGGCGAGGTGGCGCATGATCGCGTTCCGCTTTGCCATGCGCTGTACACCGAGAGACAGGACCGCGGTCACAACGGCGGGCAAACCCTCCGGGACCGCGGCTACCGCGAGTGCGATGCCCAGGATAAGCACGTCCAGGATGGCCGGCCAGCCGCGCACGTGTTCGAAGAGGATGATCGTACCGATCATCACAATGGCTATGACTATGACAGCCTGCCCCAGAATCCTGCCGATGCGGTCCAGTTCTTTCTGTAGCGGGGTTCTTTCGTCCGGGGTGTCCCGGAGCATCCCGGCGATGCGGCCCATCTCGGTCTGCATGCCGGTTGCGACGACGACTGCGCGGCCTCGCCCGTATGCCACTGCGGTGCCGCTGAAGACCATGTTGTCCCGGTCTCCCAGCGCGACGTCTTCGCGAATGGGAGCTGAGTCCTTGGCGACCGGCAGACTCTCACCGGTCAGCGCCGCCTCCGCGACCTTGAGAGATGTGGAGTGAAGGACGCGCGCATCCGCGGGAACGGTATCGCCTTCCTCGACCAGGATGATGTCGCCCGGCACAACCTCCGCAGCCGGCACGCCCCGGCGCTCGCCATTCCGGATGACGTTCGCGTGGGCCGCAGCCATTTGCTTCAGGGCGGCCACCGCGGATGCCGCCCGGGACTCCTGGATGTAACCCATAGCGGCGTTGAGCACCACGACGGCGAAAATCGCGATCGCCTCGTAAGGTAGCGCCGTATCCCGCTCGTACAGCCATAAGCCAGCCGAGATGCCGGTCGCTACTAACAGCAGGATGACCAGCGCATCCTCGAATTGCGCCAGGAACTTTCTCCATGCGGGCACAGGCTTCTCCGGCGCCAGTTCGTTCCTGCCGTAGCGTTGGAGTCGCGCGCGGGCCTCCTGCTCGCTCAAACCGCGATGCCCCTCGCTGCCGAGCGCGGAAAGAACCTGTTTCGCCTCTTGCTGATATGGGGCTGCCTGGGTCGTCTGGTTCATCACGGTCCCTCCAGGATTGCTGCGCGGCTGGTGCCGCGCGGCGGGTGCTGCGCGACTGGCGCACAGCGCTCCTGCTGCAATGATAGAATCCATGGCGCCCCAGGGCTAGACTGGACAGCCGGCTGGCTGCCAGGAGGAGGTCGATATGGCGGCAAAGGAAGCCGCAGCGAGGACCCACTCTCAGGATGAAGGGCGGTCACCGGAGCAACGGCCGTCGCGGCCCTGGCGCGCGGAAGGGCTCCCGACAGGGCGGGCGCCGCAGCGCCGGCCTCGCTGGCGCACGATCGCGGCGTTTGTCCCAGGCTATGCGATTTTCTTCGGTCGATTGACCGTGCAGGACCGCATGAGCGGGCCGCAGAGCATTCCGTACACCGAGCTCAAAGCCCAAGCGGCGAACAAGAACGTCCGTGAGGTCTTTGCCCACGGCAATACAACTGAGGGTGCGCTACGGAAACCCGTGCCTCTGCCTGGCGGCCAGGAGCGTCCCGGCCAGCAGAGCGGCACGGGCGGCCGCACGTATCAGGAGTTCACGACCGGCGCCGAGAGTGACCGAGCGACCGTTACGCGCATCGCCCGTTTCATGGCCGGCCGGTGGGGCATGTCGGAGCGGACCGGCAAACTCCCGGTGTTGCCCGCGGAGGGTGATCCCCGGATCGCCGGCGGATCCGAGGAGATGCTCCACGCTGTCGATGAGGAGCTTCGCCGCATCACTAACGAGTGCTACGCTGAGGCGCGCCGGCTGCGGAGAGAGAATCGGAGCAAGCGGGATCGAATCGTCGAACAACTGCTTGTCCGCGAAACCCTGGAGGGAGCCGAAGTCTATGCTGCCGCCGGCGTTGAACATTCGGCAACACCGGTGAAGCCGGTGACGGCGGGGGTCTACCGCCAAGGCGAGTCACCGACATGACTCGGGAAGCCTGAGCCGCAATGATGTCGCTCATGCAAGCGGGATTGCGGTATGCGCGCGTGGGGGTAGCGATCTTCTGTAGCGCCGCCTTCTGCCAAACGGTGCCGCCCGGTGTACCCAAGTTTCCTTCGCGATTGGGTCAGTACCTGACCACGGTTGTACGACCTACGCCGGCGGAATACAAACGCCTCATCGAGGGAGCACCCATCGCAAAACTTCTCGTCGCGGACCCGAATGTGGAGGTCTGCGTATTCGGTGGCCTATGGATCAACGCCACGGTACGCCAGTACATCGACGCAGTTCAGGACATAGAGAATTTCGAACGCGGCCACAGCTTCATGGTGACCAAGCGCATCAGTTCGCCGCCCCGCGTGCAAGACTTCGCGCTGATGAAACTGCCAGAAGGGGATGTATCCGATCTGCGGAGGTGTGAAGTTGGGGATTGCAAGATCCAATTGGGCCGGCAGGCGCTCGAAAGGTTTCGCACGGAGGCCGATTGGAATGCGCCCGGCTGGCGGGCCGCCGCAAACGCCCTGATGGGGCGGCTCGCTTATGAATACGTGAACGCATACCTGGAAGGAGGCAACGATCGCCTCGCTGTGTACCGCGACAATTCCCGGCCGACGTTCGTCGCTCGTGAGT
Organism: Paludibaculum sp.; assembly: GCA_029973955.1. GTDB lineage: Bacteria > Acidobacteriota > Terriglobia > Bryobacterales > Bryobacteraceae > Paludibaculum. Next base: position 34,647 of record JARKQJ010000173.1, on the reverse strand, counting down.
TTCGCTCGATGGTCGATCAGATGCCGGAGCTGACCGCATATATGCCCTCCCTTCGCCGCTATCTGCTCGATTTTCCGAAAGCCACGCTGCCCGGCGCGAACTCGTTTCTTTACTGGCAGGAAACCAGGTTCGGCCTTAAACCCACGATTCGCATCAGCCATGTCGTAATCAGGGAAGGCCCGGAGAACACCGTCATGGCGTCCAAGATGCTTTACGCCAGCCACTACTTCTGGACAGCGCTTGAATTGCGTGCCCTGGTCCCGGACCCTTCCCGCGGACCGGGGTTCTGGCTCTTCACGGTGAGTCGCAGCCGGTCCGACGGCCTCAGCGGATTCACCGGACGAATCATTCGAGGACGCGTGCGGCGCGAAGCTCGGGAAGGAATCCTGGCTGCGCTCAAAGCGACGAAACGCAAGCTCGAGAAGGCACGATAGGAATGGCGGAAGCGCATCTTGGCGGATACCACGGATTGGCACGTTATGCGACACCGTGCATCTCACCGGACGCAACGCATCGGCTGGCTCCGCGCCGGAGTTCTTAGGGCCAACGACGGCATTGTGTCTACAGGCAGACGGAGGATCCCGGTTTCATGGACTGCATCGCGACGTGGACTACGAGCTCAAGGCCCGGTATTGCGGACAGGCCAGCAAGACCATGAAGTTGAACTGGCACGACTCCCGGCGGAAGGCAAGCATCGACCTCAAGATTTGCCTCGCTGGAGACGCGTAAAGGTCCCCGGCCGTGTTCTTGGCGGGCACAAACGGAGACGGCTCAGGGGATCTGCTGGGAGGGAGGAGATCCGAGTGACCACTCAAGATGTAGCGAGACCCCACGAGCACGCGGAGGCCAAAGGATGGAATGGCTCAAGCACCAGCGAATGGCTTTGCTCGAGCATCCGCTTCGGCACTGGACCTCACCTCAGGCACCGGTCGCACGGAGGAGAGCCCTTCCACTATCCTGAGGTTTGACAACATGCACGTAACACAAGTCGGCTTTGCTCGCATCGCGCGAAAGGCCGATGCGACTAACCTGGAGTTTGAGCGGCTGGGTGTTCGCTTGAGCCTGATAGTTCAGGGTCATGGCTGGGCACCAGTTCTGGAGGGCCTGTGATCTTCACAAATATCCTTTTTCCAGTCGATTTCTCGTCTTCTTGCGGCCAGATGGCTCCTGTGGTCGCGTCGGTCGCACGGGGAACCCAAGCTGCCGTCACACTATTGCACGTCCTGGAGTTGCCGCCCGGCGCTTATCGCGAGGCCCGCGGGTACCTGAATCTTGGTGACGTCACCTCGCTTCGCACCCAGGCAGAAAAGGAGCTGCGGGATTCCTATTCCGCGGGATTCCACGGGATCAATACCTTCTTCTCTGTTCGCGAAGGTGACCCTTGCGACATCATCGGCCAGCACGCGCGGGAGAACCAGATCGATCTAGTCGGCATGCCTACCCGCGGCCGTGGCCCCTTTCGCCGGCTGCTCCTGGGCTCTGTGACAGCGAAGGTCCTCAACGATCTCGACCTTCCTGTTCTCACAGGTGCACATTATGAGAATCCGGCTTCTCTAGCAACGGGGACCATCAAGCGGATTCTCTGCTGCATCGATTTATCCGAAGACAGCACCCGGATTATCGGGTGGGGCGTCCGAGTCGCGCGCCAGTTTCAGGCAGATCTGATGCTTCTGCACGCGTTGCCCGCCGTCGAGGAGCCTACACAGAACCGAGGCGTCCGGGCAGTAAACAAGTATCACAAGGAGCGAGCCTGGGAACGGTATGCGCAACTCCGTGATGGGATCGACTTTGACGGGGAGTTACACCTGATAGGCGGGTCTGTGGCGCACGCTATCCGCCAGACCGCCATCGAGCAGAATTCAGACTTGATCTTGATTGGGAGAGGCGTCATGCGTGAGCAACTGGGCCGCATGAGAACAAACACGTATACAATCATTCGTGAGTCTCCTTGTCCGGTCCTCAGCGTCTGACGGCACAAGGCAGGACTTTGTGAACTTGCATCCTTCCCTCACCGCGCCGGGCCACGACGGATCAGGCAGAGCGCAGCGGCGCTGCTGAAGGCTGTTCTTCAGTGGAAAAGGAAAACCAGGCACGTTGAAATGCGCTCGATCGAGCAGCGAATCGTCATTTCGGCCTTGGCAGTGGCCTGCGCCTGTCGCAAACCTCGAACTGAATGAGAAGATGGAGCTTGCGCCTCATTCGGTACTTCCTCCATCTGGCCCTGAGCATGCTCCGTCTGCTGGGTGATGCAGCGTCTTCGTTTTGCAAATCTCGGGCCGCCCTCCATTTGGAGAATTTTGCGCTACGTTAGCATCCGCTTCTGACCGTCATTACTGCCGAGTGAATCGCGGGCATTCCGGAGCAGGGCACGAGTCACGTGTCCGCGAGGTGCTCGATGTCGAAATTGGCCGGCGATATGGTGGCGGGCGAGGTGGTGGCGTGCAGGAGGAAGCGATCCAAGCAGGAGCGGCGGGGGAACACGGAACCGGCCGGCGGGCTTGAGTCAGGACGGGGAGCGGGCGTTGGGGATGCTGGACATGGGGGTCAGATTGCGGAGTTGGATCCGGCTCTAGCCGGGTAGAAATCGGTGGTTCCGGGTTCGTTTCTTGTATGGGCCCGGGGGGAAACGGCTGGGAAGTGTGGCCGCGGGACTGCGTCTCGAGGGAATACGGCTTGGACGTGTGGCCCCGAGACTTCGTCTCGGGGGATACGGCTTGGACGTGTGGCCGCGGGACTGCGTCTCGGGGGATACGGCTTAACTGTGGCCCCGAGACTTCGTCTCGGGGGATATGGCTTGGACGTGTGGCCGCGGGACTTTGTCTCGGGGGAACGGGCTGGATGCTTGTTGGTAGGATTGGGGGAGCGCGTTGGAGGTTTTCCTATGAATTCAGGTTTGCGCGTTGGTTTTCTGATGGTGGCGGCCATTTTGCTGCTGCGGGCCGACACATTGAAGGTCGGGCCTCAGCAGACCTACGCCACGCCATGCCAGGCGCTCACGTCGGCCAAGGATGGCGATGTGGTGGAGATCGACGCGGCGGGCACCTATGTCGGGGACGTGTGCGTATTCGGCGCCTCCAACCTGGTGGTGCGGGGCGTGAACGGGCGGCCGCGAATCGACGCCGGCGGGGCCTACGCGCAGGGCAAGGGCATTTGGGTGGTGCAGGGCAACAACAACACATTTGAAAACATCGAAGCGTTTGGCGCGCGGGTTCCGGACCGCAACGGCGCGGTGATGCGTCTGGAGGGGGTTGGGCTGACGCTGCGGAGGGTCTATTTTCACGATAACGAAGAGGGGATTCTGACGAATGGGATGGGCGGCGACATCCTGATCGAATATTCGGAGTTCGACTATAACGGCGACAACGAAGGGTATGCGCACAACATTTATGTCAACGGCGAGCGCAGTCTGACGGTGCGCTACTCGTATTTTCACCGCTCGCTGGCCGGCAATGTGATCAAGAGCAGGGCGGCGGAGAACTATCTCTACTACAACGTGTTCGCGTCCGAGGGGGCCAACAGCAGTTGGGAAGTGGACCTGCCCAATGGAGGGTTGTGCATTCTGGTGGGCAACATCATCCAGCAGGGCCCGCTGACGGGCAACATCAACCTGCTGAGCTACATGCTGGAGGGGATGGTGGGCGGGCGGACGAACCTGCTGCTGGTGACGAACAACACCTTCGTGAATGAAGGTCCGGCGGAGGCGGATGGCAGTCCCGCCTACTTCATACTGCCCGCAGATTCGGGCTACACGGGGCTGGTGCAGAACAACATCTTCGCCGGACCGGCGCTGCTGATGCCGGACAAGGCGCTGGCGAATTTCCAAGTCCGGGACAATTTGATTGGAGTGGACCCGGGCTTTATTGCGCCGGCATTAGGGGACTATCGCATACTGGACAACTCGCCGGCGGCGGGGCTGGCGACAGCGGTGCCAGCGGAGTTGTCGGCGCTGCTGACGGCGAAGCTGCAGTACCAGGCGCCGGGGTGCGCGCAGCCGAGGCCTTCGAATTATCCTTCTGCGCTGGGCGCCTATGAGACGGGGATCGCCGAGCCGAACCTCTCCACGCCATGCCAGGTGGCGAACCCGCTGGACTATGCACGGGTGGCGCCGACGGTGTACACGTTGAGGGCGGCGGGGACGCAGGTGGCGCGGGTGCAACTGGCAGGAGTGGCTCCGGCCGGGGGCGCGGTGGTGCGGCTGGTTTCCTCGCATCCTGCGCTGATCAACGTGCCGGCGCAGGTGACGATTCCGGAGGGAGAATCATCGGTGCTGCTGGCGCTGAGCAACAAACTGCCGGATGCGCCGGGGTATGTGACTTTGACGGCCGTGTACGGCGAGCGGAGCTTCGATACGCAGATGTACTTCAATGTGCCGGTGGTGTTGATACCCGCCCTGTCGAAGGTGACGCTGGCGCCCTCGACTTTGACGGGCGGCCAGGCGTCCGGCGGGAATCTGGTTCAGCTGAACACGGGAGCGGCGCAGGGTGGGCTGACGGTGAGTCTCAGTTCTTCGAATCCGAACCTGGTGACGGTGCCGGCCAGCGTGGTGGTACCGCAGGGCAGCGCGCAGGCGAGCTTCCAGATCTCGACGCGCAGCGTGACGGAGGCGACGGAGGTGACCATCACGGCGACGCAAGGAACCAATGTAGTGGCGGTGAAACTCCTGGTGGCGCCGACGACGGTAAGCCGCGTGGAACTGCCCTCGAGTTCGCTGGCCGCGCCCGGCGCCTACACGGGGAGGGTGTACCTTTCGGGACCCGCTCCGGCGGCGGGTTTGACGGTGCAGTTGGTTTCGACGGCGCCGGAAGCGCTGGCGGTGCCGGCATCCGTGAACGTAGCGGCCGGCGCGACATCGGCGAGTTTCCGGATCACGACGAACTCAGTGGGCGCGGCAGTGGCGGGGGAGGTGCGGGGCACGGCGGGCACGGTGACGCGGACGTCGGGCTTCACGGTGCAGAACCTGGCGCTGGCGGCAGTGGTATTGGGGCCGGCATCGATCACCGGGGGGCTGAGTTCAGGCGGAAACAGGGTGGTGCTGAATGGGCCGGCGTTCGACGGAGCGACGGTGAGCGTGCAGTTGAGCAGCTCGAATCCCGCAGTGGCTTCGGTGCCGGCACAAGTGGTGATTCCGGCGGGGGCGAGTTCGGCGCCGTTCCAGATTGTGACGTCAAAAGCGGGCGCGTTCACGCAGGTGCAGATCACGGCACAGGCCGTGCCGGGACTGCCGGGCGGATCGGTGCAAAGCGCGACGCTGACGGTGAAACCGTAGCCGGGCTCAGCCGCGGCTGATGGAGCGGATGGCGGCATGCAGGCCGCCGAACTGGCCGAGGAGGGTCATGTAGCGGTTGGGCATAGGCGCCAGCAGGACGCTACCGTAGCCGCTGAAGACGCTGACCATGCCTTCGCCGGAGATCATGGAGCTGAAGAGGCCTTTGGTGGCCTTTTCAACGCGATAGTCGAGAGAGGCGGTGCGGCCGACGGCAAAGTTGCCGTCGACGGTGAGGGTCTGGCCCTGGAGTTCGATGCGTTCCACGGGGCCGGGGGACCAGTACATCACTTTGCCGACGCCGGAGACCTGGGTCTGGAACATGCCTTCGCCGCCGAAGAAGGAGTTGAACATCGGGTTGGTATACATGCCGAGCTGGACGCCCTGGTCGGAGGCGAGGAAGGAGCCTTTGTCGAGGATCCAGATCTCGTTGCCGGCGAGGTCGAGGAAGCCGATGTCGCCGAAGGTGGGTTCGAGGTAGATATCGCCGTAGCCGGAGTAGATGGGGCGGACCATGCGTTCCTTGGTGAGGAAGGACTTGGCCATGCCGCCGAGCGATGGGGCGTTGGCCTGCATCTGGATCTGGCCGAGCCAGTAATGGAGCTGGCCCGCCTCGAGGACGACGGAGGTGCCCTGGATGTTGATCTTGCCCATGCGGTACATCTCGTACTCGATGACCTCGAAGGCGGTGCCGTAGGAGGCGAGGCTCTTGGTGGTGGTGCGGACGCCGCTGGTGCCGGAGGAGGCTCCGCCGCGGGGTGGGGCCGCGGCGGGGGGCGGCTGAAAAGCGGCGGGCGGCTGGAAGGCCGGGGCCGGCTGAAATGCGGGAGGCGGCTGGAAGGCAGGCGGTGGGGCCGGGGCGGGTGGGGCGGACATTGGTGGAGGCGCGGGCGGAGCCGCGGGCCGGGGTGGAGGCGCGGGCGGAGCCGCGGGCCGGGGTGGAGGCGCGGTTGCGGGCACGGGCGCGGCGGGAGCGTCTTTTCCGCAGCCTCCGCAGAATCGCATGCCGTCTTCGAGTGGGGTACCGCAGTGGATGCAGAATTTCATGATGCCGGCCCTTTCCTTGTTCTGATTCCGGTGGCTCCTATTGGAGGACCTTCCATTTCATGGTGACGACGACGTTCTGGTTTTTCCTGCCGCGGATGCCCACCTTTTTCCAGCCGTTGGAGGGGCTGGGCATTTCGGCGAAGCCGACGTCTTTGTTGTCGGTTTCGATGGTGACGGGCACGCCGGGCAGGGCGCCCTGCAGGGTGCCGGCGGTGGTCTGGGTGCCGTCGATGGTGATGACGCCGTCCTTGCGCAGGGGGCCGGACCAGATAAGGGTGCCGGAGGAAGGGCCGGTGTAGCGGGCGGCGGTGGAGGGGGCAGGCCGGGTGGCGAGTTCGGTCTGACGGGGAGCGGGTTCAGTTTCGGGCTTGAAGACGGGCGTGCGCTGGACGGGCTTGGGCTGTTCCTGGGGGCTCTCGGCCGGCGCGGGCGTGGAGGTCGGCGGCCACTGGGCGACGGCCTGCTGCTGCTGCGGCGGCGGCGGAGAGGAGACGGGCGGCCACTGGGCGGGAGCGGGCTGGCTGGGGGCCGCGGAGGACGAACCGGGTCCGCTGCTGGAGGGCCTGGCGGCGGGAGTGGTTTTTGCTGGGAGGGCGGAAGGGGTTTGAGAAGTGGGAGGAGTTGGGCTAGAAGCCGCGGGAGCGGCTGCCTGTTCCACCGGAGCCTGTGTCTGCTGATCGGCCGTCTGAGCCGGCGATGTGGGCGACGGCGCCTGAGCCGCGTCGGCGGGCGGTTTCTGGAAGAACTTCTTGTAGCCGAAGTAGCCGCCCGCGCCGAGGACGGCCAAGCCGAGGATCAGGCCGACGATCAGGCCGGCACCGCTTTTCCTGGGGGGCTGGGCCGGCATTTGATAGGGCGGGGGCATTGAACCGGGAGGGGGCATGGCTCCGGGGGGTGGCGCCATGGGTGGTCTGGGCGGGGCCGGGGGCATTGCCGCGGGTGGGGGCGGCGGCATGGCGCCGGGGGGGGGCGGGGGCATGGCGCCGGGGGGTGGCGCCATGGGTGGTCTGGGCGGGGCCGGGGGCATTGCCGCGGGCGGGGGCGGGGGCATGGCGCCGGGAGGCGGCGGCGGAGCCATGGGTGGTTTGGGCGCGGCCGGCGGCATTGCCTCGGGCGGGGGCGGAGGTGGAGCGGCGGTTGGCGGCTTTGGTGCTATTGGCGGCGGGGGCATGGCGCCAGAAGGAGCCGGTGGGGGAGCCGAGGGCGGCTTTGGCGCCGGTGGGGGAACCGGAGCAGCGGCGTCCGCGCCAAGCGGCGTTCCGCAGCCGACGCAAAACTTCGAAGGCCTGGATTGCACCATGCCGCACTTGGGGCATTTCCCATGGGCTGGGGGTGGGGCCGGGGGCGGCGGAGCCTGCGTCGCGGCCGGCTTGCCGCAGGACGTGCAGAACTTCAAGCCTGCCGCCATTTCCTTGCCACATCCGCTGCACTGAGGCATGCTGTGGATCCTCCTATCCGGGGCTCGCCCGGCACTAATAATCTATAACGACTTACATAGCTGCTTGTCGGAAATTCTGTTATAGTCCAAGATGTTTGGAACTTCCACCGGAGGAGGCAGTTCCGCTCCCCGGAGGCAGGATCAGCCGAATGCCGTACTGCCAGAACTGCGGGGGAGAGAATCCGGAGATTGCGTCGTTCTGCGGGCTCTGCGGCGCGGTGCTCTCCGGTGACGCCCGGGCGATTCCGCCACCGCCTCCGCTTCCGTCATTCAGCGCTTCCGCGGGGGCCGCCGCTCCAGGCATGCCGGCGGGGATGCTGCACTGGACTACCTCCTTCGCGCTGGCCACGAACCGCTTCGTGCTGTACGACATGGCGAAGCTGTTCTTTTGGACGGGCCTGATCCTGGCGGCGATCGGTGTGCCGATTGCGCTGGCCAACGGGGCGTCTCGGGCGCCGCTGGCGGATTGGCTGAACGTGACAGGGATGTTCCTGCTGATCCTGTGCGGCATCGTGTTGATGTTCGTGCTGGTCATGGTGGTGTTCTTCGGCAACCGGTTCCAGGCGTGGTTCTACCTGGGGCCGCAGGGGATGGCGTACGAGACGCGGTCGAGGCAGGCGAAGTGGGGGAACCGGGCGGCGATCGTGGCCGGGATTCTGGGTGGGAGCGCCGGGGCGGCGGGCGCGGGGTTGATCGCCGCGTCGCAGGAGGAGATGTTCACCTCCTGGGTCGATGTGAAACGGGTGAAGCTGCACCCGCGGTTCTGCGTGATCTCGGTGATGAACAGTTGGCGCGTGCTGTTCCGCGTGTATTGCACGCCGGCGAACTATGAAGAAGCCGAGCGGCTGGTGCGGCACTATGCGGGTGGGGCGGCAGTGCCGGGAGGACTGCCGTGATCGCTCTGATCCAACGACTGCTGTTGCTGGGAGGACTCTGCGCGGCGGCGTGGTACTTCACCTACAGCCCATCGCAACTGGTGGCCGCACGGGCCTTCGATGCGAAGGCGGAGTATATGAAGCGCTACGGGCCGGTGCCCCGGTATCAGTTTGGGGCGATGGGGGCGGCGGAGGAGTTGATCCGGAGAGAGACGAATCCGGGCTCGGCGGAGGCTTACCGGGCAGGGCTCTTCGAGCGATCAGTGAAGGCTGACGAGACATGGCCGGCGGGGCTGGTGTCCGGACTGGCGGAGGCGGCGAAGGGGGGCGGGCCGCACGCGGAGCGGTTTGCCAAAGGCTTCGTCTATTTCGATGCGAGCGAGCCGCTGGTGGCGCGGATCGCGCCGCAGTTGAGCGCATCGCTGAAGAAGACCGGATATCTGAACGCTTACTGCGAGACGGGGAGAGGCGACGTTGAGTTCATGTACCATGCGGAGCCGCACTCCAGTTCGGCGCCCGTTGCGGTGGTCTTTCCGCTGCGTGGGCGGGCGTGGTTGTGGATGGCCGGCACGCTGGCGGTTTACCTGCTGCTGCTGCCGCTGACGCGCGGCCGCGGAGCCCATCATGACCTGGCTGCGCTGGCAGCGCTCGATCTGCTGTGCGCCTTTCCAGCGGCGTTCTTCTTCGGTTTGCCGTTCCGGGTTTGCGATTCGACGCAGGCGGCGCTGGACGATCCGTTGGGCGGCCCGGTGTGGAGCTGGGCGGTGACGGCGGTATTGGCGCTGGCACTGCTCGGGCTGGCGCGGCGCGCGGCGTGGCGGCTGGAGTTGGATGGACAGGCGTTGACGCTCCGCACATTGTTTGGATCGCAACAGATTCCGTTATCCTTGGTGGCAGCGGTTACGCTGCACGCGGCGGGGGAGGACAACGATTTTTCGGGGATCGACATTCGCCTTGCCGATGGCCGGGTATTGGCCGTGGATTGGACCGGATTGGCCGATTTCCTTCCGATTTTCGATTATTTCCGCCGGTACGGGGTGCTTCAGCCCAGCCCGGCACCAACTTTCTCCCGACAGGAGTCTTGAAGATGCGCCAGATTATCTCGATCATTCTTGCGGCGGCAGTGCTGCCGGCGGCCGAGATCCCGAAGAACTCGGAGTTTCACGTGAAGCTGACGGCCCCGCTCTCCACGGAGACGAACAAGAAGGGCGACAAGATTTCGGCCGTGGTGGCGACGCCGGCGGAGTGGGCCGGCGCGGCGATGGAAGGCGAGGTGAAGGAGTCAAAGAGCGGGAACAAGTATAAGGGCACGTCGACGCTGCTGTTCAATTTCAACAAGCTGGTGCCGAAGGAAGGCGAGCCGATCGGGGTATCGGCCGACGTGAAGAGCTTTGTGAACTCGAAGGGCAAAGCGAACGTCGATGAAGAGGGCCAGATCATCGAGAAGAAGAACAACCTGGGCAAGATCGCGCTGGCCTCGGGCGCGGGCGCGCTGGTGGGCGCGCTGGCCGGGGGCGGGACGGGGGCGGCGATCGGCGCGGGCGTGGGCGCGGGCGCGGCGATCATCCTGGTCCAGTTTGGAGCGAAGGCGCCGAACATCCGGTTCGATGCGGGCTCGGAGATTGTGCTGAGCGTGACGAAGCGGGATAACAAGAAATGAGGCGAGCCCCGCGCGGGGAAGCGCGGGGCCCCGATTGGTTAGAGGGTTTCGGCGAGGATTTTGGCGGTCTGCGCGGCGCGGAACTCGTCCAGTTTGGTCTTGAGGGACGCGTCGGAGAGGGCGAGCATCGAGACGGCGAAGAGCGCGGCATTGATGGCGCCGGCCTTGCCGATGGCGAAGGTGGCCACGGGGATGCCGCCGGGCATCTGGACGGTGGAGAGCAGGGAGTCCAGGCCGTCGAGCGACCAGCCCTTCATGGGGACTCCCAGGACTGGGAGAGTGGTGTGGGCGGCGCAGACGCCCGCGAGATGGGCGGCGCCGCCGGCGGCGGCGATAATCGCCTGAATGCCGCGGCTGCGGGCGGTCTTGATGAATTCCGTGGCTTCCTCGGGCGTGCGGTGCGCCGAGAGGACGCGCTTTTCGTGAGCGATGCCGAACTGCGCGAGAGTGTCGCAGGCGTGCTTCATCGTGTCCCAGTCAGACTTGCTGCCCATGACGACAGCGACAAGAGGGGTATTTTCCATGTTGGTTGTTCCTCGTGCGAGGTACCTCTATTGTCTCCGAACTAGTTGACGCAGGGTGGGGCCTGGTCGCCGCGCGCCTTGCGGTCGAAGTCCATGAAACAGCGGCCCCAGAGCAAGGTGTCCCGGCGGCCGGCTTTGCTGCAGAGGAGGTAGAGGCGGCCGACGAGGTCGGCGGTTTCTTCAGATTCGAGGCCAGTGGCGAAGCGCAGGCCGCGGCTGGCGTCGGGCGGTTCGTTGAGTTCGTCGAGCAGGCTGAAGACCTGCTCCTGGGCTTCGTGGGCGGAGTCGGCCTGGCCGGTGGTTTCGAGCGCGGCGGCGACCTTGACCCAAGTCAGGACGCAGAGGAAGCGCAGGGCCCAGACATCTTCCTCGAGCAGCGCCGGGAAGGTGTCCACGACCTCAAAGACGTGGCCGAAGGCCTGGTTGGCGCTGTCGGTATCACCGTGGGACAGCGCGGAGTCGCACCGCCGCCAGCAGCTCTGAATCTCCTCCGCGCATCGCCGCATTTCCGCCGTCATATCGCTCTGCTCCACTCCGGGCGCAACCAATATATGCTGAAGACGTTTGGAAGTGAAGTCATTGTCGAGGCTTTTTTTATGAAGATCCATTCGTGGTGGCGGCTGCCGGCCGCCTGTATCGTGTTGCCCGCCCTGCTGGCCGCCGGCGAAGGAAAGTGGACACCGCGGCAGGTTCTGGAGTTGAACGAGGCGGAGCTGCACAAGCAGGGACTGCAGATTCCGGTGGCGCGGATGTGGAATGCGGAGAAGGGGACGGGGCTGCTGGCGGCGACGGTGAATATCGGCGGCTGCTCGGCCGGATTTGTCTCCCCCAATGGACTGATTCTGACGAACCACCACTGCCTGTTCGGGCTGGTGCAGGAGCACAGCAGGCCAGACCGGGACCTGATCACGAAGGGCTTTCTGGCGCGGACTCCCGAAGAGGAGCTGCCGGGCAAGACGACACGGGTGACGGTGCCTCGGAAATTTACCGACGTGACCAAGGCGGTGGAAGCAGCGGTGCCGCCGGCGGCTGACGATATGGCGCGGAACCGGGCGATCGATGCCAAGCAGAAGGCGCTGGTGAGCGAGTGCGAGAAGCGTCCGGGCGCCCGCTGCCGGGTGGCGGCGTTCGACGGCGGGTTGCAGTATGTACTGATCGAATCGTTCGAGCTTTCCGACGTGCGGCTGGTGTATGCGCCGCCCCGGGCCATCGGCGAATTTGGCGGCGAGGTGGACAACTGGATGTGGCCCCGGCATACGGGCGACTTCTCGATGGCGCGAGCCTACCTGAACGGCAAGCCGTACCATCCCGAGTTCTACTTCCCGATCTCCACGGGGGGCGTGAAGCCGGGCGATTTCGTGATGGTGCTGGGCTATCCGGGGCGGACCATGCGGTCACTGACCGCGAACGAGATGGGCGACATGCGCGACTTCTACTTCAAACTGCGGGCGGAGGTGTACGGGGAGTGGATCCGGATTCTGGAGGAGGCTTCGAAGGGCAATGCCGCCGGGACCATCGCGGTGGCCTCTACGCTGAAGAGCCTGAACAATGTCGCCAAGAACGCCCAGGGGCAACTGGCCGGGCTGCGGCGCGGGCAGATCATAGAAAAGCAGACGGCCGCGGACCAGCGCGTGATGGCGTGGGCCGGGAAGCGGCCTGAGTTCGCCGCGGCCGTGGCGGCGAAGAAGGAACTGGACCAGTTGGCGGCGCAGAAGCGGACCACGGCGGTACGGGACTTTCTGCTTCAGTCGATTTCGAACGGACCGCTGGCGCTGCGGCACGCCACACAACTGGTGCGGCTGGCCGAGGAGCGCACGCGGCCGGACATGGAGCGCGACGTGGATTACATGGATCGAGAGCTGCCGCGCCTGCGCGACCGGATGGAGCGCGACCAGAAGAGCTTCTTCGCGCCGGCGGACCAGGCGCTGCTGAGCTCCTGGTTCGCGCGGATGAAGGCGACCGGGCAATCGCCCGTGGCGGAGTTCCCGGCGGTGGATGCGCTCTACGCCTCCACCCGGGTAACGGACGCGGCGGAGCGGCTGAAGATGTTCACGGAGACGGCGGAACAGCTCAAGGCGAGGCGCGATCCGATGCTGGACCTGGCGTTCGCGCTCGACCCGGCGCTGCGGGCGCTGCAGCAAGGCACGCGGAAGAACGAAGGCGCGGTGGCGCGGCTGCGGCCGGCATGGCGGCGGGCGGTGATCGCCGAAGCCGGGAAGCCGGTGGCGCCGGACGCGAACTCGACGCTGCGAGTGAGCTTCGCGCACGTGAAAGGGTATGTTCCGCGCGATGCGGTGACCTACGGTCCTCAGACGACACTGGCTGGGATGCTGGAAAAGCACACCGGAGAGGAGCCGTTTGCCGTGCCGCCGGCGGTGCTGGATGCGGCGGCCCGCGTGGATCCGAAGAAGGTGCCGCTGAACTTCCTGGCCGACGCCGATACGACGGGCGGCAATTCCGGGAGCCCGACGGTGAATGGCCGCGGCGAACTGGTCGGCTTGAACTTCGACCGCGTGTGGGAGAACGTGGCGAACGACTTCGGCTACAACCCGGAGGTGGCCCGGAACGTCAACGTCGACATCCGTTTCTTCCTGTGGCTGCTGAAGGACGTGGAGAAGGCGGACGGTCTGCTGGCGGAACTTGCGGCGGCCAAACCGCACGCGGCAACGGCGAAACCGGCCGCGGCCAAGGCCGCCGGCGCGGCGCATTAGACGTACCGCGGAAGCACCCGCGGACTGCTATTTCTTCTCTTTCTGCGTGCGGCGGAGTTCGGCCCGAACGGTGACTTCGCCGTCGCCGCGCTTGAGACCGATGACGGCGGTGTCGCCCCAGCGCTTGCCGGCCATGATGCGGTTCCAGGTTTCGCGGTCGGGTGTATTTGTGCCGTCGAGCGAGAGCACGACGTCGCCCGTTTTGATGCCGCTCTTTTCGGCGACCGAATCCTTCTCGACGGCGATGACTTTGCGGACGCCGCCGGAGTCGCTGGTGCTGAAGCCGAGCGAAGGGTAGAGCGAGTCGATTTCGTAGGGGATACCCCAGATGAAATTGGCGTAGGAGGCTTTGACACTGGGGACCGGCTTTTCGTCGCTGTCGAGCACGGGCACGGGGATGAGCGTGGTGATCCTGCCGTCGAACCATTGCCTGGCCTGGTGTTCGATGCCGACGCCGTAAGCGACGTGGCCGCTGCCGACGAGGACCACGAGGACCGAATCGGCGGGCGCGGCTCTGAGGACCTTCACGCTATTGAAGCCCATGCTGGCGTCCCAGGTGGCCTGGGCGGCCTGCATGCCCTTGAGCATTGCATCCGGCATGTTGCCGTGCATGGAGTTATCTTCGGCGAAGGAGGCTTTGAAGAAGGTGTGGTGGTCGCCGCTATCGACGTCGATGTTGGGCGGGACGTACTGCTTGTCGGTATCGGAGAGCTTATCGATGCCTTTCTGGCGGACGGCGGTGACAACGGCGCGTGGGGTGTTCACGCCGTACATGGGAATCCTGTTGTCGCGGCAGTAGAGGAAGATGTCGCGATAGTAATCCCAGTGGTAGCCCCAGAACTCGTACCAGCGGCCGAGCTTGAGGAAGCCCTCTTCGGTGAGCAGGCCCTGGACCCAGTTGTCGAGTGATTTCTGTTCGGTGTAGGGGAACATCTCGAGGCCGACCATCACTTTGCGGCCGGCTTCATGCAGCGCGCGGATGGCGCGGAGCTGGACGCGATGGAAGTCAGCCGTCGTGTGGGATTCGCCCACCAGGAGGAGGCGCGTATCTTTGAGGCGTTCGGCGAGCTGATTGGCGGAGAGGACCTCGCCCGTGGCGGTGTCGGTGACGCCGTCGAGCACGACTTTGGCGTCGCGGGTCTTCCTTTGCGGGTCGCCGATTTCGAGGTGAAAGATGGCCTGCTTCGATTGCGCGAAGGCTAGAGTGGCGGTGGCCGCCACCAGCAAAACGGTTCTGAACTGCTGTTTCATTGCCAATTGGGGTCCCGACCGAGCAGGCTAACACGAGCCGCACAGCCTCCGCCAGAGCTGCGATTCGGGTGGGATTATCCGAAGGCGCGCCGATGGCTCACTCGCCGAGCTTGCGGTGCTGGTCCCGCAGGAGCTGATCCAGGCCGACTTTCCAGAAGCCGGCGGTGACGCCGTCGAGTGGGCGCGTGAGCCTGCCGGGCTGGATAGTGAGGGTCTCAGATAGGACGTCCGTGCCGTAGAAGGAGGCCTCTTTGAGAATGTTGCCGTCGGGCAGGATGAGGCGGCTCTGGCCGTGCGAACCGGAGTTGTCTTCCACGTTGCCGGGGGCGTTGGCGGCCACGACGAAGATCTGGTTCTCCACGGCGCGGGCCATCATCTGGGCGCGGTAGCCGGCGAGCTTGGATTCCTGCTTCATGCCGGACTCGTGGCTGATGTAATAGACGACGCGCGCGCCGGCCAGGGCGGGAATGCGGACGAACTCGGGATAGCGCTCGTCGTGGCAGATGATGACGGTGGAAGGGACGCCTTCGAGGTCGAACAGCGCCATGTGGTTGCCGGGGGTGGCCCACTTCTCGCCGGCCAGTTGCAGCTTGCCGTAACGCTCCACTAATTCGCCATTCGAGTTGACGATGAGCGCGGCGTTGAAGAGTTTGCCGTTCGCCGGGTAGACGGTGCCGAGGACGACGGCGATCCTGTGTTTCGCGCAGAGCCGGATGATCGCGGCCTCGGCGCGCGCCACGGCCTCGGCATCGAAGCGGAAGTCGGCGCGGGTGGTGTAGCCGGTGAGGGCGCATTCGGGGAAGACCGCCACCTGCACGCCCTGCGCGGCGAGCGATTCTAGTTGTCTGGCGATGAAGGCAGCGTTGGCGGCGACGTCGAAGCTGGAGCGCATCTGCACGGCCGCTACTTTGAGCGTGACCGACTGGCCCCAGGCGGCCGCGGCGGAGCCGAGGCAGAGGACGGCGGCGAGGAACGGGCGGGACAGGCGCTGGAGCATCCCACCAGTGTATGCGCGGATCGGATCAGTTGAACGTGTAGCTGATGCTCGAACTCACACCGTAATCGGAGCCGGACAGGGTGGCCGGCGGACGGTTGTCCCAGTTGCCGTAGAAGGAGAACTTGAACCAGAGATTGGGGATGATCTGGATCTTGTAGGCGGAATTGATGTAGGTGCGCACGCGCCCGGCCTGAGTGAGCAGTGGCAGGACGCTGGCGGTGACGTCGAAGCCTGTTTTCTTGAAGCGGAAGAGGTGCAGG
Organism: Paludibaculum sp.; assembly: GCA_029973955.1. GTDB lineage: Bacteria > Acidobacteriota > Terriglobia > Bryobacterales > Bryobacteraceae > Paludibaculum. Next base: position 18,621 of record JARKQJ010000173.1, on the reverse strand, counting down.
TCGCCGTTCAGCATGGCGGCCATGGCATTGGGCGGACTGAGGCGGGTGGTGTCGCTGTAATAGTTGGTGGACTGGTAGGCGAGGCCGGAGGTGAAAGCGATGCGGGCGTAGTTGGTGTCTTTCACGAAGCGGCCGACGCCGCCGCCCAACGTAGTCTGCAGGCTGATGTCCTGCTGCGAGCTTTGCAGGAACTCGGTGCCCCCGGCGAAGTACCACTTACGCTTGTCGCTGAGCAGACGGCGCGCCCAGACGCGCGTCTGATTGCGTGTGGAGGCCGTGACGCCGGAACTCTTGGAGAAGTTGGAGAGGAAATCGGTGGCCAGCCGCCAGTGTTCGCCACGGATGCGCAGGTCGGCGCCGAGGTTATATTGCGTGGCCTCGTTGCCCTTGGTGAACATGAGGCCGCTGTCGAGGCTGCCGGAGAAGCGGTGCCAGACGACCTGGGAGGTCTGGACGAGTTCCACCACCCTGGCGCGTTCGACGGGCGGCGGCGCGGCGGCCTCCTCGAGCGGTTCGATCTGAACAATGGACGGACCGGCGGCTTCGGGGCTATGGATGGTGCCGCGGTAGATGGAGCCGTCCTGGGTGTGGACGATGAAGGGTTGCGTGCTCTCAACGCGCGCCACCTTGGCCCAGGAGATGGAGACGGTGCCATCGACGTAATCGAACAAGGCATAGAGAACGCCGCGCTCCACCTTTTTGATCTCGCAGGTAAAGCGGTCGCCGTTGATCATCACCACGGTGTCGATCTTGGGCCGGGCGGCGAGTTCGCACGTCATCAGAAGCCCCAGCGCCAGGAGCTTGAAAGAGCGAGTGTCCATGGATCCTCCCAGCCTCAACCGCGGCTGATATCAACACGATAGCCGAAGCCGGGAAGTTCCGATGGCGGATTACTGTTCCTGCACCGGCTTCCACTTGGTATCCGGGTTGAAGCGCTCCATTTTCTTGAACTCTTCGAGGGTGGCTGGACCGAAGTCCGTTTCGTAGACGATGCCGTCGTGGCTGACGATGAAAGTGCGCACGCCCGTGGCCTTGTATTCGGCGGGTGCGGCCACGAGGGCGAAGCCGCCGATCATTGCGCCCTTCACCACGAAGTCCATCTCGCCCATGCGGGCCGCGGGGCCCTGGCCCTTGAGGATCTTGAAGTAGTAGCCGTGGTAGGGTTCCGATCCGCTGGTGTAACCTTGCTCGATGGCCTTGGCGATGTTCTTGCCCACGGGGCCGTCCCAGGTCCCGTCTGCGTTCTGCCAGGCTAGGCCGTCCTGCTTGCCGGGCGTGGCAACGATGCGCTGGGCGTACTCGTTGACGTCGTTGATGGAGCGCTGGCGGGTAGCGTACTCCTGTTGGGCTTCGACATAGCCGTGGCAGAGGGCGATGGCGTCGAGTTCGTTGGCGCCGACGCGGCGGAAGAGCAGCTCTTCGCGGCCGGACTTGACGTCGAAGAACCATTTGCCGTTGCTCCTGACGAGCGGCACGGGGAAGGGCCAGTCGTCATTGCCGACCAGCAGGAAGGCGCGGCTGCCGTTGCGGGGATCGACGGCGACGCTCTTCTTCCGCGCGGCATGGGCGCTGAAGTCCTGGGCATAGCGCCGGTCGAGGGCATCCTCGCCGCTGAGCACAACATCGATGCCTTCCTTGCCGAAGATGCCGGTGAGCGCAACCGTGTCGAACTCCTCGGCGGCCTTGATCAGGGCGTCCGCCGCCTGCAGGGTGGTGTCGAAGAGGCGGGCGCCGCCGGCGGCCTGGGCCGTCGCCGGAGTGGACTGCTTCGGGGCCGGGGCGGTGGGCTTGGATTGAGCCGCGAGGAAGGCACTGGGGACCAGGCAAAGGCTGCAGATCAGCACCGTGAATTGTCCACGTTTGTGCGAATTTCTCATGAGCTTATTCCTCTCCTTCGTCAACGTGCCTGCTTACCTGCGCCGTCCGCCGCCGCCACCACCGCGGAAACCACCGCCACCGCCGCCACGCGAGCCCATGCTGGATGAGCCGCGGCTGCTGCTGCTGCGGGCGCTGGAGCCGCTGAATTCCCGGTTGCCGCCGCCGAAGGCGCTACGGTCGCCGCCGCCGCTGCGCGAGAGATCGCGGCTGCCGATGCGATCGGCGCCGCCCGAGCCGGCGCGGTCCGCGAAGCCACCGCCGGAAGCGCGGTTGCTCACACCCGCGCCGCGGTCGTTGAGGCCGGTGGAGGGACCCCGGCTGCTGCCGAAGTTGCTGCCTTCGCGGCCGATCTGCTGCCGCGCGCTGGCCTGGCGGTTAGCCGCGGAATCGCCGCGCGTGGTGCCGCCGAAGCGGTCCGCTGTGGCCTTGTCCCGGTATGGCGTGCCTCCGCGATGCTCGGGGTTGTGTTGCCAGTTGTTTCCGGCCTGACCGCGGTTGCCGCTGTTCGGCAACTGCGAAGGCCGGTTGCCGCGGTTGATGTTGGTGTTGCGGTTGAAATTGTTGTTGCGGTTGATGTTGATGTCGTTGTGGCCCCAGCCGCAGCCCCAACCCCAGCCGCCGCTCCAGAACGCGCCCATCATGACACCCACTCCGAAGGAGATGGCCACGCCGGCGGCGTAGTAGCCCCAGGGCGGATAGTAGATGGGCGGATAGGGGTAGTAGGCCGGGCCGTAGACGACAACCGGATCGTAGGAAGGCACATAGATCACTTTCGGATTGGCCTGCTCGACGACGATCACTTGCTTGCTTTCGACAACCTTGGTCTCCACCTTGATCTGCTCGGTCGTCTTGAGGGTGCCCTTGTCTGCGGCCTTTTTGCGCATGCGCTGCACGGCGTCCATGACGTCGTTCTGTTGCGCCAGGAAGGCATTGCCCAGATCGGCGGTCCACTTGATGTCGTTGGCCAGGCGGTCCACTACATCGGGCAGTCCGGCCAGCGCCTGCACGGCGGGATCCCAGGGCTGCTTGGCCACGGCGTCGGCCAAGGCCTGGTCCTTGAGGTCCTTGTTCTTCTGGATCCACTGCTGGAGCTGGATGATTTCCAGCGGATACGTCGCGGCCGCCAGCACCTGCGCCAGCAGAGGGTCCGGATAGATGGCGATAGGCGCCACCAGCGAGTCCAACTGCTCCGGCGGGATCTGGGTGGACTGGGGGGCCGGTTGAGTGGCCGTGGGGGTGCTTTGAGGCGCCGCAGCCATGAGCAGGGTGTCTCCGGGCAGCAGCACGATCGCGCAGATGAGGGCCAACATCGACCTGGGCGGTAGATTGAGCCAAATGGGGTTCATGAGCACCTTGCCTTATGAGTCAGAGTTTCAGGGCCGGCACAACGGTAGCCGCGGTGGGGTGCCGCAGTGTCCATTAGACGAGATGAGCGCATTCGGGTTTCCGGCTTCATTGGTCATGGTTTGGGCGGCTTCAGGATCTCGCCATAGATATCGGGGCGCCGGTCGCGGATCGGCCCCTTCCCCACCTTGCCTTCGAGTTCGATGCGGGCCGCGACCAGCTGGTCCTGCCCGCCCTGGTCGCGGGCGATCACCGTGCCCTTGGGGTCGATGATCAGGACGCACTGGGGGTGGACGAACGCCACGTAGACGCCGTTCTCGTAAGCACGTGTGCGCATCATCACCTCGTTCATCTCGCCGTGGCTGCCCCAGGCGGGGACAAGGATCATCTGCGCGCCTTTGACTGCCAGGATGCGCGAGGTCTCCGGCAACTGACGGTCGTAGCAGATGAGGGCGCCGATGCGGCCCAGGGGCGTCTCGGCCACGGGGAACTCCGTGCCCTTGGTGTTGAAGGGCTCGTCGTGCGCGTTGTGGCTCTTGGAGTAATGCAGCACGGCCTCACCTTGCGGCGAGAAGAGCACGGCGGAGTTGTACTGCCTGCCCTCCCGCGACTCGGCGAAGCCCACCAGAAGATAGATCTTCAATTCCCGCGCCAGGCCGCCGATGCGCGTCATCAGTGCGCCGCCCAGCGGCTCCGCCACAGCGCGGTAGCGTTCTTCAGTAATGCCGGGATTGGCGGAAGTGTTTACGACGTAGCCCTCCAGGAAGCCCTCCGGCGTAACCACGAGTTGCGCGCCTTGTTCAGCCGCCTTGCGGGTCCACTGCTCCAGCTTGCGGTAGTTGTCTTCCTTATTCCAACGCTCCGGCATGACGCGGAGGGCTGCGATGGTGAAGGCGTTGTCCGCGCCTGGCAATAGGGGAACGGCCGAGAGCAGAACGAGCAGCAGCGAGACCGGCTTCTTCATGCGGGTACCTTCATGCCATTGTGCACCTGTTTCCTTCAATCCACCAGGAGGCGCACGGGGCCCTCCAGGCCGTTGGGGTGCAGGGTTTTGAGGTGTTCCCGCTCTGTAGCAAAGCGGACGCCCCAGGCTCCGCGCTCGTAGATGGGATCGCCCTGGGCCATCCAGCCGGCGTCGGAGTTAGCGACGCGGATGCGGATCCGGTTCGGGCCCGCTTTGAGAAGTTCGGTGACGTCGAACTCGTATGGCGTCCAGGCGCGTGAGCCTGCCGCGCGGCCGTTGACGGTGAGTTCGGCGGTGAGGCCCACCTGGCCGAGGTCGAGGTAGATGCGCTTGCCGGAGGGCGGCGCGGGCAGTGCGAGTTCAGTTTCGTAGAGCGCGGTGCCGGAGTAGTTGGCCAGCGTGGTGCCGGTCCAGGAGAACAACGGCGTCTTCGTGGCCTGCGGCGCGAAAGTATAGGGGCGTTCGGCCAGTGCGCGCAGATCCATAGTCTGGTCGATCGCCGGGCCGGCGGTGCCGGGTGGCGTGGCCACCTGCACGCGCACCGGCCGGCTTGCGGCTTGCGGCGAGCGGGTCTGATCCTTCGCGTATTCGAGGTCGCGCAGCGTGGCGCCGGTCTCGTCCGTCAGGCGGAAGAGGAACCCGGTGGCGCCCGCCGATGCCGGGCAGATCTTCAGCAGCACCGAATTCCAGCCCTGCTGAAGCTGCACGGCGGGCCGGTGCGACCACGGGTCTCTCAGATTGACGAACGGCGGGTGTGCGTGGTTCTGGAAGGCGAGACCGCCGTTGACCCAGAGCTTCACTCCGTCGTTGGCCGCCACCGCGGCGCGGGCCGCGCGGGCATGCGGCGACCATACGTGCATGAATGCGTAGTAGACGCCGCTGCGGTCCTTGGGCCGCACAGCGTTGCTCTCCGAAGTGACGAACTCCCACGGCTGTGACCGCGGGGCGGCGGGCGAGCCCGGCAGGAACCCGTTCTCCGGCGCGAACTGATCGAAGAACCCGTTGTGGTCGTTGTAGGGATACGGGCCAGAAAGCCACCAGGCGCGTTGCGCGAGCCTCTCCGGCGAGAGCCATACCGGTTCGCCGTTCACCTCCGCGTAGGGCACGCGCACGGGCGACTCAGGCGTGAACGACCACTGCTGCTGAGAGAGGTCCCGCCAGATCTTCCTCTGGGGCGGCGGCAGCGGCGGCGCGCTGGAGACGGCCGCCGCTCGCACGATGGCAAAGGCCTCATAGGGTCCGAAGTGCAGGGTGAGTTCCGGCCCTGAACCCAGCAGGTAGCGGCGGCCCGTCTCTGCGTCCCACTTTTCATAAGAAGCTGCGCGAGCCAACCGCACTTTCACGGTGCGCGTCTCCGCACTATCGTTCGCGGCCCAGTACCACTCCGTGCCGTCGCCTACCCGGTGCGAGAAGTACAGGTCTTTGCGCTCCTCGTCCGCCATTTCCACGATGGGGCGCGCCACTTTGCCCAGCGCCTCAAACAGAGGCGCCAGCGCCTGCCGCATGGGTTCTGGAGTGACAAAACGGGAGACATAGTCGTTTTTGAGAACCGGGTCGTGGGCGACGATCGGGAAGCGCTGCAGGCCTGGAATCGATTCGATCTCAGCCGGCTGCGGGCCCAGCGCCAGCAGCGAGCCGCCGGCCTGGGCGAAGGCGCGGAGCTTACGGGATGACGTCTCCGCGATGTGCGTCATCGGCGGCAGAATCATCACGCGGAACTCTTCGCCGGACAGACGCAGAGTTCCGCCTTCCAGCGTGGCCTGCTCGACGTAGCGCTGGTCCAGCATGTGATACGCCCAGCCGTGGCGGGCCAGGTCCAGTTGCAGCCCTGTGTAGTATTCCTGCGTCTCGTCCATCAGATTGCCCCAGCGCGGCGGAACGCGGCTGCCCTCCCGCAACAGACTGCCCGCGCCGGCAAAGGCGCTTTCCAGCGGATGGTAGATGGCGATCTGTGCGTTGTGCCGCCCCTGGGAGTTCAGATAGAGCCCGCGCTGCGTCAGGCTGGCGATGTGTTCATACTCCCGGAACTGCGGCTGTGTGAGGAAGACGCTGGGCGGGTATTGCAGATGGGTGGGGTCGTATTCGAAGTAATGCGACATGAGGCGGTTAGCGCCCCAGACAATCGCCATGTTTGAAACCAGCTTGAGCCGCTCCAGCGAGAAGTAAGAGTCGTGGCCCAGCAGGCCGCCTAACTCCACCAGGAGCGGCCTGCGCTCGAAGTGTGCGACGGAGATCGCCTCCTGGAAGTCCACAGGCATCCGCGCCCTCTCGATGAGTGCGTCGATGAAGACGGCGGAGGAGGCACGCCAAAGGTCGAACATGCTGCCGGTCCAGCGCACCTGCAGCAGCATGTTCTCTTCGATGTCGGAGTGGCCGTGCTCCACTTTGTGGCGCGTGCACCAGTCCGTGATCTGCTGGACATAGTTGGTGGTGTAGAGGTGGGAAATGGTTTCCAGGTAGTCCTGGCGGACCTGAGTGGCGCGCTTCGAACTGCCTTCGAGCAGCGGCAGCAGTGGGCGCAGGTCGTAGTGGTGGCGCTCGTCGAAGGTCTCCCAGAGCTTGGGCGTGAACGCCGTGGTGGCGCCGTAGGAACCCTCGTGGTCGGAGACGAAGGTCTTGATGGTGGTGCCCAGGTGCTGGGGGAAGCGGCGGGCGTACTCTTCGTAGACGAGATCGAGGAAGGCGCGGACGGCGGCGGGGTTGAGCAGGTCAGTGCGCACTCCGCGGTCCGTTGCGTCCACGGCCGTGTAAGTGGTGATGCGCCATGGTCCGCCGGCGGGCTTCCAATCGCGGCCGGCCAGCGTGAGGGAGGCTTCGTCGATCGATCCATCGGGCAGCAGGCGCGCGGCCACTGCCACCTCCGCCGGCTGGGTCCGCCAATCTTCCTCCGGCCGCCACTGCTTTGCGGTGAGCCGGCGCATGCGGTATTCGGGGTGCAGTTGCAGCACGCGGCTCGGCTCGCGTTTCAACGCCGCGTAGTCCCACGCCTGAGCGCTGGGCCACAGATACTCATCGGAGAAGTTCAGAGTGATGCCAAGCGCCTTGGCTTCGTCCAGCGCCGTGCCCACTTCCTTCCACCACGCTTCGCTCAGGTAGGCCGGCTCAAGACCAGCCCAGTTCATCACCGTGGCGGCGCGCACGTGCTGCGCGGCCATGGCGCGCAACTGCCGGCGCGTTTCATCCGCGGTGATGCGTCCGTTCCAGAACCAGTACGGGGTCAGGTTCGCGGCCTGTGCCCGGGCCTGGAAACCCGCATACAGAGAATCGTAGGTCGCCGGAGCCGGTTCGGCCGCGACGGCCGGCAGTGATGCCAGGAGCAACAGCAGGAACATCGTTCTAGATTCTGACAGAATCCTCCGGATCTCAGCGCGCCGCACTGTTGGTATGCTTGCGGCCACCTTCCGTCCAGCATCGGCAGGGTGTTGGGTGTAGACTGAGGCCGATGGTTCGCCTCAGAAAGCTCCGCGCCTGGTGGTTTGAGGCGGCGAACAGCCTGACGCCGTCCGTCGGGGCGCTTCTCTTCGGCTGCATTGCTTTCTTCAGTAGCTTGTTCTGGCCCGATAAATACCATCGCGGCGTTTTCCATGCCGTCTTCTCCGCCACCACGCAAGGACTCCTGGTATGGGGCTTTCTCAGGCTGCTAGGGCGCTCTGATTCCAGATCGGACCCTTTCGCACCGCCCGTGGTAACAAAGGCAGCTTCGAAATCGCCTAAGCATGAGTAGTCGACAGAGACACCCTACTCAAGGTTTGAACATTGGCCTCTCCGGCGAGAATGTCAGAATAGTAATGCACCCGTGAGTTTCCTCTTGTCTTCTTTGGCCGATTCTTCCCGCAGGATCCTCCTTCATGTGGATTGTTAGGCTTGCACTTACCCGCCCATATACCTTCGTCGCGCTGGCGCTCCTCATTTGCATCCTGGGCGGCGCCGCCATCGTTTCGATGCCCGTCGACATCTTCCCCTATGTCGATATCCCCGTCATCAGCGTCGTCTGGTCTTACGGCGGCATCACGCCGGACGAGATGGAGAAGCGCATCGTCACCGTGTTCGAGCGCTCCCTCACCACCACCGTCAACGACATCGAGCACATCGAGAGCCAGAGCTACCCAGGCGTTTCGGTCACGCGCATCTACTTCCAGCCCAACGCCAAGATCGACCTCGCCATCGCGCAGGTCACCGCTATCAGCCAAACCTTGCTGCGCATCATGCCGCCCGGCATTTTCCCGCCGAACGTGCTGAAGTACGATGCCTCATCCGTGCCCATTCTTCAGCTCGGCCTCAGCAGCAAGACCCTCAGCGAGCAGGATCTCTTCGACCTCGGCCTGAACTTCATTCGTACGCAGCTCGCCACCGTGCAGGGCGCGTCCATCTCGCTGCCGTTCGGCGGCAAGTACCGCCAGATCATGGTCGATCTCGACCCCGACGCCCTCTACGCGCGCCAGGTCTCGCCGCTCGACGTCTCCAACGCACTCAACCAGCAGAACCTCATCCTGCCCAGCGGCTCGGTGAAGATCGACCGCCGCGAATACCAGGTGCGGCTCAATTCCAGTCCGCCAGTGGTGGAGCAGATGAACAACCTGCCCATCCGTACCGTCAACGGCGCCACCGTTTACCTGAAAGACATCGGAAACGTGCGAGACGGCTTCTCCGTGCAGCAGAACGTCGTCCGCACCAACGGCTCGCGCGGCGCTCTGCTCACCGTGCTGCGCAACGGCCAGGCCTCCACGCTCGACGTCGTGCAGGGCGTCAAAGCGGCCCTGCCCAAAGTGCTGGCAGGGCTTCCTCCCGCACTGCAGGTGAAGGAACTCTTTGACCAGTCCATCTTCGTCAAGGCATCCATCGAAGGCGTGCTCAAGGAAGGCCTCCTCGCCGCCGCGCTCACCGGCCTGATGATCCTGCTCTTCCTCGGCAGTTGGCGCAGCACAATCATCGTTTCGGTCTCCATCCCGCTCTCCATTCTCAGCTCGCTCTGCGTCCTGAAGCTTTTCGGCGAAACCATCAACGTGATGACCCTCGGCGGGCTCGCCCTCGCCGTCGGCATCCTCGTCGACGACGCTACCGTCACCATCGAGAACATTCACCGCAACCTGGCCATGGGCAAGTCGCTCACCCGCGCCCTGCTCGACGGCGCCATGCAGATCGCCGCCCCCACTTTCATCTCCACTCTCTCCATCTGCATCGTCTTCGTCCCAGTGCTGCTGCTCACCGGTTCGGCCCGATTCCTTTTCACGCCACTGGCGATGGCCGTGGTCTTCGCGATGCTCGCCTCTTACCTGCTGTCGCGAACCCTGGTGCCCACCATGGTCCATTACATGCTCCGCTCGGAAGCCGAGATGTACCAGAAGGGCCACGAAGGCCACGCCGCCGGCGGCAGCGGACTCATCTGGACCGTCCACCGCCACTTCAACCAGGTCTTTGAGAAGGTCCAGTCCTTCTACACCGGCCTGCTCGATTTTGCGCTCGACCACCGCATCACCGTGATGCTGCTCTTCTTCGTCTTCGTGGCCGGTTCGCTCGCGCTTTCTCCCCTGGTGGGCCGCGACTTCTTCCCCGCCGTAGACTCCGGCCAGCTCCGGCTCCACGCGCGGGCTCCCTCCGGCACTCGCATTGAACAGACCGAAGTGATCTTCGCCGCCATCGAGGATGAAATCCGGAAAGTCATTCCGCCGGACGAACTCGATTCCATCGTCGACAACATCGGCCTGCCGCTCGGCGGCGTCAATCTCGCCTATGGCGACGCGCCCACCATCGGCTCCGCCGACGGTGAGATCTTCATCTCGCTCAACAAAGAGAAACACGGCCCCGCCGACCTCTACACCCAGCGTATCCGCCAGCGTCTCAACCAGCGCTTCCCCGACGTCGTCTTCTTCTTCGAAGCGGCCAATATCACCAGCCAGATCCTCAACTTCGGCCTGCCCGCGCCCATCGACGTCCAGATCGTCAGCCGCAATCCCCAGCTTGGCTACTCCACTGCCGCCAAGCTCGCCGCGCGCATCGCCCGCATCCCCGGCACCGCCGATGTCCATATCCACCAGACCAACGATAACCCGGAGATTCGCATCGACGTCGATCGCACCAAAGCCGGCCAGCTCGGCTTGACTCAACGCGACGTCACTTCCAACCTCCTCATCTCCCTCTCCTCCTCCGGACAGATCGCCCCCAACCAGTGGCTCAATCTCGCCAACGGAGTCAATTACAACGTCTCCGTCCAGACGCCTCAGTACCGCATGGAGAATCTGGACGACGTCCTGCGGACGCCCATCGCCGCCGTCTTCAGCACTGTGAACTCTTCCACGCCAGACTCGCTGGCCGGCGCCGCCACCGCCGGCGCTTCCTCCACTGCTTCCGGCCCCGCCAAGAATACCCTCGCCTTCGGCAATCCCGGCGCGCAGCCGGACCGCACGCAACTGCTGGCCAACATGGCCACCGTCTCCCGCGGCCAGGCCGTCGGCATTGTCAACCACTACAACGTCCAGCCCGTTTACGACGTCTTCGTCAACACCGACCGCCGTGACCTCGGCCGCGTCGGCGATGCCGTCATGAGCGTCGTTGACGAGACGGCCAAAACACTCCCCAAGGCCATGTCCATCAACGTGCGCGGCCAGTACAAGACCATGCAGGACTCCTTCTTCCGCCTCGGCGTCGGCATGCTCGGCGCCGTCGCCCTCGTCTATCTCCTCATGGTGGTGAACTTCCAGTCCTGGCTCGACCCCTTCATCATTCTCATGGCGCTGCCTGGCGCCTTTGCCGGCATTGTCTGGTCTCTCTTCCTGACCCAAACCACCTTCAGCGTGCCTTCTCTGATGGGCTCCATCATGTGTACCGGCGTCGCCACGGCCAACTCCATCCTGATGGTGGTCTTCGCCAACGATGAACAGATCGCCGGCAAGAACCCGCGCGACGCCGCGCTCTCCGCCGGCTGGAACCGGCTCCGCCCCGTTTTGATGACCGCGCTCGCCATGATCATCGGCATGCTCCCCATGAGCCTCGGGCTCGGCGAAGGCGGCGAACAGAACGCCCCGCTCGGCCGCGCCGTCATCGGCGGCCTGCTTGTCGCCACGTTCACCACCCTGCTCGTGGTTCCCGTCATCTACAGCTACCTGCGCCGCAAGGCGCCGGTCGACTACGACAAGGAAATCTTCCTGGAAGAACACCAGGGCGAACTGCCGCCCGGCGTCGATCTTGCCTGAGGTCTTATGAGTCATTCCGAACACGACGCGCACGAGCGCGAAGCACTTCTCAAAGCCGAAATCGCGCGCCTGAATGAAAGAGTGGAGCGCTCCACCGATCTCGCGCACGTGCCTACCCCCAAGGGCACTCGCCCCACCGGCCCAATGCTCTGGCTCCTCGGCATCGTCGCCATTGTGATCCTCGCCGGCGCGTTCTTCGGCGGCTATCTGCCGCGCGCTGCGCGCGACGCCTCCGTGGTGGCCGAATCGAAACACGAGGCCGCCCAACTGCCCCAGGTCTCCGCCGCCGAGGTCCTCCGCTCGCCCGCCAGGATCAACCTCGACCTGCCCGGCAGCATCCAGGCACTCACGGAAGCGCCCATCCTCGCCCGATCCGACGGTTACCTCAAGCGCCGCCTCGCCGATATCGGCGACCGCGTCTCCGCCGGCCAGCTCCTCGCCGAGATCGAAGCCCCCGAACTCGATCAGCAGGTCGATCAGGCCCGCGCCGCGCTCCAGCAGGCCATCGCTGCCCAGGAGCAGGCGAAGGCTTCGCTCGAACAGGCCCGCGCCAATCAGCAGATCGCCCGGCTCACCGCCACCCGTTGGGCCAACCTGCTTTCGCGCGGCGCCGTCTCCCAGCAGGAGCACGACGTCTACCAGGCCCAGGCCCGCGCCCAGGACGCCAACGTCAGCGCGGCGGAAAAGAATGTCGCCGCCGCCGCTTCCAACATCGCGGCCGCCCGCGCCAACGTGGCCCGCCTTGAACTGATGATCGCCTACCGCCAGGTGCGCGCGCCCTTTGCGGGCATTATCACCCAGCGCAACGTCGATACCGGCGCCCTCATCTCCGCCGGCCAGACGCTGCTCTTTCGCATCGCCCAGCCCTCCACCCTGCGCACCTTCGTCAATGTGCCCCAGGGGTATGCGGCTTCGCTTCACCCCGGCCTGCTCGCCCGGCTGACCTTTGCCGATCTGCCCGGCCGCGAGTTCCAGGGACGCGTCGCGCGCGCCAACAGTGCGCTGGATCAGAGCACGCGCACGTTGCTGGCCGAAATCCAGCTCCCCAACGCCGGCGGCGCGCTCCTGCCCGGAATGTATTGCCAGGTGACCCTCGAAATCGAACGCACCAACCGGCCGCTCATCATCCCCGGAGATACCCTCATGGTTCGTGCCCAGGGCCCGGTGGTGGCCCTGGTCAAGGACGACGACACCATCCACATGCAGCCGGTCCGCCTGGGGCGCGACTTCGGCAAGGAACTCGAAGTCCTCTCCGGCCTCGATGCCGGCCAGTGGCTCGTCGTCAATCCCAGCGACGACGTGCGCGAGGGCGCGCGCGTCCGGCCCACGCGCCTGAAGCCTGAACCACCCGCTCCCGCGGCGCCTTCCAAGCAGTAGGACGGGGAACCACCATGCGCACCTCCCTCTCACTGGCCGTCATCGCGTTCCTCCCGCTCGCACTCTCAGCGCAGCAGTCGTCCAGCGCGGACCGCGTGTGGAAGCCCTACACCGCGCCCCAGCAGCAGCCGCTGCTCCTGCAGAACTCCCCGCGGTTCGAAAAGCTCCTGCGCGCCGGCAACCTCTACCTGTCTCTTGACGACGCCATCGCCCTTGCCATTGAAAACAACCTCGATGTCGAGGTGCAGCGCTACACCTCCAGGTCCGCCGCCACTGACGTGCTCCGCACCAGCTCCGGCGCCACTCCGCGCGGCCTGGCCTACACGGTGAACGAAGCGCCCACCGGCATGGGCGGCCCCAGCAGCCAGTTGCTCACCGGCGCCAGCCGTACCATTCCCGGCAGCTCCGTCTCCACCAATCCCTTCGAAACCGGCGCGCTCGGCGTCATTCAAACCAATCTCGCCATCACCGGCGCTCTGCCTCTCTCCTCCGGCTCCGCAGTGCCGAACTTCGATCCCTTCCTCAGCGGACGCTTCCACTACTCACACCTCAGCACGCTGCAAACCAGCCCCGTGCAGGCTGCCATCCCCAACGTGGTCACCGACAACGTGAACGCCGGTGCCGGCTACCGTCAGGGCTTCGCCACCGGCGCGCTATTCACCGCCTCATTCGACAACGTCCGCACGGTCACCAATTCGCCGCGCTCCAGCTATAGCCCCTACACCATCTCCTCGCTCGGCGTGAACCTCAGCCAGCCCCTGCTGCGCGGCTTCGGCCTCAAGGTAAATCGCCGCTATCAATCCATGGCGGCCAACCAGCAGCGGGTGGCCGACCTCATCTTCCGCCAGCAGTTGATCGCCACCGTCTATGGCGTCTCCCGCCTTTACTATGACCTCACCGCGCTTTACGAGGACGTCAAGGTGAAGGAGCAGTCCCTGCAGCTCGCCCAGCGCCTCCAGAGCGATACCACCGCGCAGGTGGAGCAGGGCACGCAGGCCCGCGTGGAACTCGCCCGCGCCAACGCCCAGCTCTTTTCCGCCAAACTCGATCTCGAGCGCTCCCGCGGCTTGCTCGAGGAACAGGAGGCGATTCTCAAAAACGTGCTGACTCGCCGTGGCGGCGCCGATGAGATCGTCCGCCAGGCCCGTGTCATCCCCTTGAATACTCAATCCGCGCCCGCCGACGAGACCCGCCCCGACGAGCAGCTCTTTACCCTCGCCACCCAGAACCGTCCGGATCTCCTCATGGCGCGCCTGCAGATTTCGAACTCCGAACTCGCCCTTCTCGGCTCGCGCAATAATCTCAAACCTCAACTCGACGTCCAGGCCTACATGCAGAACAATGGCCTCGCCGGGACGGCCGACCCCATCGGCCTGCAGCCCGACCCCGCTTTCCTCGGCGGCTATGGCCTCGCTCTGGAGCAGATCTTCCGCCGCAACTACCCCGTCTACGGCGCCGGCATCCAGCTCGACCTGCCCCTGCGCAACCGCGCCGCCCAGGCCGATCTCGCCCGCGACGAGATCCAACTCCGCCAAACGCGCATCCGCCAGCAGCAGCTCGAAAACCAGGTCCGCCTCGAAGTCGAGGATGCGCTCATCGCCGTGCGCCGCGCCCGCGCCGCCTATCAGGCCGCCGTCCAGGCGCGCACATTCCAGGAAGAGTCCCTCGCCGCCGAGCAGGCCAAGTTCGAAGCGGGCGCCTCCACCAGCTACCTCGTCATCCAGTTCCAGGCCTTTCTCGCCCAGTCCCGATCTTCCGAAGTGGCCGCCCGCGGCGCCTGGCTCAAAGCCGTCGCCGCGCTGCGCCGCGCCACGGCCTCTATTCTCGACGACAACTCCATCGACGTCTCCGCCGCGCTCCAGGGCACACGGTAAACGGCATAGGCCTCACACGAAGACGCCCGGCCGGATCCCCAGCCGGGCGTCCTCTTCCGCCACGCCTGCTCGCCGGTGAGACAGGCCCGTGCCGCCACTATCGCCGGCCGCCGCGCAACCCGCCGCCGAGGCTGCGCCCGCCCATCGTTGTGGGCCTGCGCCAGCCCGCCGCCGGCGCGGAAGCATAGTGCCGCACGCCGTAATACCGGATCGGAGCGTAACCATACACCGCCGCCGGGCTCCAATAGCCGAACCCGTAGGGGTTCATCCAGAAGCCCGAGGCCGGCACCCACGCCCAGGTCGAAAACCACGGGTTCCAATACCAACCCGAAAACGCCCACGGGCTGTGCAGGTCATAGAGACGCTGCGCCGAAGCCACACTCGCTTCCGCTTCATACTCAGATCGCAGCCGCGACCACTTCGCCAGTTCATCCTCCTCCGCCTTGAACTTCGTCACCTTCAATCCAGGCGACGTCACCTCATGCCGCCCGCCCACCTTCACACTCCGGTCTCCCTCCAGGGCTGTCGCCTCGCCCTTCAGCACCTCCACTCGCGCCGGCTCGCTTTCGAGCCGGTACAGCCCCGGCTTCAATACCTGCACCGTGTCTTCGCCATCCTGCAGGCGCAGCAGGTTCTCCTTGTGCAGATCGTCGACCTCCACCATCGCCGCGCCGCGCTCCAGCCGCACCCGCGTGTCCGTCAGGCTTGCCGCGGTCAACTCCACCCCACTGCCGCGGTCCAGCCGCAGGAAGACCCCCGGCGTCAGCAGCATCTCGGCGTGTCCGT
The DNA here is from genome assembly GCA_029973955.1 of Paludibaculum sp. Lineage (GTDB taxonomy): Bacteria > Acidobacteriota > Terriglobia > Bryobacterales > Bryobacteraceae > Paludibaculum. The sequence continues at coordinate 3,208 of JARKQJ010000173.1, read as the reverse complement.
CCGCCGTGGACAAGACCGCACCCTGTTCCACCACCGGCAGCTTCTCCTGGCCGCCTTGCACCGGCGTTCCATTCACGAATACCTTCCCTTCGACATACTCCAGCGTCCCAACGCGCGCCGTCGCAAGCGTCGCTCCATTCGCCGCGGCCAGCGCTATCGTCAGAACGGCCCCGATTGCCAGTGACTTCTTCATCCGGCGTTTCATGTTCGGCCTCCTCTTTCTGTTCTCTTTCGCTTGCTGATCCTGAGATGCGGCCCGCTGGCACCCGGCTACTCCCCTAACCGCGGGATCTCGACATCGGCCGCAAGGCGATCCCCCCTGCCGTTTGTAAAACTCTGGCCCCCTTCTGTTAAATGCAATCACTCAGCGGTACTCAACGGCGCGGGCTTGCGCGTCTCACACCATGCAGTTGGAGAAGGCAGCCGCGAGCCGGCGGCCAACCGCGCTTCCGGCGGCCTCGCAAAGGAGGATTGCCATGAGCCGGAACATCTGGACTGGGACCGCCGTCGTGGCTCTGTCGGCCACCTTCATCTCACTCGGCGCTTACCGCCACCACCTCTCTTTGTCCACCGTTCGTGGAGCCCAAATCACCGTTGCTCAGAACGACATCGCGTTCACGATCGCTGGAACTCTGGCGCCCGCGGTCACCACTCCCATCGAGGAGGACGATCTGCAATTGCTCGTCCCCCTGGGTAGTTTTGTCTCCAGAGGCCAGGTGATCGGCCGGGCGGTCACCGGCTCCGTTCCTTCTCCTTCCGGCCCCACTCCCCAGGAGGCGGAAGCCACCGTCAACCAACTCTCCGACGCCGCCGCCGCGGCTGAAGAAAACCTCGAAGCGGCTCAGCGCCGGGAGAGCGACTCCCGAGCCCAACTCGCTCTCGCCCAGGATGCCCGGCGTGCCACCGAAAGCGAACTCGGCAAGCGCGACCTCCAGCTTCGCGAAGGCAACCTCTCCATCAATCGCTACTACGGTGAATCGCAGCGCATCTCCGCCGCCATTGCCGCCGCGGATTCGGCGCGCACCTCTGTCGATCAGGCCATCGCCGATGTCGCCCAGGCCGAGAGAACTCTCATGGACGCCCGCCGCAACCTCGCTGACGCCGAGCGCGCCCGCGACCGCGTCAATCTTGCGGCCGTCTCAAGCAACTTCGTCTCATCCGCCGTCCGCGCCCCCTCCAGCGGCTATCTCGTCGCTCGTGATCCCGGCGCCGGCACCTATGGAATCGGGGCGGACGCCACCGAGCTCACCGTCATCGCCCAAGTTCGCGCCGAAGATCTCTCGCGAATCCACACGGGCCAGCCCGCGGTTGTCTATCTCAGGAACCACCCCAATGTCACGCTGAATGCCACCCTTCGAGAGATCTCCGAAATACCCGCCGAAACGCTCTCCGGACTGCTCTACACCGTTGCCTTTGCCGTTGCTAACCCCCAGGATCTCGCCTTCACCGGTGAGTCCGTGCTCATCCGCATTCCCACGATCGGCCCATGACGGCAGACCATAACGGCGCCGCCGCTCCCGGCTTCGCGGCAGTGGTAAACTCTCTCCATCCCAGCCTCGCCGCTGCCGCTCACCAACCAGAAGGCTCATCCATGCACCGTCTCCTCTTGGCCTGCGCGATCCTCCTCACCGCCTCCGCTCAGACTCTGCCCCCTGAACCGCTCGACACGCCCACCGAACTGCGGTCCCTCATCGAACGCTACTCCGCCGACCGCGGCCTGCTCCAACGCTTCTACAGCATCGATCTCTCCCCCACCCGCGCCGAGCGCATGAAGCGCTTCTACTCCGAGTGGAGAGCCCGCCTCTCCGCCGTCTCCTTCGAGCCCCTCGGCCGGGACGGCAAAGTCGACTACATCCTCTTCCGCAACCACCTCGACCGCGAACTGCGCCAGCTCGACCTCGACGCCAAATCCCAGGCAGCCATCTCAGGCCTCGTGCCCTTCGCCTCGCAGGTCGTCGCCCTCGAAGAGTCCCGCCGCAAGCTCGAACCGCTCGACCCCCGCAAAGCCGCCGCCGCGCTCGACGCTCTCCGCAAGAGCGCCGCCGAAGCGCAGCGCACTTCGCAAGCCTCGCTCCGCTCCAGGCCCGTCTCCAAGGTCCACGCCTGGAAAGCCGCCGGCCAGCTCTCTGACCTGCGCGGCGTGCTCACCCGCTGGTTCAACTTCTACAACGGCTACGACCCCATGTTCACCTGGTGGGCCGCCGAAGCCTACCGCCAGACCGACTCGGCCCTCACCGCCTACGCCACCTTCCTGCGTGAACAGGTGGCCGGCGTCCACGGCGCGGAGCCAGCCGCCCCCGGCGGAGGCCGCCGCGCCGGCGGTCCGCCCACTCCGGCCGATCCCAACGCCGCCGCCCGCGTCAACGCCCGCCTCGACAACGCCGACGACGTCATCGGCGATCCCATCGGCCGCGAAGCCCTCCTCAGTGATCTTTCCTCCGAGATGATCCCCTACACCCCCGAGGAACTGATCGCCATCGCCAACCGCGAACTCGCCTGGTGCGAAAACGAGATGCGCCGCGCCTCCCGCGAACTCGGCTTCGGCGACGATTGGAAAAAGGCCCTTGAACACGTCAAAGGCCTCTACGTTGAGCCCGGCAAGCAACCCACCCTCATCCGCGACCTCGCCCGCGAAGCCGAAGCCTTCCTCGACCAGCACGACCTGCTCACCATCCCGCCCCTCGCCCGCGAAACCTGGCGCATGGAGATGATGTCCCCCGAACGCCAGCTCGTCAATCCCTTCTTCACCGGCGGCGAGGTCATCAGTGTCTCCTTCCCCGTCGACTCCATGACCTACGACCAGAAGATGATGAGCATGCGCGGCAACAACATCCACTTCTCCCGCGCCACCGTCTTCCACGAACTCATCCCCGGCCATGAACTCCAGCTCTTCATGTCCTCGCGCTACAAGCCCTACCGCAACCTCTTCGCCACGCCCTTCTCTACCGAAGGCTGGGCCCTCTACTGGGAACTCCTCCTTTGGGACATGAAGTTCCAGAAGGGGCCAGAAGACCGCGCAGGAGCGCTCTTCTGGCGCATGCACCGCTGCGCCCGCATCATCTTCTCCCTCAGTTTCCACCTGGGCCGGATGACGCCCCAGCAGTGCATCGACCTCCTCGTCGATCGCGTCGGCCACGAGCGCTCCAACGCCATCGGCGAAGTCCGCCGCTCGCTCGACGGCAGCTACCCGCCCCTCTACCAGGCGGCG
>JARKQJ010000082.1 GCA_029973955.1 Paludibaculum sp. | reverse complement strand
GATCACCGCCGCGCTCGCCGCCGCCGCGTTCGGGACGTCCGCCCCGCTCGCCGCCGCGCTCCGGACGCGGGCCGCGCTCGCCGCCGCGTTCGCCCCGTTCCCGGCGCTCCTGCTGGCCGCCCGGCCTCGGGCCGCGCCCTTCGCCGGACTTCGGCGCACTCTCAGTGGCCGGCACTGCCGCTGCCGGCGCTTCCGCCCCAGCCGCGGCCGGTGTTTCCATCGGCGCCGCCGCCGGTGCTTCCGCCACTGCCGGCGCTTCTACCGGCGCGGGCGCTTCTACCGGCGCGGGCGCTTCCGGCGCCGCCTGTTGCGTCTGTTCTGGCAAAGCTTCTTGCGGTTCGAGTTCGCTCATTTTACTCAACCTCTTCCGTGATGCGCGCCCACTCCAGGGCCACGCGGCCCGACGGCCGCAGCTTCAACTGCGCCTGCCCGCGCGTCAAAAACGCCGACAGCACCCCGTTCCGGGCTTTTTGAAATTCCTTGTTCCGCTCCGGGCCGTCCAGCACCCGGTTCAATCTCCGGTGCAGCCGCCACGGCCGCTGCTGCGTCTCCGCCAGCCGCCGCGAACCGCGCGCCGGCAGCGCCCGGTCCGTCTCCCGGTAAAACGCCCCCAACTCGCCCAAAAACTGCGACGAACACCCAAACTCATGCACCAGCCGCAGCATCAGATCCTTCAGATCCGCCGCCTCGGCCAACTGCTTCCAATCCAGCACCCGCCCGAAGATCGCAATGCAGTCCCGGCCCGTGCTCTTCGCCATCTCCAGCAGCCGGCCCGCTTCCGCATAGACGCTCGTTGCGCTCGCCCCTTCATACGGAGCGATCGCCACTGCCATGGACAGTGTCTTGCCTTCCGCGCCCGGAAACTCCCGCAACAGCTCTTCCGACGACCTCTGGAACAGCCGCTCGATCTCCCGCGCAAACGGCAGCAGCACGTCGCACGCGCCCGCCACCGCAAACTCGTCGCCGCCCGTGAACAGCACGCTCACTTTCTCGGCGAACTCCGGCCGCGAGCACAACAACTGCACCTCTCCGGCGAAAAACTGCTTGAAGAACACCGACAACTGAATGTGCTCTTCCACGCTCTGCGCCTTGTTCAGCCGTGCCGCGAACTGGTCCGCGTCGCCTCGCAGAATGCCCCACGCCTTGCGCCCCGCCGCGCGCCCGGCCATCTCTTCCAGGCTGGCCTGGCCCTCCGCGCCCGGTGCACAGTGGATCGCCAGCCAGTACGCCTCGCCCTCCTGCTTCAGCAGATAGGGTGCATCAATGTCATAAACCGCCGCCGCCGTCTCTGGCAGCCCGCCGTGCAGCTCCGCGAAGTAGCCGCTCTCCGGCTCGGCCTCGAACGGGTCGAACAACCCTTCCGGCTCCAGCGCGTCCGGACCCTTCCAGCGCTCCATCGCCTCGTCCAGCCGCTTCCGCACGTCGCTCCACGCCCCCAGGTTCTCCGTGCTGGCCCATGCCAGCCTCAACCTGCGGCCGCTCAGCGCCCCAATGCGCCGCGTCGCGTCTACCAGAAATGCGTTGGCTTCGGCAAGACTCTCGGATGGAATCACCGCCAGGAACTGCCCGCCCCCGCTCGATCCCAGCAGCTCCTGCGCCAGCCCCAGCTTCTTCAGCAGGGCCCGCGGAAGCGCTTCCGAGAGCAGCGAGACATACAGGCAACGCCCCGCCAGGGACGAGAATCCCGCGCGTGCGTCCTCCCCGCGCACGTCTCGTACGTGCGCGTCCATGACGAAAGGTTCGATGCCGAGTAGTTTGCCTTGAAGGAAAATCTGCACAGGGACAGCCTTAGGCGGAAGTCAAACCTTGAATCTATCACATGGGAGCGGACAAAGACTTCCTCTTCGCCCGATTTCCCCTCGGATTGTGACTCTGCCCGGACCTTACCGCCCCACCGTCATGCCCCACCCGTCCGGGGCCGGTAGCCCGGCCGCGCCGAGACCCGGTATCTCTTCGCCGCGTCGTTCCGCACCTCCACCGTGATCTTCCGGAACCCCTCGTTCGGATTCGGCGCCGGATAGTACGTCACCGTGTAGCTGTTGCCCAGGTCCTCGCGGATCGCCTCGAACGCCTCCACCTGCTTCTGCCAGGTCTTGGCGAAGAAGCTCTTCCCGCCCGTCCGCGAAGCCAGCCGCCGGAACACCCCCGTCGAAATCGGGTCCCGGCTCACGTCCGACGTCGAAATCACGTAGATCGGGATCCCTTCGTCCTCCGCCACCGCCCGCACGTCGTCCGGCGCCACCATCGACGCCGAATCCGGCCCGTTCGAAAACACGATCACCACCTTGCGCCCCGGCACCTTCGCCGCGTCCCGCAGCGTCAGCAGCAGCCCGTTATAGAGCGCCGCCTCGTCGCCCGCCACCGCTTTCCGCAATCCCTGCAGCACGTCGTTCCGGTCCCGGTTCAGAGACGCCGCCCGCGTCAGGTTCCGCGAAAACGTGTACACCGCCACCGAATCCGCCCGGTCCAGCCCGCGCACAAAGTCCGCTATCGCGTCCGATGCGTACACGAACCCCCGGTACATATAATTCGAAGTGTCGAACAGAACGAATACGTTTGTTCCCACAAAGACGTCCGTCGCGATCCCGCCCCGCTCCGGATCCGCCTGCGCCGTCACCAGCGGCTTCGTCGTCCCGTCGTCCAGAATCTGCAGCGGCGGCCGGTTGCCCTCGGCGAACGTGTTCACCTTTTGCGCGATCCCGTCTTCCAGAATCCGGAAGTCGGCCGGCTTCAGCCCGTTCACATACCGCCCCTTCGAGTCGGTCACCGTGAAGCTGAGCACCACCATGTCCACCTTCACCTTGAACGTCGGCTGATCCTGGCCGAACAGCATCGGCGGGCAGGTTAGCGCCGGAACCAGGGACCCCCCTGCGGTGGCGAAGAAATGTCTGCGGGTGAATTTCATCGGCTCTCTCCGTGCTCCGCGGCCTAATCCTGCAGGGCCGCCTTCTGCTGCTGCGCCTCGGCCTTGCGGGCCTGTGCTTTCACTCCTCCGGCCACTGTGCGCATGCTGCGCAACAGCGCCGGCCAATCCTCCAGGTGCGTCGCGAAGATCTGCTCCACCGTCCTCTGCGTCCACTCCGGCAGCAGCATGTTCAATTGCGACGGACGCAGATACAAATCGTCCGCCAGCGACGCAAAGAACAGGTTGTTCGACTCCCAGCTCTCCGCCAGAATCCGGCTGGAGTACCCCATCAGCGTCGGGAACGTCCTCAGGTTCAACAGCTCCGGATGCTGCGAGTTCGCCAGCGTCGGCTTCGGCGTCCCGAACGCCTCCGACAGCGCCGCCGGCGTCACCTGGGCCGGCGCCGCCGCGGCCAGTTGCCGGATCTCTTCAGCCAGCCCCGCGCCTGCCTCCAGCTTCAGCTCCACCGCCTTCGATCCCAGATGGTAGAGTTCCGCCGGCGTCACGTGCTCCATCGCCTCCGCCGCCCGGCCCGCGCCCAGCAGGTCCGACACCTGCCGCACTCGCGCCGGCGGCGCGTACCGGTCCAGAATCTGCATCGCCGCCGTGCGCGTCGTCGCCGACAGCGCGGACTCCGCAATCACCGTCTCTCCCAGCTTCATCTGCAGGTTTACGTAATGCGCCTGCACCGGCGTCACTCTCCAGAACCGCGGCAGCTTCGCGCTCACCAGCAGTTGCGGCACCAGGTCGCCCCAGATCAGCGCCTGCTCCCGCGTCGGGATCAGAAAGTTCTGCTCCGCCTCGGCCAGCGCATACGGCAGGTTTGCCAGCGAACCCACCAGCCGCCCGCCCGCGCTCGACGGCCAGCCCGTTCCCAGCACCTCCGTCGTCCGCCACGTCTGCTGCACGCCCTGAATTCCGATGAAATCGTGGCTCCGCACGAAGATCGGGTTCGTGTACAGGATCTGCGCGCCCGGCGGCGTGTAATGGATATACAACAGGCCCACCAGCGTGTCGCGCAGCAGCGGCGCCAGTTGCCCGCGCAGCTCCTTCAACTTCTCCGGCTGCCCCGCCGCCTTCTCCACCATCACCCGCAGGTTCAGCTTCCGCTGCGCGTCCAGATGCCGCTCCGTCCAGTAACCGAACGAAAGGCTGTTCCGCTCCTGCGCCGTCAACGACGCCTTCGGCAGGTTCAGGTCGCTCACTCGCGCCGCCAACCGGTTCAGCAGCGCCGTGTTCGGCTTCTCCCCGCGCGCCATCGCATTCAGATGATCGTCCAGGTCGAACAGCGTCTTCAGCGAGATCAGCCGCTGCGCTTCAAACCCGCGCAGCATCTCCGTTACCACCGCCTGGTGCGTCTCCTGGTCCGCCGGCTCCGCCGTCCCGGCCAGCAGATCCATCATCCGGTCCTGCACATTCGCATCAGCCGCGATGCCCGCCGCCTTGAGCAGCGCCAGCACCCCGCTCCGCCCCGCGTCAAATAGCCCCTGCGTCGTCTTCACCTTCCCGAACGGTTCCAGCACCGCCGCCATCGCCGGGTCCGCCTGCTCGGCCGGAATCAGCTTCTGCCGCACCAGAATCTGCCACAACCCGGCGAGCGCCTGCAGCGTGCCCGCCGCATCGGACTTCGCCCCGTTGTCCCTCATCCCCGTCACCAGTTCCGCCGTGTCCAGATACGCCAGAATCGTCTTGTCCGACAACTGCGGCGACTCGTTCAGCACCGGATACTGCGACCCATATACCTTCCACGCCACCGCCAGCCGCTGCACCGTCGCCGCCTCCAGCGGCTTTGCCCGCTTCCGCTCCAGGTCGCTCAACGACAGGAAGATCTTCAGCGGCTCGTTCTCCACCGCCTTCCGGCTCAACCCAAACAGCGCTTCGATCAATTCATCGGCGTCTTTCCATCCCGTTGCCGATTTCGTCAGCTTGCCGTCGTACTTCCCGTTCGGATGCTCGATGAAGAGCTTCCGCCAGGTCTCGATGCCACCCGGAATCGCCGGCTTGCCGTTCTCAATCCGCAGCCGCGTCGTCAGCAGCATCAGGTCCGTATTCGCCCGGAATACCGGCCGCGCCGGCCCCGGCGACGTCACCCGTCCGCGCAACGCTGTGTAATACCGCTTCAGCCTCGACGGATCCGTCAGATAATCCAGCGTCGGCCCCTGGATCCGCGACAGCGAGTCGAAGTACGAAGCCAGCCACCCGTCGTCCTTCGTCACCAGCCTCTCCACGAACTGCACACCCTTGTCCGGCGTCGTCCCCACCAGCTCGCTCCACGCTCCCGCCGCCTTATCCCCCCCAGGCACCGCCACTCTCCCGTCCCTGATCCGGAACATCCCGCCGAAGAAATCGAAGACGTGCGCAAACGCCCGGATCTTCGCCACCGGCAGAGACTTCCTCACCTCCTCCGCCGTCTCCGGGTCCAGCTTCGCCAAACCCAAATACAACCGGCACAACGAAGGATCGGCCAGAAACGCATCGATGAATTCTCCGCTCTGCTTCTCCTTCGACGACAGCCAGTACTCCTGCGAATACAGCACCGGCACCGTCGTCGGCCGGAAATCGTGCGTGAACGGCCGGTTCGTCCGCAGCGCCTCTTCCAGCGTCGCCAGCGGGAAGCCCGAATCCATCGCCAGAAACGCCCGCGTCGCGTTCACCGTCTCCAGCACTACATCGCTGCCGCACCCGCCCCTCATCCGGAATCCCAATACCTTTAAAAGCTCACCCGTCTGCGCCGAGTCGCACGTCTCGATCTTGATCGCCTTATCCGCGCCCGCCAGCTTCTCCAGTTCGCGCGCCTGCCCCAGATACCGGATCACCAGCTTCAGATACTCCGTCTGTTCCAGACCCTCGCTGCCGCTCAACGCCTGGTAACCGTTCGTCACCACGTTCCGCGCCAGCGCCAGCAAAATCTCCCGCGGCGGCAGATCCGGAGACAACGCCGCCATCCTGGCGAAACTCTCCATCGGACCCGGAATCGTAATCGTCCCCGCCGGCAGGCTCGCCACCGCCGTGTTCTCCGGCGCCAGCTCCAGGCCCTGCCCGCCCGTGCTCTTCCAGGATTCCAGTCTCTTCCGAGCCGCTGCGTTCTCCCCTGCCAGCAGCTCCAGCACTGTCAGCCGCCGCAGCGCCTGCTGTCCTTGCGGCGACCTCGCCCCGCCCGCCGCCAGCACCGCCTCGTACGCCGCCTTCGCGCCCGCGTCCCCGTGCCGGTCCAGCCACGCCGCATACAGCGCCAGCGCCTCTACGTCCTTCGGCTGCGCGCGCAACGCCGACTTCAGCGCGTCCAGCGCCTCCCGCGGCTGCCCCGCCACTTCCAGTTGTCTCAGCCTGCCGGCCAGCTCGTCCGCACCGAAGGCCAGCAACGTGGCGCACACCGCGCCGGAAAGCATGCGATTCATCATCTTCATGCGCTTCACCGTCCCCTCTCCTCCGGCCTGAAAAGCCGAAATATGGTGTATGACTCTACCACAGCTCATCCACCAAGTTGCAAACAACCTGTAAAAATCGTCTCACCAGTGTGTGGGGCAGACGGACACCTCTGCCTCCGGCCGCCCGAACTCGCCGTGCAGCGGCCGGATTCCTAATCTGATGCCCCATTTCGCCTCCGGATGCAACCCTTCTTTCCGAACTATCCTGTAACTGAGGTTCTCTACTCCCCGTGATACGCAAATCCATTCTCCTTGCCGCCTTCCTGACGGCCCTCCCAGCCCTCGCCGCCGAGCCCACCATCGCTGTGGTCGGCCTCGTCCACTCCCACGTCTGGGGGCACTTGAACAAGATGATTCAGGGCAAACCCGCCAGGCTCATTGGCGTCGCCGAAACCGCCCCCGATCTCATCGCCGAAGCCCAGAAACGCGGTGTCCCCGCCGATATCATCTCCCCTGATTGGAAGAAGATGATCGACGAAAAGAAGCCCGCCATCGTCTGGGCCTTCGTCGAAAACAACCGCCACCTCGAAATCGTCGAGTACTGCGCCCCCCGCAAGATCCACGTCATGTTCGAGAAGCCCCTCGCTTCCACCTACAAGGACGCCCTCGCCATCAAGAGCCTCGCCGCCAAACACGGCATCTACATCCTCTGCAACTACCAGATGGCCTGGTGGCCCTCCAATGTCGCCGCCAAGGAAGTGGCTGACTCCGGCCAGCTCGGCGACGTCTGGCGCATCCGCGGCATCGTCGGCCACGGCGGTCCCGGCGGACCCACCGGCCTCAACAAGCACTTCTTCAACTGGCTCACTGATCCCGTGAAGAACGGCGCAGGCGCCCTCGTCGACTTCGGCTGCTACAACGCCCTCTGGAGCCTCATGTACCTCGGCCGCCCCACCTCCGTCTACGCCCAGGTCAACCACCTCCGCCCCGACGAATTCCCCAAGGTCGAAGACAACGCCACCATCGTCCTCCACTACCCCAAGGGCGTCGCCGTCCTCGAAGGCAGTTGGGACCTCCCCCGCAGCTTCCAGGACCTCGAAATCTTCGGCCGCAAGGGCAGCGTCTACCTCACCGGCCAGAAGGTGGAACTCCGCACCGGCCGCACTCCAGCTCAGGAAGTTCCCCTGAAGCCGCTGCCGCCCGCCGAAGCCGAGCCCATCGCCTACATGCTCCACTGCATCGAGACCCAAACCGCTCCCAAGGGCATGACCTCCATCGACCTCAACGCCCAGGTGGTCGAAATCATCGAAGCCGCCAAGCAGAGCGTCAAGTCCGGCCGCGCCGTCAAGCTCCGCTGACCGCGGCCCACGCGGCCCCTCTCACCCCCTGGCCTGTTCTACAATAACCCCAATCGGGTTTCAAACCTGGAGGGCACTTGATCGGTCGCGTCGTAGCACAATACGAAATCGTGGAACGTCTGGGCGCCGGCGGCATGGGCGAGGTCTTCAAGGCCCGCGACCGCAAGCTCAATCGCTTCGTCGCACTCAAGGTCCTCCCCACAGACTCCCGCCAGGACGACGAACGTCGCCAGCGTTTCCTCCAGGAAGCGCGTGCCGCCTCCGCCCTCAACCACCCCAATATCATCACCGTCCACGATGTCATCTCCGACGACGCGGCCGACTATCTCGTCCTCGAATTCGTCAACGGCCGCTCCCTCGCCGATCTCATCCCCAAAGGCGGCCTGCCTGCGTCGGAAACCCTCCGCTATTCCATTCAGATCTCCAGCGCCCTCGCCGCCGCCCACGCCGCCGGCATTCTCCACCGCGACCTCAAGCCCGGCAACGTCATGGTCAACGAGCACGGCATCGCCAAACTCCTCGACTTCGGCCTCGCCAAGCGCATGGACTCCGCCCTCTCCTCCACCGGCGAGGAAGCCGAAACCGTCGATCAGGCCCCCCGCACCCTCGCCGGCACCATCCTCGGCACCGCTTCCTACATGTCCCCCGAGCAGATCGAGGGCAAACCCCTCGACGCCCGCTCCGACATCTTCTCCTTCGGCCTCGTCCTCTACGAGATGCTCACCGGCCGGCGCGCCTTCAAAGGCGACTCAGCCATTACCACCCTCACCGCCGTCCTCCGCGACGAGCCCACCGCCATCTCCCAGGTCGCCGTCGAAACCCCGCCTCAATACGAGCGCATCATCGACCGCTGCCTCCGCAAGAACCCCACCGACCGTTGGCAGTCCATGTCCGACCTCCACGCCGCCCTTGCCGGCCTCAAGGAGGATCTCGACTCCGGCCGCATCCTCCCCTCCGGCCGTCTCCAGGCCATCACCGCCGCCTCCCTCGCGCCGCCCCCTCCTCCGCCCCAGCCCCGCAAATCCAAGTCACCCCTCATCGCCGCTCTCGTGGCCGTCGCCGCCATCGCCATCGCCTCCATCTCCGGCTGGTTCTGGTATCGCTCCCGCCCCGCCGCCCCGGCGTCCGAGCCCGTCCCCGTCGCCGCCACTCAACCCGAATCCACACCCAAACCGCCCGAGCCCCAGCCCGAGCCCCGGCCCGCCGAAACGCCCGTCGCGTCTGCCGCCCCCGCGCCCGCCGCCGCCAAGCCTCTCCCGCCCGCCCCTCAGGCGGCCAAGCCCAAGCCCGGCGCACCCAAAATCACCGTCCTCGGCCAACCCTCCGAGCCCGCCAAACCCATCACCCCCGAACCCGTCCCGCCCCCGCCCCCCGTACCCGTCCAAGCCGCGCCTCAGCCCGTGCCCATCTCCGTCCCCGATGGCACCCGCGTCAAGCTCCACCTGACCGCCGACCTCACCTCCGCCGGCCAGCCCGGCGACGTCGTCCGTCTCATCACCTCCGAGGAACTCCGCGTCAACGAGGCCACCGTCATCGCCAAAGGCGCCGCCGTCACCGCCGTCCTCGGCGAGGCCGGCCGCAAATTCATCTTCGGCCGCAGCAGCAAGATCCCCATCCTCGTCGACACCGTCGCCGCCTCCGACGGCCAGAAGCTCCGTCTCCGCGCCACCCTCCAACCCACCGGTAGCGACAAAACCCGCCGCCAGCTCCAAATCCAACCCACCGGAGGCAAGAACGCCGAAGTCCTCCTCCCCGCCGGCTCCCCCCTGGAAGCCTACATCGACGGCACCACCGACGTCCGAGCCCTCCGCCGCCACTAATCCCCCCCCGAAAAACCATATTCCCCCGAGACGAA
>JARKQJ010000026.1 GCA_029973955.1 Paludibaculum sp. | reverse complement strand
GGAAATTGTCGTTGAAGGCCGAAAAGAACTGCACCAGGAACAGCGGCCCGAAACGGCGCTGGATGAGGAGCGGCTTGGTCATGGAACCTCCCGAGAGGGCCTTGGGGGCGATACGGCCGTGGGAACAGGGAAGCGGATCGGTAGGTGAAACGCAAATGACGATGGAAAAGCTCCACCGCCACGCTCTTCACCTCACCCCGCCTCCGTGCTATGAACGTTGTTCATGAGATGGATAGAGCCGAGATTTGTACGTTGTTCAAGGCAAAAATGAACGATGTTCATGTCTCTCGCCAACAAAGGCAGCCCAGCAAAAGTGGGAACCGGTTTTGCGTCCGGAGCTGCCGGCAAGCAAAGGCAGCCCAGCAAAAGTGGGAACCGGTTTTGCGTCCGGAGCTGCCTTCAGAAAGAGATGAAGGCCGATCACGATGAATGCCCCCCTTTCCGAACGGCGACAGGCCCAGCTCGGCGCGCTGATCGACGCCGCCGAGCGCCGCATCGCCGAAGGCGGCATGGCCAGCCTCAAGGCGCGCGACCTTGCCGCCGACATCGGCATCGCGCTCGGCGGCCTTTACAACATCGTCGCCGACCTCGACGAGCTGTCGCTTCGCGTCTCCTCGCGCACCCTCGCCCGCCTCGGCGAGGCGCTCACCGCCACCTCCGAGGCGCTGCCGCTCCAAACGAAGGCCGACGCGGTCACCCGCCTCGTCGCCATCGCCCACGCCTACCTGCATTTTGCCAGGGATAATCTCAGGCTGTGGCGCACCCTGTTCGAGGTGCGCCTCGCCGCAGGCACCGCCCTGCCCGCCTGGGCCGCCGACGACCAGCTTCGCCTCTTCCGCCACGTCGCCGAACCCCTCGCCCTCCTCGTCCCCGACATGGACGAAGCCCAGCAAACCCTGGCCGCCCGCACCCTCTTCGCCGCCGTCCACGGCATCGTCACGCTAGGCCTGGAAGAGCGCCTGGTGGCGGTCCCGCTGACGGCCCTGGAAGCGCAGATCGAGTGGCTGGTGAGGGCGGCGTGCCGGGGACTGGGGGAATAGAGGAGCCCGATATCGGCGGCTCGCGTTCTCGTCACGAGGTCCAGCGCCTTCGCGCAGGATGACAGCCTGATAGGAGGGGGCGCAAGCTATCCGCCTGTTCCCAATATATAATTCTCCTGTCATCCTCGCGCAGGC
>JARKQJ010000020.1 GCA_029973955.1 Paludibaculum sp. | reverse complement strand
GTCGTTGCAGGCGGTGGTGGTGCGGCTGGGGATGACGCAGGGGGCGAAAGACTGGGTGGAAGACGAGCAGGTGCCTCCGATCCTGGCGGCGCTGCCGAAGGAACCGCTCTAGACCTGGACGCGGGTGAGGCGGCGGCGCTGTGCGCCGCGGCGGGCGAGGAGCAACTGATAGACGGCGTTGGTGCCGTCTTCGAAGGCGATGGCCGAGCCGGCGAGCCAGAGGCGCCAGGCGCGGTAGGTTTCCATGTCCACGTAGCGCAGGGCGTCGTCGCGGCGGGCGGAGAGGCGCTGTTCCCAGTGGCGGCAGGTGATGGCGTAGTGGGGGCGGAGGTTTTCGACGTCGAGGGTTTCGAAGCCGGCGATCTCGGCGGCCTGGATCATCTGGTGGAGGTGCGTGAGGCGGTTGCCGGGGAAGATCTGGCGGCGGACAAAGTGGCTGGCGGGATCGTCGCCGGTGCCTTCGGCGCGGGCGATGGAGTGGTGGAGGTAGAGGCCTTCGGGGGCGAGCAGTTCGGCGATCTTGCGGAAGTAGGGCAGGCCGTGGCGGCGGCCGACGTGCTCGAACATGCCGATGGAGGCGATTTTGTCGAAGCTGCCGGAGAGGTCGCGGTAGTCGCAGTCGAGGACGGTGGCTTTGCTAGCGAGGCGGGCGGCGGCGAAGCGGTATTGCTCGCGGCTGAGCGTGCAGCCGGTGGCGATGGCGCCATAGCGGGAAGCGGCGTGGTCGAGCAGGGCGCCCCAACCGCAGCCGATGTCGAGGAGACGGTCTCCGGGTTGGAGGTCGAGTTTGCGGCAGATGAGGTCGAGTTTGGCCGACTGAGCCGATTCGAGGGTGTCGTTGGGGGCATGGAAGTAAGCGCAGGAGTAGACCATGCCGGGATCGAGGAAGAGGCGGTAGAAGTCGTTGGAGCGATCGTAGTGGAAGCTGATCTGTTGGCGGGTCAGGGCGCGGGAGTGGCGGGTGGCATCGAGGAGGAGGGCGATGCGGGCGTGGAGGGCGGAGAGGAGGCGGTTGAATCTGGGTTGAAGTTGGATGGACTGGAGGCGGATGGCGGCGGCGAGGTCGCCGGTGACCTCGAACTCGCCGCGCAGGAAGGAGACGGCGGCGGTATAGGCGTCGGAGGCCAGGAGGCGCTGGAGGGCCTGCGGGGACGCGATGTGGAGTGTGAATGCAGGGCGGCCGGCACCGGAGGTTTGCTCCGAGCCGTCGTGGAAGATCGCCTTCCAGGCCCATCCGGCGAGCCCGGGGTGCGGCGCCACGCCGTCGGGGGTTTGCGTTCCGGGGGACATGCATCAGCCGTCCTTGGCTTATTGATAGGACGCGGAGAGGACGGATGCAAGGGGCGCGGAGTGGGTCGGGTTCAGGGGGGGCATTGGAGGGGGATGTTGGGGAAAGAGTGATTGGCGGCGGCAGGGCGGCGGCTACCCTGGGGTGGGGTTTGGGGGAAACGGGGGCCCTGCGGTACGGTGGGCGCTAGAGTGACGGATTGGGGGGAGATGGGCTGCACGGTGGCCCCTTGGCTGGCGTTTCGGGGGACACGGCTTCGCCTCGTGGCCCCGAGACTTCGTCTCGGGGGAATACGGCTCTACTGTGGCTCCTAGACTGCGTCTCGGGGGGATACGGCTTCATCTCGTGGCCCCGAGACTTCGTCTCGGGGGAATACGGCTCTACTGTGGCCCCTAGACTGCGTCTCGGGGGGATACGGCTTCATCCCGTGGCCCCGAGACTTCGTCTCGGGGGAATACGGCTTCGTCTCGGGGGAACACTTCCCCGCCCGTCTCCCAGCGCCGCCCCGCCCCGGCGTAACCTCCCGCGTTGCCCATCCGCCCAACATTCCAGGGGTCGAGCTTCGCTTCGCCCCCTGGTTCCCATTCTGCACCTCGCCCTGATTGTGCCATGCTGATCCAATGAGAGTTTTGTGCTCTTTTCTCGCCGCGGGACTTCTCCTCCACGCCCAACGCACCGCCATCCCCCTCCGCCAGTTCAGCAATGAGTTGGCCGCGCTTTCCTCGAAAGTCCACGACGGCATTGTGCTCATCCGCAGCGCCAGCTTCGAGGCCTCCGGCAAGAGCGGCGCCGTCGCCGTGCGCCAAACCGGCCTCGGCAGCGGCGTCCTCATCAGCTCCGACGGCTACATCGTCACCAACGCCCACGTCGTCGGCAAGTCCGGCCGCGTCGAGGTCCTCCTCGCCCCTCCCAAGGGCGCCCGCAGCGCTCCCGAACATACCCGCCTGCTCGAAGGCGATGTCATCGGCGTCGACGAGGAGAGCGATCTCGCCGTCGTCAAGATCGAAGGCAGCGGCCACTCCTTCCTCCCCTGGGGCGACTCCGAAAGGCTCCGCCAGGGCCAGATCGTCATTGCCATGGGCCACCCGCGCGGCATGGAGAACTCCGTCACCTGGGGCATCATCAGCTCCACGCAGCGTCAGCTCGAACCCGACGCCCGCATGGTCTACATTCAGACCGACGCCGCCATCAACCCCGGCAACAGCGGCGGCCCCCTGCTCGACCTCGACGGCCGCATCATCGGCATCAACACCATGATCCTCAGCGAATCCGGCGGCAGCGAAGGCCTCGGCTTCGCCATCCCCGCCCGCATCGCCGAACCCGTCGTCAACCAGATCCGCGCCACCGGCAAAGTCACCCGCGGAGACATCGGGCTCACCGCCCAAACCCTCACTCACGGCATCGCCCAGGGCCTCGGCCTGGATGTCGACACAGGCGTCCTCGTCGCTGACGTCGAGCCCAAGAGCCCCGCCGACCTCGCCGGCATTCTGCCCGGCGACGTCATCCTCAGCGTCGACGGCCGCTCCATGGAATCCGCCCGCCAGTTTCATGTCTTCATCTACCGCCGCGCCGTCGCCAGCCTGGCCAAAATCGAGATCCTCCGCAAAGGCGAAAAGAAAACCGTCGAGGCCGTCGTGCTCGACCGCACCGAAAAGGGCGCCGCCATGCCGAAGGTGACCCTCGGCGCCGACAACCTCATCCAGCGCCTCCGCGTCCTGGCCGTCGCCCTCGACAAGCCCTTGCTCGATCAACTGCCCGACCTCCGCAAGGAATACGGCATCCTCGTCGCCGCCCTTGTGCCCGGCGCCTATATTCAGGAGGAGGGTCTCCAGCCCGGCGATATCATCCACGACCTCGCCGGCAAACCGATCTCCACTTTGAAAGAACTCCGGGACGCGTTGGAGCCCTTCAAGCCCCGCGCCCAGGTCGTCATGCTCATCGAGCGCGACGGCAAGACCAGATTCATTGAGCACCGTTTGGAGTAGATCACCCGTGAAGAAGACACTCGTCCTTTGCGCCGCGGCCGCACTGAGCCTCGGCGCCCAGCAGAAGAAGCCCGTCACGCTCGAGGCCATGGCCAACAACGCCGGCCGCATGATGAACATGATGATGGGCGGCGGCGCAGGCCTCTGGGCCCCCGACGGCCAGCGCATGGCCGTCACCCGGGGCGACAAGCTCGTCATATATGACGCCGCCGGCGGTTCGGAAAAAGAGATCCTCCAGATGTCCGCCCTCACCAAGCTCGCCCGGCCCGTGCCGGCCGAGACCGCCATGGGCTGGGAAAACCGCCGCGTCCGCGATCAGCGCATGCAGTGGTCCGCCGACGGCAAGAAGATCCTGCTCATGGCCGGCGGCGACCTCTTCCTGTGGACCGAAGAGTCCGGAAAAGCCGAGCAGCTCACCGCCACCAGCGACGCCGAGCGCGACGCCAAGCTCTCGCCCGACGGCTCCCGGATCAGCTTCCGCCGCGGCGCTGAACTCTATGTCATGGACCCCGCCTCCAAGCGCGAGACCCGCCTCACCTTCGACGGCTCCGCCACGCGCCTCAACGCCATGCTCGATTGGGTCTACCCCGAGGAACTCGACCTCGGCACCGCCTACTGGTGGGCGCCCGATTCGAAGAGCATCGCCTACCTGCAGTTCGACGTCAGCCGCGAGCCCCTCTATCCCCACGGCGATCACCTGAAGATCGCCGCCGTCGTCGAACCCCAACGCTACCCCAAAGCCGGCACGCCCAACGCCGACGTCCGCGTGGGCGTTGTCGCCGCCGCCGGCGGCGAAACCCGCTGGATGGACCTCGGCGAAACCCGCGACTTCCTCGTGGCCCGCGTCCACTGGACCCCCGACTCGAAGAACGTCGTCGTCCACCGCCTCAACCGCGTACAGGATCATCTCTGGGTGCTCGCCGCCGACGCCGCCAGCGGCCGCGCCCGCCTGCTGATCGAAGAGAAGGATCCGGCCTGGATCAACATCACCGACGACTTCCAGTTCCTCTCGAACGGACAGATCCTAAGAACCAGCGAAACCGATGGTTATCGCCACATCTATCTGCACGGCGCCGACGGCAAGCTGGAGCGCCGTCTGACCAAGGGCGACTGGGAGGTCTCTTCCCTGGCGTGCGTGGATGAGAAGGCCCGGCTGATCTACTTCAACAGCACCGAGACCAGCCCCCTTGACCGGCAGCTCTTCTCGGTCGGCTTCGACGGCAAGGGCAAGAAGCAGATCACGCAGGGCGACGGCTCGCACACCGTCTCCATGAGTACCACCTGCAGCTACTTCCTCGACACCTATTCGAGCCTCGAGAAGCCCTCCCGCACCGTGCTCTACAAGGCCGACGGCAGCGAGGTGAAGGTGTGGCGCGAGGCCGACAACAAGCTGGCCGAGGAGTACGACATCCTCAAGACCGAGATCCACAAGTTCAAGGGCGCCGACGGCACGCTGTTTTACGGCCGCCTGATCAAGCCGGCCAACTTCGACCCGCAGAAGAAGTACCCCGTGATCGTCTCCGTCTACGGCGGTCCGCACGCGCAGAGCATCCGCAACTCCTGGGCCGGGGGCCTCAACTGGGATCAGGTGATGGCCCACAAGGGCTTCGTCATCTGGCAGATGGACAATCGCGGCTCCTTCGGCCGCGGCCACAAGTTCGAAACGCCGCTCTACCGCCGCCTGGGTAAGACGGAGCTGGAAGACCAGCTCGAAGGCATCAAGTACCTTGGGACGCTGGGCTACGCCGATACCAACCGGGTCGGCGTGCAGGGCTGGAGCTACGGCGGTTATATGACCATGTACTGCCTGCTGCACGCGCCGGAGGTCTTCAAGGCCGGCGCCGCCGGCGCCGCGGTGACCGATTGGCGCAACTACGACACCATCTACACCGAGCGCTACCTGGGCCTGCCGCAGGAGAACGAAGAGGGCTACAAGGCCAGCTCCCCGGTGAACGCGGCGGCGAACCTCAAGGGCAAGCTCCTGCTGATCCACAACATCGAGGACGACAACGTGCTGTTCGGCAACGCCCTGCAGATGATGACCGCGCTGCAGAACGCCGGGAAGAGCTTCCAGACGCTCATCTACCCGGGCAAGAGCCACGGCCTGATGGGCAAGGCCAGCCAGCACCGCTACGAGCAGCAGACGAAGTTCTTCGAGGAAGCGCTCAAGTAGGGCGGTGGGGCCGGCGCCCCGCCGGGGCCGGCGCCCTGGACGCCAGTCCGGGGGAAGACGGCTGGTTCGTGGGGTAGCGCACCACGGTGGCCCCGCGAGTTTGTCTCGGGGGAGACGGGCGGATGGGCTGGCTTTCGGCGGGGGATCCCCGGTGGCCCCGAGACTTTGTCTCGGGGGAGACGGGCGGATGCGCTGGCTCTCGGCGGGGGA
>JARKQJ010000015.1 GCA_029973955.1 Paludibaculum sp. | reverse complement strand
GCCGCCCTCCTCGCCGCCCTCACCTCCACCGTCTACGCCGCCTGGATCGATCCCGCCGCGCTCCTCATCTCGGAAGACCCCGGCCTCGCCCGGCGCCACCAGTTCCTCCCCATCCCCGATCAGCTCTTCCAGCCCGCCGTCCTCCAGGCCTCCAACATCGCGCCCGGCAGCCGGCTCACCGGCGGCTTCACCGGCTTCGACCGCATCGCCCAACGCCTCATGCGCGGCGCCCGCTGGGAGGAGGACGACGCCCCATCCGGCGCTCCCGCTCCGCCGCCTTCCACTCAGATGCCCGCCGTCGCCGCCCACGCCGATTCCGGCCCCCGCGACGACGCCCAGCACACCTTCCGCTCCGACGTCCGCCTGGTGGAGGTCTATGCCACCGTCCTCGACTCCCGCGGCCGCTACGTCGACGATCTCAACCGCCACTCCTTCGAGATCCTCGAAGAGGGCCGCCCCCAGCCGCTGGCCGCCTTCGAGTCCCGCTCCTCCACACTCAGCACCGCGCTTCTGCTCGACTCCACCTTGAGCATGCACCCGAACCTGCCCGCGCTGAAGAACGCCGCGCTCGGCCTCGTCCGCCAGCTCCGCGATTCCGACCAGACCGCCGTCTACACCTTCAGCGACGATGTCACCGTCGCCCAGCCCTCTACCCAGAACCGCTCCGGCGCCGCCCGTGCCATCGCCCACATCGAAGCCCGCGGCGAAACCGCCGTCTACGATGCGCTCGTCAAAACCATCCGCGACTTCGCCTCCCACCAGGGTAAGAAGGTGATCGTCATGATCACCGACGGCGACGACAACCGCAGCACCCTCCCGGCCGGCGCCGCTATCCGCAAAGCCAAGTCCGCCGGCATCCCCGTCTACACCATCGCCCTCGGCATGGCCCTCGACAATCGCACGCTCCTGCGCGAACTCGAGTCGATCTCCAAAGGGACCGGCGGCCTGGCCTTCGCCATCCGCGATCCCCGCGAGGTCGC
The DNA here is from genome assembly GCA_029973955.1 of Paludibaculum sp. Classification (GTDB taxonomy): domain Bacteria; phylum Acidobacteriota; class Terriglobia; order Bryobacterales; family Bryobacteraceae; genus Paludibaculum. The sequence goes on along the minus strand of JARKQJ010000015.1, from coordinate 7,742 downwards.
CTCCGTCTTCGAAGCCATCTCCCGCGATCTCTCGCACGGCTACCTCCTCACCATCCACCCCGCCGCCCCCGGCCCCGGCCCCTGGCGCAAACTCGAAGTCACCCTCAAAGACAAGACCACTTACAAGATCAGAGCCCGCGAAGGCTATCAACCCGACTAGCCCCGCCCCAACTGCGAAGGACCCACCCGGGACGGTCATCTGTATCCCAAAGCGCATAACACCCAAACCTCCACCAACTCCCCGGGTGGACACAGCGTGACTGTCTCCCCCATCAGGCGTCCCTCCCAGGGGGACAGTCTCCTGTGTCCCCAACAACAAACTCCGCAACCCTGAAGACCGTTCCCCGTGGACACAGCGCGACTGTCTCCCCCCTCAGGCGTCCTCCCCAACCAAACCCCGGCAGTCCCCGGCAGTGTCCAGCTCTTCCCCCCAGTCCATTTGCTACCTTCGGAATATGCCCGGCCTGTTGGGTCTGGATGACCCTCTCCGCTTCAACAAACCAGTCGCCCCCTGCGCCGTCGTCATCTTCGGCGCCAACGGCGACCTCACCAAGCGCAAGCTCATGCCGGCTCTCTACCGCCTGGCCTACGAACGCCGCCTCCCCGCCGGCTTCGCCGTCATCGGAGTCTCCCGGACCCCGCTCTCCGACGACGCATTCCGTGAGAAGATGCGCGAAAGCGTCGCGCGCTTCCTCGAAGACAGCCCGTTTGACGAGGAACTCTGGCGCAGCTTCGCCCAAGGCCTCTTCTATCAAATCGGCGACATCGGAGACCCTGCCCTCTACACCGCACTCGGGGAGCGCCTCGGCCAGATTGCCGCAGCCCGCGCCACCGCCGGCAACGTTCTCTTCTACCTCTCCACCTCGCCCAGCCAGTACGCCCCCGCCGTCGAAGGACTCGGCAGTGCCGGGCTCCACAGGCACGAAGGCGCCTTCCGCCGCATCATCATCGAGAAGCCCTTCGGTCATGATCAGGCCAGCGCCAGCGAACTCAACCAGCGCGTCCGCAAGGTCCTCGACGAGCAGTCCATCTACCGCATCGACCACTACCTCGGCAAAGAGACCGTTCAGAACATCCTCGCCTTCCGCTTCGGCAACGGCATCTTCGAGCCACTCTGGAACCGCCGCTACGTCAACCACGTGCAGGTCACCGCCGCCGAGAGCATCGGCGTGGAAGGCCGCGGCGGCTACTACCAGGAGGCCGGCGCCCTGCGCGACATGATCCAGAACCACCTCCTGCAGGTCATGGCCACCATCGCCATGGAGCCCCCCGCCGAATACGCCGCCGAAGCCGTCCGTGACGAGCGCGCCAAGCTCCTCAAGTCCATTCAGCGCATCCTGCCCGAAGACGTCCCCCGGGTCGCCGTCAAAGGCCAGTACGGCCCGGCGCACATCGGCGGTCAGGCCGTCGCCGGCTTCCGCGAGGAGCCCGGCGTCGATCCCGAAGCGCAAACCGATACCTACGCCGCGCTCTCTCTCGAAATCGACAACTGGCGCTGGGCCGGCGTCCCCTTCTACATCCGCACCGGCAAGCGGCTGCCCAAGCGCGTCACCGATATCGCCATCGAATTCAACCGCGCCCCCCTCGCCATCTTCGGCGACGAAACCAGCGCCCAGTCGCCCAATCTCCTGGTCATCCGCATCCAACCCGAGGAAGGCATCTCCCTGCGCTTCTCCTCCAAGCTCCCTGGCGCCGGCATGAATCTCCGCCCCGTCATGATGGACTTCAACTACGGCGCCAGCTTCGGCACCCGCACCCCCACCGCCTACGAAACTCTGCTGCTCGATGCGCTCGAAGGCGACGCCACCCTCTACACCCGCCAGGACATGGTGGAGGCCAGTTGGTCCGTCGTGCAGCCCGTGCTCGAGGTCTGGAGCGAGACGAAGTTCGACCTCCCCAACTACGCCGCCGGCAGTTGGGGCCCGGCCGCCTCCGACGAAATGCTCGCCGCCCGCGGCCACTTCTGGAGGGTTCCATAATGCCGAGCATCGACGCCGGCCACCTCCTGGCCGAACTCAACGAACGCTGGCGGGCGATGGGCAACGACTCCACCGGAGCCGTTGGAAAGGACTCCACCGGAGTCCTCCGAGCCTGCTCTATGACCCTCATCGCCGTCGCCACCCCTGACGACGACCCCATCGAACTCAGCCGCGTGCTGGCCACCCTCACGCACGATCATCCCAACCGCGGCATCGTCCTCCGCCTCGGTCTTGGCGATCGCATGGAAGCCAGCACCGCCATTCAATGCTGGCTCCCCTTCGGCCGCCGGAAACAGGTCTGCTGCGAGGAGATCCGCATCTCCGCACCCCGCGGCCAGGTCGATCAGGTTCCGCCCATCCTGCGCGGCCTCTGCGTCCCCGATCTCCCCGTCGTCGTCTGGTGCCGCGACGCCACCCTCGCCGCCTCCGCCGACCTCGCCCCCATCCGCGCGCTTGCCGGCAAGCTCATCGTCGAACCCAGCGCCACCCCTGTCGCCGAGGCCCTCGGGGCGTTGCGCCAGCTCCGCTCCGCCACCCTCCGTGTGGCCGACCTGGCCTGGACCCGCATCACCCGCTGGCGCGAGTTCATCGCCCGCGAGGCCTCCGGCCTCTGCGCCACCGCCCCCGGCGAGGTCACCTACTCCGGCCTCGGGGAACCGATGGCCGCCCTTTACCTCGCCGCCTGGCTGCGCAACGTCATGAACGTGCGGATCAGCGTGCGCTGCGAAGATCCCGTCCCGCCCCAGCCCGGTATGGGCCGCATCCGCGCAGTGCGCCTCGCCGGCTTGGAGATGCGCCGGACCGCCCCCTCTGTTGTCGAATCCCGCTGCGGCGGCGGCTCCGGCTCCTCCAGCGTCTTCCCGCTCCTCGACGCCGCCGGCCTCCTCCGCGACGAACTGGCCATCTACGGCGCCGACCCTCACTACGAAGCCGCCCTCAATTCCACTCTGGAGTCCGCGTGACCCTCCATATCTCCCCAGATGCCCGCGCCACCGCCGAAGCGTGCGCCCGTCAACTCGCCGGCTGGATGGCCGCGGCCATCGCCCAGCGCGGCATCGCCCACACCGCGCTCTCCGGCGGCAGCACGCCCAAGCTCATGCTCGAGATCCTCGCCGGGTTTGACGTGGACTGGTCCCGCGCCCACTTCTGGCAGGTGGACGAGCGCGGCGTCCCGCCCACAGACGCGCAAAGCAACGCCCGCATGATCCGCGCCGCCCTCGTCCCGGCCGTCCACTTCCACCGCATGAAAGGCGAGATCGACGCCCGCCAGGCCGCCGCCGAATACGCCGCTGAAATCCAGAGCGCCCTCCAGGACGCCCCCTTCGATGTGGTCCAGTGCGGCATCGGCGACGACGGCCACACCGCCTCCCTCTTTCCCGGCCAGCCTCTCGTTCTCGATCGCTCCCAGGTCACCGCCGGCCTCTGGGTGGAAGACAAGCAGCAGTGGCGCATCACGCTTCTTCCCAAACCCATTCTCGACGCCCGCCACCTCGCCGTCCTCGCCGCCGGGGCAGGGAAGGGACCTGCCCTCCGCCGCGCCCTCCACGGGGAAATCGACCTCCTCCGTACCCCCGCCCAACTGCTCCGCGGCGCCCACTGGTTCCTCGACGAGATCGCCGCGCAATCGGCGAAATAAAGGAGTACACTGCCTTCAATAGGAGGTTTCTAGTGCTCTTTTCCCGCACGCTCCTTTTCGCCGCCTCCCTCGCCGGCGGCGCCGCCCTCGCTTTCCAGGGGCTGCTGCCGACTCTGGGCTGGACCGAGCAGGAGAAGTCCGTCGTCATCCGCCAGGGCCTGCTCGACGACGGCTTCCAGACGCTCCCCGGTGCCTACACTCTCAAAGCGCCCGTCAAGGCCGCCTGGGCCGCGCGCCCTGCCGCCGACCGCGTCGCCCTCACTAAAGAGCTCTTCGCCTTCGTCAAATCAACTGTCTCCGCGCCTGCCTTCGAGAAGACCTACGACGTCTGGATCAGGGAACGCTACAGCGCCGTCAATCACGGCCTCAAAGTCGACCAGCAGGCCGAAATGCAAAAGCTGCAAAAGGCCGCCGAATCCGGGGAAATGATGTCCCAGATCGGCGCTCAAATGGCCGCCTCCTTCCAGGCCATGCCCATGGAATCCCTCCAGATCCTCTTCCCCGAAGACCTCAGGAAATGGCAGCGCTCCCGCGACCCCAAGGAGAAGAAACTCGGCGAACGCGCCGCCGCCATCGAGCCGCTCATGAAATCCAACCCGGCCGAGTTCAAAAAGCAGTACGCCCTCCTCAAGAGCATCGAGATGGGCGGCCCCGATACCATGGCCGGCGTTCAGGCTGGCGCCACCGCCGCCCAGAAAACGCAGGCCGACCAGAAGGCCATGCAGGAGCAGCGCAACTATGACGAGCACCGCCTCAAGGCCCAGTTGAAGAAGCGCCTCACCGATATCATCGCCCTCGCCCGCACCGTCGACTTCAACGCCCAAACCACCACGAAAGCCGGCAGGATCGTCTTCGTCAACCCGGCCTATGAATCCAAGCCCCGCGCCTGGAAACAGCTCTACCGCATCGGCCGCGAACCCGTTCAGGCCGGTATCGCCGCCGCCGAATCCTGGCTCAAAGAGCTATAATTTTCCGAACCAAAACTCTACCTATCCGTATACCTTTAAGAGCGTCTAGCTCATCGGAGGTATTCAATGACTTTTGCACGCCCGCTCACAGCAGCGGCTACTCTTTTCATCTGCGGCGCTGCCGCATTCTCGTTTGACGGCCTGTTGGCCACTCTGGGATGGTCGGACCAGGACCGGAACGTCATCGCCCGGCAGGCCCTGCTCGACGATGGATTTCATTCGTTGCCCGGCACTTATACCCTAAAACGCCCTGTGAAGACCGCCTGGGAAGCTCGCCCGGCCGCTGACCGCGTGGCCCTCGTCCAGGAGTTTGCCGCTCTGGCCAAGTCCACCGTCTCCTCGCCGGCTTTTGAGAAGACCTACGACACGTGGATCAAGGACCGCTATAGCGCCGTCAACCATGGACTCAAAGTCGACGACCAGGCCGAAGCCCGCAAGATGCAGAAAGCCCTCGAATCCGGCGACATGATGGCCCAGATGGGCGCGCAAATGGCTACCTCGTTCCTGGCCATGCCCGTCGAAACTCTAAAGACGATGTTCCCGGATGACCTCAAGAACTGGCAGGCCTCCAGCGAGCCCAAGGAGAAGAAGCTCGGACAGAAGGCCGCCACCATCGCCCCGCTGCTCCAGTCCAACCCCGAGGAGTTCAAGAAACAGTACGCCATTCTCAAGAGCGTGGAGATGGGTGGCCCCGACTCTCTCGCAGGCATCCAGGCGATGATGGGCGCCGCGCAGCAGGCCCAGGCCGATCAGAAATCGGTCCAGGAGCAGCGCAACTACAACCAGCACCGCCTCAAGACTCACCTCAAGAAGAAGCTCTCGGAGTTCGTGGCCCTCGCCCGCACCGTCGATTTCAACGCAGAAACGGCGGTGAAAGGCACCCGGACCGTCTTCGTCAATCCTGCCTATGAGAAGAAGCCGCGAGCCTGGAAGCAGCTCTATCGCATCGGCCGCGAACCCGTCCAGGCCGGCATCGCCGCCGCCGAAGCCTGGCTCAAGGAACTCAATCAGCTCCCCTCCTAGAGACCCAATCCCGTGTGCGGGGCGCGCCTCCACACCTGGCTGCCGGATGGCCGGCCAAGGCTGGAGGCGCGCCCTTCGCATTTATCTACGAAACTTTTCGTTGACACTACGAACGTCTTCGTATAATCTGTGATCGTGAAGCCGAAACCTACCGCCGCCGAGTTGGAAATCCTCCAGGTTCTCTGGTCTGAAGGCCCTTCCACTGTGCGCCAGGTCCACGATCGGATCGAATCGAAAAACGGCTCCGGCTACACCACCACGCTCAAGCTCATGCAGATCATGGCCGAAAAAGGCCTGGTCCTGCGCGACGAAACCGAGCGGGCACACATTTACCGCCCCGCCACGAAAGAGCAGGAGACCAAAGGCCGCCTCGCCGGCGACCTCATGGACCGCGTCTTCGGCGGCAGTGCCGCGGCTCTCGTGATGGGCGCCCTCTCGGCCAAGCCCGCCAGCAAAGACGAGATCGAAGCGATCCGCCGCATGCTGAAGGAGTACGAAAGGGACCGTCGATGAGTGAACGCGCACTCGCCTGGACCTTTCTCCACTTCCTGTGGCAGGGCGCCATCCTGGGCCTCCTGGCCGCGGCTCTGCTTCACTTCCTCCGCCGTCCCCAGCTCCGCTACGCTACCGCCTGCCTCTTCCTGCTCACCATGGCGGCGGCCCCGGTAGCCACCTATTTGACCCTGACGGCGGACCGCCTCATCCTCGACATCAATCTCACCGCCAGCCCCGCCATGGCTTCCGCGGCGTTGGCGCTCGCCACCGCCCGTCCAGACTGGATCCGGTGGCTGGCGCACTTCTGGACCACGGGCTCGGCCCTCGTGCTCCTTCGCTCCGTGGGGGGCTGGACGTTGGCCTGGCGCCGCACCCGCCGCGGCCAGACGGAACTCATCCACTCCCGCGGCCGCGTGCGCATCTACCGCTCGCTCACCGCCGCCGCGCCCTACGCCTTTGGCGCGCTGCGCCCGGTGATTCTCATCCCGGCGGCGGCCCTCCTCCGCCTCACGCCGCAACAGCTCGAAGCCGTCATCGAACATGAACTCGCGCACGTCCGCCGCCACGACTACGCTGTCAACATTCTGCAGACCCTGCTCGAAGGCCTGCTCTTCTATCACCCCGCCGTCTGGTGGCTCTCGGCCCGCATCCGGCACGAGCGCGAGCTCTGCTGCGACGAAGCCGCCGCCGCGCATTGTGGCGACCGCGTCGTCTACTCCGAAGCCCTGCTCACCCTCGAACAGGCCCGCTTGGAATTCGCCCTCGCCGCCACCGGCGGCAAACTCACTGAAAGAATCGGGAGGCTGTTAGGTATGGAACAAAAGCGATTCTCGCCGGCGCCCGTCCTCGGCGCTGCCGCCGTCGCCGCGCTCTGCTGCGGCTTAGTCTGGGCGCACCAGGATCCGCCCAAGCCGCCGGCCCCACCCGCGGCGGCCCAGGCCCCCGCTCCGCCGCCCGACACTATCGTCATCGACGGCAAAACCTATCGCAGGAAGTACGCTGTGCCGCCGCCTCCTCCCGCCGTGCCGCACGCTCCCAGAGCCGCGGCCGCGCCGCCTGCACCAGCCGTCGTGTCCGCTAACGATCGATTAGCCGAACTCCAACGGCGTCTGGAAGCGCTCGACCGTCAACAGGAAGCCCTCATGCAGCAACGGAAGATGCTGGAGCGTGACCTCGAGGCCCAGCAGCAGAAGCTCAATGAACAGATGATCATGGCCGAAAAGCAGATGCTCGAGGTGGAACAGCAGCAGAAAAAGATCCAGCGCGCCGCCGAACAGCACGAGGCTCAGGCCAGATTGGCGGAGCTGGACGCCAGGCAGGTGGCCGAGAAAGAACTTCAGCGCCGCATCCGCTACGCCGACGAACGGTTCAAGGAGGAAGGCAAGCGCGGCTCCGAGACCGATCGCGGCAAGGTCTATCTGAAGTTCGGCCCCCCCGACGAGATCGAATCCCACCCCGACGAAGGCAAAGACGCCTGGCGCTATCGCGGCGGCCAGATCTTCCGCTTCGAACGCGGCAAGCTGGTCTCGAAAGAAGCCGACATCTAGCGGGGCAAGGCGCCAGACCCGGCGCCCGGTTACCCCCCGTTTACCTCAGCGAAGCATCCACCTGAGCCCGAATCGCCGCCGCCTGCCGCAGCAC
>JARKQJ010000277.1 GCA_029973955.1 Paludibaculum sp. | reverse complement strand
CTGCGCGCCTCCACCTCAACTGCCACCACATCGCCGACCATTTTCGACATCGAGCACCTCGTGGACACGTGACTCGTGCCCTGCTCCAGAATGCCCGCGATTCACTCGGCAGTAAAGACGGTCAGCACCGGACGCTTACATCTGTTATAGCTGCAAGGTCGGAACAAGGACACACACGGGAGAATTTTTGTACTCGGTCAAACGCGACAATGCTCACTGGGCCATTCTTGCTGGACCGGGCACAAGCGAGTTAACTCCGGTTCCATGGTGGCGACACAACCTCGACCGGCTCTCCCCGGACAACCACAAAGAACTCATCGGGAATCTCGATGTCGTTCCTTCTTCTTCAAGTGTCTTGAGGTGTTCCGGCTCGTATCTCAGGGAATCACGAACTCGCCGCCCCAGTGGCGCCGATTCGATTCTATCGAGAATCTCACTTGGGCAAGAACGGCTCGAGTTCGACGCGGTTCTGCAAGATGATTTGTTGTTCCTTAGCCGCACGTGGAACACCATCCAGCCGCAGTCGCCGCAAGACGTAGAACAACAAGGCCTCCCTGCATTCAAGCTGGCAAGTGCCACTCACCATTCCATACTCGAGTTCAACGGCCCGCCGCTGTCCCTCCGCAAGTTCGGGATGTGGTGCCAACGTGAGCCGGAGCATGTGATGCCATTGCCGATCTTCCGCTCCGCGCGGGCGATCAGGCTCGCTAGGCCCCGCCTCCAGGATACGAGTGATCACAAAGTCTCTGAATTCGTTGTGCTCATGACAGTAAGCTCGAACGTGCCATCGCTGGCCATCGTGTGCAAGCGCGTGGGGCGTTAGCCGACGCGTCGAAGGTTCAGGTCGGGTCATCGATTGATAGATGACTCGCAGGGACTGGTTCTCGCGAATAGCCCGTACAATGGTCGCCACCACATCACAGTTCACATGCCTTCCTGGAACTGGCACACATGCTACAACCGGATGCCAACCCAAAAAGCTGTCTTCCTGAGAAGGATCTGATTCCCGCAGCAAGTCATTCAGATAACGCTCATGGTTCGTGGCCGGAAACACTGGATCAAACCGGTCCCCGAGCACGTAGGTGCGCGTTCGCTTGTCGTAGTCGAGGTTCTGGGGTGCTCGTCGCGAGTACGCCGCCAAATCCAAGGAAGCCTGAGGAACAGAAATGCCGAAGAAACGCGTAATGTCACTGCGATTCAGGCGACCGGCCCAACGAAGCCGGTACTCGATGAACTCCAGCCTCCGATCCTGCCCCCAGTGCCCAACTGGTGCAGGGCCACCGCTCCCCTCCACTCTCTCTAGTATCTCCTCGTTCCCCATGCCTTGAATTGTTGCATCCGTATAGAAATTGTGCAAGTCTAAAAACTATGCTAGTATAGAAACAAGACGTATGCTGCCAGCCGTAACGACACCAATACTTCTCGCAAGAACGGACGCCACCCCGGCCGAAATCGAGCACGGACTACGCGATCACGAACTCGCCGCGGAATTGAGGCGCCACCACGCTCAAGGCCGAGCACGGTGGCATGTCATCGCCAATGCCTTCGCTGTTCGCATCCTTGCCGCCGACCAAGCAGGCGCGTCATGGTTTGAGGTCGGCGCCGGGGATCTGGGCGACGAATCGCTCGACCAAATTAAAGTCGCGGCCATGGCAAAACAGCTCACTTGGGAAGACGTACAGGCTGCTGATCTGACGCAGGTATCGGCCGATGTCATGAACTCTCAAATGGCGTCCCCTGCCAAGCTGAAAGAGTGGTTGAGGCGACGGGACAAGGTAACCAAGATTGGACGGGGCGACATCACTAGGCCGACCATGGACGAAGTGGTGTCGCTCGCCGCTTGGCGCTGTCAGTTCGAAGGGTGTGGCGCGAACCTACGAACTCATCTCCGGCCGGGCACCCGTGGCAATTTCGCCTATTTCGCACACATTGTTGCGTCTTCGCCGGACGGCCCCCGCGGTGATAAGGTCCGTTCCCCTCTCCTGTGCGACGATCCGTCAAACATTCTGCTCTTGTGCGACAAATGCCACCGGCTCATCGACCGGGTCGCTCCGAACCAATACTCGGAGCATCGTCTGCTGGACATGCGCCAGCGAAGCATGGCGAACGTCGAGCACTGCCTGGACTCCTTGCGGTACCCCCTTGCGCGTGTCCTCGTGCTAGCTGGTAATATCCAGGGCCAGTCTGCGGGCTTCGACGAACGAGTTGCAGAGGAAGCCATGTGGCTTCAGCATCTTCGACGGGATAACAATCGACCCGAGTTCTTCGCCAATCACGGCGGTCACTTGGGTGATCCCCATTCAACCGCCTACTGGCCCAGCTTCTTCGGTCTGCTCAGGGCGGAGATCCCCCGCCTTCAGGCCACTTTGAATGGGACTGCTCACGATTCCCCACAGGGCTTGCCGATCGCGCTGTTCCCAGCCCCCCACTCTACGTCGGTTCTGGTTCTGACCGGGCGTCTCCTCGGCGAGGCCCGATCAATCTATCTGTTCCAATTCCACCGCGATCAAGTGGCAGGCACATATGGCGGGCAATGGGCGTGGAGAGGTGACCCGCCTTCCGCAGATAAGTACCACGTTAAGGTCCTCCACCAGCCCGAGGCGGGTCGTCACGAAGCGACACTGCTTGTCTATCTCACCAACACCATACCCGCCAGTGAATTGCCCCCCGACATCCACGAGAACGGAAAATGGAAGCACCCCACCATTGTGGTAACCGTTGATCAACCGAGCCGTCAAGTGATTGGTCATCCCGAGGACCTCCAGCAGTTTGGTCTCGCTTTAGATTCGGCGCTGCGCACTGTTCAAGATGAGTGGCGCGCCTTGACGGTCAACTTGGTCGTAATCGCGCCTATAACGGCATGTGTACGCCTCGGCCAAAAGATGCAGGCTCGTTGCCAGCCGGATTTTGTTCTCTACGAACGCGCCGCAACTGCGGGTCGCGGTTCGTTTTTACCAACCGTTCGCATCACCTCACAGCACGTTGTCCATGTCGAAACGGCGGCATCTTGCCCGTTGAACTAGGAGAATCTTTGATGAACAACAAGACCTTTACCAAACGCATTCAGGAATCCCTGAACCTGACGAAATCGGAGGCGCGCTGGGAACAGCTCATGGTGCGGTTGCTGCGCCGCCTGGAGCTCGATCCCCACGCCCGCAAGGATGCCGAACAGGAGTACAAGACACTGGCAAACCGCATCGCAGACAACTTGGAGCTGACCCATCAAGATGTGGATGTATTTCCGCAAGGCTCGATGCGAACGCAGACTACGATCCGCCCACCAGGAAGATCCAACTTCGATCTCGATATCGTGGTCGCGCTCTCCGGTCCGCGCTACCACAATCCTGATCCAGAATACCTATTTCAGCATTTTGGTGTAGCCCTTCAAGGCGACGAATCCGTGACCGGACCGCCGACGCCGAAACGCCGGTGCTGGCGTTTACAGTATCCAGGCAAGCCTTACTACTTCGACGTAACACCGGCTGTTCCCGATCCCAGTCACGCCTCGGGTGCTGCACTGCGCGTGCGCGACCCTGAAACAAGGTGGAGTCCTTCCAACCCTGTCGAATTTGCAGATTGGTTATGCGAGCGCGCTGATCGTCAGTTTTCCTTCCAGTCTGCCAGTGGCCTCGGAAGCCTCGTTGAAGCTAGAAAGTCCGTCGAACCTCTGCCGAAAGAACCGGTGCGAATCGACGATATTTTGCGCCGTACCATACAGCTGTTAAAACTCCACCGCGACAATTTGTACTTCACCGCGAATGAGAAGGAGAAGGAAGGCTGTCCCATCTCCGTTATCATCGTCACACTGGCGGGTCATGCGTTTGAAAGGATCTGGCGTACTCGCCGCAACTTGTTTACCTCTCCCATTGAGGTTGTCCTGGCCATCGTCGAAGAGATGCCAAACGATATCAAGCGCGATGCAAACGGCAACTACTATGTCTGCAATCCGATGCTCGACTCGGAGAACTTCGCCGATAAATGGAATTCCGATAACGGACTCCGTGCGGGCGAGTTTCGGCGATGGCACCAGCGCCTTGAAGATGATCTCGAAGCCTTGCTCACCGATGAATACTCCAAGAGCAGCGAGAACAAGCTCAAGGCCGTCTTCGGCCAGGTTGGTGTCGATGCATGGAAGGCCAGTATTGGAGAGGTGCAGACGTCTGCAACCCTGCTCAAGAGCCTGATTGCGTCATCAGGAATCACCGTTAGCAACCCCAAAATTGCTACGCCTGTCAGCCGCAATACCCGAACCCTTGCGTAGGAAGAAGACTGAATGCTACAGCCGCTTCTCGACCCAACCGCGATAGACGACGTCCGTCGCTGGCTCGACACGTCGCACGTGGTCACGCCAGTCAGCCTGACAGTCGTGGAGCGCAGTGGCTGCGCCGGGGCGTGGGAACTAAGAGAACACTACACTCACTTGGGTGACGTCCGCCCCAGGATTCTACTGCCTACCGGTTTTCCATTCACTCCGCTCCGTATCGAACTCGATCCGGCACTGTGCCTCAAACTCCCTCACATCGAGGCTAATGGGAATTTCTGCCACGGCGTTCTGCCGGAACCCTCTCATCTCGACGATCCCAGGGCCGCCGCCGGCTTGGTCCTCAATGTGTTCTTTGACTACGTCGAACGCTCTGGTGACGCAAAGTGGGTCGAAGAGGAATTCCAACGGGATGCCCATGACTACTGGTTGCGGCACGCCGCCCCCTCCCGTATGCCGAAGAAACATCAGACGGAGGAACTTCTCCTCGACGCCGATCCGTCCGTCGAGCACCTACATCGGGCGAAGGCCCTTCATCTTGCTAGTCGCACGCGCGCTATCGTGTCAACCCGCGAGGGAGGGCCGAAGATGTTGGCGGAAGCCGTTGGCTGGTCGCTCGGAACCATCCTCAATGGGAGCGCGCTCATCGCGCCGTTACCCCTTCATCGCCGTTGGACGCCAAATGACTGGCCGCGGTCCTTCGAAGCCTTAGCCGCTCTGGTAGACGAGATTGCCGGGATCGCTGGGGCCACTGCGGACTGGTACCAAACGAGAAATCGCGCAACCGACGCGCCCCTGTTTATCGTTCTACAGCAAGCCTCCGTGGCTTACGGGTGGCGCATCCTCCCTCTGGTGGCCCGAGCATCGACCCGTGCCACCATCGTTCCAATCAGGGTGACTCGCATCGACCGCCGGTGGGTGCTTGCCCGAGATCACGAACAGGAACAACTCAATGTCTTGACGAGAAAACGCGTGGTGGTCTTCGGCTGTGGTTCACTCGGTGCACCGACCATCGAACTCCTTGCTCGTGCCGGGGTTGGAACCATCGAAGTTGTGGACCCGGAGCTCATGCAGCCCGAGAACGTGTCACGCCATCCACTCGGCATCGGATCAGCAGGCTTCTACAAGGCCGAGCAGATTTGTAATCGCCTGACAAATGCAATACCCGGCGTCAAGGTGACGCCGCGCACGTACGGTGCCCAGCAATGGTTAGCCGAATCCCATCCCGTGCCGCATCTCCTCTTCGACTGCACGGGGGAGAGGTCGGTGCGAATGGCGACCACCCACGCTAGGAATACAACGTACAAGAACGCCCCGATGATGATGCTGTGGATGGAACCATTCGGGGCGGCTGCGCATGTAGTAGCGATCGCTGGCTCTGATTCCTGGCCCGCCTCCGATCCTGCTGAAACTGCCGTCAACATCGCCCTTTGGCCTGATGATGTGGAGCGCAGGCACCCCGGCTGCGGGCAAGGTTTTCATCCATTCGGTATGGCTGACGCCTGGGAAGCGGCGTCGCTGGCCGCACGCCGTGCGCTTGCATTGCTGCGGGGCGAAGACGCGAGTTCAGACGTTGTCTCCCTCGTTCGGCCTCGTGCATTCTTCGAGCGCTCTTCGGCCACCGTCAAGTTCCACCGCGACGTCCCTTTCCCGGCAGGACTATACGCGGTCGTTCAGAGGCGACCGTACGCGGAGGCCCTGCTTGACCACTGAACCACCCCTTGAATTTCGTATCCCTGGCGCTTGCTGGACGGTTCTGCTTTCCGACGAGGCAGCGGCAGTGATGAACAGCCACCGCCAATGCCGGTGGTATCAGAAGGAAGTCGTGGGGCAACTCTTCAGTCAAGATCTCACCAGCCCAGCAATCTGCATATCGGAGGCCACCGTCCTCACGCGCGTCAAATCGACCAGAATCTCTGTCACATTCGATGCTGATGAAGCCGAACGAGAGCGGATCGTGAGGCTCTCGAAGGGGCTCTATTGCATCGGACTGTGGCATACCCACGCAGAAACCATTCCTAGGCCCTCAAGCACCGATGAGCGCCTTGCCGCTGATCATGCCTTCAGTGCCCGGTCCGTGCTCAACGGGTTGTGCTTCGTCATCGTCGGGACGCAAGAATCGCCAGATGGTTGGTACGTCAGTGTACACGATGGCAAGGTGTTCCATACTGCCCAACGCCTGGGATAGCGCTCCTCATCCCAGTAACAGTACGAAAGGATATCCGACGGATGCAAAGAGAGACCGCCTCCTAGTCTGCTTTCCAAGTCCAGCGCGCCAGTAATGTCAGTGATTTTCTTAGCGCGGGTCTTCATGCTGAATGATATATGCCTTGCCGAACGGATTGTCGGGCGAATTTGGATCGTTGGGTATATGTTGTAGGTTCGGTCCAGCTTGCTTTCCCGCTGGGGCCTGTAGTTCAACTGGCGGAGGCGGTGGAGCATGGACGGAGTGGGCCGCCTGATCGTTCTGATCCTTCGCGGTAGCCGTTCCCCCCTCACCGCCCCGATTCTCCGAGAACCGTCCGAAGCACGAAAAACCTTGCGTTCGGCGCTATGATCGTGTTGTTCCTGGCCCTCCAGGAGAGCCGGGTTTACTCCGCGTAGTACCCCTCCCGCGTCCGCACCTGCAGCCCCTTCGTCCCCCCCAGCACCAGCTCGATCTTCCGCCACGCCCGGTTCTCGCCCGGCGCCGGCTGGAACGCCAGCAGGTACCCGTGCATCAGGTCTTCCGAGATCTTCTGGAAGATGACGGCGATTTCGCTCACATCGCGGACCAGGAACGGCGTCCCGCCGGTCGCTTTGGATATGTGGCTCAGGCTCGCCACCAGATCCTTGTGCATCGCGGCCTCGCCCTCGGCGATCGTGTAGATAGGGATGCCCCGTCGCTTGGCGCTCTCCACCGCCAGTTCGGAGGAAAACATGCTCGAGTTGTCGGCGCCGTCGGTGAACAGGACGATCACCTTCTTGCCCGCCCGCGCCGCCAGGTCGTGGTTCACCCGCACCATCGCCTCGTACAGCGCGGTCACGCCGTTGGCGCGCATCTTCAAAATCGAGCGCTTGGCGGCCTCCTTGTCTTCCGTGAAGGGCAGCACCTCGGTCACGCTTTCGTCAAATGTGTAGACCGCCGCTGAGTCCACCGGCCGCAACTGGTCCACCAGCTCCAGCGCCGCGCTCTTCAGCCAGGGCAAAGTGCGCGACATGCTGCCCGTGGTGTCGAACACCAGCGCCACCGATACGCCGGACAGGTAGCTCTCGAAAGCCGCCACCGGCTTGGCCACTCCTTCCTCCAGCACCGCAAACTGATCGGCTTTCAAATCGTCCACATACCGGCCGTGACTATCGGTGACAGTGGCGTAGACCTCCACCACGCGGCCACGCGCCTGAAAGACAAATTCCTCTTCCGTGTTCGCTGAATCGCCTCCTCCCGGCCCCCCGGAAGATTGGGATGGAGCGCTGCCCGCCTGAGCCTGCGCCACCTCCAGCACTCCTTCTCTCGTCGCCCTTCGCCGCAGCGGCCCCGCCACCTCCTGAAACGTGCTGAACCCACCCCGGAAGGCGCTGCCTTCCGGCCCGTTGGACCGCTGCAGCGCGGTGGGGAAGAACAGCCCGTCGCCGGCATCGGCCGGCAGGAACCGGTGCCTGTGCAGCAGTTGGCGGTCTTCTGCCACCAGCAGGTAAGCCGGAGAGAGCGTGGCGGCGTACACCGCGCCGCTCAACGCTTCCGTGGTCTTCTCGGCGCTATTGCCGGGCGCTTCCATGGGCGGGACCTCCTGCAGCCGCTTGACCTCTTCAAAGGCTCTGCGCCGCGCGCCGCGCAGACGCAGCAGGCGGCTCGGCACGCTGTCGTCCAGGCTGCCCGGTTCACCGGCCACCGTCCGCAGCACTGCCAGCGCGGCCGCCGACGGGTCCGGCGCGCGCAGCTTCACGCAAGTCTGCCGGAACGCCTCCGCGGCCTGGCCGGCCGTCAGCGCTCCGGACTGGCTGCCCAGCACGATCAACTCCACCACCGAATGCCACTGGCCCAGCAGCACGTTCCGCTCCGCCGACTTCGCCCTCAATGCTTCCTGGGAGAACCGCTCCAAAGCCGCGAAAGCCTCATCGTCGAGCGCAGGGAGCTTTTCGAAATAACCGTACAGGTGCTTCCAATCCGCGTGGTGCCTCGCCAGCAGTTGCGCCGACGCCGCGCTCAAGGGCGTCCCTCGCCGCCGCTCCAGTCTCGCCACGGCGGCCAAGGTCTCCAACGGTGCGCGGCGCAGCAGGATTTCGTCGTCGGACTCCGCCTCCGCGCCCCAGGCGGATTTGCCGCCCGGAAAGGCGATCTGCCCGTCAGGGCCCAGCCGGAGTGACTGCAGGATCTCCTTCTGCCATCCCGCCGCCGCCAGCGCCGAGCCCGGAGGCGCGATGGAGTTGCTGTACCACCGTTCGAACGCCTCCATCCGCCCGTTGACCTGAGCGAAAAACTTCTGGTGTGCCGCATCGGCCCGCGCCAGGTCGTGATAGAACGCCAGCAGCCGGCCCTGGTCCAGTTCGAACAGCGCTCGCAGGAAGGGAGCCACGGACTTCGGGTCGTGTCCGGCCAGTTTGGCCCAGACCGGCTCCGCCGCCGCTCCGCCCGGCACCAGCACCTTCCCGTCATGCACCTCGATGGCGCCGGCGTAGCGCGCCGTCAGCGCGGAGTACTTCACGATCAGGTTCGCCAGCTTCAACGCCGAGACCAGCGTGGCGGCGGAATCGGCGTCCATCTGCGCCAGCCCGCTATACACCCGCGCAAAACGCGGGTCGCGCATGAACAGCTCCGCCGGGCCGCCGGCCGCTTCCGGAATGCCCTTCAGCAGGACAGTCCAGGCCGCCCCACCCACCAGCCGGGCCGTCTCCCTCGGAATCTCAAACTGGAACTCCTTGCCGTCGCGCAGGGCGTTGCGTAGCTCCAGTTCGTCCACCCCGAACGCCGCCAGCGCGCGTTGCCTCTGACCGTCGTGAATCAGGCCCGCGGACTTCATCAGGTAGCCGGAGCCCTTCGGCACCAGTTTCCACCCCATCTCGCCCAGAATGACGCGCGTCCGGTTCGCCTTCGGCTCCGTGGCCGTCGACAGGCGGATCAACGTCCCTCTCTCGTTGTTCTCGCCCATCCGCTCCAGCGCGGACACGATGCCGATGAACGTGATGACGTCCATGCGCGCTTCCGTGGTGCGGTTGAGCTCGTTCTGCGCGCCCGCCGTGATGGCGCGGCAGTACTCCAGATAGAAATCGTGTGGCGATGGGGTAGTGCCCAACTCCGCCATGATCGAAAAGGCGCGGATCCCTCCCGGCACCGGCGCCTCGCCCACGGCCGCCAGTTGCAGGTCTTCGCTGGTCAGTTCCAGCTTCACCTCGGCCGGCCGCTTCTGGCCGACCTGCGCCAGCCGCTCCCGCACCTCCGTGGCGTCCTTGGCGTGCGGATTCGCCGCCAGGTAGCTCCGCAGGCTCTCCCTGGCCGCCTCGTAGTTGCCCTTTGCCTCCAGGATCGCGCCGCGGACGTACTCTGCCCGCCGGAGTTCCCGCAGCCGGTCGTAGCGGATCGCTTCGTCCACCCGCTCGAGCGACTGGTCGTACTGCTCCAAATGGAACAGCGCCACCGCGTTCAGCAGCAGGCCGTCCACATAGACGTGTTTCCGGTCCGCCGCGATCAGCCTCTCCGTGACCTCCGCCATGCCCTTGTAGTCCTTCAGATCCAGCAGCGTCTGGGCCAGCATCTGGTAGACCGCCAGTTCCTTGGAATCCAACGCCACCGCCCGCTCCAGCGCCTGCCGCGCTTCATCCAGCTTCCCCTGACGCACACAGAGGTTCCCCAGTGCGGCCCAACCCGGCGCGAACTTCGGCGCCTTCGCCACCGTGGCCCGCAGCGGCGCTTCCGCGTTCGTCCAATCTTTCGCCAGCAGCAGCGCCACGGCCTTCTCCCAGTCGCTCATCGCCGAGCGCGGCAACCCCGTGTAGGGGCGTCCTTCCAACCCCATGCTGCGCGACTTTGGCGTCAGCACCAGATCCGGCAGCCGCGGGTTCTGCGTCACGCGGCGGTCTGTCAGGTCGATTCGTGATGAGACATACCCTGGCGCCGAAGCCTCCAGGCTGCACGGCAGCAGGTTGAACTGCGACGTGCTGGAGAAGACCTGGCCGAACTCCGAGACGCTCAGCTTGATCATGTACTCGCCCGTCCGGCGAAATGTGCCTCCCTCCCGGATCGAATCTCTCAGGCCGTCGCACACCCTTTGGATGGTCGCGGGTTTCTCCGGTGGAGTGCCATCTTCCCGGATGACCCGGCCCCGGAAATAGACATCATGTTGCAGCTGGGCGGATGCGATGCCGCAGAGGACCAGCCCGCAACACAGGACGCGGGCGGATCGAAGGAAAGAGGAAGACATGACCCTTGTCCCGTCAGAATATCGCACGCCGTGCCAGAATGCTGCCAGTCAGGGCAGGGAAGTGTTAGGGCAGGGAAGAGACCGGTTCGGAAGACTGTGCGAGCTCGCCTTCACAGGTGGTAATGAATTGCTCCAGCTCGTCGATTGTCCTGGACAATCGCTTTGCCTGGGTCACGATGGTGGTCTTCAGCGCAAGATGGCGCTCCTCGGTTTCCATGCTTCCATCCAGCATTTCGTCGAAAGCCTTCCCGATCTGCTCGTGATACTCGAAGGCGCTTTTGGCGATTTTGGCGAAAGCGGCGCCCCTTTTTGCGCCAGCCATCTCTCCGATCGTGGTGTGAAGGTCGTAAAGGTAGCTGACCGCCGACTTCACCACGCTCTTGGGGTCGTGGTTCATGGCGCCGTTGATCAGCTCCACCTTCGCCACTGTGGATTTCGTCAGGATTTGGACTCCCTTGTTTTCGGTAACGACAGAGACGCCCTTCTTGACGGTTGCGGCGCCCGTCTGTACCCAATCCACGCGCCCACCGGCAACGGTTGTTCCCGCGGCTGCCGCCAAGGGGGTCACCGTGCCGTACACTTTCTCAACCAGATCCGCCTGCTTGCCCGCGGCTCCGGGCAGGATCGCCTTGCCCAGCGCGCCTGCCATGGCGAGAAATGCGTCGCAACTCGCCTTCGTGAAGCGAGCCACCAACAGCGCTTTATTGACCAGTTGCGCTTTCTGCCGCTCGCTCTCCAGTTCCTGGATTGTCATATTGAGGCCGTCTCGCAACTTGCGCAGGGAAACGGCCTCTTCCCGGGCGAGTGCGATCCCATTGAGGGTGCAAACTCGCCTTGCATCAACATCCCGGATTGGCCCTACCGAATCCGGCGAGCAGAGTTCAGATTGTGCCATAGGGAAACAGAGTAAATGGAACCTTGGTGGCGTGCAAGATCAAAATTGACGCAAACCGCGCCCGTTTGGGCTTCCACCCGTCCGTCCGGCTCCCCCTAACGGGCCGGCGGTTTTCCGCCGATGGTCCATTGGTGATGTCCTCGCGAAAAGTCGCGGCCGCGGCCTGTCTGCTGTGCGGGATAGTGTGGCTCGCCGTCTATGTCTGGAAGATGGACCGCCGCTTCTGGATCGGCTCCAACGACTTCCTGCAACTCTACGCCGGCGCCCGCCTGGTGGGGACGCCGCAACTCTACCAGGCTGAGCCCGCTTACGAAATCCACCGCCAGGCCGTGGGGGACTGGTTGCCCGCAGTGGTCTACACGCGGCCCCCGTTCTACGCCTGGCTGTTGAAGCCGCTAGGTCGCCTCCCCTATCTCGCCGCCTATTGGATCTTCATGGCGGTCAACTTCGCCGGGCTTTGCTGGTTCTGCTTCCGCTACTTCCGGGCGTCGATGGGGATGGCCTTCCTGGTCTCCTGCTTTCCGCCACTGTACATAGCCGCTGTTTGCGGCAACGACCTGGGGATCGTGCTGGGCCTGCTCGGCGGCGTCTTCGTTCTGATGGACCGCAAACGTGACTTCGCCGCCGGTCTCCTCCTGTCCCTGTGCGCGATCAAGTTCCACCTCTTCACCGTGGTGCCGCTGGTCTTGTGGATCCTCGGCCGGCGCCGCGTCGTGGCCGGCGGAGCAACCGGCGGAGCCGGCTTGCTGCTGCTCTCCTTCGCCGCCCAGGGGCTGGATTGGCCCAGGCAGTATCTCGCCCTGCTCTCCAATCCGCTGGTCCACCCCGACGTGCAGGTGATGCCCAACCTGCACGGCATCGCGCAGTCGTTCGCGCCCGCTCTGGCCACGCCCGTGACGCTCGTCCTCTCTTTCTGCGCCGTGGCCGCTGCCTGCGGCCTGGCGTGGCTCAGAAGGGACCAGTGGCACACCGCCCTCGGCATCGCCGTGCTGGCCGGCTTGCTGGTCTCCTGGCACTGCTACTTCCAGGACTGCGTCCTGCTGCTGGCCGTGATGGCCATGGTCCTTCAGGATGAAACCAGCGCCGCCGTGCGCCTCCCGCTCGCACTGCTGTGCGTCCCCATCACCTTCTGGATGCTCATGGCGCCCGCGCCGTGGTGCGCCGTCCCTGCCTTGCTCATGTCGGCCGCCCTCGTAGGCGCTCTGGTCTCCGCTCCGAAGGCGGCCGCCGCCCCAGACGCCCTCAGCGCCCCGCCGGCGTGAGCACTTCAATCTCTTTGAACCACACCTCCGTCGGCTTCTTGCTGCCGTGCGCCTGCAGTCCCAACACCCCTTCCAACCGTCCCTGCACGTCGTTGGGCAGCTCCAGCGTCTTGGTCTCGTTCACGTGGAAGACGATGCGGTGCCCGTGCAGGGAGGCCGTGAGCTGGTTCCATTCTCCCGCTCTCACGGGCTTGTTGTCCTCCGGACCCGTCACCCACTTGCGGCCCTGCGGGCCGGTCTCCCAGAACCCGCCCGTGCGCGTGTTCTCGTCCACCTCCACCTCGTAGGCGGCGTTGTTGGCCGGGTCGGTCCTCACGAAGAAGCCCGAATTGCCCTTCACGATTTTGAACTTCAGCCGCACCGTCAGATCGCGGAACGACTGTTCGGAGAGCACCATCGCCACGCGCGCGTCGTCCTCCTTCGACCGCAGATGAAACGCTCCCTCGCTGATCTCCACCGAGCCCGCCCCGTTGTGCTTCCAGCCCTGCATCGTCTTGCCGTCCCACACCGGCTTCCACGTCTGCCGGCCCAGGTCCTGGATGCGAAGATTGCGGAAGCGTACCTGCGCCGGCTTCGCCCCTTTGTAGGCATGCACCTGCAGACCGATGAAGCCGCTCTGGTCCAGCGGGTCCGTCACCACCGCGCAGGGGACCCCGTTCACCCACACGCGAATCGTGTCTCCCACGGCTTCCACTTTGTACCGGTTCCACTGGTTGTCCTTAAATGCCTTCGACGCCGCCGGGTCGGAGGCGATGTTGTGGAGCCAGCCGCGGCGCGCCTCGTCATAGATGCCGCCGGAGGCGCCGGACTTCTCGTTCGCAATCTCTACCTGGTATCCATACACCCGTCCCAGCGGCTGCTTGCGCTCCACATACTCCTTGCCGTTGAATACCTGCACCGTCCGCTCCTCCGCGTACCGGTGCGAACGGATCTGCACCCCCGAGTTCAATTCCGGGTCGGTCTTCGTCTCAAACTCCAGGACGAAGTCACCGTACTCCTTGTCGCTGCAAAGAAAACTGTTCGGCGAACCTTCCGCCGTCGTGCCGACAATTGCGCCCTCCTCCACTTTGTAGGTCGCTTTGCCGTTGCAAACCGTCCAGCCCTTCAGCGACTTGCCGTCGAACAGCGGTTTCCAGTTCTGTCCGGCGGCGGACACGCAGCCGGAAATCAGGAGAAGAAGAAGAAGGCCCTTGTGTTTCATCGCCTCATATTGAATCATGTTGTCGGTGCCAAGGGCAGCCCCTGCCTGAGGTTCTTCTCAATTCGCTGATCGGCTTCACCCGGACTCGCCCCGCACCCGGCGCCAGGGCTTTGCACCGCCTGTCATTCTCTCGTTGACAGCGTGTGCAAACGCTTAAGTTCATCACTCCGCCGAGACTTTCCAGCCCGGCGGCACTTTGTCACGTACTGCACTAACTGCCTGATAGGGAAAGGGTTATAGCCAAGTTAAAGAACTATTAGGATACAAGAGTGTAGAGATTCACCACAGGACATCTGGATCTGATATTCTAGATAGTGCAGGCACCCCCCGCGTGAGCGTAGATTGGGAGGGGCCCTGTCATAAAGCGAGTAATCATTCATGCCTAAGACGATCGAAGTGACTGAACTGATCCTTCGGGACGCGCATCAGAGTCTGATGGCGACCCGTATGGCGATGGAGGATATGGTTCCGGCTTGTGAGGACATCGACAACGCCGGCTATTGGTCCGTGGAATGCTGGGGCGGAGCTACCTTCGACTCCTGTATCCGGTTCCTGAACGAAGACCCATGGGAGCGCCTGCGCACCTTCCGCAAGCTGCTGCCGAAGTCCCGCCTCCAGATGCTGCTGCGCGGCCAGAACCTGCTGGGCTACCGCCACTATGAAGACACCGTGGTGGACCGCTTCGTGGAGAAGGCCGCCGAGAACGGCATGGACGTGTTCCGCACGTTCGACGCTCTCAACGACATCCGCAACGTTCGCCAGGCCATCAAAGCCGTCAAGCGCGCCGGCAAGCACGCCCAGGGCACCATCTGCTACACGGTCAGCCCGCTGCACACCGTTACCGGGTACGTGGAAATGGCCGAACAGCTGGTAGACCTCGGTTGCCAGTCGATCTGCATCAAGGACATGGCGGCGCTGCTGAAGCCCCAGCCGGCCTACGACATCGTCCGCGCCATCAAGGAAGCGTGCGGCGAAGAGATCCGCATCCATGTGCACGTCCACGCCACCACCGGCGTCACCCTGGTCTCCCTCATGAAGGCCATTGAAGCCGGCGCCGATTGCGTCGACACCGCCATCAGCTCCCTCTCGCTCGGGCCTGGCCACAACCCCACCGAGAGCCTCGTTGAGATGCTCGAAGGCACCCCCTACATCACTCGCCTCGACAAGAGCCGCCTCGTCAAGATCAAGGATTACTTCGCCAAGATCCGCCCGCGCTACCAGGAGTTCCTCTCCAATATCACCGGCGTCGAAACCGAGATCTTCGATTCCCAGATCCCCGGCGGCATGATCTCCAACATGGAGAGCCAGCTCAAGCAGCAGGGCGCCGCCCACCGCATCAAGGAAGTTCTGGCCGAAGTGCCCAACGTCCGCAAGGACGCCGGCTACCCGCCGCTGGTCACGCCCTCTTCCCAGATCGTCGGTACCCAGGCCGTCTTCAACGTCATGATGGGCCGCTACAAGGTGCTCACCGGCGAATTCGCTGACCTCATGCTCGGCTACTACGGCGCCACGCTCGGACCGCGCGACAACGAAGTGGTCCAGCTCGCCGCCAAACAGGCCAAGAAGGACAGCATCACCCGCCGCCCGGCAGACCTGCTGAAGCCCGAATGGGAGGAACTGCGCTCCTCCGCGCTCTCGCTCAAGGGCTGCAACGGCTCCGACGAAGACGTTCTCACCTACGCCATGTTCCCCCAGGTGGCGCCCAAGTTCTTCTCCACCCGCGATGAGGGTCCCAAGAACCTCGGCAAGGACCCTGCCGCCGCCAAGCCCGCCGCTCCCGCCGCACCCGGCGCGGATGCCGGCAAGGGCCCGGTGACCACCACCATCTCCTACGACGTCAAGCTCAACGGCAAGACGCACAAGGTCACGGTGGCGCCCTCCGCCTGAGGTCTCTTTCTTGCGGCCCGGCCGGCGCGCCGTTACCCCGGATCGCCGGCCCTACGGTAAGGCTCGAATTCATACAAGTCATAGGTGGATTGCATGTCAGTCAAAACGATGGAAAAGAGGATTGAAGAGCTTCACAAGAAGCGCCAGCACGTCTACAACGGCGGCGGCGCCGACAAGCTCGAAAAGCACCGCGCTTCCGGCAAGATGACCGCCCGCGAGCGCGTCGACGCGCTGGTCGATCCCGGCAGCTTCATGGAGACCGGCGCATTCGCGCAGCACCGCGCCGTCCTGTTCGGCATGGCCGGGAAGGACACCCCCGCCGACGGCGTCGTCACCGGCTCGGCCGCCATCCATGGCCGCCTGGTGCATGTCGCCAGCCAGGACTTCACCGTGCTCGGCGGTTCGGCCGGCGAACTGCACTCCTCCAAGGTGGCCGAGGCCATGATGCAGTCGCTCAAGACCGGTTCGCCGTTCGTCTTCGTCAACGACTCCGGCGGAGCCCGCGTCCAGGAAGGGATCGACTCGCTCTCCGGCTACGGCAAAGTCTTCTACACGAACGTCATGCTCTCCGGCGCCGTTCCGCAGGTCTCCCTCATCTGCGGCCCCTGCGCCGGCGGCGCCGCCTACTCGCCCGCGCTCACTGACTTCATCATCCAGACCCGCAAGGCCCAGATGTTCATCACCGGGCCCCAGGTGATCAAACAGGTCACTGGCGAAACCGTCACCGCCGACGATCTCGGCGGACCCGACGCCCACATGGCCAAGTCCGGCGTCATCCACTTCATCGCCGAAGATGACAAGGAAGCCATCCTCATCTGCCAGAAGCTGCTCAGCTTCCTGCCCTCCAACAACCTCGAAGACCCGCCCGAGATCGAAGGCAACTACACCTGCGAGCCCGACGCGGAACTGAACAGCATCGTTCCGGTGGACGGCAAGAAGGGCTACGACGTGCGTGACGTGATCCTGCGCATCGTTGACAACGCGGACTTCCTCGAAGTGCAGGCCGGCCACGCGCCCAACATCGTCATCGGCTTCGCCCGCGTCTTCGGCCGCACCGTCGGCGTGATCGCCAACCAGCCCTGCGTGCAGGCCGGCGTGCTCGACATCGACGCCTCCTCCAAGGGCGCGCGCTTCATCCGCTTCTGCAACGCGTTCAACATCCCGCTGGTGACTCTGGTGGACGTGCCCGGCTTCCTGCCCGGCGTGCAGCAGGAGTACGGCGGCATCATCCGCCACGGAGCCAAGCTGCTGTTCGCTTACTCCGCCGCCACCGTCCCGAAGGTCACCATCATCCTCCGCAAGGCCTATGGTGGCGCTTACCTCGCCATGTGCTGCAAGGACCTGGGCGCGGACCGCTCCTACGCCTGGCCCACCGCTGAAATCGCCGTCATGGGCGCCGAAGGCGCGGCTGAGATCGTATTCCGCAAGGAAATCGCTGAAGCCGAGGACAAGAAAGCCAAGCGCTCCGAGATGATCGAGAAGTACCGCGAGGCGTTTTCGAACCCCTTCGTCGCCGCCGGCCGCCGCCTGGTGGATGACGTGATTGAGCCGGCCGACACCCGCAAGGTGATCGCCCAGGCGCTCGAGTACCTCCACACCAAGCGCGAACTGCGGCCCGGCAAGAAGCACGGCCTGATGCCGCTCTAAGCGAGGCACACGGAGAGACATTATGAGCAAAGTCACTCTGAAGAGCCTGAGTGAGGAGTTGGACGCACTTCGCGCCCACCTCCTGGCTTTGACCGAAAAGATCCAGGAACTGGAGGGCGCCGCCGCCGAGGCGCCTTCCCACTCCGTCGAAGTCGAAGCCGAAGAAAAACCCGCTCCCGCGCCCGAGCCGGAGGAGATCAGCGAAGAGATCCTGATCGCGCTCTCCGCCGCCGTGGCCGCCTACCTTGGCAAACGCGCGCCCATCCGCACCGTCCGCCTGCTTGGCTCCGCCAACTGGGCGCAGCAGGGCCGCGTTTCGATCCAGGCGTCGCACCGCCTGAACGTCCAGCATCACAGAGTCAGATAACCAAGAGGAGCCAGATACAGTGAAACTCAAAGTCACCATCGATCAGAAAGTCTATGAAGTGGAAGTCGAGGCATCCGAGCCTGAGCAACGCCAACTGCCTCCCGTCGGTTACCTGATGCAGCCTGCCGCAGTCCGCGTGCCGGCCGGTCCCGCCCCCGCCGCCGGCGGCCCCGCCACCGGCCCCGTCGAAAACGAGGACAAGGTCTGCCGCAGTCCCATCTCCGGCATCGTCGTCCGCGTCACCGCCCAGGCCGGCCAGTCCATTCAGACCGGCGACATCATCCTGGTGCTCGAAGCCATGAAGATGGAAACCAACATCACCGCCCCCATCGCCGGCAAGATCTCCAAGATCAACGTCGGCGCCGGTGACTCTGTGCAGGCCGGCGCCGTCCTTGTGGAGTTTGAATAGGAGCCAGCCATGATCCAGGAACTCACCAACGCCGAACTCACCAGCGCCGGTTTTGAATTCGTCGACCACGTCGCCATCGCCGTCAAACAAGGCGAACTCGACGCACAGGTGGCCAAGTACAAGGCGCTCGGCTTCACCGAACTCCATCGCGAAGAGGTGCACGGCAAGCACCTCGTCCGCGAAGTTCTCCTCCAGGTGGGCGCCGGCCCGAACCTCATCCAGCTGCTCGAGCCGCTCTCGCCCGAATCGCCCGTCGCCAAACAGATCGAGAAGAACGGCGGCCGCGGCGGCTTCGCGCACCTCGCCTTCCGCGTGAAGGACATCCACGCAGCCTACTCCTTCATGAAGGAAAAAGGCTTCAACCTCACCCAGGAGCCCGGTCCCGGCTCCCGCGGCACCATGATCTTCTTCGTCCACCCCAAGGACTTCAGCTTCCTCATCGAAGTCGTTCAGGAAGGTGGGCAACATGCCTGAAGAAGCCAAAGGCACTGACGCCCTCAACCTCCTGAAAGAGTTCCCGCCTGTTCCCACGGAAACGTGGGAACAGACCATCCTTGCGGACCTCAAAGGCGCAGACTACGACAAGAAGCTCGTCTGGAAGACCGACGAGGGCATCGCCGTCCGCCCCTACTACCGCAAGGAGAACCTCCCCGAAACGCCCTTCCGCCACTGCGTGACGAAGAGTTGGGAGATCCTGGATTCCGGCGCCGCGGCCCCGGCCGTCGACGCTACGGTCTACCACGAAGCCGGCGCCACGGCCGTGCAGGAACTGGCGTACGCCATGGCCGCCGCCTCTGAGCTGCTGGCCGCGGGGAAGCCCGTGCCCGCCATCACCTTCGCCGTCGGCTCCAACTACTTCTTCGAGATCGCCAAGCTGCGCGCCGCGCGCCTCCTCTACGCGGCCGTCGCCCAGGCTTACGGCGTCTCCGCCGAAGTGAAAATCGGCGCCGTCACCGCGCTCGCCAACAAGAGCATCTACGATCCCTACACCAACCTGCTCCGCTCCACCACCGAGGCCCTTTCTGCTGTACTCGGCGGCGCGGACTCGCTCGCCGTCCAGGCTGCCGGCTACCCCGCGCGCCTGGCCCGCAATGTCCAACTCGTCCTCAAGGAAGAGTCCCACCTCGATAAGGTGGCAGATCCCGGCGGCGGCTCCTACTACATCGAAGCCCTCACCGATTCGCTCGCCGCCGCCGCCTGGACGCTCTTCCAGCAGGTGGAAGCCGCGGGCGGCCTCGCGAATGCCCAGGCCTCCGTCGATGCGGCCATCGCCGCCTCCCGTGCCGCCAAGGAAAAGGCCATCGCCTCCCGCCGCCGCGCCATGGTGGGCGTCAATAACTACCCCGACATCCACGAAAAGGAACTCGACGAAGCCGGTGCACTGCCGGCCAACGCCTGGCGTCTCGCCAAGCCCATCGAAGAGATCCGCCTGCGCACCGAACGCCACGCCCGCCAGGCTGGCAAGACCCCCAAGGTCCTGCTGCTCAAGCGCGGCGACCTCAAAATGAAGATGGCCCGCGCGCAGTTCTGCCAGAACTTCTTCGGCTGCGCCGGCTTCGCCATCGAAGAGAGCGAGTCCTATTCCGGCAGCGACGCGTCGCTGATCGTGCTCTGCTCTTCCGATCCCGAATACGTCGACTTCGCCAAGGAAGTTTGCGCCGCCGCGAAGGTCCCCGTTGTCGTCGCCGGCAATCCCAAGGAGCAGATGGAGGAACTGAAGGCCGCCGGTGTGGCGGGCTTCGTCCACGTCCTCTCCAATATGGTGGACACCCTCACCGAGTGGCAGATCAAACTCGGCATCGGCGGAAAGGAGAACGCGTAACATGCGCCCCGATTTCTCGAAGCTCAACTACAAGGGCGTCCCCAGCGTATGCACCTGCCCGTCCGACGCTAAGCCCTGGGTCACCAACGAGCAGATCCCGGTGAAGCCCTGCTACACCGCTGAAGACCTCGCCGGCATGGAGCATCTCGACTACGCCGCCGGCGTCGCCCCCTTCCTCCGTGGCCCCTACTCCACCATGTACGTCATGCGGCCCTGGACCATCCGGCAGTACGCCGGCTTCTCCACCGCCGAGGAGTCCAACGCCTTCTACCGCCGCAATCTCGCGGCCGGCCAGAAGGGGCTCTCCGTCGCTTTCGACCTCGCCACCCACCGCGGCTATGACTCCGACCACGAGCGCGTCCCCGGCGATGTCGGCAAGGCCGGCGTGGCCATCGATTCGGTCGAGGACATGAAGATCCTCTTCGATCAGATCCCGCTCGACCAGATGTCGGTCTCCATGACCATGAACGGCGCCGTCCTGCCCATCATGGCCTTCTACATCGTGGCGGCCGAAGAACAGGGCGTCCCCACCGAAAAGCTCACCGGAACCATTCAGAACGACATTCTGAAAGAGTTCATGGTGCGCAACACCTACATCTACCCGCCCACTCCCTCGATGAAGATCATTGGCGACATCTTCCGCTATTCGTCGGCGAAGTTGCCCAAGTTCAACTGCATCTCCATCTCCGGCTACCACATGCAGGAAGCCGGGGCCACGGCCGACATCGAGCTTGCCTACACGCTCGCCGACGGCCTGGAATACCTGCGCACCGGCATCGCCGCCGGCCTCTCCATCGACGAGTTCGCGCCGCGCCTCTCTTTCTTCTGGGCCATCGGCATGAACCACTTTATGGAGATCGCCAAGATGCGCGCCGCCCGCGTGCTGTGGGCCAAGATCGTGAAGTCCTTCAATCCGAAGAGCACCAAGTCCATGGCGCTGCGCACCCACTCGCAGACCTCCGGCTGGTCGCTCACCGCACAGGACGTGTTTAACAACGTGGTGCGCACGGCCGTCGAAGCCACCGCGGCGGCTCTGGGCCACACCCAGTCCCTGCACACCAACGCTCTCGACGAAGCCATCGCGCTGCCCACGGACTTCTCCGCGCGCATCGCCCGCAACACCCAGATCTACCTCCAGGAAGAGACCGGCATCTGCCGCGTCGTCGATCCCTGGGCCGGCTCCTATTACGTGGAGAGCCTCACCAACGAACTGATGCACAAGGCGTGGCACCTCATCCAGGAGGTCGAAACTCTTGGCGGCATGACCAAGGCCATCGAGACCGGCCTGCCCAAGATGAGGATCGAAGAGGCCGCCGCCCGCCGCCAGGCGCGCATCGACTCCGGCAAGGAAGTCATCGTCGGCGTCAACAAGTACCGCCTCGAGCACGAAGAGCAACTCGACGTGCTCATGGTCGATAACGACGCCGTCCGCCAAAGCCAGCTCCGCCGGCTCAACGAGACCAAGGCCCGCCGCAACGCCGCCGAAGTCGAAGCCGCCCTCACCGCCCTCACCCGGTGCGCTGAGTCCGGCGAAGGCAACCTGCTCGAACTCGCCGTCAACGCCGCGCGCCTCCGCGCCACGCTGGGCGAGATCTCCATGGCGCTCGAAAAGGTCTACGGCCGCTATCAGGCCGTCAACCGCACCATCTCCGGCATCTACTCCGCCGAATCCCAGACCGATCCCGAATTCCAGAAGGCCCGCGTCATGGCCGAAGAGTTCGCCAAGGCCGAAGGCCGCCGCCCGCGCCTGCTCGTCGCCAAGATGGGCCAGGACGGGCACGACCGCGGCGCCAAGGTGGTCGCTACCGCCATGGCCGACCTCGGCTTCGACGTAGACGTCGGGCCCCTCTTCGCCACCCCCAGGGAAGTCGCCCGCATGGCCGCCGAAAACGACGTCCATGCCGTCGGCGTCTCCTCCCTCGCCGGCGGGCACAAGACGCTCGTCCCCGAACTCATCGCCGAACTCAGGAAACTCGGCCGCGAAGATATCGTCGTCTTCGTCGGCGGCGTCATCCCGCCGCAGGACTACGACGAGCTCAAAGCCGCCGGCGCCATCGACGTCTTTGGACCCGGCACCGTCATTCCTCTCTGCGCGCAGAAGGTCCTCACGGCTCTTGCCGCCTGAATCTTCGCCGCTTGAGGCACCGCGCGCGGAGATACCGCGCGCTGAGAGACCGCGCGCGGAAACGCCGCGCGCTGAGAGAATATTGGCTTCAAGGAGACCGCCCTTGCAGTCTGATCCTGCCATTCCCGGCAATCCTCCGGGCAGGCGGCCCCGCCGGGGCCGTCTGCCTGGACCGGCCTACGTCGACGGCATCCTCGCCGGTGACCGTGTCACGCTCGCCCGCGCCATCACCGTCATCGAAAGCGATCTCGTCGAAGACGCCGCCCTCGCTCAGGAGATCCTCGAAGGTGTCCTCCCCCACACCGGCAAAGCCCGCCGCGTCGGCATCACCGGCGTGCCCGGGGCGGGGAAGTCCACCTTCATCGACACCCTCGGCATCCACCTCATCCGCGAACGCGGCGAATCCCTCGCCGTCCTCTCCATCGACCCCTCCTCGCCCATCTCCGGCGGCTCCATCCTCGGCGACAAAACCCGCATGGAACGGCTCTCTCAGGAGGATCTGGCCTTCATCCGCCCCTCTCCCTCCAAGTGCCACCTCGGCGGTGTCGCCCGCCGCACCCGCGAAACCATGCTGCTCTGCGAAGCCGCCGGCTTCCGCAACATCATCGTCGAAACCGTCGGCGTGGGGCAGAGCGAAACCACCGTCCGCTCCATGACGGACTTCTTCCTCCTCATCATGGTCGCCGGCGCCGGTGATGAACTCCAGGGCATCAAGCGCGGCATCATGGAGATGATCGATGGCATGGCTATCAATAAGGCCGACGGCGACAACAAGCCCAAGGCCGAGCGCGCCCGCGTCGAATACTCCTCCGCCCTCCACCTTTTCCCTGCCGCCGCCGACGGCTGGAATCCCCAGGTGCTCACCTGCTCCTCGCTCACCGGCGAAGGCGTGGCGGAGATCTGGGAACTGGTCCTGGAGCAGCGCGCGCAACTCAAGGCCAACGGCCACTTCACCGAACGGCGCCGCCGCCAGGCGCTCGACTGGATGCACGAGCTCATCTCCATGGGCCTCGAAGATCTCTTTCATTCCGATGCCCGCGTCCGCACCCGCCTTCCCCTGATGCGGGAAGAGGTGCGCCGCGGCCACATCAGTTCGTTCACCGCCGCCCGCGAACTGCTGGCGCTCTTTGAATCCAAGGAAAAATCCTAATCTTATGTCTCTTCCTTTTCCCATCCTCACGGCCGAAGAGGCCGCCGAACTCGTTCAGAACGGCCAGACCGTCGGTTTTTCCGGCTTCACCCCCGCCGGCTCGCCCAAGGCCATCCCTGCCGCCATCGCCCAAAGGGCCCGCCGTGAGCATGAGGCCGGGCGTGAATTCAAGATCGGCGTCATCACCGGCGCCTCCACCGGCAAAAGCCTCGACGGTGCCCTCGCCGAAGCCGAAGCCATCAGCTTCCGTACCCCCTACCAGTCCAACGCTACCCTCCGCAAGCAGATCAACACCGGCGCGGTGAAGTTCGTCGATATGCACCTCTCGCTGCTCCCGCAGGTGGTCCGCTACGGCTTCCTCGGCCCCGTGCACTGGGCCGTCGTCGAAGCCGCCGACATCACCCCGGGTGGCGGCATCGTGCTTTCCACCGCCGTCGGCGCCGCCAATACTTACCTGCGCCTTGCTGACAAGATCCTCATCGAGCTCAACGCCAACCACCCCGCCACCCTCCTCGGCATGCACGACGTCTTCGAGCCCCTCGATCCCCCCGCGCGCCAGGAGATCCCCGTCTACGCCCCCTCTGACCGCATCGGCTCCCCCATCTGCACCGTCGATCCCGCCAAGATCGTCGGCGTCGTCCACACCAACCTCGCCGATGAAACCGGCGGCTTCGACGAAGCCACCCCCGTCACTGAGCAGATCGGCGAAAACGTCGCGGACTTCCTCGTCGCCGAGATGAAGGCCGGCCGCATCCCGCCCCAGTTCCTGCCGCTCCAGTCCGGCGTCGGCAACATCGCCAACGCCGTCCTCGGCGCTCTCGGCCGCTCCAAGGAGATCCCCCCCTTCGAGATGTACACCGAGGTCCTCCAGGACTCCGTCGTGCCTCACCTGGAATCCGGCCGCTGCACCTTCGCCTCCACCTGCTCTCTCACCCTCAGCCCGGAGGCCATGAAGAAGGTCACCACCAATATCAACTTCTTCAAGAAGAAGATCCTCATGCGCCCGCAGGAGATCTCCAACCACCCCGAAATCGTGCGCCGTCTCGGCATCGTCTCTATGAACACCGCCATTGAACTCGACCTCGGCGGCAACGTCAACTCCACCCACGTCATGGGCAAAACCATGATGAACGGTATCGGCGGCTCCGGCGACTTCACCCGCAACGCCTACCTCTCCATCTTCTCCTGCCCCTCCACCGCCAAGGGCGGCAAGATCAGCGCCATCGTCCCGCTCGCCTCCCACATGGACCACTCCGAGCACTCCGTCCAGATCGTCATCACCGAACAGGGTGTCGCCGACCTGCGCGGCAAGGACCCGCACGAACGCGCGCAACTCATTATCAACAACTGCGCTCACCCCGACTACCGGCCGCAGCTCCGCGAATACCTCAAGCTCACCAAGGAGGGCCACGAGCCCCTCTCGCTCTCGCTCGGCCTTGCCATGCATCGCCAATTCCTCCGCCACGGCGACATGCGCAACATCAACTGGGAAGAATACCGTTAGTGGGGCAGGTCGCCAGACCTGTGGGCCGGCCGCCAGGCCGGCCCTCCCCGCCTCTGTCAGAAATCACCTCCCTCCCACGCCCCACCCGCCAATTTCCATCGCACTCTGCCGATAATCTGGACAAACTCTCTCTGAGTTTGGTACATTTACCTTCACTTAGAGGAGAATTCCATCATCACCTACACATCCCTGCCATTCCTGCGCCAGGCTGCGGCCATTGCCTTGCTCTTCGGCGCTTCCACCCTGTGCCGCGCCAGCACCATCGCCTTCGACTTCTCTGGAGGAAGCGCGAATTCCGGGCAGTCCTACACCTACGGATTCCAGTTCACCCCATTGGTGGACCTGCAGATTGATTCCCTCGGCTTTATCGATGCCGGACAGGACGGGCTCCTAGCCGGCCATCGCGTCGGCATCTGGAACTCCGGCGGGACTCTGCTCGCCAACACCACCGTAACCACCGGCAATAGTACGTTCGCTGGCGCCGTCGTTTCGGGTGCCCAGTTCCGCTTTACCCCCATCACTCCGCTGCTCGTTTCCGCCGGGGTCACCTATACGATCGGCGCCGCCGTGGAAATGGCCGATGATGAATGGTACGCCCACGGCACAAACATCAACAATGCGCCGGCGCTGCTGAACATCTCCGATGGGTACTACACTTCGGATCTCTTCGCGATGCCGGATCGAACGATAGGTAACCATTACGCCATCGCCAACTTCACCGCCACTCCGGCTTCCGAACCCGGTTCCGAAGTCCCGGAACCATCCACCTGTGTCTTGGCCGGCCTGGGCCTCTCAGCCCTCGCTTTGAACCGTCTCCGCGCCCGCCGCACGAACTGAAAATACCTCCGGGCGCTCCGGCGCCCGGAGCCCTCCCCCGGCCGGGTCCACCCTCCTGCGATACTGGATCTCAGCCCATGCTCCCCCTCCTGGCCCTCTTCCTCGCCGACCCCGCCCTCCTCCTCTCCTCCCGCCCCACCCCGCCCCTCTCCCCCTGCACCTCCACCGTCTACCAGGGCCGCCAGAACGAATCCGCCTTCAACCTCCATTCCTACCTCGCCCACCACAACGGCCTCTTCTACGCCTCCTGGTCCTCCGCTTCCGTTGGCGAAGAGGACCCCGACCAGCACATCGTCTACGCCACCAGCCCCGACGGCCACACTTGGACCGCTCCCCAAACTCTCGCCCCCGACCCCGACGGCCCCACCGGTCCCCAGCGCTGGATCGCCCGCGGCCTCTTCGTCGAGAACAACCGTCTCCGCGCCCTCGGCGCCCTCATTGAATCGGCCGACTATGGCCAGCGCGGCCGCGGCGTCGTCTGGAAGAACCTCGCCCTCCACGCCTTCACTTTCAATAACAAACAATGGCGCGACGACGGCCCCATCGCCCCCAACGCCATGAACAACTTTCCTCCCATCAAAATCGACGGCCGCTTGCTCATGCCCGCCCGCGACGCCGAGATGAACATGTCCGTCCTTGCCGCCAAAAAGCTCGCGCCCAACGCCTGGTCCGCCACCCCGCTCTTCTCCGAGCCCCCCTTCCACCGCATGGACGAGCCCACTCTCTACGAAGCCGCCGACCGCACCCTCCACCTCATCATCCGCGACGGCGCCCGCTCCCGCCGCCTGCTCCGCGCCATCTCCACCGATCGTGGCCGCACCTGGTCCCACCCCGTCCTCACGGACTTCCCCGACGCCACCAGCAAGAACTTCGTCATCCGCCTCTCCACCGGCGCCTACGTGCTCATCAACAACCCCAACCCCACCTCCCGCGACCCCCTCTCCCTCGCCCTCAGCCCCGATGGCTGGCAGTTCTCCCAACCCACTCCCATCCGCCACGACGCCCCCCCGCGCCGCTACGCCGGCCGCGCCAAAGGCTCCGGTTCCTTCCAATACCCCCACGCCCTCGAACACAACGGCAGCCTCTGGATCATCTACTCCACCAACAAGGAAGACATTGAGATCTCCGAGATCCCTCTCAGCGCCCTCCGCTGAGCGCGGCTCTCACGCCCCAAAGCTCCCGAGTTCCACCAACTCCATCCCCAGCGCCCCCATCGGCACGCTCCGTCTGTCCTTTCCATAACGCAGCGTGAGAGTCTGCGGCTCGGGAGACAGGTTCCACAGCAGCGCAAGCTTTCGCTCGCGATACCAGCAGCACACCGCCGGCCGCTCTTCTTCCACATACGGCGCCGGCCCGATCTCCGGCAGAATCCGCCGCCGGAAGGCCCACAGCTCCGGCAGCGTCTCCGCCACCTCCGCCCGCGTCACAAACCGCGTCCCCGCCGCACTCCTGTACCGCGCGTCTTCGTCGGAAAGGAACGTCCATCCCTCCCGCGGCGCCTCGTCCGCCACTTCGAACGGAACACCCAGCGCGAGGAACAGGCTGTACGGCTTGTCCGCGCCCACATACCGGCTCGCCTCGCCCCAATAGTGCTTGAATGGGCCGCTCGGCCGCAGCCCCGCCACCCGCGAGTGGATCTCCGCCTGTCGCCGCATCGCCGGCCCCAGCGTCGCCCAATGCGCGATCGGAAACGGCGTCAGCCCGCTCATGAACATCGTATTGCGCACGTCGGTGATCGTCGAAATGCAGAGCTTCGCCGCCATGTTCGCCGCCGACAGCTTGTCGGCCGGAAACGCCGTCGATTCGCTGTATGCCAGCGTGGGCGTCGTGAACCGCCGGTGGAACAGGCAGCTGAACAGCTCGTCCGTCTTCCCTTTCACCGGATCGAACTGCCGGTCCGAGAACATCAGTTCGCCCACGCGGAACGGCACGCTGCCGTAGTCTTTCAACCGGATTCCCGCCTTCTCTGCGCCCAGGTACATCACCATCACGCCCACCTGCATCCCGTCTCGCGCCGCCGCCGCCTGCCGCCGGTGGCACTCCGTCAGTTCGCCGCAATGAAACTCCACCCAGGCCCGCACCAGCGGCGTCAATGCCCGCGCCCGGATGTCGGCCGCCAGCGCCTCCCGGTTCTGTGCCCCGGCCTTCTTCTGGAACGCCGCCCAATGTTCGTCGCAGTGGCAGCCGCCGATCGTCCCCGGCCCCGTCGCCAGCCGGAAATCGTCATCCAAAAACACCGTGCGGAACCCGGCCCCCTTCCACTGCCCGACCGCCGCCGCGTTCTCCTCCGTCGCCGGCGCATGCAATGAGGTGCCCCAATGCCGCGTCCCATCCAATCTGACCCCCTGCCGCCAATGCCCCGGCGGCGTCAGCGGCGGCTCTCCTGTCTTCGCCCCCAGCGAATCCCCCGGATGACCCAGCGGCACATGGATCACTTCCACTCCAAGTCCCGCTTTGCGAATCCGCGCAGCCCACTCCCGGACCTTCTGCGGCGTGTAATACCAATGCCCATAAAGAAACCCGCAGAGCCAGATGGTGTCCACTCCCGCCCGCTGCACTGTGCCAAGCAGTTCCGGGGTCTGGTCCAAAACCTCAGTGTTCAGGCAAACGTGATACCGCCGAGTCTGCGCCCCCGGCAGCAAAGCCAGGGCAGGGAAGCCGGAAAGAAAACTACGTCGAAGCATAACGTCCGAAGCCATAGCATGACACAACGCGAACCTCCCCAACCCCACTCCGGCCCGTCTCCCCCGCGACGAAGCCCTATTCCCCCGGGACGCCAGTCCCGGGGCCACGCGACGAAGCCCTTTTCCCCCGCAACGCCAGTCCCGGGGCCACGCGACGAAGCCCTTTTCCCCTGCAACGCCAGGCCCGGGGCCACGCGACGAAGCCCCGTTCCCCCGGGACGCCAGTCCCGGGGCCACGCGACGAAGCCCTTTTCCCCCGGGACGCCAGTCCCGGGGCCACAGAACCAGCCCGTTTCCCCCAACGACGCCCGTCCCAGCACCACCCCGCCCGAACGAATCCCCCCACTCCACCACTACTGTCCAGAATTCTGGAAGAATCGAGCTTAGTGGTTTCCGCAACTCCTCCGAAACCGCATGATCGAATTGCCGCATCCACCCGGCGGGGGTTCGGGCGCGTGTGGACGCAGATCTCTTGACTGGAGGGTATGAAGCGATGAACGCGAACCCACTTTCTCGCCGCGGCCTGCTAGGCGCCGCGGCCCTGGCGCTGCCCGGACTGCGCGCCGAGCCCCGTAAAGTCCGCATCGGCATCGCCGGCGGCCGCTTCGGCGCCACGTTCCATTGGCACCTCGATCCGGGCTGCACCGTCGAGGCTGTCTGCGACATCGACGCAAAGGCCCGCCAGCACCTCGCCGAGACCTATCGCTGCGGCACCACTTACGCCGACTTCGAATCCATGCTCCGCCACCCTGGCCTGGATGCCGTCGCCGTCTTCACGCCCGCGCCGTTGCACGCCGCCCAGGCCGTTGCCGCCATGAAAGCCGGCAAACACGTCATCAGCGCCGTGCCCGTCGGCCTCACCGTGGACGAAGTTGAGCAGGTCCTCCACGCCGTCAAGACCTCCGGCCTCCGCTACATGATGGCCGAGACCAGCTACTACCGCCCGGCCGTCATCCACTGCCGCGAACTCGCCGCCCAGGGCGCCTTCGGGACCATCTTCTACGCCGAAAGCGAATACCACCACGAGGGCCTCCTCAAGCTCATGTACGACGCCTCCGGCAAGCCCACCTGGCGCCTCGGCCTGCCGCCCATGCTCTACCCCACCCACTGCACTGGAATGCTCGTGCCCGTCATGGGTGAGCGCCTCGCCGAAGTCACCGCTGTCGGCTGGGGCGACGGCCACGAAGCCCTCAAGAACAACCCCTACAAGAACCCCTTCTGGAACGAAACCGCCTTCTTCAAAACCGCCCAAGGCCACGCCGCCCGTGTCTCCATCTGCTGGCACGTCGCCGCCGGCGAAGCCGAGCGCGGCCAGTTCCTCGGCGATCGCATGTCCTTCTTCA
This sequence comes from Paludibaculum sp., assembly GCA_029973955.1. Classification (GTDB taxonomy): domain Bacteria; phylum Acidobacteriota; class Terriglobia; order Bryobacterales; family Bryobacteraceae; genus Paludibaculum. Next base: position 17,458 of record JARKQJ010000277.1, on the reverse strand, counting down.
TGGAACGGCCCGAAGGCGCGCCCGACACCACCATCCGCATCGCCTCGAAAGGCCGCACCGAACTCGACTCCAACGGCTACCCCAAAGGCGAACTCGAGATCGCGCGCACCGCGCTCACCCCCTATCTCGAACGCCTCCCCGAACCCATGCGCGTGAAATCCGGTCACGGTGGCTCCCACACCTTCCTCACCCACGAGTTCATCAGCGCCGTCCAGGAAAACCGCAATCCTAGTGTCGATATCTACGAAGCCATCGCCTATACTCTACCCGGCATCATCGCTCACGCCTCCGCCCTGCGCGGCGGGGCGACAATGAAGATTCGCGACTACGGCAAAGCCTCCGCCTGATCCTCCACCGGCGCGGCAAGGAGCCAACGAACCGCAATGTTTGACAGCCCGTTGGACAGGTTCTTCTTCATCGCCTACCTGGCAGCCACCCTTCTGCTCGGACTCTGGGTGGCTCGACGCGGCTCTTCCTCCTCCCGCGACTACTTCCTCGCCGGCGAACGCCTCCCCTGGTACGCCATCGGCGGCTCCATCATCGCCGCCAACATCAGCACGGAACACTTCATCGGCATGGTCGGCGCCGCCTACGCCGCCGGCTTCGTCGTCGCCCAATGGGAGTGGGGCAACTGGTTCACCTTCTCCGCCCTCATCTGGATCTTCCTCCCCTACTACCTCCGCGGCGGCATCTACACCATGCCGGAGTTCCTCGAACGCCGCTTCAACAAAACCTGCCGCTACATCTTTGCCCTCGCCTCGCTCGTGCTCTGGATCGTCGCCCAGATGGCCGTCGTCCTCCTGGCCGGCGCCAAGGCCATGGACGGCATGTTCGGCGTCCCGCCCCTGTTCACCATCGTCGGTCTGGCCATCCTCGCCGGCAGCTACACCATCTACGGCGGACTTATCTCCGTCGCCTGGACCGATTTCCTCCAGTTCATCGTCCTCATGGTCGGCGGCCTCGTCGTAGCAGCCATCGGACTCGCCCGCGCCGGCGGACTCACCGCTCTCATGGCCGCCGCCCCGGAGAAGTTCCACATCTTCTTCCCGGCCAACCATCCCGATTACCCCTGGTTCGGCGTCTTCACGCTCTTCCTCTCCATCGGCATCTGGTACAACTGCACCAACCAGTTCATCGTCCAGCGCTGCCTTGGCGCCCGTTCGGAGTGGGATGCGCGCATGGGCGTCCTCTTCGCCGGCTACATGAAGATCCTCCTCCCGTTCCTCGTCGTGCTGCCCGGCATCGTCGCCTTCCAGCTCTTTCCCGGACTCTCCGATCCCGACCAGGCCTACCCCGTCCTCGTCAAGAACCTCGTGCCCGCCGGCCTCGGCGGCATCGTCATGGCCGGCATCGCCAGCGCCCTCCTCTCGCACCTCAGCTCTGTCCTCAACTCCTCCAGCACCGTCTTCACCATGGACCTCTACCGGCCCCTCGCCCGCCGCACCGCGAGTGACGATCACCTCGTCCGCGTCGGCCGCTGGAGCGCCTTCGTCATCCTCGTCATCGCCACCGCGCTCGCCCTCTATATGAGCCGCGGCAAGCACAGCGTCTTCCTCCTCATCCAGAACGTCGGCGCCTGGGTCGCCGCCCCCATCTCCGTCATCTTCCTGCTCGGGGCGCTCTGGAAACGCGCCACCGCCCAGGCCGCCACGGCCATCCTCGTCTTCGGATTCCCCTACACCGCCCTCGTCGAATACGTGCTCTTCAAGCACATACCCTGGCTCATGCCCTACGACAACTGGCTCAACCGCACCTTTGCCGTCTGGGCTACCTGCCTGCTCGCCATGGTCGTCCTCTCCTACCTCACCCCCAAGCCGGCGGCGGAGAAGATTGCCGGCACCACCTGGTCTCCGGCCTTCCTCCGTCTGCCCGAGTCGGAACGCCATCTCGCCCGCGGCGCGCGCAGCCTCGTCTTCTGGTGGGTGCTCCTCGTGGTCGTCGTGGCCGTTCTCTATGCCTATCTCGGCTGGTTCCAACTGCACGCCGCCGCCGCGCGCACTGGTGCAACCTGGATTGAATTCGGATAAGGAGGCGCAGAAGTCAACATGCCCGCATCGACTACTGTCCCGGCCGTGGAACGCGCCATCGAAATCCTCGAGGCGCTCGATTCCAGCGCCCGCGGTCTCACCATCTCTCAACTCAGCCTGAAACTCGGCATTCCGCGTTCCACCGCGCACATCCTCATCGCCACGCTGGAGCGCGCCGGCTACGTCGTGCGCCAGCCCGGACAGAAGACCTACCAGCTCGGCATGCGCGTCTACCACCTCGGCCGCGAGATGCTCCGCAATCTAGACCTGCCCCAGGTCGCCCTCGAACCCATGCAGTGGCTCTCCGCCAATGCCCGCCTCACCTGCCATCTGGCCGTCATCGAAAACGGCCAGGCCGTCTACGTCCAGAAGGTGGAAGGTCCCGGCTTCATCCGCTTCGACACCCGTATCGGCAAACGCACCAATCTCCACTGCACCGCCGTCGGCAAGGTCCTGCTCGCCTTCGGCTCCGCCACCCAGCGCAAGCGCTTCCTCGACAACACCACCTTCGCCCGCTACACCCGCAAAACCATCGTCACCGCGCAGGATCTCAAGGCCGAACTCGATCGCGTCAAACTCCGCGGCTACGCCCTCGACGACGAAGAGGAAGAGCTCGAGGTGCGCTGCATCGCCGTGCCTGTCTACTCCCCTACCGGCGATCTCCTCGCCGCGCTCAGCGCCACTGGCACCCTCGGCCAACTCTGCGATAGCGCCCTGCCGCGCATGGTCCAGCTCCTCCAGCGCGCTGCCGCCCGCATCTGCAACCACACCGGCGCCCGCGCCGCCGAAGATCTGCCCGACACGCCCGAAGGAATCGATGACAAAGATGCCACAGACTGAACCCTTGCTCGCCGGATCCGGCCGCGCCGATATCACCCCGGCGCCCGGCACCCCCCAAGGCGGGTGGGGCGCCCAAACCCACCAGCGCGGCGACCGCGCCGACATGCCCTTCTATGCCACCGCGCTCGCTCTGCGCCAGGGCGCTGAAACTGTCGTCATCGTCGAACTCGATGCCATCGGCTTCGACGCGCCCTACACCGCCCGCCTCATCCAGGCCGTCGCCGGCATCACCCGCCTGAGTCCCTCCTCCATTCGCATCTCCTGCTCTCACACCCACTCGGGCCCCAACACCTTCCGCCTTGCCAACATCTCCGAAGGCCGCGACATGGCCGAAGGCTACCTCGAAGCCCTCCCCCAGCGCGTCGCCGGCGCCGCCTGGCAGGCGCTCTCCTCTCTTCAACCCGTGCGCCTCGCCGCCGGACACGGTCTCTGCCGCATCAATCGCAAACGCCGCGTGCGCGTCGACGGCCGCACCGTCGTCGGTTGCGATCCCGACGCCCCCGCCGATCACTCCTTCCGCGTCGTCCGCTTCGACTCGCTCGACGGCCGCACCGTCGCCACTCTTCTCAACTACGCCTGCCACGGCACCACCATCGCCTGGCAGAGCCGCAGCTTTACCCCCGATTTCCCCGGTCCTGCCCGCGCCGTCGTCGAACAGCACCTCGGCGGACATTGCCTCTTCCTCCAGGGCGCTGCCGCCGACCTCGGCCCGCGCGAAGGCTTCTCCGGCGACCTCGCCCTCTACCGCCGCCTCGGTACCGAACTCGGCCTTGCCGCCGCCCACACCGCCATCGCTCTCGATACCCTCCCGCGCCGGCCAGTGCTCACCGGCGTCATCCGCAGCGGCGCCGACATCGCCCTCTACGACCTCCTCCCCGTCGAACCCGTCCCGCCGCTCCTCCGCGTTCTCGCGCGCGACGTCGAACTGCCCATCAAGCAGCTCCCTCCCGTGGCTGAAGTCGAAGCCGAACTCGCCCGCCTGCGCGCAGACGCCGATCGTCTCCGCTCTCAGGGCTCTGCCGAGGAATTCAGCCTCGCCAACGCGCTCGCCACCCAATGCGGCTGGCGTGCCGCCAACGCCCGCGCCTACGGCGGCCGTGTCAGCGCACCCTGGCCCCTGCAGGCCATCGCCATCGGCCCCGTCGTCCTGCTCAGCGTCGCCGGCGAGCCCTTCTCCAGCCTCGGCCAGGAGATCGCCGCCCACTCTCCTTTCCCCTTCACCCTGTTTTCCGGTTACTCCAACGGCGGGTTCGGCTACATTCCGGACCGCGCCGCTTACTCCGAAGGCGGCTACGAAATCGAAGCCACGCCCTTCGCTCCCGAGGCCGGGGAGCGGCTCTGCCGCGAAGCCCTGTCCTTGCTCAATGAACTCGCTCAAGAGGTGCTCGCATGAAAATCACCGCCGTCAAAACCCTCGTCGTCAACGCCCGCATGAGGAATTGGATCTTCGTCAAGGTCGAAACCGATCAGCCCGGCCTCTACGGCTGGGGCGAAGCCACGCTGGAATGGAAAACCAAAGGCGTCGTCGGCGCCATCGAAGATCTCGCCGTCCTCCTCATCGGCCAGGACCCGCGCCGCGTCGAACACCTCTGGCAGGTCATGCACCGCCAGTACTTCTGGCGCGGCGGCATCACCAACTACACCGCCATGAGCGGCATCGATCAGGCTCTCTGGGATATCAAGGGCAAGGAGGTCTCCAAGCCCGTCTGCGAACTCCTCGGCGGCCCCGTCCGCGATACGCTGCGCTTCTACGACCACCTCGGCGGCGGCACCCTGGAAAACATGTATAAGTCGGTCGAGCCCGAAGAGTTCGCCCAGCGCATCCTCATCAGCGTCGAAAACGGCTTCACCGCCGTCAAGGCCATGCCCATCCCCGTCTCCGAATTGATCGAGAGTCCGGCCACCCTCAAGCGCGCCGCCCGCTGCGTCGAGGCCATGCGCAACGCCGTCGGTGACAGCGTCGACATCATGCTCGACCTGCACGCCCGCTGCACCCCCGCCGCCGCCATCCAGTTCGGCCGCATGCTCGCCGACTACAACCTCTACTGGTACGAAGAGCCCTGCTGGCCCGAGCACGTCGACGCCCTCGTCGAAGTGGCCCGCGCCCTCCCATTCCCCATCGCCACCGGCGAGCGCCTCGTCGGCCGTTGGGAGTTCCGCGAACTCTTCGAGAAACGCGCCGTCTCCATCGTCCAGCCCGACGTCTCCCACTGCGGCGGCATCAGCGAAGCGCGCCGCATCGCCGCCATGGCGGAGACGTACCTCATGTCCGTCGCCTGCCACAATCCCCAAGGCCCCGTGAGCACCGCCGCCTCCACGCACGTCGGCTTCGCCACGCCCAACTACCTCATCCAGGAGATGGTCCGCGCCGATGTGCCCTGGCGCAACGATGTGGTCGACGAGCCCATTCCACTCAACGCCGGTCAATGCTCTGCCCCCACCCGGCCCGGCCTCGGCATCGAGATCAACGAATCCGAAGCCCTCAAGCACCCGTTCCAGCCCGAAGTGCTCATGGCATACAATCACCGCGACGGTTCCGTCGCCGATTGGTAGGAGCCCTCTCATGCCAGGCAAGCTCGCAGGCAAAACCGCTCTCATCACCGGCGCCTCGCGCGGCATCGGCCGCGCCATCGCCGTCGAGTATGCGCGCGAAGGCGCCGATGTCGTCATCAACTACGCTCGCCATCGCGAGGAGGCTGAACAGGCCGCTGATGAAGTGCGCGCCGCCGGCCGGCGCGCCCTCATCGCGCAGGCCGACATGGGCGATCGCGCCGCCGTCGAAGCCCTCTTCGCCGCCGGCCTCGCCGAGTTCGGCCGCCTCGACATCGCCGTCGCCAACGCCGCCTACAGCGTCCGCAAGCCCCTGCTCGATCTCACCGTCGAAGACGTTGAGCGCACCTGGGCCGTCTCCCTCTGGGGCGTCTTCCACACCTGCCAGTTGGCCGCCCGCCACATGGCCTCCACCAGCGGCGGCGCCATCGTCGCCGTCTCCTCCGTCCACTCCTTCCGGCCCTATCCCGCCGCCTCCGCCTATAACGGCGCCAAGGCCGCCATCAACCACATGGCCGCCACCTGGGCCGTCGAACTAGCCGGCCAGGGCATCCGCGTGAACGTCCTCGAACCCGGTTGGACCGACACCCCCGGCGAGCGCGTCTTCTACTCCGAATCCGAACTCCGCGAACAGGGCACCCATCTCCTGCTCGGCCGTCTCGCTCGCGCCGAGGAGGTCGCCCGCGCCGCCGTCTTCCTCGCCTCAGAAGACTCCTCCTACGTCACCGGCTCCGTCCTCCGCGTCGATGGCGGCTACTCGCTCCATCACTGACCCGCGCCCACTCGCAGCGTGAACTCGATCTGCTCCTCCGCCGGCCGCACATACTGCTTCGCATCCGGCTTCAGCTTCAGCTCCACGCTCAACGCCCCCACGGCCCTTGCCAGGTCGCGCTCCGGCGCTTGCCGGTAGGGGTTGTAGGGCCGCACCGGCCAGCGCAGCCGCGCACCCTCCGGCAGCCGCAGCGTCCAGCCGTTGTGCATCAGCACGCCGCCCAACTCCGCTGCGCCCCAATCGATCGGCGCTTCCGAAACCACCGCGCTCAGCCCCGTGCCCGTCTTGATCTCCTGTCCCGGCGCCAGCACCAGTTGCAGCGTGATTCGCGCTTCGTCCGGAGCCGGCCCGCGGCCCGTGATCGTGAACCGCAGCCGTGCTTCTTCCCGTGTCTGCGGCGCAACGAACAGCTCCGCGAAATAGCGGTTCATCGCCACCCACAGCCGGTCGCCCGCCTCCCTCATCTCCAGCCGCGCGTCCAGCGGCGTCGATGTCACGCTGCCCCCGATCCGCTCCTGGAACGTTGCCAGCTCCGGCTGGTTCCGCGAATTGCCTCCGCTCACGATCAATCCCTTCTCGCGGTGGAACACTGCCACGCTCGCCTGCCGGTCCAGGAACCACTGCGTCGTTACCGGCGCCTGCCCGGAGAGCCCCGAAAGCGCAATGCTCCACGGCGCTCCGTGCCGCACCCCCGCCGGACCTTGCAGGCGGAACGCCCCTGCGCTCTCCTGCGGAATCGCCGCCGTCTCGCCATCGCGGAAATAGAGCAGGTTCTGCGCCACGCGCCCCAGTTGCTCTGTGTCCAGCGGCTTGCCCTGATAACGCTCCAACAGATACGCCGCCAGGCGCCGCCCCTCTGCCGTCCGCGAGAATCCGAAGTTGCCGTAGAGCCCCGCCTCCCAGTGCCGGTTGCGGTCGTTGAACAGCTCTACCGGCTCTCCGCTCGGCCACGTGAAACCGAGATGAAACTGCGTCGCCCGCCGCACCGCTTCCACGGCCCCTGCGTCGCCTGAGTGTTCCGCATACAGCGCCACCGCGCTCAGCGTCAGCAGATTGTATCCGCTGGTGGGAGCATCCGGCCGCAGTTCGCCCCAGTACCCGTCCGCGTTCTGTTCCGCCGCGAAACGGTGCAGCACCGCGCTCCCGGTCTCCGTCCAATCCTCTCTCCCGAACAGCCGCCCCGCCAGGAACACGTTCGCCGCCCACTGTGCGTAGTGGTTCGTCGAAGTGCCCAAATACGGCGACGTGTAGCGCGGAAACTCCCGCCACGCCGCCACGCGCGGAGCCACCAGTTCCACGTTCCTCTCCAGTGCCCGCCGCCAGCGCGCCGCGCGCTCCGCACCCAACCGCGGCTCCAGCAGCCGGTACGCATCCAGCCACATCGTCGTGTCCCAGTACGAGTCGAGACGATCCATATAGGCGCCCCGTTCGTCCTCCTCCGCCAGCAGGTCCCCAATGCGCAGCGCCAGCGCCAGAACTTCCGCTTTGCCGAACTCAGGATTCTCCGGCCGCTTCTGCGTATACAACACCGCCGGCACGAGAATCGCATGAGGGAAATGTCGCAACCCCGGCCTCTGCTCCAAGGCGCGCAGCGTCGCCGCGCCTGGCCCAGCCAGTGCCGCCTCAATCCGGCCGCGGCCCTCCCGCAGCGTCTCCAGATACTCGACCGGCGCCGGCCTCTGCGCCAGGCACGCCGACGCACCCGCCAACCACAGCAAAACAATGCCTTTCATGCCGCCGTCAGAGTAGCCGAGCCTTTGCCGCCGTGTCAACGAAACTGCGTAGGAATGCGCATGAAACTGTGCCCGTACGCCTTTCCCGCCAAATTTGTCCAGGATACTGGAGGTTCGCGGCGTTTCGATTGAGTGACAATCCCCCAGGCCGCACAATTGCCACAGTTGAAACCTGCGTTGAGGATGGTGCTTTGATGGTTCTTCGCTTGATCGGTTTGGCATTTCTGGGCGCTTGCCTGAGCGCTCAAAGCATTACGGGCGTGCTTGTGGGTACGGTCTCTGACTCCAGCGGCGCAGCCGTCGCCGGGACCAAGGTCAGGATCACCAACGAAGCCACGGGCGCACCCCTCACAGTTACCTCCAACGAAAACGGCGACTACGTCGCGCCGAACCTTCCCGCCGGCAGTTACAGCATCACCACCGCCCATCCCGGCTTCAAGAAGACCGAAGTCGCCGGCATCCGGCTCATGCTGAATCAGACCATCCGCACTGACATCCGGCTCGATCCCGGTGCCGTCGATCAGACCATCACCGTCGAAGCCTCCGTGCCCGTCATCCAGTCTGAGACCTCTTCCGTCGCCACCAACGTCGACACCCACGCCGTGGCCTCGCTGCCCCTCAACGGCCGCACGCTCGACCGCCTCATCCTCATCGCCCCCGGCAATACCTCGGACTGGTCCTCCAATCCCAAGCTCGGAGGCGCCACCCACTGGGGCGGCAGCTTCTTCACCATCGACGGTGTGGCCTACAACGACCAGGGCAACGGCGGCGCGGCCTACTCTCTCCGCAACGCCATCTCCACCACGCCCTCCATCGACACCATCCAGGAGTTCAAGATCGAGAGCAACGGCGCCAAGGCTGAACAGGAAGGCGCCGCCGCCATCTCCATCATCACCAAGAGCGGCGGCAACGCCTTCCACGGCGCACTCTTCGAGTTCAACCGCAACCGCAAGTTCGCCGCCAACGAGTACTTCTCCAACGCCGCCGGACTCACCCTCGCCCCCTACAACCGCAACGAATTCGGCGCCAGCGCCGGCGGCCGCATCATCAAGAACAAGACCTTCTTCTTCGGCTCCTACGAAGGCCTCCGCGAGCGCACCTCGCGCGTTCGCAGTTGGGCTTACGCCACCGAGGCCATGCGCGGCGGCGACTTCTCCAAAATGACCACCATCATTAAGGACCCCCTCACCTCCGTCGCCTTCCCCGGCAACATCATCCCCACGAACCGCCTCGATCCCCGCGCCCAGAAGATCCAGTCCTTCGTGCCGCTCCCCAACGGCCCCGGGACCCGCGCCGACGGCACCGGCGTCAACTACACCGGCAACGTGCCCACCCGTGTCGATATCAACCGCTACTCCGCCCGCCTGGACCACCACCTCAACGAGCGCAACACGCTCAACCTCATCATGTCCTACTCCAAGGGCGACCCCTACTTCGTCTCCAACAGCGGCCCCGCCGAGTTCGGCAACTACTCCAACGCCGGCTACACCACCAAATCGGCCAGCCTCACCTACACCCGCATCCTCGGCACCAGCATGACCAACGAGGCCCGCGCCTCCTACTTCACCCACGGCTCCATTCGCATGGGCCAGAACACTGACTTCGATCCGCGCTCCATCTTCCCCGGCCTCTATGGCCCCCTCCCCGTCGGCGGCCTCCCCACCGTCTCCATCACCGGTTACTCCACCGTGCAGGATCTCGGCGGCGCGGACATGGCCCCCCAGATCACCACCCAGCTCACCGATAACTTCACCTGGATCCGCGGCGCTCACACCATCAAGGCCGGCGTCGATATCGGCCTCTCCCGCTTCTCCACCAACCCCGCCGCCCGCGGCGCCCAGCTCGGCACCTTTAGCTTCAACGGCCGCTACAGCGCCAACGCCTACTCGGACTTCCTCCTCGGCTACCCCATCACCTCCGTCCGCGGCACTCCCACCCTCGTCAACCTGCTCACGCAGAACCGCTACTCCGCCTACGTTCAGGACGACTGGCGCGCCAGCTCCCGCCTCACCTTCAACATCGGCGTTCGCTACATGATCCAGACCGCTCCCCAGGAGCGCGACGGCTCCATGACCAACTTCGATCTCGCCAGCGGCAAGTTCGTCGTCCGCACCGTCAACGGCCAGCTCCCGCGCCTCGCCATCCCCCGCATCCTCAACGCCTACCCCTACGTCACCAGCGAAAGCCTCGGCTGGGGCTCCGACGTCGTCCTCAGCGATCGCAACAACTTCGCCCCCCGCTTCGGCTTCGCCTTCCGCCCGGCGGCTTCCAACAAGACCGTCCTCCGCGGCAGCTACGGCCTCTTCTACAACCAGATCCCCTTCTACCAGGGGCCGCTGCTCATCTCCCAGTCCAACATCCCCTTCTCCCTCCGCGAGACCTATGAGAACGGCGCCACCAAGCCCGTCTTCTCTCTCGCCGACCCCTTCCCCGGCGACGGCTCCATCACCGCCAACCCCACCCTCTACGCCATGAACCGGCAGATGCGCAACACTTACGCGCAGCAGTGGAACCTCACCATCGAGCATGAAGTCGCCTCCGGCCTCGGCCTCCGCGCCACCTACATCGGCAACAAGGCCGTCCGCGTCATGCAGAACGGTTGGGAGAAGAACCTGCCCTTCAAACAGACCGCCGGCACCATTCAGAGCCTGCGCCCCTTCCAGCCCTGGGCCTCCATCTCCTACCTCGACTTCAACGGCAACTCCATCACGCATCAGATGCAGCTCGAAGCCACCCAGCGCATGAAGGGCGGCCTCTTCTTCCAGGCCTCCTATACCTGGAACAAGACCCTCGACGACGTCAATCTCTCCGGCACCCCCCAGAACCCCTACGACGCCAAGTCCGAACGCGGCATCGGCGAAGGCATCCGCGCCCATGTCGCCTACGCCTCCGCCACCTACGATCTGCCCTTCGGCCCCAACCGCCGCTGGCTCAACAATCGCGGCTTCTCCGGCCTCCTGCTCGGCGGCTGGCGCGCCGGCGCCATCGTCCAGCTCCGCTCCGGCGTTCCGTTCTCCGCCAACTTCTCGCCCACCCTCGCCGGCTGGTACGCCAATCGGCCCGACGTTGTCTCCGGCGCCGATCTCTATCCCTCCAACCAGAGCATCGATAACTGGTTCAACGCCTCCGCCTTCTCCGTGCCCTCGGCGTTCACCTTCGGCAACAGCGCGCGCAACCTCCTCTTCGGCCCCGGACAGGCCGTCATCGACCTCAGCGCCGTCAAGGTCACCCCCATCGGCGAACGCTTCAAAACCGAGTTGCGCGGCGAGTTCTTTAACGCCCCCAACCACCCCACCTTCTCCCCTCCGGCCTCGAACATCTCCACGCCGTCCACCGTCGGCCGCATCTCGTCCACCTTGGGCGACCCACGCATCATTCAGTTCGGATTGAAGCTCCTGTTCTGACACGGGTACGCCCGGGTCACTGGCCTGCCGCTGTTGACGCTCTGCGGCGGCAGGCATCAGAATCAACCAATAAAGAGGAATCGACCACGATGGATCGTAATCAGACTTCCGCCCCGACCGCCGACGCCGAACTTCTCGAACGCATCGAGTCCACGCTCTACACGGCAGTCGTCGCGGACTCGCTGGACCAATTGGGCTACCACGATTGCGCCATGAGCGAGCGGCTGCGCCCCATCACCCCGCGCCACTGCTTCGCCGGCTGGGCCCGCACCATCTCCTGCCGCGATCTGCACTACGACATGCCCGATCCCTACGCCAAGGAGATCGAGGCCGTCGATAGCCTCCTGCCCGGCGAGATCGCCGTCGTCTCCACCGGCCAGTCCAGCCGCAACGCCCCCTGGGGCGAACTCCTCTCCACCGCCGCCTCCGCCCGCGGCGCCCGCGGCGCCGTCGTCGACGGCCTCGTCCGCGACGTCAAGAAGATTGAAGAACTCGGCTTCGGCGTCTTCGCCGCCGGCATCAAACCCGTCGACTCCCGCGGCCGCGGCGCCGTCGTCGAATACAACGTCCCCATCGAATGCGGCGGCATCATGGTCCACCCCGGCGACCTCATCTTCGCCGACTACGACGGCGTCGTCGTCATCCCCAAAGATATCGTCGAAGAGACCGTCCGCCTCGCCACCGACAAGGTCACCCGCGAAAACAACAGCCGCGCCGACCTCGCCAACGGAGCCTACCTCCGCGACGTCTTCCAGAAATACGGCGTCCTCTAGCCGCCCCTACTGCACCACCAGGTTCTTGGCCGCTCCCAGCACCGCCGAGAACGCCGCATAGTCCACCTGCCCTCCGGCCGTCAGTGGTGCGGTGAAGACCTGCTGATTCACCCCTTCCACCGTCAGCAGACCTGAGCCCGTTGCCATGCTCGCCGCGTCGATGCCCTCCGGCATCAGGTACGCCAGCGCCTCCGCAGGGACCGTGAACGATCCCCCCTCCGCCGGCACTTCGCACGTCAGCGCGACGTTCCGCACAATGTTGACGCCCGCCGCCGTCTTGCCCAGCACCCGGCTCGTCCCGATGATGATGTCCACCAGGCTGAACCCTTCTCCCTCCCACGTCACCACCAGCGGCGTGGCCCGGTCGATCGTCGTGATCGCATCCAGGTTGGTCGCCGCGAACCGCGCGGGGAATGGCACGCTCACCTGGAACGGACCCAAGTCCGGACCGCCCCTCCCCTTCAGACCGTACTGCCCGCCTCCCTGTAGAGTGCCGGTCGGCAGGAGCAGCGAGTAGACCGGACCTGCGCCAGCCACCAGCAGCGCCGCTCCCGCCGCCAGTCCTGGTCCCGACGCCGGAATCGAAGGCCCGGCGTCCACATAGCTCTCCGGAGCGAACGGCGGCTTCTCTGTCGCCACAGTCGTCGTGTCCTTCACCGTGCAGAGGCCAAATCTCAAACGGATCATCAGCGCCGCGTATTGCGCCGCCGTGTACCGGCCGATGCCTCCGCCGATGTTCTCCTGCTCCCCCCGGACCGTCGTCGCCGTCCCGCCCGGCGCGCTCAGAATCGTCGTCGTCTGCGACGCCTTCGCCACTCCAAAGCCGCCAATCGTAATCGTCCCACCACCATCGAGCACGCCCAGCGTATCCTGGCTCAACGTTGCGTCCGGACACGCGCTCTGCCCATCCCCTGCAATCGCGATCGTCGCCTGGTTCCCTCTCTCGTTCCCCACCCGCGCCTGCACCGCAACAAAACACCCTGTCTCAATGTCGGCCGGCAAAACCACCTTCACCACCCACACGCCCGGCGAGCCCGCCACTGTGCCCGCGAACACCGGCACGATCTCCCTCGCGCCGAACAGCACAGCGTAACTGCCGCTTCCTGACTGGTCCCCCGCGCTGTCCCCACCGTCGTTGGCCGGATCCGCCCCACCGCCTGTGCCCGTCAACACCACCGTATCGCCCGCATGAGCGGGACCGAGCACCAGTTGCTGCCCGTCTGCCGCTGTCGCCGTGCCCGTCGTAAAACGGATCCGGCTCGCGCCGCCATTCACGTTTTCGAGCGACGCTTGCACCTGCCCGTTGCCCGTCCCCGTCAACGTATCGATGCCGAGGCTGCCCGCGGCCACCGCCGCGCTCCAGGGCGCGCTCGTCAGCCCGTTGTAGGTCGCCCGCACCTCATAGCTCCCCGGCGCCGCGCTCGAAGGCAGCAGCCCGACGATCTTCCCCTCTGCCGCCGAGACCAGCAGCGCGTCCACTCCCGCGCCCGTGTCCTTAGACACGAACCGCACTGACGATCCACTCAGCCCTGCCGGGTAGCCCGGCGGAGCCGCCGTCACCTCCGGCGACCCGCCCAGTCCCACGCCTGTCATCCGGAAGAGCACCCCCGGTGCCAGAACCGGCTGGAAGCCGCTGTTGTTCACCACGCTCGTGATCACCGGCGCATCCGCCCCCGTCACATTCAGCGTGGCGGCAAACACCAGCACGGCGCCGCCCGCGCCCCGCACCGTCACTGAGCCCGCATACGCCCCCCGCCCCTTGCCCGCTCCGTTGGCCGAAACTTTCAATGTCATCGGCGACGCGCCCGACGCCGGTTCCACGCTCAGCCAGTCTCCGCCCGTGCTCACCTCGGCCGTCACGCTCTCCCCCGCCACGCTGCTCCTCAGCGTCACCGTCTGTGTCGCCGGGTTGTCCCCGCCGGTCGCGTACGAAAACGTGAGTTGGGCCGGGTTCGCCGTCAGCCTCGGCCCGCTCATCGTGATCTTCCGCACCCGGAAGTTGCCGGTATCGGTCACATATAGGTTGCCCGCTGCGTCCAGCGTCACGTCGTGAGGCACTCGCAATTGTGCGTTCGCCGCGGGCCCGCCGTCGCCGGCGAATCCAGCCGTGCTGCCCGCGATGGTCGTGATGATGCCCGCCGCGTCCACGCGCCGCACCCTCTGGTTGCTGGTATCGGCGAAGTACAGGTTCCCGCCCGCGTCGATTACCATCCCGGAGGCCGCCGCCAGCCGCGCGCTCGTCGCCGGCCCGCCGTCCCCTGCGAAACCTTGCGTGCCTGTCCCCGCCACGGTGCTGATCACGCCCAGTGAATTCACCTTCCGGATCTTCGAGCCCTCGGAGATATAGAGGTTGCCCGCTCCGTCCACCGCCACCGCTCTCGGTTGCTGGAAGGCCGCGCTCGTCGCCGCTCCGCCGTCTCCCCCCGACACCGCGTTTCCATTGCCCGCCACCGTGCTGATCTTCCCGTCCGGCGTCACTTTCCGCACCCTCCGGTTCCCGGAATCGGCAATGTACAGGTTGTCCAGACCGTCCACCGCAATGCCCGTCGGCGACGAGAGCATCGCTGCTGTCGCCGGGCCCCCGTCGCCCGAGAATCCGTCCACGCCCGTCCCCGCCACCGTCGTGATCACGCCCGCCGGGCTCACCTTGCGGATCCGCTGGTTGCCTCCATCGGAGATGTAAAGGTTCCCCCGGCTGTCCCAGGCCAGTCCCGAGTGCTGTGTCGAGGCCAGCAGCTGCGCGCTCGTCGCCGGCCCGCCGTCCCCTGCGTAGCCCGGGTTCTTATCCACGCCGGCCACGGTGCTGATGATGCCCGCCGGTGTCACCTTCCGGATTCGCGAAGGCTGGCTCTCCCAAAGAAACAGGTTTCCCTGCGAATCGAAGACCAGCCCGTACAACCCCTGCAGGTAAGCGCTGGTGGCCGGAACGCCGTCCGCATCCGCGCAACAAGTGCCGCTACCCGCAATCGTCGAAATGGTGTTCTGGCCCAGGCCAATGCAGGGCGCCAGAATGAGAACGGAGAGCGCGCTGGCTTTCATGGAGTCGCCTCCCGGAGCGTGTTGCAAACAAGCCGCTGCCCACGGACAGCCCGCGCCCCCTCGATCTCCGCGCCAGACTGGCCGAAAGATGACAGAAGTGTACACGATTCCCGCCCGCGCGGAAAGGGGCTTCCCGCCCGTTTCTCTGCCCGCCCGCTTCGCGCCGCCCCACTACCGCCTCGCCTTCGCCCTGCGCGGCGAATCGGTGCACAGCATCTTGGCGGCGTCGAATTCGTTGATGGAGTCTGAGCTCGGCGGCGATGGGTGATCATCAACACGGCGGAAACGGGACGATGGTTGTTCGTCAGGCCGGGTGGCGTCCTGGCTGGATAGAGATTCGATGGCCCCCCGAAGGAGCCGGATCTCGATGGTGAGGGTGCGGATATCGTCCACGAGCATGGCCGGATTGTCTCACCGTGAATCGGCGCTGTGCGGCTCAGGCCAGACCGACGGCCATTCGCGGGGCGGGCCTTCCCTGTCGCAGTTGGGAGCGGGGGGTGGCGGCCCCGTAGCGCGTCCGCCCGTCTCACCCGGCCGGCCCCACCCCTCACCCGGAGTTCGGCGGCGCGGCCTTAGGCTCACGAAGGGCCGAAGCGTGGTGCTCACAGCGAGGAGGAAGAAGCACCAGAGCGGATGCAGAAGGACGGGAGCGGGGATGGGTTTAATGGTTAAGCGGCGCAGATATTCATGGCGATCTCACGAGAGTTGGGGCTCGAAGTGATCGGCTGAACCCTATTGAAGCCTACCCACTGCTCATCTAGTGTTTGATGGTAGACGAGCACTGCGTTCACAACGATTGTAATGGTCTATGCAGTTTCCTTCTGTTGAGCCCAGACGTCTTGATCGTGTTTCTGTAGCCTCTTCACCACTTCAAAAAACTCATCTGCGGTGATTGCCCCGCCATTGAGCAGTTCAGTGGGTTGGTCATAGGTGCCGTGGGCGTGGATCACTTTGAAGGGGCATTTTAGATCGACAAGTTCATCCCAGTCGTGGACGCTGATCCAGGAAGAGCGATTGCGGATTTGGCGACTGACTTCAATATCGGCCAGATACAGTCGACTAATGTAATCTAGGTTGTGGTGAATGCGCCCTAGTTCTTCTGCACGCTTTGTATAGTGCTTTCGGCGTGTGGTGAGGAAGGCAATGTCGATGTCACCAACGTTCTCAACTTCGGGGCGGATGTAACTGCCGAAGACGACCACTAACGGCACATTACACCCATACATCGGGTTGGAGTTGATCTCCTGGATGCGTTCTAACATCTCAGCACAGATTCGTGCGGCGGTTTGACGTTTGATCTTGCGGCCTTTGTTCTTCTTGTTGAGGAGCATCAAGCCATTGAGAACTTCCAGGCCATCTTGTTTGGAGCGAGTCCTGCTAGCTATTTGGGAGTGCTTGCGCATGGCAGAAACAAGTTCCCAATCTATGGTCTTACTTTCAATGAACCTGTCGATGAATCGGTTGGGATCTTTCTTGAAGGTAGGCCATGATGCGTCAGCGGCGGCGATGAACGAGGAGAACACTTCATTATTAACAATCACTTGGGGCGCGGACTTAGGTGGCAGGTCACACTTTGAAGCAGAAGTCACCGAATACGCCACTTCCGGGTTCGTCCATGTCTCCCGCGACATCACTACGTTCCTCCTAATGTCGTAACTCACACAGACACCAGTCTGTTCCAGTTTCTTCAGGAATGCATGAGAATTCTCTCGTTCACACAGTACAGGCCGCAATCGATCAAGTGCTAATGTGCCTTAGGTAGTTAAAGACCACGCAACATGGCCTTGCCTTTCGATATGTAGAATACATTTGTCATTTCCTTCTCGGGCACTCTCTCCAGCGGGACCATATGACCGTCCAAGGAGTTTCGGTATGCTCTCGCTTCGCCCGAAATCAGGAGATGCCTCAAGGCGTGCCAGATCTGGGTTTTGTCTGCGACGATTCCATCTTCAGCAGCCCATCTGGACGCCTCAAATACTACCATTTCAAAGTCTTCAAAATCATTCTCAATCGAATCCAAGACGTAGGACAGTAACTTTTCATCAGGGTTGTCCATCTTCTTCTTCGCCTCCCTCGGCTTTTTCGTGCGTGCGAATGTGAGGCCCATGAACGATCTCTCCGTCTTTGACAATATAGTGAATGTAGATATGTTCTGGACAGATGTACTCTTGCTCGTAGCTGACCCCACCTTTGTACTTCCTGCGGATTCTCCTCAATCCGATCACCGTTCTCTTCTGAATCCGATCACTGTTCTCCAGTGGCCGATCAGGGAGATCGGAGCGAAGCGACGCTGGCATTTCGATTGTGACCGACAGTGATC
>JARKQJ010000262.1 GCA_029973955.1 Paludibaculum sp. | reverse complement strand
GGAACCGGCGGTTTCGGCGGCTTGCGCGCGGCCATGCGCGGCCGGGGCGAGAGGCGAATAGGGGCGCTGCGGCCCGGTTGGTTTCGGTGAGAGTCGGGGGCGGGCTGAGGTCGATGGCGTTACTGGTAGGGCTGGTGGCGGGGTTGCTGGGGCGGCGGAGCCGGCGGTTTCGGCGGCTTGTGCGCGGCGATGCGCGGCCGGGGTGGGAGGCGAAAAGGGACGCTGCGGCACGGTTGGTTTCCGCGAGAGGCGAGGGCGGACTGGGGACGATGGCGTAATAGGTAAGGCTGGTTGTAGGGTTGCTGGGGCGGGGGAACCGGCGGTTTCGGCGGCTTGCGCGCGGCCATGCGCGGCCGGGGCGAGAGGCGAAAAGGGGCGCTGCGGCCCGGTTGGTTTCGGTGAGAGTCGCGGGCGGGCTGAGGACGATGGCGTAATGGGTACGGCTGGTTGCTGGGATGTTGGGGCGGCTTCGGCGGCTTATGCGCGGCGATGCGCGGCCGGGGCGGGTGGCGAAAAGGGGCACTGCGGCCTGGTTGGTTTCGGTGAGAGTCGAGGGCGGATTGGGGACGATGGCGTGATTGGTACGGCTGGTTGCTGGGATGTTGGGGCGGCTTCGGCGGCTTGTGCGCGGCCATGCGCGGCCGGGGCGGGTGGCGAAAAGGGGCACTGCGGCCAGATTGGTTTCGGCGGGAGGCGCGGGCTGGGTGGGGACGATGGGTTAGCTGGCGATGCTGGCTGCAGGGTTGCTGGGGCGGGGGAGCCGGCGGTTTCGGGGGCTTGTGCGCGGCGATGCGCGGCTGGGGCGGGAGAAACGAAAAGGGGCGCTGCGGGTTGGCAGCGCCCCTTGGTTTGGACTGTTGGCGGGAGTCCGGTCTATTGTCCGATGGAGATCACGGACGGGTTGGAGTAGATGGGCACTCCGGGCGTCTCCTCGAGGACGATGCCGAGGGGCCGATCGGACCCGATGGTGGCATCAGTGGGGATCTGGAAGA
The DNA here is from genome assembly GCA_029973955.1 of Paludibaculum sp. GTDB lineage: Bacteria > Acidobacteriota > Terriglobia > Bryobacterales > Bryobacteraceae > Paludibaculum. The sequence continues at coordinate 6,263 of JARKQJ010000262.1, read as the reverse complement.
CGATCTCATAGATGCCGACCAGGTTCTCGGCCAGTTCAGCACGGATGAGCGGGACACCCTTGTCGTCGACGCCGACGGCGAGGGCCGCGCGCACGGCTTGGGTGGGCTGGCCGACGCGATTGGTTTCGGCGAGGGGTGAGGTCTGGCCGAGACCGATGGCGTAGAGGCGGACCTCTTCGCCGCGCCGGGCGGGCGTATCGGGAGTGACGACGAGACCGTCGGAGCGGATGACAACGGCGGCGCGGCGTCCGGAAATGATGTCTTCCAGGATGCCGGGGGAGATGGTGCGCACCGCGATGTTGGTCACGGTGGTGCTTCCGCCGCTCACGTTGACGACGGCATTGGCGGAGGTGGTGTTAATCTCAAACGGCGCCTGGACCAGGACGGACTCCACGCCGTTGACCTTCGACACGCTGTAGATGGGCGCGTAGGAGGAACGGGCGGCGTACTGGAACTCGACGGTGACTCCTCCGAGTTCATAGGGCAGGCGGCCGCCGAGGAGGCTGGCGTTGAGAGTGCCCGTGATGTTGGGAGCGAGGCCCGGGCCGGTGATGAGGATCAGGTTGCCGGGCGCGATGCCGGCTTCGCCGGTGGCGTAATTGGTGAAGCTGGTGGCAGTGATGCTGGGGCCGGGGAGGCGCGACTGCAGCGTGAAGCTGAGCGGATTCATGCCGGTAAAGTTGGCTGTGACCGTGATGACGCCTGGCGTGGAGCCGGCGGTGACGGTGACTTGCGCGCGGCCATCGGCGCCCGTGGGGGTGGTGGTGGCGCTGAGGGTGGCGGGACCGGAGACGGACCAGGTGACGTTGGCGCCGGCGACACCGCCGCCCTGGGCGTTGGACACCTGGACGACGAGCGCCTGCGGGAAGGCCTGGCCGATGGGGGTGACGGGCTGGTTGTCGCCTGAGACCTTGGAGAATCCAGTGGCCACGGTCTCGACGGTGATATCGAAGGTGGCGGACTTGCCTGCCACGTTGGCCCGAACCTGATAGCTGCCGGGATTGGAGCCGAGCTGGACGTTGGTGGAAGCGATTCCGTTGTAATCGGTGGTGGAGATGGTGTTGTAGAGGCGAACGCTGTTCGCGGTCACAACTTCCCAAGCCACGGCTTGGCCCTGCAGGATGTTACCGAAGTTGTCGGTGACCTTGATGACGAGCGGGGCAGGGAGGGTGGCGCCGGGCTTGCCGGTCTGATTGTTGCCGCTGGTGATCACGGGAGCGATGGGATCACCGGGGTTCACCGTCAGGCGGATGTCGGTGAAGACCTGGTAGTTGCCGATGTCGACGGTCAGCGGGGAAGTCCCGGTGCGGCCTTCGACGACGAGAGTGCAACTGCCGGTCCCGTCGGCCTTGGTGAGCGGCACGCCGCCGTCGCACTTGGCGACAGGCCCGAGCTTGGGATCCGTGTTGCCGGTGGTGACGTTGATGGCTACGTTCGGAATCGGTACGGCGGTGGCTGTGACGACGACGACCTGGATGGCCCCTTCGTTCTTGACGCCAAGCTTCGTCGTGATGGTGCGTTCAGTTTGGGTAGGCTTCACGAGCAATGCCGTGGGCTGAGGGTTGAAGGACCCGGTGGCCCAGGGATAAGCAGTGAGGGTGAAGGACGCATTGCCGATGTCGGTATTCGCGACCACGGTGTAGGTGAGGTAGTCGATACCGGGTGAGATGCTGCCGCCGGCGATCCAGCCCATGCTGGCCATCCCGTTGGCGTCAGTAGTCTGAACGGTGGGGCTGGCGAAGGAGACGCCGCCACTCTCAGTCCAGGTGACCTGCTTGCCGGCGATCGGTTTGCCGGCGGCATCGACGACTTGCACGACGAGGGCCGGGTTGAAGCCGTACATGAGCTGGACCAACTCGCCATCGCCGGAGACTTTGACGACGCGAGGCACGTTGGGATCGACGGTACCGCCGCCGCCGCCGCCGCCAGTGCCGCCGGTCACGGTGCTGGTGAGGAGCACGGTGGTGGTGCCGGAGGTGGCGCGAACTTTGAATTCCCCGCTGGTCGTGGGGGATGTCGCGTTCACGGTTGCCCAGCCTTGGGTATTTGTTGACATGGAGGCGCCGGTGAGGATGACGCCGCTGGTTTCCGGGGTAAAAGAGATGGGGCAGGAGTAGCAGGGATGGCCCGCGGCATCGACCACGCGCACGGTGTAGACGAGGCCGGTGGCTGGGTTGACGGTCTTGCCCGCGCCATAAGCGAAGATCTGAGCGGGGGTACCGGGGGCCGGCTTCGGCAGGAAGAAGACGGCGCCAGGGGAGACGAAGGCACTGCCCTGGCCGGTATTGGTGACCAGGTCATGGCGGAACAATTGGGAGCCCGCGCCATAGTAGTCGAACCGCATTGTGGGAAGCTCATCGGATGGAGCGAGGCCGAAGGCGTTGGTGGGCACTCCGGCATTTCCGGGGTTGTAATCGGCCGCGGTGAGGTTGGGATAGTTGAGAAGGAACAGGCGGCCGAGTTCACTCGAGAAGGCCAAGGCCTGGGTGGCGCTGATGGTGAAGATGGTGTCGACTTTCTTCGGGATGGTGTCGGAGCCGGCAACGATGGGCATTTTACTGATTTCCGCGCCGGCCGGACTGTTGGCGCCGCGAACGGTAAAGTCGTAGGACGCGACTGAACTCCCGTTGAGGAGGAGGTTGGCCGCGACGCCGTATTTCCCATCAGGGGAGAAGGAGATCTTGCCTGGACTGGTGATGATGGCGGTCTGGGCAATCTTATCGAAGGGTGGCACGCCGGAGTATTCGGCCAGGACGAACTGTCCGGTGATGTAGAAGGAACCCCAGGGGGCGAGGGAGATGTTGGCGTCACCGGGGATGCCGGCGACGGCGTTCTGGGTGACCACCTGATAGGTATTGAGGTCGACGACAGAGTACTGCGCAGGCGGCGCACTCAGGACAATGGCGTAGCGGGAGTCCCGGGTGATGACAAGGTCTTTGGGTGCCCCGACGATGGTCACTTTGCCGCCGACGAGCACGGATTCCGAAACGGGATCTACGATGTAGAGCGTTCCGGGATTGCCGCCCGCCAGGACGATGAGGCGTTGGCCGTCCTGTGTAAATGCTGCGGCGGTAGGGATAAGGCCATCCAGGGTGATGGAGCGGACCGCGCCAGAGAACTGTTCGTTTGTGATGTTGATGAAGCTGACAGCGGCAGAGCTGTTCTTGGAGATCACGATAGCTTTGTCGCCATTGAGATTCATCAACACCTGGTTTGCACCGATTGGGACGTAAACGGAGCCAATGGGCGTCAGGTTCTCGGTGTACCCTTGCAGGGTTGGGCTGGGGGAACCGGAGGAAGGGAGTACGAAGACATGACGGGCTTGCACGGCGGATGCGAGGAGGAGCAGGCCGGCAGTCAGGGGGGTCAGAATCCTGCGAAGATTCATGCTTACCTCTACGGACAGAATTGTAGTGCTGGGATAGGAACGCGGCGGGAACTATCCGTAGTATAGCATTGTTCTCGGATCTGGGATTGGCTGCTTGAAGAAAACAGTGAGGGAGGGGAGCTGGGAGGGGAAGAGGAGGGGGAACAAAAATGAACCGGGAGGGGCTTGCGCCCCTCCCGGGTTAGTTGATTGACTTCAGCGTCAGACTACATGCCGAGGACTTCGCTCACCGTGCCGGTGCGCGGGAAGGTCGACATCTGAGCATCCATCACGAGGGCGAGGTAGCCCTCAGCAACGCGGGAAGCACCCAGGTCGCTCACGAAGGCGTAGCCATGCGCGTACTGGAAGTTGCAGGTCGCGATGACATAGCCCTGGAAGCCAGGGGTGGCCACGATGCCGAGGTTGCCGCCGGCGGACAGCGTGAGCACGAGCTGGGAGCCCGCAGCCACGGTGCCAGAGGTCTGAGCAGCCGGAGCCGCGCCAGTCCCGCCGGTGGTGCCGTAGTAGTTCAGGGTGCAAGGACCGGACTGGGTCACGGTGCCGAACGGATCCTGAGAGGTGTTGGAGATCACGACGCCCGAGTCGAAGCCCGCCACGTTCGTCAAGAACGGGAAGAGCAGGTTGGTGCGGCAGGAGCTGATCGTGAAGGTGGTGGCGGACTGCGGATTATCCACAAAGCGCGGAACCGGAGCGCTGTAGGAAGCCGTCGTCACCGTCGTGGTGGGGGCATAGTTGCCCGTCACAGTGGCGGTGCCGAGACCCGGCAGCGGGCTGGCCTTGTAGGTCACGTAGACCGGGATGGTGAAGCTGCTGATGGCACCGGGGTTGGAACCGATGACTTCCCAAACAGCCGCACCGGCGCCGCCCGTGAGAGCCACAACGCCGTCAGTACCGGTGGTCGAGCCGCTGGCGCCATTGGTGATGAGCACTGCGGTGTCGGTCGGGTTGGAAGCGCTGGAGGTCTGGTTCGCGGTCGGAACCGAGATCGCGATGTTCGCCGGAACGTTGGAGAACCGAGCGATGAGCTGAGTGCCCTGGGTGGCGAGGCCGGCGACGGACGCATAAGCGCCGAGACCGGGGCCATAGAACATGGACTCAGTGTTGTAGATACGGCCCGGGATATCCTGCATCACGCTGCCGCTATCCTTGTGACGGAAGGCGGTACCGAAGTTCTCGGTGAACTTGATGCTATAGGTATAGGTGCCGGGGACGCACTGATTCCAGGTAGCGCTGGTGGCAGTGAACTTCATGCCAAGCTGCACGTAGGCAACCGTCAGCTGCGGATTGGTCAGCGCCAGGGAGCCCGTACCGGAGATCGAGATGAACATGTTGATCGCGGTGGGGATCAGGGTGGTGCTAACGCCGAGCTGGTTGGCATTCGCGCGGATGTTGGCGAGGCGGATGACGCGATTCCGAGTGGTGCCCGGGGGGTCAAACGGAACGTTCAGCCATACGATGGAGTTCGAACCCTGCTGCTGGCCCAGGAACAGGTTCGGGCGGCTGGCGGAGGCGGGGTAGGAGCCGTCGCCAACTGCAGTCACCTGAGCAGTGTTCGGGATGCTGGCAGCGAGGTACTGGTTACCAGGCTGGGGCTCGTCGATCATGAGCAGCGCTTCGGAGTTGATGCTGCTGGAGGCGAGGAGCCTGCTGGTCACGGTGGTGTTCAGGAAGATCTGAACGTTGATGGTCGGGATGAAAGCACCGGCGGTGGTGGGCTGGCCGCCAACGCAATTGATGATCACCTGACCAACTTCTTCAGCCACGCCTTCCGCACGAGCCAGCGGCGGAACACCGGCGTTGGCAGTGCAAGACAGCGGCGTGACTTGCGCACTGACGATCCCGGTCAAAGCGACCAGGGCAGCCAGGAGCAAAAACGCTTTACGAAATTCAACCATTTCCTTCTCCTTGTGAAGATGCGGATTTGAATTGATGAAGGTACTCTTCAACCTGAGCCTCAGTGGAAGTGTTGGGCGGAATCCATGCCGTCGACAAAGCGGCCAAGGTGCGGCAGGCGCCTTGTTGCGCCTTCCTGCCCTTGGCAGTCATCGTCGATCTTCCTTGGTGGATTCCCATTAGATCGTTAAATTCGAACTTCTGTGCCCGCGGGACCCTGACCAACATGAGTGCCGTTTCCAGCCGGACGCAGTCAGCACATTCATATCATTCCCGACTAGAGCCAGTCAAGTTGTTTTGCATGACTAACCAAGCCGAGAACCGGCAGTAATCCCTACTTCGGCTATTAAAGCATGCGGGCGCAAGAGAGGTCAAGGATTATCAAGCCTTTGGAGCGGCTGCTCACTCTACAGGCAGGGTGACCGCCCTGGAAGGCCAACCGGCCTGACGGACGATCATCTCTACGCTGGCGGAGGGCGCTGTTCCACTCGGCACGGTGACCTGGACGAGGTAGACGCCGGGCAACTCTGGAACGAGGGCGACGGAAGAGGGCACCGCGACCAGGCCGTTGAACTCGACCTCCAAGGGGGTGATTGTATTGGAGCCCTGTAACTGGCCGAGCCCGGTGGCGTAGATTCTCAGCAGCTTACCGCGGCGGGCGGGATGATCGGCGGTCACGGGGGAATCGTCTTCGAGCCGCAGCACGGGGGTACCGGAGACCTCAAAGACGGCGGGAGCGAAAGGCAGCACGGTGAGCGGAACCTGAGCGGCGCCGAGGGGGGAGGTGACGCCGAGGATGTAGTCGCCTGGGGCGAAGTCGGCTGGAATCAGGAAGGCCAGAGTAAAGGGAGACCTCTGGACCACGGTGAGCGGAGTACCGGAGAGGTCGAGAGCGGCCTCGGCGCCGGCGGCGGAGAGTCCCGCGCCGTTGACGGCGGCAAGGGACCCGGGACCGATTTGGGGCTGGGCGTTCGCGGCGTTG
>JARKQJ010000251.1 GCA_029973955.1 Paludibaculum sp. | reverse complement strand
GCCCATCTACCCAGCCTTGCGCTGCAACGCTATCGTCGACACCTGTGCGATGCCCCACGCCACCGACGCCGACAAACTTGGCTCGCCCTGCAATGAATTTCAAATTAAGTTAGCGCATATGGGCGTCAGCCTCGGGGCCACGCGTCCCAGCCCGCTCCTCCGTGTCCCAGCCCGTTTCCCCCGAGGCGTCAGCCTCGGGGCCACGCGTCCCAGCCCGTCCCCCCCTGCTCACCGGCAGCATTCTCCGCGAGACCGGAGTATTCTCGTAGCAGGAGCACCTGTCGATAAGATAGGGGAAGCCGGAACTTTCTCCTCACGGAGCGGGCTCCCACTCTTAAGCCATCTGCATGAAGATAAGCCACTTGCTAGTTACTGCACTGCTTTGCGTAGCAGCCCTCGCCCAGGACGTCGTCCCGGGCCGCTTCATTGTCGAGCTTTCCGGGGAACCTGCTATCGGCCATAGAACGCCGGATCGCCGCCGTTCTGAGATCGCCGCCCAACACCGTACTTTCGAGCGCACCCTCCAGGGCCGCCAAATGCGGGTGCTTGCTCGTGTGGATACCGTCGCCAACGCTCTCGTCGTCCAGGCGCCTGATGCCGCCTCCCTCTCCGCCATGCCCGGCGTCCTTCATGTCGTACCCGTTCGAGCCCTCCAGCCCATGCTCTACCGCGCCCTCGTCAATCATGAGGTGGCCGCCGCCTGGGAAATCGCCGGCGGTGTTGACCACGCCGGCGCCGGCATCAAGATCGCCATTCTCGATACCGGCATCACCCCCTCCCATCCCGGCTTCCAGCCCCCCGAGGGCTTCACCGCTCCCGAGGGCTTCCCCAAGGCCAGCAGCGACGCCAACCTCGCGCTCACCAACGCCAAAGTGATCGTCGCCCGCAGCTTCGACTCCGCCACAGTGGAGGATCGGGAAGGTCACGGGACCGCCGTCGCCATGTGCGCCGCCGGCGTGCGCCACGACAGCCCGCGCGGCGCCATCTCCGGCGTCGCGCCCGCCGCCTGGCTGGGCGCATACCGCGTCTCAAACCCCTATGACGGCCTCTTCTATTCCGACGTCGTTCTCCAGGCGCTCGACTGGGCCGCCAAAGACGGCATGGATGTCATCAACCTCAGCTTCGGCAGTGTGGGCGCCTTCGGCCCCGAAAGCGACCTGATCTTCATCAACGGCGTCCGCCGCCTTACCGACACCGGCGTCATCGTCATCAACGCCGCCGGCAACACCCCGGGCCCCTCCACCGTCGACGACACCGCCGCCGCCGAACCCGTCATCGCCGCCGGCTCCAACAACTCCACCTCCTCCACCCAAACCGCCGTCGTCCCCTCCGTCGGCCTCCCCTTTTCGGCCGCCGCCTCCAGCAACGTCACCTCGCTCGATCCCATCATGGGGCCCATCGTGGATGCCGCCGCTCTCGGCAATACGCGCGGCTGCCAGCCTTTCGAGCCGGAGACCCTCACTGGCCGGATTCCCCTCATCGAGCGCGGCGACTGCCTCTTCCATGAGAAACTCGCCAACGCCGCCGCCGGCGGAGCTGCCGCCGCCATCGTCTACAACTCCGCCAACCCCTCCACCGGCACCCCTGACGACCTCATCGTCATGAGCGTGGATGACAACCCCACCATCCCTGGCCTCTTCATCGGCAATACCGACGGACTCAAACTCAAAGACCTCATCCTGACCGTCGAAGATCTCCAGGTCCAGCTCCGCTTCCCCAATACCTCCGCCAAGCCCAACTCCGTCTCCTCCTTCTCCAGCCGCGGCCCCGCCCTCGACCTGCGCATCAAGCCCGACCTTCTCGCCACCGGCAACCCCGTCTATACCGCCGCAATTCCCGCGCCTGCCTCCGATTGCGACATCTGTGACCCTACCGGCTACATCTCCGTTTCCGGCACCAGCTTTTCCTCCCCCATCATCGCGGGAGCCGCAGCGGTCCTCAAGGCCGCCCGCCCCGGGATGACCCTCGACGAGTACCGCTCGCTCCTTATCAACTCCGCCGCGCCGCTCAGGCTTTCCACCGGCGCAATCGCTCCCGTCATGTCCGCCGGCGCCGGCATTCTGAACGTGAAGAACTCCGTGAGCTCCACCCTCGCCGCCGCTCCCGTCAGCCTCAGCTTCCTCTCCGGCTCCGGCACCATCGATCAGCAGCGGCCGATCGCCTTCAAAAACCTCTCCTCCGAACCCGCCGAATACCAGCTCACCGTCGAATCGGCCAACGAGGCCAAGCCGGTTCTCGATACCGAACTCCTCCAACTCGAACCCGGCGCGCAACAAACCGTCCATCTGACCTTCTCAGCCGCCGGACTCGCCCCAGGCGCCTATGAGGGCTTCGTCAAGGCGACCCAAACCACCACTTCCGCCGAGTCCCGCATTCCGTACTGGTATGCCGTGGAAGGCTCCACCGCCGGCGGAATCGTCATTCTGCGGGCTACCCCTGCCGCGCCCACCCCAGGAGCCGTCGTCAGTCTCTACGTCCGGGTCCACGACAAGGCCGGGCTCGTCATCAGCCAGACCACGCCGGTCGTCAACCCTGTCTCCGGCGGCGGCACGCTCGTCTCGGTCGCCAGCGGCAGCCGGACTTACCCCCATAGTTGGCTCATCGCCTACCGCACCGGACCCACCGCCGGCCCCAACGTCCTCGCCATTCGCGTCGGCGACGAGATCTTTAATGTGCAGATTACAACCGGTTACTAGAGCCGCCTCGTGGATGCGGGTCCGATTGCGGTTCCGCACCCGGTCCGTATTCTATAATCGGAGTTTGGAAGACCAATTGAGGGAGAACCGATGGAGGATCTGAAAAAGAAGATCCAGGAAGAGATCACCGCGCTTGAGTATGAGCTGCGCAACGAGCTGCCCAAGGAGATCCTCAAGGCTCGCGCCCACGGTGACCTTCGCGAAAATGCTGAGTTTCACGCGGCCAAGGAGCGCCAACGCTTCGTCGACGCCCGCCTCGCCCAACTCAAAAAGCGCCTCATGGACTTCTCGCTCATCGACCTGTCCAAAATCCCCCACGGCAAGGTCGGTCTCGGCTCCACCGTCGTGGTCCTCGATCTCATCAAGGACGAGGAGATCACCTACAAGATCGTGGCCAGCGAAGAAGCCGATGCAACCAAGGGCATGATCTCTACCAGTTCCCCCATTGGCCGCGGCCTGCTCGGTAAGCAGGAAGGCGACGAAGTCTCCATCTCCATCCCCGGCGGCGTCAGGAAAATGGAAATCGTCAGCCTCACCACCATTCACGATGTCGCCGACTAGGAAGTAGCAGTTCGATGACCTATACCCGCGCGATCGGCATCGGGGCCGGCAAAATCCTCCACTGGATCGTCAGCGTCCTCGCGCTCTCCCGCATCAATCCAAACGTCCTCACCTTCATCGGCCTGTTGATCAACATCTACGCCGCTTACCTGCTGGCCTCCGGCAAGTTCCTCTTCGCTGGCCTTGTCATCATCGGCGCCGGCCTCTTCGACATGGTCGACGGCCGCGTGGCCCGCGCCACCCAGCAGGTCACCCGCTTCGGAGCGTTCTTCGATTCTGTGATCGACCGTTACTCCGACCTCGCCCTCCTCATGGGCCTCCTCGTCTACTACGCCAATATCAACCGCAACTTCTACGTCATCCTCACCGCCATCGTCATGACCGCCTCCGTCATGATCAGCTACACCCGCGCTCGCGCCGAAAACGAGATCCCGCTCTGCAAAGCCGGCTTCCTCGAACGCCCGGAGCGCATTGTCCTGCTCATCATCGGCGCGCTGTTTGACCGCATGGCGCCCGTCCTCTGGGTCATTGCCGTCCTTGGCAACATCACCGTCATCCACCGCATGATGCACACCTGGGACGAGACCAAGAAGATCGACTTCCCCTCCGCCAAGGCCAGTTAGCCGCCTTCCAGAATCACGAACGCCTGCCCATACTGCTCCGTGTGCGTCAGCGACAGGTGCACTCGCGCCACCCCCAACTCCGCCGCATACTCCGCCGCAACTCCATGAAAAGTAAGCGTCGGCCGCCCGCTCGGCAGGTTCGTCACCTCGAAATCCTGCCACCGCACGCCGTGCCGCCACCCGGTCCCGATCGCCTTCATCCCCGCCTCTTTCGCCGCGAACCGCGCCGCATACCGCTCAAACTTGTTCGCCTTCCGCTCCACATAGGCGATCTCTTTCGGCGTGAACACGCGCTCGATGAACCGTGCCCCGTACCGCTCTACCGCCGCCCGGATCCGCGGCACCTCCGCCAGGTCGATGCCAGTGCCCAAAATCATTGTGCCTCCTTCCACTTACACGAAGACCACCGTCTTGTTCCCGTACAGCAGCACCCGGTGCTGCAGGTGCCAGCGCACCGCCCGCGAAAGCACCAGGCGCTCCGCGTCCCGGCCCTTCTCCACCAGGTCTTCCAACTGGTCGCGGTGGGATACCCGGATCACCTCCTGGTCGATGATCGGCCCATCGTCCAGGATCTCAGTGACATAGTGCGCCGTCGCCCCGATCAGCTTCACCCCGCGCTCGAACGCCGCATGATACGGCTTGGCGCCGCTAAATGCAGGCAAAAACGAGTGATGCACGTTGATCACGCGCCCGGGATACTGCGCCACAAACCCTCCCGACAGCACTTGCATGTAGCGCGCCAGCACCACCAGGTCCACGTCGTGCTCTTTCAGTAAAGCCGTCTGCCGAGCCTCGGCTTCAGCCTTGTTCGCGCCCCCCACCGGAATGTGGTGGAACGGAATGCCGTAGAACCCCGCCAGCGCCGCCGCATCCTGGTGATTGCTCACCACCAGGGCGATCTGGCACGGCAGTTCGCCCGTGCGGTGCCGGTGCAGGAGGTCGGCGTAGCAGTGCAAGTATTTGGAAACAAAGATAGCTACGCGCAGCGGGCGGTGCGAGTACTCCACCCGCCACTGCATCTCGAAGCGGCGCGCGACGGCGGACTCGAAAGCGATGCGAAACGTGCTCGAATCGAGCCCAAAATCGCTCAAATCCCACTCGATTCGCATGAAAAACTGCCCGGAAGCGTCGTCCCGGTGCTCATCGGTGGAGAGGATGTTGGCGCCGTGCTGGAAGAGGAAGCCCGACACCGACGCCACCAGTCCCTTGGCGTCCGGGCAGTTGATCAGCAGCGTCGCACTGTTCCGGTCCGGCATGTCTTTTTATCCTAGCCTGGACTCCACGATCAGCGTCACCGGCCCCTCGTTCACCAGGCTGACGCTCATCATGGCCTGGAAGATGCCGGTCTCCGTGCGCACGCCGCGGGCGCGGGCCAGTTCGACGAAGCGTTCATACAGCGCGCGCGCCTGATCGGCCGGCGCGGCCAGGTCGAAGCTGGGCCGGCGGCCTTTGCGCGTGTCGCCATAGAGCGTGAACTGCGATACCACCAGCAGACTGCCGCCCGTGTCGAGCAGGCTGAGGTTCATCTTGCCCGCCTCGTCGGAGAAGATCCGCAGGCCGAGGATGCGGTCCAGCAGATACTCGGCATCGGCCTCCGCGTCTTCCTTGCGCACCCCCAACAGCACCATCAGCCCCGCTTCGATGGCGCCGGTGACCGCGCCGTCCACCACCACGCTGGCCTTGGAGACCCTTTGTACAACTGCTCTCATCTCAGTAATTCACCCTATGCTCCAACGCCTCTCCCCAGTCGATTGGAAAGATAACGCATGATCTATCGTAAACGTAGACACAGGCAAGGGATCACTGGAGGGTTCTTCCACTTCCAGGACAGCATGAACCGCAGTGTCAGTGGTCCTGGGGACGGCGACTTCATCCACCTGCGCGACGAGTTCGGCAACGAATGGAGGGGTGTAGCCGAACGCCAGTCCGACGACACCATCCGCTACCGCTTCCGCACCTCCAAGGGCGAGTTCATCTCCGGCGTGTCGGACGGTTACGGTGTGATCCTGCGCGACGAAAAGGGCAAGACCTGGCGCGGCTTCGTGGACTAGACGGCAGCGGAAACAAGTTGCCCGCGGCCGGCTGCTTTCGCAGCACAACCGCGGGCGGTTCACACAAACACACAGATCCGGCGAAGCTTACGGCCTCGCCAGGTACTTCCTGTAGAGCCGGGTGTGCTTGGATTCGAGATCCACCTGCACGCCGGCCACGAACATGTACTTCAACTGAGTCTGAATCTCCAGCGGATCGCCGTCGGTGACGATCAGGTCCGCTACCTTGCCCTTGTCCAGTGAGCCGAACTGGTCGGCCACGCCGAAGATCTCGGCCGTGTTCAGCGTGACGGACTTCAGCGCCTCCTCATACGGCAGCCCGAAGGGCACGGCCTGAGACGCCTCATAAGGCAGGTTGCGCGCGAACTGCGTGCCGAAACTGGCGAAGCAGATCTTGACGCCGGCCTTGGCCAATTCGCCCGGAAGAGTGAACGGCTCGTCGTAGGGATCGTCGTCTTCGAGCGGCGGGGTGAACGTGCTACCCAGGACGACGGGGATCTTCTTGGAGGCCAGTTCCGCGGTCATCTTGCCGGGCCGGCGCACGTTGGCCAGCACCAGCTTCACCTTCTCTTTCTCGGCCCATTGCACGGCTTCGCGAATCTCGCGCTCGCGGGAGGCGAAGACGATGACGGGCACTTTGCCGTCGAGCACGGGGAGCATCGCTTCCATCTTGAGATCCGGCTTCAGGCCAGGCTCGCCGGCGGCCTTGGCCTGCTGGTAGCGGCGCGCGGCTTCGAAGAACTCGCGCAGCTTCTGCACCTGGGCTTCCTGGTTCTTCTTCGCTTCCGAGAAGGTGGTGCGGCGGATGCCGAAGCGCGCGGCAGTCTCAGGATCGCCGCCGCGCCCGCCGCCGGAGGCGATCGCCGGCCAGGTGAGCTGCAGGCCGACGTTGCGCTTCACTTCCATCTCTTCCCATGTCCAGCCGTTGAGGTGGATCATGGACATCTGTCCACTAATAATGCTGCTGGAGGCGCCGCGTCCGCCGCCCAGGTTGCCGGGCGTGGCCACCACGGTGGTGATGCCGTTGGCGCGCGTCACCGGGATGGCTTCGCTCTCCGGATTCACGGCCACCAGCGCGCGCAGTTGCGGGTTGAACTCGCCGATCTCGCCGGTGTCCACCGTCTCGCGGATGGAGCTGATCTCGGAGAGGCCAATGGGTGAGCCGGCGTCGATCATGCCGGGGTAGACGTGCAGGCCCTTGCCCTCGATCACCTTCATCTTGCCCTTGGCCGCGACCTTCGGCCCGATGTCGGCGATCCTGCCGTCCAACACCAGCACCGAAGTGTTCTCCACCTTCGGTCCTGACACCGGGTGCACCGTGGCGTTGCGGATCAGGAATGAGTTGTTCTCAGCCGCCACCAGCGGAGCGGCCGTCGAGGCCATGGCTGCCAGCCAGATCAAACCCTTCTTCACGACGGCCTCCTTGTTTGCGGCATGTTGCGCTTCTCCGATTCCTTCTCTTTCTGAATCAGCCCGTTCTTCTGGGCTTCCGTCTTCGGCCGGGCGGTGACGTCGGAGTCGCGGTCGAAGTACTGCTTGCCTTCGATGAACACCTTCTCCACCTTCGAGTACATCGAAAGCGGGTTCTTGTCGTAGATCACGATGTCGGCGTCTTTGCCGGTCTCGATGGAGCCCACCCACTTATCGATCTGCATCTGTTTGGCGGGGTTGATGGTGATCATCGCGATCGCCTCATCCTCCGTGAGTCCGCCGTACTTCATCACCTTGGCGGCCTCGGTGTTCAACCGCCGGCCGAGCTCGGCGCCGCCGGCGTCGTCGGAGTTGAGGCTCACCAGCACGCCCTTCTTCTGCATGATGGCGGCGTTGTAGGGGATGGCGTCGGCCGCTTCGATCTTGTAGTTCCACCAGTCGGAGAACGTCGAAGCGCTATGGCCGCCGGCGGCGATCTCCTTCGCCACCTTGTAGCCTTCCAGCACGTGCTGGAAGATGACGCCCTTGATGCCGAAGTCGTCGAAGACGCGCAGCAGCATCAGGATCTCGTCGGAGCGGTAGCAATGGGCGTGGACGAGGCGCTTGCCTTCCAGCACTTCCACCAGCGGCTCCAGTTGCAGGTCGCGCTTCGGCGGCAGGGCCACTTCGCCCTTGGCCTTCTTCGCCTCGTACTCCTTGATCTCCCTCTGATACTCGCGGGCCCGGGTGTAGGCGTCACGGATGACATCCTCCACGCCCATGCGCGTGCCGGGGTAGCGCAGGTTCTGCGTGCCCTGGGGCTGGAAGCCGCCGCCCTGCGGGTTGCCAGAGCGCTTCACGTTCTCGCCCAGCGCCATTTTGAGGCTCGGCTTGGCCTCCTTGAACACCAGGCCGTCGGCCGGGTTGCCCCAGCGCATCTTGAACACCACGTTCTGGCCGCCGATGGAGTTGGCGCTGCCGTGCATGGTGTTGGCGGTGGTAACGCCGCCCGCCAGGGCCTGGTAGATGCTCTTCGATTCAGGGTTCAGCATCTGGCCGATGTCCACCATGGAACTCACCGAAATGCTGCCTTCATTGATCGAATCCAACGCGATGTGCGTGTGGGCGTCGATGATGCCGGGCATCACGTGCTTGCCGGTGGCGTCCACGATCTTCGCGCCGGCCGGGGTCATCACCTTCTCGCCGACTTCGGCGATCTTTCCGTCGCGGATCACGATGGAGCCGGCGAAAGTGCCTTTCGTCACTGTGTGGATGATGCCGTTCTGGATCACCGTCACGTTCTGCGCGAAGCAGAGCCCCGCCAGCGTCAAAAGTCCAATGAGTGCTTTCATGGCTCAGTTCTCCTCCCCAGGCGCGGCTGTGGGCCGTCCACCGAAACCGCCTCCGGGCCCCGCGGGGGTCTCCGGCGGCGGAATGTACTTCACGCCGTCCACCAACACGAACTTCACTTTGGTCTTGTCGTCGAACAGGTCGCCGTCGGTCACCACGAGGTTGGCGATCTTGCCTTTGTCGATGGAGCCCAGCCGCGACGCCAGGCCGTAGATCTCGGCGGCGTTGAGAGTGAGCGCCTTCAGCGCGTCTTCCTTCTTCAGGCCGACGTCGATGGACTTCTTCAGCGCGCGGATCACATCCTTCGGCGTGTCGATGCCGTCGGAGGAGACGGCGAACTTCACGCCCGCGGCGGCCAGCGCGACCGGGGAAGTGGGCGCCTTGTCGCGGATCTCCAGTGTGCGTAGGCTCTCCACGCGTTCGGGATCGGCGTCGCGATCGCGCGTGGGCCACTTGACGTTGAGGATGACGGGGGTGGCCGTCTGCTTCAGGCGGTCCGCCATCTCATAGCCCTGAATCACGCCATAGAAAACGAAGGGCGACTTGAGTTCGCTCGCCAGCTTGAGCATGCGCTCCATGGCGATGGGGTTCGCCGCCGGCAGCATCACGCGCTTGGCTTCCAGCACGCCCTCAAGCGCGCGGTCGTACTCGGGGCGCGGGATGGAGGAGGGGTTCTGGGCATAGAGGGCCTTGGCCATCCGGTAGTATTCGGCATCGATCCAGAGCTGGCGGAAGTAGGCCAGGATGCCCATGGGCGCGGAGGGGTAGCCGGTGTAGCCGGAAGGCGTCATGCTGAGATAGAGGCCCGCGGAGGGGTCCACCACCATTTGCCCGGAGTTCTCGCCACCCAGGTTCACCACCACGCCGTGACCGCCCACCAAGCCCTGCTTGGGGAACGTGATGGCGGTAGTGAAGCCTGCGCCGCGCGCGGTTTCAATGCGCCGGTCAGTGGGCTTCACCAGATCGGCGGCCCTCACCCAGCTTGTGGTGCCGGGCCGGTCCTGCGGACCCCAGGAGCGAGCCGCTGCCGTTGCAGCTCCCGGCGCGGCTGCCGGCGTGGCTGGACCCGCTCCTCGCCCAGCGGTGCCCGCGGCCGGAGCGGCGCCGGCCGACTCCGGAATCCCCCAGGTGCTGAGGGCGTCGATCAAACCCGGGTAGACCGTGAGACCCTTGCCGTCGACGATCCAGGCGCCCTTCGGCACCGGGACCGAGGCGCCGACATCCGTGATGATGCCGTTCTTAACCACCACGGTGCCCTTCTCGAGCACCGCGCCGCTCACCGTGACCACTCGCGCATCCTGGATGGCGACGAGCCCCGGCGTTTCAGCGATGCCCAGGGCTTGCCAGGCCATCAGGCCGCAACCCCACACTAGAAGCCTTCGAATTGTTTGACGCATGGTGAATCCAAGTATTTTAGACTGGTGTTTCAAAGATGCCTACGAAAAAACCTATCCGTTATCAGGACGCCGGGGTCAGCATCGACGAGGCTGACCGCGCTGTAGGCTACATCAAGGTAGCTGCGAAAAAGACGTTTACGCCCGGTGTCCTCGCGGACATCGGTAGTTTTGGCGCGATGTACCGCCTCGCTGGTTACAAGCGGCCGGTGCTGATCTCTTCCGCGGACGGCGTGGGCACGAAAATCAAGATCGCGTTCATGACCGGGAAGCACGACACAGTGGGGCAGGACTTAGTGAACCACTGCGTCAACGACATCGCCGTACAGGGCGCCACCCCTCTATTCTTTCTGGATTACTTCGCCGTGGGCAAGCTGGAGGCCGAAGTGGCCGGCCAGATCGCCGCCGGCCTGGGCAAAGCCTGCGAAGAGAACAAGTGTGCGCTGATCGGCGGCGAGACGGCCGAGATGCCGGGGCTCTACCAACCCGGAGAGTACGACCTGGCGGGCTTCATCGTCGGCGCCGTGGAGCAATCCAAGCTGCTCACCGGCAAGAACGTGCAGCCGGGCGACCTGCTGCTGGGCCTGCCCTCCACCGGCCTGCACACCAACGGCTACTCGCTGGCCCGCAAGCTGCTCTTCGAGATCGGCGGCTACACGCCCAAGACCTACCTGCCCGAACTCGACTGCACCGTGGCCGACGAGCTGCTCAAGGTCCACCGCAGCTATTTGAAGCCCATCCAGCGCCTGATGAAAGAGGGCCTGCTGGCCGCCGCGGCGCACATCACCGGCGGCGGCATCACCGACAACACGCCGCGCGTGCTGCCCAAGGGCCTGGCGGCTGAAGTGAAGCTCGGCTCCTGGCCGATCCTGCCCATCTTCGAACTCCTGCGCCGCCTGGGCAATGTACCCGACGACGACTACCGACGGACCTTTAACCTGGGCATCGGCATGATCCTGGTGATCCCGCAGAAGAAGGCCGCCAAGGCTCAGCGACTGCTGAAGCGCCTCAAGGAGCCGTTCTACGAAATCGGGCGCATCGTCGCCCAACCGCGCGGCAAGGGCCGCGTCATCTACAAATGAAACGCATCGCCATTCTCGTCTCCGGGCGCGGCTCCAACTTCGAAGCCATCGCCCGCAATATTGGGGCAGGGAAGTTGGACGCGGAGATCGCCGCCGTCATCGCCAACAACCCCGAGGCGAAAGCGCTCGACACCGCGCGCGAGCTGGGGTTGAACGGCATCCTGCTGCCTTCGAAGGGCATCGACACCGACACCTACGCCGCACAGGTGGTGGTGGCGCTGGCTCCGCTGGAGATCGATCTCATCTGCCTGGCCGGCTTCATGCGCCGCGTGGGACAGCCGCTGTTGGACGCCTACCCACAGCGCATCCTGAACATACACCCCTCGCTGTTGCCGTCGTTTCCCGGATTGCACGTACAGCAGCAGGCGCTGGACTATGGCGTGAAGTTCTCCGGCTGCACGGTGCACTTTGTCGACGCCGGGCTCGACACCGGCCCCATCGTCGCCCAGGCCGCCGTGCCCATTGAGGACGGTGACACCGCGGAGACGCTGGCCGCGCGCATTCTGGAGGAAGAGCACAGGATCTTCAGCGAAGCTATCGCGCTGGTGCTCAGCGGCAACTACCGCATCGAGGGCCGCCGCGTGGTGGCCACCAACTATTTGAGGGCCGGTAGCAGCTCCTCGTAGCTCATCTGGCCCGGGTGGTAGAGCCGTACGATGCCGGCGGCGTCGATCACGGCCACGGTTGGCGTCGTGCTGGCGCCCCACTGGCGGAAGTTCTCTTCGCTCACGGGCACCAGCAGGCCGTCGATGCCGGCATAGAACTTCTGGCGGATCTCGTCGATGTAGCGGATCTCCACGTCGCGAGTGGCCTCTTCGCCGCGCGCCACATAGCCGTAGGGCTGCGTGGGGCCGATCACCACAAGCTGCGGGAACTCGCGCTTCAGCCGCGCCACGGTGGGCGCCATGGCCTTGCAGTCTCCGCACCAGTGGGCCCAGAAGAAGAGCAGGACCTTCCTGCCTTTCAGGCTGGCGAGGCTGGGCGGCGCCTGGCCCAGGTACTCCTTCATCGTCAGCGCCGGCGCCGGCTTACCCACCAGCGAGATGAGGTGCAGGTTCTTCTGCAGCCGCGCGATGATCGACGTACCCTGCCAGCGCTGGATCTCTTCCCGCAGGAACGCCACGGCTTCCGAGCGTTGCCCGCGGGCTTCGAGCACCTGCGCCTGCACTTCGATGGACGCGCCCAGCGCGATGGGCAGAGCCTTTTCGTCGTCCAGTTTGCGGCCCTTGAGCATGGCCAGCGCCATGGCGCGCGTGTCGGCGGCGCTCTTGTCGGCCTCGTTCAGCTTCTTCGCCGCCAGGTAGCCGCGGCCCATCCAGCTCTGCGCTTCCAGCCAGCGCGGCGTCACGCCGCCGTCTTTCTTAGCCGCGTCCAGAGCCTGCTGCGCGGCGGTGAAATCGTTCTTCGCCAACGCCAGCCGCACTTCGCGGGTGACCGAAGGCTGTTGTGCCGTCAACTGCATCGCCAGAATTCCAATCACGCCAAAGAGGAGAGTGCGCCGCATTTAAACCCCCAGGAACTCGCGCGTCCACTTCATGGAGACTTCCAGGTCTTCCCGCTCCTTCGCCGCCGCCTGTTCCTTGGGCACGGCCGGGCGCGGAGGCAATGGCTGCGCTTTGGCGCCCACATTGAGAAACCGCGCGAAGTCTGCTGCCGGCACGTTGCGGTAGCCCTCCCAGAACTCGGGCTTGCGCCACGGGAAGGCGCGCGCGCCGGTGACAATCACTTCCAGCGACATCGACTTGCCGGGGCAGAGTTCGACGAAGCGCTTCATCAGGCCGCCGATGTCCACGTTGCCTTCGCCACTGCGTGTCCAGCAGACCTGGCTGCCGCCATCGTCGTTCCAGACGTAGGAGTCGCGGATATGCGAGGTGAGCACGTAGGGGGCCAGCGTTTCCAGGGTGAGGTGCGGATCTTCGAGCACCCAGCAGGGGTTGCCGGAGTCGAAACAGGCGCCCACCACGTCCTTGCCCGCGGCTTCGATGAGCTGCTTCAACTCGCGCGCCTGCATGTCGCCGGCGTGGTTTTCGATGGCGATGCGCAGGTCCATATCCTGAGCGCGGCTGCGTACGTTGCGCAGCACCTTCACGGCATCTTCGATGCGGGCTTCAATGCCGCCGGGGGTCTTGCGGTCCGCCATGGTGCCCAGGAAGGCGCGCACAAGTTTCGAGCCGGCGATCTGCGCCGCACGCATCACTTTGGTGATCTGCTCTTCAGCCGTGCCGGCCTGTTTGTCGAAGGCCGTGGAGGTAGGGCAGATGGAACGCATGCCGATCTCGAGGTCGATACCCAGGCGGCGGGCGTGCTCGCCCACTTTGCGGGCATGGTCGTCGTCGAGCGAGCCGAGGAAGCGGATCTCGGAGAAGTGTACGGTCTTCGCGCCGAGTTTGGAGCAGTAGTCCAGATGCTCAAACGCGCTCCAGCCCTGGCTGCGGACGCTGAACAGGTCCACGCCCAGCTTGGGCGCGGCAACGGCGCGGGCAGCCAGGGGCGCGGAGAGTGTGGAAGTCAGGAAGTCCCGGCGCAGCATGCTGTACATTATCGTCTACGCGCCGAGCTGGCGGTAGGTGTACAGCTCCACGCCGTGTTGGGCCAGCAACTCCCTGGCCTCGTCGCTGGTCCAAAACACGAAGTCCGCCCAGCGGTACTCCCAGGAGTTGGAGATGGCCTTGATCTCGGGGTCTTCCTTGGCCAGGTGGACGATGAGCTTGGTGACGCCGGGCTTCACCTGGGCGATGAACTTGCGGTAGCTTTCGCGGCGCTCGGCCACGGTGCGGCCGGGCACGCCGGTCACCAGGCGGTCCAACATGCGGAAGCCGTCGGCCTCTTTGCGCTTCAGCATCTCGGGCGTGATGGGGTAGCCCTTGAGGTCTTCGGCGTTGGCTTCGTTGGCCTTGGGTAGCATCACGGGCACGCCAAACTCTTTGCCCAGCTTGGCGTAGACCTCGAAGTAATCGGGGCGAGCGAAGAGCGTGCCCATGTGCGAATCGAGGTGCGTGAACTGGATACCGTACTCCTCGGCCCGCAGAATCTGCGCCCGCAGTTCGGTTTCCACTTCGGCCGGCGTGGCGCTCATGGCGGTGCTGCGCACGTCGCGCCAGATGTAGCCTTCCTTGTCGATGAGGCCCTTCACCTTTTCGATGGAAGACACAGGCCGCCAGCGGTAATACTTCCACTCGCTGGTGAGCGTCAGGTGGACGCCAATGTCCTTCGTGGGATTGGCCTTCGCCCAGTCGGAGAACTCCTGCACCCAGGAGCAGGGCATCATCACGCTGGCGGAGGTCACCAGGCCCTTGGTGAGGGCCTCAATGGTGGCCATGTTCACCGAGTGGCACATGCCGGCATCGTCGGCGTGAACGATCAGTTTCTTGGCGGCGCCCGTCTGGGCGGCGGCCAGGCCGGCCGTGGCCGTAGCTAGAAATTCTCTACGTAGCATCTTACTTCCAGACCTCCGGATTGAGTAGGTTTGCGGGCCGCGCGCCTTCCAGCGCCGCCGCGGCGTTCTCCGCCGCCATCATCGACATGCGCCGCCGCGTGCCCACGCTGGCGCTGGCGATGTGCGGCGCCAGCACCGCGTTCGGCAACGTCAGGAGCTTGGCGTGCACCGTGGGCTCGGCTTCGAAGACGTCGAGGCCGGCGGCCCAGATGGTCTTCTGCTCCAGGGCGTCAGCCAGCGCCACTTCGTCCACCACCGGGCCGCGCGCCGTGTTGATGAGCACGGCGGTGGGTTTCATCTGCTTCAGCTCCGCCGCGCCGATCAGGTGGCGCGTCTCGGGCGTGAGCGGTACGTGCAGACTAACGAAATCCGCGGTCTTGAGCAGCTCCGCCATCTCCACGCGTTTCGCGCCGAGTTCCTGCTCCACCTCGGCCGGAGCCGCCTGGGCATCGCAGTAAATAATGTTCATCCCGAAGCCGCGCGCGCGCCGCGCCACGGCCGCGCCGATCCGGCCCAGGCCCACCAGGCCCAGCGTGGCGCCGTAGATGTCCTGCCCGGCCAGCAGGTCGATCAGCCAGGTCTTCCACTCACCGGAGTGGACGAAGGCGTGCGCTTCCGGGATGCGGCGCGCCGTGGCCATGAGCAAGGTGAAGGCGAAGTCCGCCGTGGTTTCCGTGAGCACGCCGGGCGTGTTGGTCACCGCGATGCCCGCCGCCGTGGCCGCCGGCACGTCGATGTTGTCGTAGCCGACCGCCACGTTGGCGATCACCTTCACGCCCTGCAGTTGGGCGATGACGCCGGCGTTCAGCTTGTCGGTGAGCTGGCTGACCACGGCCTGACAGCCGCGCGCCCGGGCAACGAGCTCGTCCGTGGTCAACCCGGCGTTTGTGCCTTCGTAGTCCACCTCGAACTTTCCGCGCAACAACTCCACCGCTTCCGGATACACCCGCTTCGTGATTAAGACCTTATTCTTCGACATAGGGGAACCGCCGCGATTGTCGCACAACCGCCTGGAGCCTTACAATCGAGGTTTCGCAGCGCTTTTCGCATCAGGAGTTATACATGGCAAACCTCGGATTCCTCGGCCTCGGCATCATGGGCTATCCCATGGCCCGCCACCTGCTCGCCGCGGGCCACCGCGTGGCTCTGTGGTCCAATACAGCCTCCAAGGCCACCGAACTCGCCGCGCAGGGCGACGGCATCGCCTGTGCCACTCCGCGCCAGGTGGCGGAAAGTGCTGACATCATCTTCCTCTGTGTCGGCGACACCGACATGTCGGCCAAGGTCACCCTCGGGGAGGCTGGTCTGATCGAGGGCATCCGCCCCGGCGCCGTTATCGCTGACTGCAGTACAATCTCGCCCTCTTACGCACGCCGTGCCGCCGCCACGCTGGCAGAGAAGGGGGCCCATTTCCTGGATTCGCCCGTTACCGGTTCCAAGCCGGGAGCCGAAGGGGCCACTCTCACCTTCATGGTTGGCGGCGATCAGGCCATCTATGAAAAAGTGAAGCCTGTCATGGAACTGATGGGCAAGAGGTTCTACTATTGCGGTCCCACAGGGCTCGGCCTGCATGCCAAACTCACCCAAAACCTGATTCTTTGCAATCTTTTACAAGCGTTTAACGAAGGTATGGTGCTGGCCACCAAAGCTGGCGTCGACCCAGAACTCATGCTCGACATTCTCGAAAACTCTGCCGCCAAGAGCGGGATGGTGGCTTTCAAGGCCCCGTACGTCTTCCGGCGCGACTTTTCTACCAATTTTTCAACACGTTGGATGCACAAGGACATCGGACTCATGCTGGAGAGCGCCAATGAGCTCCAGGTTCCCGTCCCACTGACCGCTCTGACCCGGGAACAGTTTCAGGTAGCCATCGCCAAAGGCCACGCGGAAGAGGATATGTGTAGCACTATCAAGGTGTTAGAGGAGATTGTGGGGGTTGAGGTAGTACCCCACTCCAAAAAATTGTAGAAAAAAGCTTGCAATTTGGAATTCGGTATTCTAAGATTGGAATTAAGCCGGGGAGGCAACTCCCACCAAAGCGAGACTAACCTCAAAAGACCCCTGAAGCATTCTCCTCCCCGGCGCCCTCTGGGTCACACTTTCCTCCAAACAGAACAAAGCCAAACACCGAAAGCGCCCTACGTCTTTTCGCTCTCTCGTCGCGCCAGCGGGGGCCTACGGCGGCCATAGGTCAATCTCCAGGCTCCTTTGTTTGGTGAAATGCATCGATTCAGTAGGCTCCAGTGGTGCTATGATGAGCCTCGTCCGGACATGCAACGCGTAACACTTCTCGGTTCCACAGGCAGCATCGGCCAAAGCACGCTGGACGTCATCCGTCAGAATCCCGGCCACTTCGAAGTCTTCGCGCTCGTCGCCGGGAAGAACATTCGGGGGTTGGCCGAACAGATCCGTGAGTTCCGGCCCCAGGTGGCTGTGGTGTCGGATCCGGCGGATTTGCCTGCCCTGCGCGCCAGCCTCGACGGTTTTCCAATTCCTGAACTGCTGGCGGGCAACAACGCCTACTCCCAAGTCGCCGCGGCCGGTGAGACCGACGTGCTGGTCTCCGCCATCGTCGGCGTGGCCGGCATGGAGGCCACGTACCAGGCGATCTGCCGGCGCAAACGGATCGGGCTGGCCAACAAAGAGACACTTGTGGCCGGCGGCAGCCTGATCATGGGCGCGGTGAAGCAGCATGGCGTCGAACTGATCCCGATCGACAGCGAACACAACGGCGCGCACCAGTGTCTGCGCGCCGGCAAGCGCGCCGACGTCACCAAACTGATTCTCACGGCATCCGGCGGCCCCTTCCGCAATACCCCGAAAGAGGCGTTTGCGGCGGTGACGCCGGAGCAGGCTCTGAATCATCCAACGTGGAAGATGGGCCAGCGCATCACAATCGACTCCGCCACGCTGATGAACAAAGGCTTCGAGGTGATTGAGGCCTGCTGGCTCTTTGACCTGCCGCCGGATCAGGTGGAGGTGGTAGTCCACCCCCAGTCCACAGTCCATGCCATGGTGGAATACAATGATGGCAGCGTCATCGCTCAAGTTTGCGCTACCGACATGCGCATGCCCATCCAGTACGCATTGACGTGGCCGGACCGCTGGTCCGCGCCCGTTCCGCGCATCGATTGGACGAAGTCCCGCACCTGGGACTTCCACCCGCCCGACCTGGACAAGTTCCCGCTGCTCCGCCTCGCCTACGAAACGCAAAAGGCCGGCGGAACGGCCACGTGTACGTTGAACGCAGCCGATGAGGTCGCCGTTGAATCGTTTCTACGCGGCGAGATCTCGTTCCCCGGCATCGCCGAGGTGGTGGAGGAGACCCTGCAGAAGGTAGCCTCCGTGAACGCCACTTCCATCGCCGAAGTCCTGGACAAGGACTGGGAGTCGCGCCAGGCCGCCATGCAAATTGTTGCGGAAAAAAGCGGCGCGCGCGTCCCGGCCTGAATCGATATGATCGTAGAGGAAGCCTGAATGGTCCTTTTTGAAAACATCTGGTGGCTGCTGGTCCTGATCGGGGTGATGATCATCATCCACGAATTGGGCCATTACTGGGCCGCCCGCCTCTTCGACATCCGCGTGGATACCTTCAGCATCGGCTTTGGGCCGCGGTTGTTCGGGTTCCAGAAGGGCGAAACCGACTTTCGCGTGGCGTGGATTCCGTTGGGTGGCTATGTCCGCATGGCTGGCGAGCAGCCCAGCGACGAGCCAGACCCCCGCGGCTTTCTCTCTAAACCCAAGTGGCAGCGACTGATCGTTGTCTTTGCCGGGCCGGCCATGAACGTTGTTCTGGCGGTCGCCCTGCTGGCCGGGCTGTATATGGTTCGCTACCCGAAGCTGGCCAGCGCTCAAGGCCCGGCCACCATCGGTTACGTGAAGCCGAGTTCGCCCGCCGCCGAGGCTGGCGTACAGGCCGGAGACATCATCGTTCAGGTGGAAGACCAGCCCAACCCGACCTGGGAAGACGTTCTCCTTCGCGAAGTGGTAAGCGCCAATCGCGCGCTGCCCATCGTGATCCAGCGCGGCACGGAACGGCTGCCGATGATGGTCACCCCGGAGATCGATCCCAAGGCCGGTGTCGGCCTTGCCGGTTGGGCCGAGAGAACCGAGATTGAAGTAGGCGGCCTGGTGGCCGGACTCGATGCCGAGAGGAAGGGCCTGCAAAAAGGCGATCTGCTCGTCAGTATCAACGGCCAGCCGATCACCACGGTCTATCAGATCCACGAAGTGCTGCGGCAGACGTCAGGTGCGCTGGTCACTCTTGTTTACCGGCGCAATGGTCAGGACGCCTCGGTCCAGATCCAGCCCAAGATGTCGGATCAGAGCGGTGTACAGCGCTGGATGATCGGCGTGGAACTCTCGCCCCGCATGATCTATTCGCGTCTTTCGCCCGCCGCGGCCATCCAGGAATCCGTCAAACAGAACGCCAAGGGCGCCACCCTCATCTACCAGTTCCTGCACGCCATCATCGAGCGGCGCTCATCCCCGAAGTCGCTGGAGGGCCCCATCCGCATCGCCCAACTCTCCGGCGAAGCCGCCCGCGAAGGCCCAATGTCCTTCGTCAACCTGATGGCTACCGTCAGCCTGAACCTGGCCATCTTCAATCTGCTGCCCATCCCCATCCTGGATGGCGGCGTAATCCTGCTGCTGCTGATCGAGATTCTGATCCGCCGCGACCTCAGCATCAGCCTCAAGGAGACGGTCTTCAAGCTCGGCTTCGTCTTCCTGATGATGGTGGTGGTCTTCGTCCTCTACAACGACATCAGCAAGATCCTGCCGGGTTGAGGAACCTAGTGTAGTCAGGCATTTCGCAAGCCGTTCCCGGCTGGAGCCGGGTCCTTGTCAGCCACACTCCAATTCATATGTTCCGCCGTTGACGCTCCTGACGCCGGGTGCTAACTTTAATCTAAAGCGCTCTACAGACGCGCTCATTTCTGGAGGAGCAATCGATTGAAATTAGGCAACCTATTTACCACAGGATTCGTGTGTCTGCTGCTGGGCACTTCTGCTCAAGCTGCTGTGATTGGGAACTGGAGCGGAAGCACTCGTACCCTGAATAGTCAGAACATGTCCAACTTGTCGGCTACGCTCTCTGGTGCAGGACACACGATCCTGGCCGACAACGCCATCACGGATGGAAACCTGGGTCTGGCAGACCTGTATTGGATTGGCGAGGCATTCTCCTCTCCTACCGCGGGTGAGCTGACGAGTTTGACCAATTGGGTCAACGGCGGGGGGATTTTGCTGGTCTTCTTCGATTCCAGCTGCAGCGGTTGCTCCGGAGGCAATGCGGTCCTTTCGGCGATCGGGACTTCGATGGTCGCCGCAGGGAGCGCCTCTGCCGCGCCTTTCACTGGTGGGAGTCCGGCCACCGAAGGCGGGCCGTATAACATCGTCGGACAGGAGCTATTGACCAGCCCGGGAACGGCGATTACCGGTGGCACCGCATTGGCCGGGAGCTTTCTGGCCTATCAATCCATTGGATCGGGCTATGTCTTTGCATTTGCCGATCGATCCGACCACAATGGCTTCGTCAACACGGCTGCATCAGTGAATGGCCAACTCTTCCTGAACATCGCCGCTATGGGTGGGGCCGCACAGCCCGGGGGCGAAGTTCCTGAGCCGGCAACGCAGGCGTTGTTAGGAGCGGGATTGGTTGCGCTTGCCGTCTTCCGCTACCGCAAGTAGAGGCACTGTCCAGCAACGGCGACATTTCGAGGGTGGGGGCTCATCCCCACCCTTTTTCATGCGGCAACACGCCGGCGCGAGCTGGTGAGACGTCCTTCGGCCGGACAATTTCATTACCGCAGCGGTGAATAGGCCGCGGCCTTGTACAGCGAAATCTGGCTGACGCTGGAGATCTGTCCGCCCTTGGCAATCGATTCCGATCGCACCTTCACCCATTCCGGATCCGCCCCGAACGCCGCCCACGCCTTCTCCCGCGCCGCCAGGTTGTCGAACGGCGTCAGGTAGACCAGGTTCGGCTTCTGCGGCCCGATCAGCGTGGACGAGTACAGCACCGGCCGGATGCCGCAGCGGTGGAAGATCTGGATCTCCGGTCCGGCGAAGCGTTCGTGCAGCAGCTTCAACTGCCGCTCCGTGGGCGAATGGTAGACGCGCAGCTCGAACACGCGCGGCTGCTCGCGGTACATCAGGTCCTGGATCAGCGGCGGCTGATAAGCGGCCGCCTCCAACAAAACCTCTGAATAATGTTCGTAGGGAGCTTCCTCCCCCTTCTCCCATTCCGCCAGCGCGGCCTGGAACTTCTCATCCCCGGCACGCTTCTTCCTCATCTCGTTCATCTCTTCGAGCGAGGTGAACGCCGTGACGCACGCCACCTGCGGCATGTGCGGAGCGACCAGCGCCTCCAATACCGCCAATGGTCCGGGAATCTTCAGCCGCCGCGCCGCCTCCAGCGGGCCTGCTTGCAGGTAGGCCGCGATGCGCGCCCCCTGCGTGCCGTTCTTCAGAAAATACTGTTCCAGCAGGAAATACTTCGGCACTCCGGCCGGGGCCGCGGCCGCGCCGCTCGCGCCCGCGCTCAGGGCGCCTGCCATCTCGAGAAATGAACGCCGTTGCATAGAACCTCTCTGCTTTGACAGGCTATCAGATGAGCCGTCATGCGTTCTCTCCTGCTTGCCGTACTCTGTCTACCACTGGTCGCCGTGGACTACCTGCCCCCCGCCGGCACGCGTCCCACTGCCCGCCGGCCGGGCGCCGAGTCCATTCTTCCCGGGGGCCGGATCGTCGCCCCCCTCGGCCGTCAGTTCAATCTTGGACCGGGCGCCTTTGGTCTGGCCTTGAGCCCTGACGGCAAGCTCGCCGTTACCGCCAATGGCGGCCCGGACCGCTACTCGCTCAGCGTGCTCGACATGTCTTCCGAACCCTGGAAGCTGAGCAGTCTCAAGACCAGGCCCCGAGAGGAGAAGGCCGCCTCCGGCGAAGACGATTGGCGCAGCGTCTTCATGGGCCTCGCCTTCTCCGCCGACCGCCGCCTGCTCGCCTCCGAGGGCAACTCCGGCCGCGTCCGCGAGCTTGCCCTTCCCGCCGGCCGCGTAGAACGGCTCCTGGAGCTCAACCAGGGCGAGTGGAAAGACTCCTACTCTGGAGACCTCGCCCTCGATGCCGAACGCCAGATCCTCTATGTGGTCGATCAGACCAACTTCCGCGTTGCTGTCTTCGACCTCCGCACCCGCCGCATGATCGCCTCGGTTCGCACCGGACGCCTGCCCTTCAAGTCCGCCCTTTCGCCAGACCGCCGCCGCCTTTACGTCACCAACATCGGCATGTTCGAATACAAGCCCGTGCCCGGCGCCGATCCCAAAGATGCCGTGCGCACCGGCCTGCCTTTCCCTGCCTTCGGCTTCCCCTCGCCCGAAGCCGAGAAGGGAGCGCGCCGCGAGACCGCCGCCGGCCCCGTGGACGTACCCGGCCTTGGCGATCCCAACAACGAGCTCTCCAATTCCCTCTGCGTTATCGACGTGGCGGATCCGTCCAATCCGCGCGTCGTCAAGTTCATCCGCACTGGCGAGCCCTTCGGCCCGCGCAGCCTCGGCGGTTCCAGCCCCTCCGGCGTCACCGCTCTCGCCTCCACCATCTACGTCTCCAACGGCAACCAGGACACCATCTCCGTCATCGATGCCATTACCCTCACTGTTCACCAAACCATCGCCCTCCGCATCCCCGGCCTGGAAAAGTACCGCGGCATTCTCCCCATCGGCCTGTCGCTCGACATCCCCAACAACCGCCTCCTGGTCGCCGAGGCCGGCATCAACGCCATCGGCGTCATCGATCTCGCCTCCCACCAACTCACCGGCCATCTCCCCGCGGGCTGGTTCCCCACCTCCGTTCTGGCCGCGCGCGGCAATATGTACGTCGCCTCCGCCAAAGGCATCGGCACCGGCCCTAACGCCACGCGCACCGCGCCGCTGGAACGCAGCTTCCAGGCCGAACTCCGCAGCGGCCTGCTCTCCGTCTACCCCATCCCGCTCAACCGCCTGCTGCCCATTCACACAGAGCGCGTGATGGCCCTCAACGGCTTCCTGCCCGCCGCCGACGAGCCGCGCCCGCTCCCCGTGGAGCTGCGCCACGTCGTCATTATCGTCAAAGAGAACCGCACCTACGACGAGGTCCTAGGCGACCTCGAATCCGACTCCATCGGCCCCCTGCGCGGCGCTCCCGAACTCGCCCGCTTCGGCCTCCGCGGCTGGCCCACCCTCGACAAGGACTCCCTCCGTGTCCGCCTCGAAAAGAAGTTCTACAACGTCTCTCCCAACCACCACGCCCTCACGCAGCGCTACGCCTTCGCCGACAACTTCTACGCGGACTCCGAAGTCAGCGTCGACGGCCACCACTGGATCGTCGGCTCCTATCCCAACGCCTGGACCGAATCCTCCCTCATGGCTTCCTACGGCGGCATGAAGGACTTCCGCATGCCCACCACCGCGCCCGGCCGCCTCAGCATCGCGCAGAGCAACTCCAGTCTTCACCCCGAAGAGCAGCTCGAAAACGGCGCGCTCTGGCATCACCTCGAACGCAACGGCATCTCCTTCCGCAACTTCGGCGAAGGCTTCGAACTCGCCGGGGTCGTCGAAGAGCCCGGCGAGATGCCCACCGGCGCGCGCTATCTGACCAACATTCCCATGCCGCACCCCCTGTGGGAAAATACCTCCCGCACCTACCCGCAGTACAACACCAACATCCCCGACCAGTACCGCGCCGACGCCTTCATCCGCGAGATCGACGAACTCTACGTCAAGCCCGGCAAGGAGCTGCCCCGCCTCATCTTCATCCACCTGCCCAATGACCATGGTGCCAAGGTCCGCCCCGGTGACGGCTACCCCGTGAACATCTCCTATATGGCCGACAACGACTACGCGCTGGGCCGCATCATGGAATACCTCTCCAGGAGCAAGTGGTGGCGCAGCATGGCGGTCTTCATCACCGAAGACGACGCGCAGGGCGGCGTCGATCACCAGGATTCCCACCGGACGATTTTCATGCTGGCCAGCCCGTTCGCCCGGAAGAACTACGCCTCGCGCGCCAATGCCAGCTTCCCCGCGCTTCTCAAAACCGTCTTCCGCGTCCTCGGCATCCCGCCGCTAAACCTCTACGACGCCACTGCGGCAGACCTCACTGACTGCTTCACCTCGATCCCCGACTTCACACCCTTCATCCCCATCCGCCCCGACCCTGAGATCTTCGTCCCCGAAAAAGCCAAAGACCCGGCCGACCCCCAACCCCCGGCCCGCATGGACGACCCCAACGTCCTCCGTGAGCAGCACCGCACACGGCAGTAATCACTTCGCCCGCGGGTGCGCCTGGTCGTACACGTGCATGATGTCTTTCAGCGAAAGCTGTGTATACTTCTGCGTGGTCGAAAGCGACGCATGCCCCAGCAGCTCCTGAATGGCCCGCAGATCGGCCCCGGCGCTCAGCAGGTGCGTCGCGTAGGCGTGCCGCAGCGTGTGCGGGTGCAGCGAGGAGTCGCCCGCCAGCGCGATGGCGTACATCTTGAGAATGCCGCGCGCGCCGCGGTCGGTCAGCCGGTTGCCCTTGGCGTTCAGGAACACCGCGCCGCTGCCGCGCCCCTCCACGTACGCCTTCAGCGCAGCCAGCGCGCGGCCCGGCACGGGCACCTGCCTCTCCTTCTTGCCCTTGCCGCGC
Source organism: Paludibaculum sp. (assembly GCA_029973955.1). Lineage (GTDB taxonomy): Bacteria > Acidobacteriota > Terriglobia > Bryobacterales > Bryobacteraceae > Paludibaculum. Next base: position 27,321 of record JARKQJ010000251.1, on the reverse strand, counting down.
ACCTTCACCCAGCCGTCGCGCCAGTCGAAGTCCTCCACGTTCAACCCCGCCAGTTCGCTCACGCGCAGCCCGCAGCCGTAGAGCACTTCGAGCATCGCAAGGTCGCGCGCGGGATCGGGCCGCTCCAGTTCGCCCGCGCCCACGGCGTCGATCCAGGTGTTCGTTTGTTCCTCCGTCGGCACCGCCGGCAGCTTCTTCGGCAGCCGCGGCGTCACCAGCAGCTTCGCCCGGTTCAGCGTGATCGCGCCGCGCTTCAGGCAGTGGTCGAACAGGCTGCGGATCGCAGCCAGCTTGCGCCGGATGGTCGGCTTCGACAAGCCTTGCGCGTACAGGTCCGCCAGCCACTCGCGCAGCATGAGCTGGTCGAACTCCGCCGGCGCCGGCGGAGCCAGGTCAGCGCGCGTGAAGTAGGCCGCGAACTGCGCCAGGTCCGCGCCGTAGTTGCGGATGGTGTGCGCAGAAGCGTTCTCGCGCTTCAGCTCTTCCAGATACTCGCCGATCCAGCGCTCAAGCTCGCTCATAGGCCTCCAGCGCCGCTTCCGCGCGCCGGCACACCTCCGCGTGGCGCGCCCGCTTGTCGTGCTTGAACTTCTTCTTCTCCGCTTCGTCCAATTGCGGCAGCAGATCGAAAGCGATGTTCGCCGGCTGGTATTTCTTCGGATCCGCGTGCGCCACATAGTGCGTCAACGAACCCATCGCCGTCGCGCGCGGCATCGGCCGCGGCTCGCGCCCCTGTGCCAGCTCCGCCGCCCAGCGCCCGGCCATCAGGCCCGTGGCCATGGACTCCACGTAGCCCTCCACGCCCGAGATCTGTCCCGCGAAGAACACCCGCGGCTCACTCTTCAGTTGCAGCGTGGCCGTCAACAACTCCGGCCCGTTGATGTACGTGTTGCGGTGGATCTGCCCGTAGCGCAGAAACTCCGCGCGCTCCAGCCCCGGAATCATGCGGAATACGCGTTTCTGCTCCGGAAACTTCATGTAGTTCTGGAAGCCCACCAGGTTGTAGCTGCCCGCGCGCTGGTCTTCCTGCCGCAGTTGGATCACCGCATACGGCCAGCGTCCCGTGCGCGGATCGTCCAGCCCCACCGGCTTCATCGGCCCGAAGCGCAGCGTGTTCATTCCCCGGCGAGCGATCTCTTCCACCGGCAGGCACGATTCGAAGAACGGCACCTTCCCTTTGCGGATGGCCCTGTCCTCCTCGATGTGCGCCTCCGCGCTCTCCGCCGTCAGAATCGCTTCGACAAACGCTTCGTATTCTTCCTTCGTGAACGGGCAGTTCAGGTAGTCGTCGCTCCCGTCCAGCGACTTCCCGTAGCGCGACGCGGCGAACACCTTCTCGCGGTCGATCGTTTCGGCATCCACAATCGGGCTGATCGAGTCGTAGAAATACAACCCGCCCGATCCCGTCAGCCGTCCGATGTCCTCTGCCAGCGCGCCGGAAGTCAGCGGCCCCGTGGCCACCACCACGATGCCTTCCTCCGGCACCGTGCACACCTCCTCGCGCACCACCGTGATGCGCGGCTCGCTTTCAATCGCCACCGTCAGCGCCCGCGCGAACTGGTCGCGGTCCACCGTCAGCGCATGGCCTCCTGGCACGCGCGCCTGCACCGCCGCCTGCATCGAGACCGACCCCAGCTTCCGCAGCTCCTGCTTCAGCAGCCACGGCGCGGTATTCTCCGAATCGCTCTTGAGCGAGTTCGAGCACACCAACTCGCCGAAGTCGCCGGTCTTGTGCGCAGCCGTCTGCTTCACCGGTCGCATTTCGTGTACGATGCAATCAAGCCCCGCGCGCGCAATCTGCCACGCCGCTTCACAGCCGGCCAGGCCGGCTCCCAAAACATGAATGGTTGTCTTTGACGCCAAGCTCCCTCCATTGTAGGTCTCTCACATGCGCTTGCCCGCTATCGCCCTTCTTCTGATCTCCGCCGCCTTCGCGCAGGAGCCGGTTCGCTACACCGTCCGCTTCCCCGCACCCCACACGCACTATCTCGAAGTTTCGGCTTCCATTCCGGCCGGCAAGCCCGATGTTGAAATCTTCATGGCTGTCTGGACCCCCGGTTCCTACCTGGTCCGCGAATACGCCCGCAATGTGGAGGCCTTCCAGGCCCGCGACCCGCAGGGCCGCGAACTCACCTGGGAGAAGTCCCGCAAGAACCGCTGGCTCATCCACGGGGCAACCTCGCCGCGCATCGAAGTCTCTTACAGGGTCTACGCCCGAGAGCTCAGCGTGCAAGGCAACTTCGTTGACGCAAGTTTCGCCATGCTCAACGGCGCGCCCAATTTCATGACCCTCGTCGGGGCAGAGAAGCGGCCCTACGAAGTGACACTGCTCCTGCCCGGCGCCTGGAAGAAGTCCATCAGCGGCATGCCCGAGGGCTCTGCTCCGCACACTTACCGCGCCGCCGACTTCGACCAGCTTCTCGACTCTCCCATCTATGCCGGCAACGCGCCCATCCACGAGTTCGAAGTCGAAGGCCGCAAGCACTATCTCGTCAACGAAGGCGAAGGCCCCACCTGGGACGGCCCTGCCTCCGCGCGCGACGTCGCCAAAATCGTCGCCGAATACAGCCGCCAGTGGGGCGGCCTGCCTTACGAAAAATATGTCTTCTTCAACATGCTCACCGGTGGCGGCGGAGGCCTGGAGCATCAGAACTCCACCTGGCTCGGCGCCAGCCCCTGGGCCTACGGCAACAATCAGGAGACGCCCGACACGCCCGGCGCTGCGGCCGGACCGCGCCGCCCCAGCCGCCAGAGCTGGCTCGGCCTCGTCTCCCACGAATACATCCACCTCTGGAACGTCAAGCGTCTGCGCCCCGCCGAGCTTGGGCCCTTCGACTACGAAAACGAAAACTACACCCGCAGCCTCTGGCTCGCCGAGGGCGTCACCTCCTACTACGGTCCGCTGGCCGTGCGCCGCGCCGGCCTCTCCTCGCAGACCCAGTTCCTGCGTTCGCTCTCCGGTGGCATCGCTCAGCTTCAAACCACTCCAGGCCGTCTGGTCACGCCCGTCGAATCCGCCAGCTACAACGCCTGGATCGGTCTCTACCGACCCAACGAAAACACCCCCAACGTCTACATCAGCTACTACACCAAGGGCTCCGTGGTCGGCCTTCTCCTCGACGCCAAAATCCGTAAGGCCACAGCCGGCGCCAAGTCGCTCGACGACGCCATGCGCCTCGCCTACCAGCGCTACGGCGGGGCCAAGGGCTACACGCCCCAGCAGTTCCGCGACCTCTGCAACGAAGTGGCCGGCGCGGACTTCAGCGCCTTCTTCCACAACGCGCTGGAAACCACCGAAGAGCTCGACTACACCGAGATGCTCGATTACTACGGCCTGCGCTTCCGCCCGGAGCCCGCGCGTTCCGGCGAGCCCCGCCTGCTCACGGGCATCACCGCCGCCAACAGCACCGGCCGCAACGTCATCACCGGCCTGCGCCGCGGTACGCCCGCCTACGACGCGGGTTTCAACGTCGATGACGAGATCATCGCCGTCAATGGCTATCGCGTCCGCGCCGAACAGTGGCCTTCTCATCTCGAGAACTACAAGCCCGGCGCCACCGTGCAGGTGCTCATCGCCCGCCGCGACAAGCTCATGACGATTCCCCTGACGCTGGCCGCCGATCAGCCCCAGTCCTGGACCCTTGAGCCCAAGCCCGACGCCACCGCGGAGCAGAAGGCCCATCTCGCCGCCTGGACGCGCGCCCAATAGCCGGCGCGGTCACAACTGTAACAACGCCCTGGCCGTCCTTTCCCTCGACGCCTTGCGCACTATCTCAACTGCACTTGGGCCGTCATAAAGCTGTGGGACCGGTAGCGGACACGCCGGGCCCTCCGCAGGCGAGCTGTTGGCCGGGCGGTGGGCGTTCGCTCCGGTCCTTCTGGCGCCTCTCCAGGCGCAGCTCTCCGGCCAGCCTCCATTCCCCTCCGCGCTGGGCGCGGGCCTTCCGGATCGTTTACCATATCGAAAACAAGCCATGGAAAGCGCCAGTGGCAGTTATTACGGATACCGCCTGGCCTTCATGCTGGCGATCGTCGGCATCAACGCCTTCATGGCCGCGGCGGAAATCTCGCTCGTCTCCGTCCGGCCCTCCCGCCTGAAGCAACTGGCCGAGGCAGGCCATGTCGGCGCACAGGCCGCGCTCCTGCTGTTGTCGAACCCTGAGCGGCTCCTCTCCGTCACTCAGGTCGGCCTCACGCTCGCCAGTCTCGGCCTCGGCTGGCTCGGCGAGGAGACTCTGCACCGTCTCCTCCTCTCCCTGTTCGGCCCCATCCTCACGCCCGTCACCTCGGCCGCGCTCAGCATCGTCAGCATCGTGCTGGCGTTCCTCATCATGACCTACATGCACGTGGTCCTCGGCGAAGTGGTGCCCAAAAACCTCGCGATGGACAAGGCGGACCGCGTGGCCGTGATTCTCGCGCCCATCCTGCTCGTCTTCTACAAAGTGGCCGAGCCTTTCGTCTGGGTGGTGGAGCGCTCCTCCACCGTCATCTCCAAACTCATCGGAGTCCATGGCCATCAGCACGGCGCCCACTCGCCGGAAGAACTCAAGTTCGTCGTCTCCGCCAGCCACTCCGCCGGGCACCTCACCGAGTTTGAAGCCGATGCCATCCAGCGTGTCATCGAACTTCAGGACCACAGCGCCCGCGAGGTGATGATGCCTCGCGGCCAGATGGTCACCGTCAACGCCGACGCCGACATCGACGAAGTGCTCCGCCTCGCCAGTGAAAGCTGGTATTCACGCCTCCCCGTGGTCAACCCTGGCGACGAAAACCCCATCGGCTTCGTCCACGTGAAAGACGTCCTCGCCTTCTGGACCAGCCGCCGCCAGTCCAATACCCGCCGCCGCGCCGTGAAACCCTTCTCGCTCCAGAGCATCCTCAAGAAGGCGCCCATCGTTCCCGAATCCCGCGAGCTCCACCTGCTGCTGGATGACCTGCGCCAGCAGCACGCTCACATCGCTTTCGTCGTCGACGAGTTCGGCACCGTCACCGGCCTCATCACCATCGAAGACGTCCTCGAACAGATCTTCGGCGAGATCGAAGACGAGTTCGACGTCAAGACGCAGCCGCCGCCCGAGGAGCCGCCAGACCTCTTCGAAGTAGAGGGCACTCTCCCGCTCCGCGATCTCGAAACGCAATACGGCATCGAGTTGCCCGGCGGCGAAGAGTACGAGACCGTTGCCGGTTATCTGCTCTTCCGCCTCGGCCACATTCCCGGCGCCGGCGAGGCCGTTGAGTATGGCGGGCGCCGCTTTCAAGTGCTGGAGATGGAGTTCAACCGCATCGCCCGCGTTCAGGTGGAACAGCTTCCGCCGCCGCCCGCCGATGCGCCTCAGTAAGGGCTGCCTCAATAAGGACTAATGGCGTGCGGTGTCAACGCCGCGCTCGCGCCCGTCAACTTCTCCACTTCCTTCCGCAGCGGACCCACTGCCTTGTCGAACATCATCTTGTACGCCGCGCAGAAGTAGTCCAGGTCTTCAAACCGCCGGTTGACGCCGTGCCGCGTCTTCGGGCAGCCGCCGTGGCAGATCGCCTGATACTGGCACACCTGGCACTCCGGATGCGCCAGCGTCTTCTTCACCGCGAATGAATAGCGCTTCTGCCGCCGCGCGATCTCAGGGAAAGAGTCCATCGTGACATTGCCCAGCCGCCAGTCTTTCTCCACGAAGAAGTCGCACGGGTAGACGTCGCCGTTGTACTCCACCACCACGTACGAATCGCACGTCTCGTGCATCGTGCAGGAGCCCGGCTTCTGACCGGCGATCGCCTCCGCCAGGTTGTCGAAAAACCGCACGCGCGTCTTGCGCCGCTCCGGCCACCACAGGTCGAAGATCTCGCACATGAACCGCCCGTACTCTTCCGGAGTAATCGTGAACGGCATCGGCGTGCCGTCCGCGTTGAACTCCGCCAACGGGATGAACTGCATGTACTGCACGCCAATCGACCGGAAGAACTTGTAGATCTCCCGCGGCTTGTGCACGTTCGATTGCGACAGCACGCACAGAACGTTGAACTCCACCTTCTCCTTCTGCATCACCTCGATGCCCTGCATCACTTTCTTCCACGTGCCGTGCCCGGCTTTGTTGATGCGGTAGAGGTCGTTCACCTCCTCGGGGCCGTCGATCGAGATGCCGATCAGGAAGTTGTACTCGCGGAACAGCCGGCACCAGTCTGCGTCCAGCAGCACACCGTTGGTCTGCAGAGCGTTGGACACCGCCTGCCCGTTCCGCCCGTAGCGCTGCTGGAATTCGACGAGCTTCTCGAAAAACTTCAGTCCGGCCAGCGTCGGCTCGCCGCCTTGAAACGCGAATGTCGAGGCCGGGTAGGAGTAGAACAGAAAATTGTCCACCAGCCGCTCCAGGGTGTCCAGCGGCATGACGCGCGCGGGCAGTTCCTTGTACGGATCGGCATCGCGGTCCAGGTAGAAGCAGTACTGGCAATCGAGATTGCAGACGGCGGACGCCGGCTTGATCAGCAACGAGGAGATCCGCGGCGCCTGGCCGGAAATGGAGGCCGTCGAGATCTCGCCGGACACAATAGGGAATGGGGTCCCAGCCGTCATATGCTCGGAGTGTACCACCCTACGCCCATTCGCTATTCTGATTCCAATGCTCCCCCGTCTTATGGTGCTGGGCGCCGCGCTGCTGTTTTCCACCGGCGGCGCCGCCATCAAGGGCACCGCGCTCACCGCCTGGCAGACCGGAGGCATCCGCAGCGCCATCGCCGCCGTAGCTCTGCTGTTGCTCTTACCCGGTGCGCGCCGCGGCTGGAGCTGGCGCGTCTTCCCCGTCGGCCTCTTCTACGCACTCACGCTCGTCTCCTTCGTCCAGGCCAACAAACTCACCACCTCCGCCAACGCCATCTTTCTGCAATCCACCGCGCCCGCTTACCTCCTTCTCATCGGGCCGGTTTTTCTCAAGGAACACCTTCGCCGCCGCGACTACTGGTTCACCCTCGCCCTTGTCGCCGGCATGGCGCTCTTCTTCACCGGCGTCGAAACTCCCGCCGCCACCGCGCCCAATCCCAGCGCCGGCAACCTCTGGGCCGCCGCCTCCGGTTTCTGTTACGCCATCACCCTCGCCGGCTTGCGCTGGCAGGCCCACCATTCAGGCGATAGCGACGCAGCGCTCGCCACCGTCACCGCCGGCAACATGATCGCGGCTCTCCTCTGTTTCCCCGGCGCCTGGCCCATTGCCGCCGTCCAGCCTTTCGATTTCGCCGTGCTCGTCTATCTCGGCCTCGTTCAGATCGGGCTCGCGTACCTGCTTCTCACCACCGGCATGCGCCGCGTGCCCGCCTTTGAAGCCTCCACGCTGCTGCTCCTGGAGCCCGTCTGCAATCCCATCTGGACCTGGTTCTTCCACCACGAACAACCCAGCCTCCGCGCTCTCGCCGGCGGCGCCATCATCCTCGCGGCCACCCTGGCCAACATGCTCGCCGAGCGCGCCAGCCCTACTCCAGACCCATCTGCGACAGCCGGTACCGCAGTGCGTTCCGAGTGAGCCCCAGCAGCCGCGCCGCCTGGCTCTTGTTCCCGCCCGCCCGCTTCAGCGCCTCCCGGATCAGTTGCTGCTCGTGCTCTTCCAGGGACTCGCCTTCTTTCAGAAATCCCCCGTTCCCGCTCTCCACGCCGTTCGCCGCCGCCCGCCTCGGCGCATGATCCAACCGGATGTCCGCCGCCTCCAGCGTTTCGCCCATCGCATACAGCAGGCTCCGCTCGATCACGTTCTCCAGTTCGCGCACGTTGCCCGGCCAATGATAGCCCAGCAGCTTCTCTCGCGCCGCCTCCGAAATCGACCGCACGGGCGATCCGCTCTCCGCCGCCAGCTTCCGCAGAAAGACCTCAGCCAGCGCCGGAATGTCCTCCGCCCGCTCGCGCAGTGGCGGAATGGTCAACGGAAATACGTTCAACCGGTAGTAGAGATCCTCGCGGAAATTGCCCTCTTCCAGCGCCCGCCGCAGGTCCACGTTCGTCGCTGCCACCACGCGTACATCGATCTGCCGTGTCTTGTTGCTGCCCAGCCTTTCGAACTCGCGCTCCTGCAGAATCCGCAGCAGCTTCACCTGCACCGCCGGCGGTACGTCGCCGATCTCGTCCAGGAACACCGTGCCGCTGTCGGCCTGCTCGAACTTGCCCGGCTTGGCGGCCGCCGCGCCCGTAAACGCGCCTTTCTCGTATCCGAACAGCTCGCTTTCCATCAGGTTTTCCGGAATCGCCGTGCAATTGATCTTCACAAACGGCTGCCCGGCGCGCGGCGAATAGTGGTGAATGGCACGCGCGATCAGGTCTTTGCCCGTGCCGCTCTCGCCGCACAGCAGCACCGTCGTGCGCGCCGGCGCCACGCGCGTCACGGACGCCAGAATCTCCTGCATCTTCGGCCCGGTGCCGATGATGTTGTCCACCCGGTAGCGCCGCCCTAGTTCGTCCTTCAGCCGGACGTTCTCCTCCCGCAGCGTCTGCACTTCCAGCGCTTTGCGCACCACCGCCATCAGATGGTCCAACGAAAATGGCTTCGGCAGGAAATCCGCCGCCCCCAGCTTCATCGACTCCACCGCCAGCTCCACCGTCCCGAACGCCGTCATCACCACCACCGGAATCCGCGCGTTCTGCCTTTGAATGGCCTTCAATAGATCAATGCCATCCATGCCCGGCAACCGCATGTCCGTCAACACCAGACCCACCGTGCCCGCCAGCTTCAACGCCTCTTCGGCGCTGCCCGCGCCCACGGCTTCATAGCCGCCGCTCTCCAGTTGCAGACACACTACCCGCCGTAGCTTTTCTTCGTCTTCCACGACGAGGATGCGCGTCTTCATTCCCGTTCTCATGATCGCTGAATCCCACCCCCTGCGGTGGGGTCACTCATAAGACGGGCTGGATGCCGGATGTCGTTGCGGTGAATTTGCGGGTGATTACCAGACCGGAGCGGGCCGGCCCAGCGCTTCGGGCTCGGGGAACCAGCAATAGCCTAGCCGCACAATCGTCTTTAGCGCGGCTGCGTCCCGGCCCAGTTTGCGGCGAAGTCTTTGAACGTGCACGTCCACTGTGCGCGTGCGCGCTCCCTCCGAATACTTCCACACCGTCGTCAACAGAGTCTCCCGGCTGATGCAGCGGCCCGGATTCTGCATGAGGATGCTGAGTAGTTCGCGTTCTTTGCGCGTGAGCCGGGTGCTCTGCGGCGCTGGTTGCGGTCCCACCATCGCGGGTGCGGTGGCAGTGCTCGCGGTTCCTCGTGAGATGGCTAGCGGATTCATCGTCCCTCGGCTCCTCCAGAGAGTCGTTAAAGGGCTCCGCACTCCGCGTCTTTCTCCGAGTGCAACTGCCCTACATCCGCTATAGACGGTTGTGCGGGGATTTTGTTCGCTCGAATGTCTTCGAAAATCGGAAAAAGGTTGCAGGTGTCACCGAAGTTTACATACATTGAACCCGGCTGTCACACCGGCAGGCTCACCGCGAACGTCGTCCCGCGCCCCTCTTCGCTCTCCACTCGAATCTTCCCCCCATGCTCGTCCACGATCTTCGCGCTCACCGCCAGCCCCAGTCCCACTCCGCCTGACTTTGTCGTATAGAAGGGATTGAAGATCTGCTCCATGTCTTCCCGGCGAATTCCTGCGCCGCGGTCAAGAATCGCTACCTCCACCACTCCGCCCGCTGGGCGCGTCTTCAACGTCACCGTTCCATCTTCCGGCGATGCCTGTACCGCATTTAGAATCAGGTTGAAGAAGACCCGCTCCAGCAGCTCCGCGTCGCCCTCAATCAAGGGCAGCGCCGGATCGAAGTTCTTGTGGATCGTTGGAACGCTGCCCGGCGACTGCCGCGCCAGGTGCCCCACCGCCTGGTCCAGCAGCGCGTTGATGTCCACCGGCGCCTTCTTCACCTGCAGCGGCCGCGCAAACTCCAGAAACCGTGTCACCAGCGAATTGGTCCGGTCCACCTCGCTGGAGATGTACCCCGCCATCTCGCGCTGGATCTCCTCGCCCGGGTCGATCCGTTGTAGCAGGATCTCCGCCGACGCCTTCATCGTCCCCAGCGGGTTTCTCAATTCGTGCGCCAGCCCGGCCGTCAGTTGCCCCAGCGCCGCCAGCCGCTCGCTACGCCGCATCCCTGCCTCAGCCTCCAGCAGCCGCCGGTTGGCCTCCGCCAGCTCCGCCGCCGCCGCCTGCGCCTTCAGCGCCGCTTGGCGGTTCGCCTCCGCCAGTCCGTAGGTCAGGTATGCCACCACGGGCAGGAAGATCACTCGCAGGCTCAGGTCCCTCAGGTAGATCCCCTCCAGAATGTAGCCGAGCGAATACGCCACCGGGACGAACGCCAGGTACGCCGTGCACGCCATCAGGCTTACCACCGCCGTGCCCAGCGGCCCCAGCGTCGTCGCCGCCGACACCACCGGCAGCAGCAGGATCAGGTAATAACTGGATGCGATCCCCCCCGTCACCCCGATCAACAGGAATCCCAGCACCAGCTTCAACCCGATCACCGCCAGGTTGCCCCGCCGCGTCGTCAGTGCCCCAACCCGCGGCGCCACCACCTCCAGCACCGCCAGCATCGCCAGCACTTCCAACTCGGCCGTGCCGTGCGTCGGACTCACCCACGCCAGAGCCGAAAACAGGAGCAGCCACACTCCATCCTGCGTGCGAGGCAGCCACTTTTGCGCCGCCGGACTCATCCCTAGCGCCACGCCGTCATCATATCCCGCCTGCTCCGCCCGCTGCCCACATCTTCTCCTCCGAGGCGCCAACCGCGGGGCCACAAGTCCCAGCCCGTCCCCCTCGTGTCCAAGCCCTTTTCCCCCGAGGCTCGCGCCTCGGGGCCACACGTCCCAGTCCGTCCCCCCCCGTTCGGACTCCCCGCAATGTGGCACAATAAAGGCGTCTCGCAGGTTTGTCCATGAGTTCCGTTGAGTTTCCCAATAATCTAGATGTCTCCGCTGTCCCGGAGGCCGCCCCGGCGCCACAGGAAGAATCCTCTTTCGGTGACGTGCTGCGGCAGTTCGAAGCGGAGCATCAGAGCGCTGAAAGCGCGGATGCTGCTCTCGAAGGCGTTGTGGTCTCTGTTTCCGACGAAGCCATCGTCGTCGACGTCGGCCGCAAAATGGAGGGCATCCTCAAGCCGGATACCCCCGGCCTCCCCAGCGATCTGGCCCCCGGCGTCACGCTCATGGTCAACATCAGTGGCCGCACCGACGACGGCTACTACCAGCTCTCCACCATCCATGTGAAGCAGCCCAAGGACTTCACCGGCCTCCAGTCCGCCTTCGATGGCAAGCACGCCATCATGGGCGTTGTGACAGAGCAGGTGAAGGGCGGCCTCCGCATTCAGGTGGCCGACGGCGTCCACGCTTTCCTGCCGGCCTCCCGTAGCGGCGTCCGTGAAGTCAGCGACCTCGCCAAGCTCATCGGCCAGCAGATCGAGTGCCGCATCACGAAACTCGACGTCTCCGACGAAGACCGCCCCGACGTCGTGGTCGACCGCCGCTCCATCCTGGAAGAGCAGGCCGCTGCCGCCAAGCAGGCCGCCCTTGAAACGCTCCAGGAAGGCGCCGTCGTCCAGGGCCGCGTTCGCAGCATCACCGACTTCGGCGCCTTCGTCGAGATCGCCCACGGCATCGACGGCCTTCTCCATGTCACCGACATGAGCTGGCAGCGCGTCGACAAGCCCTCTTCCGTTCTTACGCCCGGCCAGTCCATCCAGGTCAAGATCCTCAAGCTCAACCGCGAGACTCGCAAGATCTCTCTCGGCATGAAGCAGCTCACCGCCGATCCCTGGACCGAAACCTCCGCCAACCTCAAGTCCGGCGACCGCGTGCAGGGCAAGGTCGTCCGCCTCGCCGACTTCGGCGCTTTCGTCGAAATCGCCCCCGGCGTCGATGGCCTCATCCACCTCTCTGAGATGTCCTGGACCAAGCGCGTCCGCAAGGCATCCGACGTCCTCCAGCTCGGTGAGCAGGTGGAAGCCGTCGTTCTCGAAGTCAAAGCCTCCGACAAGCGCATCTCGCTCGGCCTCAAGCAGGCCCTCGGGAATCCCTGGGATGCGGTCGAGAGCAAGTTCGCCCCCGGCACTGTCATCGAAGCCCCTGTCACCAACCTTGCCCAGTTCGGCGCCTTCGTCGACCTCGGCGACGGCATTGAGGGCATGATCCACGTCGGCGACATTACCCGCGAGAAGCGCATCCAGCACCCCAAGGATGTCCTCTCCTCCGGCCAGGTCGTCAAGGCCCAGGTCGTGGAAGTCGACAAGGAAAAGCGCCGCATCCGCCTCAGCATGAAGCAACTCGAGCCCACCACGGCCGACCTCTTCATCGCCGAGCACGCCGTCGGCGATTTCCTCACCGGCCGCGTCGTCGAAGTCCACGGTTCCAACGCCAAAATCGAGATCAGCGAAGGCGTCCACGCCCGCTGCAAGACCAAGGAAGAAGCCCCTGCCGCCCAGAGCGCCGCCGCTTCCTCCGCCGACGTCGACGATCTCGCCGCTATGCTCGCATCCCGTTGGAAAGGCGGATCTTCGTCCTCCTCCAGCGGTTCCAAGGACACTCTCCGTCCCGGCCAGATCCGCCGCTTCCGCATCTCGAACATCGACACCGAGCACCGCCGCATCGATGTCGAACTCGCAGACTAACGGAACTCCGCGATACCTTTTTCCGTCTTCTCCGTCTGAACTCTTTAGGGCCACCGCCCCAAAGAGGGTATCGTGAAGACTGGAGCAACTCTGGCGATAGACAACGGCCCCTGCCGTGCCGTCGGACAAAATCTGGGAATGGATGAGGCCGCACTGATTCGAGCCGCCCAGGCGGGCGACCAGGACGCTTTCGAGCGCCTTGTGCGTGACTATGATCAGAACGTCCTCCGCCTCGCCATGAACCTCCTCCGCTCTCCCGAAGACGCTCACGACGTCTACCAGGAAGCCTTCCTTCGCGTCTACCGCAACCTCCCCAACTTCCGCTTCGACTGCAACTTCAATACCTGGCTCTACCGCATCGTCACCAACCTCTGCCTGGACCACCTGCGCAAGCGCAAGGTCCGCAAGACCGAATCCTCTGTCGTTGAAACGGACGAAGGTCCCATCGATCGCATGGACTCAGTGCCCGAGCAGCGCGCCTCCAGCGATCCGCAGCGCGCCCTTCTCTCCAGCGAGCTCCGCGGCCGCATCCAGCAAGTCCTCGCCTGCATGACCCCCCGCGAACGCCTCGTCTTCGAACTCCGCCATTTCCAGGGCATGCGCCTGCGTGCCATTGGCGAATCACTCGGCACTACCGAAGAGGCCGCCAAAAACTGCCTCTTCCGCGCCACTCAGAAAATGCGCTCCGCGCTTGGAGAATTCGTATGAACTGCGAAACCGCCCGGCAGCAAATCGTCCTTCTCGTCTACGGTGAACTCTCGTTCGAGGAAGAGGAGATTCTGGAAAGCCATCTCGACGCCTGCGTCGAGTGCAACCAGGAACGTGCCCGCCTCGAAAAGATCAGCTCCTTTGCCGACCTCGCCGAAACTGAAGTCCCCGCCGGCCTCCTGGCCCGCTGCCGCCGCGACCTCTCCTCAACCATCGAACAGGAGCGCCGCCATCCTTCTTTCTCCAACGCCCTCCGCGGCTTCTGGCAGAAATGGGTGATCAATCCCCCCATGTGGATGCGTCCCGCCGGCGCGGTTGCCATGCTCGCCATCGGCTTCCTCGGCGCACGCCTTGTGCCCGAACAGTCTTCCGCTCTCGCCCAGATCGGTGTCAACCAGGGCCCGCCCCCTACCATCAGCAAGGTCCGCCTGGTCAATCCCGATAACACCGGCCAGGTGCTCGTCCACTACGACGAAGTCCGGCCCCGTGAACTGCGCGGCAATATCAACGACGACCGCATCCGCCGCCTCCTCCTCGCCGCCGCCGCCGATCCCGCCGATCCCGGCCTCCGCGTCGACTCCATCGATATCCTCAAGAGCCAGACCTCCGATAACGAAGTCCGCCGCGCCCTGCTCAACGCCCTCCGCGGCGACACCAATTCGGGCGTCCGCTTGAAAGCCCTTGACGCCCTCCGCCCCTATGCCCAGGATCCCGATACCCGCAAGGTGCTCGCCCAGGTCCTGCTGAGCGACGACAACCCCGCCGTCCGCACCCAGGCCATTGACCTGCTCGTCCAGAGCAAGGAGCCTGACGTTGCCGGCGTCCTCCAGCAGCTCCTCCGCAACGAGGAGAACGGCTACGTCCGCTCCCGCAGCCAAAAGGCTCTCAACGACATGAAAGCTTCCGTGGGTACGTTCTAACCCGCGTGACCTTTACTGTCCTGCTCCGTCCATTTGAATAGCTAGTCTCCTTCGCCCGATTGACGAGGACTGCCGGACCCGGCGCTCCGGTCTGCCCTTGACTCTCAGTGCGATTTCATCCAAGAAGGGAAGAATCGAAATGAAGTTCAGATCTCGTTTTACTTTGAGCGCCGCTCGCTCCGCCGTTCTGCTCCTGGCGCCGGCCATCCTCTCGGCCCAAGGCCCCTACGAACCGCAGAATCAGCCCGACCCTCCGCCGCCTCCGCCTCCCCCTAAGGTCATCACCATGACCTCCGGCGGCACTTTCCTCGGTGTCGGTGTTCGCGAAATCGACGCCGAACGCAGCCGCGTCCTCTCACTCAAGGAAGAGTACGGCGTCGAAGTCACTACCGTTGAACCTGACAGCCCCGCCGCCAAAGCCGGCCTTAAGACCTCCGACGTAGTCCTCGAATACAACGGCCAGCGCGTGGAAGGCACCACCCAGTTCGTCCGCTTCGTCCGCGAAACCCCCGCCGGCCGTACCGTCAAGCTCCTGGTCAGCCGCGGCGGCGCCACTCAGACCATCGCAGCCACCCTGGCCGCACGCAAAGGCGCCATGGCTTACGGCATGCCCGGCATGCCCATGGAAGGCTTCAAAGTCGAAATCCCCAGAATGGAGCCCATGGTGATGCCCGATATCCCCAGGGCCACCATGTCCTGGCGCAGCACCACCCTCGGCGTCGAAGCCGAAGGCCTCAGCGACAACCAGTTCGCCGCTTTCTTCGGCGTCAAGGAAGGCGTCCTCGTCCGCTCCGTCGTCAAAGGCTCTGCCGCGGAAAAGGCCGGCATCAAGGCTGGCGATGTTTTGACCAAGGTCGACGACACCAAAGTCACCACCCCCCGCGAGGTCACCTCCGCCGTGCGCGGCGCCCGCTCCGCCAGCAAGAAAACCATCTCCATCTCCCTGGTCCGTGAAAGGAAGGAGACCGCCCTCTCGGTCACCTTCGAGGACGACCAGTCTGAGCGAACCCCCACGCCCCGCTCTCAGCGTGTCACTGTTCGCCAGCAGCTTTGATCTTTACACTCCTGACTGACCCCCCTAACCCCGACCAGCGGTAGGGGCCCTCCCAACGCGCCGCGCCGGATTCCCTTCCAGCGCGGCGCCATTTTTCTTACAACTGCCCCACCACCGTCCTGTGTACCTTCACCAGAAGTTCCACTTCGTTCTGCGGAATCTTCAGCGCTGCCGCAATCCTGTCAGGAGTCTCTCCCCGCCGGAATAGCCTCAACGCCTGGCTCCGCTTGCCGATGTTGATCGATTCGCCCGGCACGGGCGCCGGCATGGAAAACATCACCGGCACTTCCCGCTCCGCCTGGTCCAACTCCAACTTCCCCAACGCCTTCCGCAGATTCTCCAGCGACGTGCTGAATGCCTCCCGCTCCAACTGCGCTCTCCGCCGGATCGCCGCGTTCTCTCTCTTCACCGAGAAGAACAGTGCGATGCATGCCAGCGTCGTCACTGCACAGGCCGTCAGCGGAACCATCATGGTCATCGTCGGGCTCATAGTAATCTCCACCCCTAATTACGGCTGCTCGCCCCGCCTCCTTTAGTCTTCCCATCCCTCCTCCGGGAATACTCCCCATTGATATCCTGTGAATATGAGGATGTTCTCCGCCGCTCTGCCCCTGCTCCTTCTGGCCGGCACACTCGCCGCCCAGACTCCTGCCGCTCCCGCTGCCGCCCCAGCCGCTCCCGCGAAACCCGCGCGCGAAAACGGGCTCTACACCACCATCCAGATCACCCAGGGCGGCGCCGCCTTCGGCACCATCGTGCTCAAAATGTACGAAGCCGAGTCCCCCATCACCGTAAAAAACTTCGTCGACCTCGCCCTCGGCCGCAAGCTCTGGTCCGACCCCAAGACCGGCGCCCGTGTCCGCCGACCCCTCTATAACGGCCTCACCTTCCATCGCGTCATCCCCGGCTTCATGATCCAGGGCGGCGACCCCACCGGCACCGGCATGGGCTCCACCGACACCATCCCCGACGAGTTCGCTTCCGGACTCACGTTCGATGTCCCCGGCAAGCTCGCCATGGCGAACGCCGGCCCCAAGACCGGCTCCTGCCAATTCTTCATCACCGAAGTCCCCACCACCTACCTCAACGGCAAACACACCATCTTCGGCCAGGTGATCGAAGGCCAGGACGTTGTCGCCAAGACCGCCCGCGTCCCCCGTGGCGCCAATGATAAGCCAGCCACCCCTGTCATCATCTCCAAGGTGACCTTCGAGCGCGTCGGCCCCGTCCCGCCCAACGGCATCATCCTCCCCGCCGCAAAAGCTCCGGTAACCAAAGCTCCGGCGACCAAGGCCCCTGCCACGAAGGCTCCGGCGACCAAGGCTCCGGCCACCACCACCCCGGCCGCCAAGCCCGCTACTTCCACCACCACCAAGGCCCCGGCCGCCACCACCCCGGCCAAGAAGTAGCTCTCACTGAATCTCGAAACGAACGCGCCGCGCCGGTCTCACGCCGGCGCGGTTTTGTGTCTATACCAGCGCCGCCGCTCCCGCGTTGAACCGCACCTGCTCCGCGTTCCTGCAGCCCGGAATCACCGTCGTCACCGCGTCGTTCTTCAAGCACCACGCCAGCGCCCACTGCGCCATCGGTACCCCGTCCGGCACCTCTTCCCGTTTCAATCTCTCCACCTCCGCCAGGTCCCGCTTCAACTTCTCCGCATCGAGGGTCGACCGGAAGTCTCCCTTCGGAAACGTCGCGCCCGCCTGATGCTTGCCGCTCAGCAGCCCGCTCGCCAGCGGCACCCGGGCCAGCACGCCCAGTCCATCCCGCACGGCATGCGGGAAGTACATCTCCTCCGGCCGCCGGTCCATCCGGTTGTACACCACCTGCAGCGCTTCCGCCCCCACGCTCCTCGCCGCCTTTGCCTGCGCCTCGCTCCCCTTGCCCAGAATCGATATCCCCACGTGCCGGATCTTGCCCGCTCTCTTCAGTTCCTCCAGCGCCTTCCACAACTCCTCGTTCTGGAACCACACATCCGACCCCGAATGAAACTGGTACAGATCAATCCGCTCCATCCTTAGCGCCTTCAGCGAACCATCCAATTGCTCCTTCATGCCCGCCACGGAAAAATCCTCCGTCCGGTTCATGAACGAGTGGAATCGGTGCCCGAACTTCGTCGCCACCATCCAGCGCTCGCGCCCCCGCCGCGCCAGGTAATCCCCCACCAGACTCTCCGACAGGTGGTCCCCATAGCACTCCGCCGTATCGATCAGGTTGATCCCCTCTTCCGCTGCCGCATCCAGCAGCGCGTCCACTTCCGCCTGCGTGTAGTCGTGCGCCCACTCCCCGCCCAACTGCCACGTCCCCAAGCCGATGACTGAAACTTCCAACCCAGTGCTGCCTAAAGTTCTGTATTTCACACCGCGATTGTATCGAACCGCCCACGCTGGACACCGTCGCATCACGGGCGTATCGTTGCTCTGGCGGCGCCGCCCACCACGCCCGCTTTCATAGGAGGTACTCATGCCCACTCTGGACAAGCTCAATCGCAGGGCCTTTCTTGGAACCGGAGCCGCGGCCTCGGCCGCTCTCGCCGGCCCCCCGCCCGGCCGCTCCCCCCTGCTTGCCGAACGCAGTGAATTCCCCCAGCTCCGCCCGGCGCGGATCTACAAGCTCTTCATCGGGCGCTCCGGCGCCACCACCAATGCCGCGGGCAAACAGGTCCAGTACCTCACCTGGGGCCAGGACGAGGTCACCCGCATGAACGATTACCTCGCGGCACTCGAAAAGCAGTTGGGCGACATCACCTTCGTCGGCGGCGAGACCATCCCGCCCACCGACGTCGCCCAAATCGCCGCCCGCGCCGCCGAAGCCGACGGCCTCCTTCTCATCTGGCTCTCCGGCCACGGCGGCGACTACCAAACCCTGGAAAAACTCAACTTCGGCATCGATAAGCCCGCCGTCTCTTTCTTCCAGCCCTTCAGCGGCCACGGCTGGATGTGGCATCAACAGTGGAAGAATCGCAAAGTCATCCTCCTCTCCACCACGGATTGGAAGGAACTCGACGAGGCCGTCGCCCTTCTCCGCGTCCCCGCCCTCATGCGGCAGTCTCGCATCCTCGCCATCAACGGTCCTCGCGGCACCAAAGCCTCCTGTTCCCCAGATCAGGTCAAGCAGAAACTCGGCGCCGACCTCGTCACCATTCCCAACGAACAGGTCCTCGCCCTCGCCAAGTCCATCGACCCTAAGGCCACTGAAGCCGAAGCCCTCAACTACTGGATCAAACCCGCCATCGGCATCCTCGAACCTTCCCGCGACGAGATCATCGACTCCGCCCGCTACTACCTCGCCGTCAAGCAGCTCATGATCCGCGAAAAGGCCCAGGCCGTCTGTAGCGTCGCCTGCATGGGCACCCCCCGCGCCTGCCTCACCTTCTCCAAGCTCAATGACCTCGGCTTCGTCGGCGCCTGCGAAGGCGACATCGACTCCACTCTCACCATGCTCCTCTTCGCCCACGCCTTCCGTTCCCCCGGCTTCATCACAGATCCCGTCGTGGACGAATCCAAGAACGCTCTCGTCCAGTTCCACTGCACCTCCTTCACCCAGCGCCCCGACGGTTCCCGCATGCCCTTCCTCATCCGCAATCAGACCGACAGCGGCGGCGGCGTCGCCCTCCAGGTCCAGTGGCAGGTCGGCGAACCCGTCACCATGGCCAAGCTCGTCAACCTCGACACCATGCTCGCCGTCCCCGGCAAAATCACCGAAACCGGCTCCAGCCCCCTCGCCTGCCGCACCCAGTTCACCCAAACCGTCCGCGACGCCCGCCATCTCTTCCTCCATTGGGGCGGCGGCGCCATCGTGAACCCCTCCAACCCCGGCGACCTCTCCCAGTACGCCGGCGCCATGCCTATGCTCCACCGCGCCGTCTTTTATGGCGACCACATGCGCGGCATCCGCCGTCTTGGCGATATCATCGGCTACAAAGTCATCGAAGAGGACATCGCCAGCTAAACCATCTCTCAGGACTCACTCCATGCCAAAAGCTCCTTCCATCTTCACCCGCCGCGGCTTTGCCCAACGCACCGCCGCCCTCGCCGCACTCTCCTCCGCTCCGAGTGCCCTCGCCCAGTCTCCAGCCCAGTCCGCCGCCCCCGTCTCGCCCAACGACCGCATCGTCATGGGCGCCATCGGCATCGGCGGCCGCGGCACCGAGGACATCAAGTCCTTCCTCTCCGATCCCCGCGTCCAGTTCGTCGCCAACTGCGACATCCGCGAAGACCGCCGCGAGTCCATCAAATCCCTCATCGATAACGCCCAGGGCAACCACGACTGCAAGATGTACTCGAACGCGCAGGACCTCCTGGCCCGCCCTGACATCGAAGCCGTCCTCATCGCCACCAGTGACCGCTGGCATACCCTCATGTCCATCTGGGCCGCCGAAGCCGGCAAGGACATCTTCTGCGAAAAGCCCCTCTCCCTCACCATCGCCGAAAGCTACGCCCTCGCCGAAACCGTCCGCCGCTACGGCCGCGTCTACCAGGCCGGCTGCCAGCGCCGCAACGTCCCCAACTTCGAACTCGCCGTCGGCCTCGCCCGCGGCGGCAAGCTCGGCCGCCTTCAATCCGTCCACGCCAACACCCTCGCCCCCCTCTCCCGCCTCGGCCACAACTGGTGGCCCGCCGAACCCGAGCCCGACCCCCGCGTCTTCGATTGGGATCAGTGGCTCGGCCCCTGCCCCTGGCGCCCCTACAACTCCCGCTACCCCAACGGCGGCCGCGGCCAATTCTGGGACTTCCACGGCGGCGGCATCCTCGAATGGGGCTCCCACACCGTCGACCTCTGCCAGTGGGCCGCCGATGCCGATAACACCCAGGCCATCGAATACGAGCCCACCCCCAACGGCGTCAACGCCCGCTACGCCAACGGCGTCAAGCTCGTGATGCGCCCCGACGGCTGGATGAACCTCGGCACCTGCCACGTCCGCTTCGAAGGCACCGACGGCTGGGTCGAAACCGCCGACTCCGGCAAAATCGAGCTCTCCGAAAACCTCCGCTCCGAGCACCGCACCGTCACCATGCGCGGCACCGACCCCTCGCGCCACATCCAGGACTTCCTCAACTGCATCCGCTCCCGCACCCAGCCGCGCTCCAACGCCGAATCCTCCTGCAACGCCCACGTCACCTGCCACGCCGCCTACATCGCCTGGCAGCTCGGCCGCAAATGTACCTGGGATCCCGCCAAACGCGCCTTCGTCAACGACGAACAGGCCAACCGCATGCGCGCCCGCGCTTACCGCGAACCTTACCGCCACGAGGCCATCTGCAACTCGCTCGGCTAACCCACAAGGAGATCCAACCATGCAACAACGACCCCTCCCCACCGTTCCCCCCGAGTTCGACGCCGCCTCCATCCTCACCCTCGACGCCCCCAGGCTCATCCAGATGGTGAACGACCCCAAGGCCACCGTCTTCCAGAAGGCCAAGGCCTGCCATCGCCTCGCCGTCATCGGCGGCAAGGACGCCGTCCCCGCCGTCGCCGCCCTCCTCGATCACCCCGAGCTATCCAACTACGCCCGCTTCGCCCTGGAGCCCAACCCCGATCCCTCCGCCTCCACCGCGCTCCGCAACGCGCTGCCCAAGCTCACCGGCCGCCGCCTCGCCGGAGCCATCACCTCCCTCGGAGTCCGTCAGGACCCCAAAGCCGTCGATGCTCTAGTCAAATACATCGACAACGCCGACAAAGACGTAGCCGGAGCCGCCCTCGCCGCCCTCGGCCGCATCGCCACACCCCAGGCCGCCAAGGCCCTCCACCAGGCCCTCACCTCCGTCCGCGCCGAACTCCAGCCCATCGCCGCCCGCGCCGCCCTCATCTGCGCCACCCCGGACCTCCTCAAAGCCCTCACCGGCCCCAACGTCCCCAAACCCGTCCGCCTCGCCGCCCTCAAGCAATCCTCCTGAGCGCGACGGATCCAAACAACTGAGGCCGGGCGACCGCCAAGCCCGGCCTCATCACTCTCTACACCACCACGAACTCCACTTCCAACAACCGCGCCACCTTCTTCAACTCCTCCAACCGGTGCCCCACCCCCAGCGCGCAGTGATGCGTCGGACCCTCCGCGCACCACCGGTCCACAAACTCCGCCGGCCCGTGTCCAAACCGCAGCCGCGAATTCGTGTTCCCAATCTTCATCGTCGGCCCCGGCAACGACTCCCCCTCTGCCCCCAGCAGCTTCAACGACCCATCCGCCTTCTGCGTGCAGCCCATCACCGTCACCGGCCCCGTCTTCACTTTGAATTCCACAGAAACCCCATGCCCGCGCTTCCCGTGATACAGCCCCAACCCCCGCAGCACCGGCTTCTCATTGCTGATCGCGATGTGCCCCGGCCCGTCGTGCCCCATCAGCACGAACTGCTCCTTGAAGTCCATCGCATAGAACTCCGTGTACGATCCGCCCGCCCCCAGCCGGTCCATCAGCAGCATCGCCACGCACGTCTTCAAATCCCCTTCGCCGCTCGCCGGCACGCCCCGCGCCGTCAGCAGCGAGTTCCCCAGAATCAGGCCCGCCCCCAACCGCTCCGCTTCATTCCCATCCAATCCGCGGTAGTAATACGTCAACCCCTGCAAGTCGAAATCCGCCACCATCCGGTCCAGCCCCACCGCCACGCGCGCCGCCCACTCCAGGTCTTCCTCCGCCACTGACTTATCGATCGTGAACGCCGCCCGCGCCTCTTCCAGCTTCGCTGCCACCACGCTCTCCGCGGCCGCCGGCACGCGCGTCCCCAGGTCGCACATCTCCAGCACCTCCACGTGCGCGCCCAACTGCGCATGCACCGCCGTGAAGTCCGTGTACATATCCAGCATCCCCGGATACGTGTGCCCCAGGAATCCGATCCTCGACTTCCGCAACGCCCGCGCCGCGCCCGCCGCCCGGCACCACGACGCAATCTCCCGCCACGCCGCGTCGTCGTCCAATGTCCCCGACACCACCTGGAACGGCACCTTCGCCCGCACAAACGCGTTCGATATCTCCGGCACGCAGCACGTGCTGCAGTTCGCCAGCCACTCGCCCGTGTCCGTGTGCTCGTAATCCAGAGCCTCCACCGGCTGCAGGTTCAGCACCAGCACCCGCACCTTCGATTGCTGCACGATCGGCAGCACCTGGCTCGAAGTCGCATACGTCCCCACATAACAAATCAACAGATCCAGATCCTGCCGCGCGAAGCTCTCGCCCGCCGCTCTCGCCGATGGCGCATCGTCTACCAACCCGGCGGACTCCACCGTCGCGCCCGTGCCCGCAATCCTCTCCTCCACTCTCTTCTGGTACCCCACCAGCCGTTCCTTCAATCCCGGGAACTGGTCCCAATACGCCGCCAATCCTATGCCGAATACTCCAATGCGCGCTTTCATCTCGATGACTCCTTACCGAAACTTCTCCGACGTAAACGCATAGCGGCCCGACCCCACTTCAAACACCGCCGCTCCGCGTTCCATCCTCAAAAACTTCCAACCCTCCCGCCCGCTCTCTTTCACCGACTCCGCCGACCGCGCCGGCACCCACACCTCCGCCGCCGCATTCACCGGAATCGTCACGTCCATCTTCAAATCCGATCCTTCCACCCTCCACCGGCTCTCAATCCGCCCGCGGATTGAATCGTAGTGCCCCCCCGCACTCTTCAGCTCGCCCACCACGCCCGGCCGGATCAAAATCCTCTCAAAGCCCGCCGAGCCTGGCATCTGGTCGATCCCCGCCAGCCCCGTGATGAACCACTCCTGCACATGGCCCAGCATGCAGTGGTTCTGCGAGCTCGCCGCATCCGCATCCCACGCCTCCGCCAGCGATGTCACCCCCTGCGCGATCTGGTACCCATAGCTCGGCGCATTCGTCCGCGAGTTCACCGCATACAGCACATCGCCCCGCCCTGCGTCTGTCAACGCCCGCACCACAAACCGGTACCCGATATCCCCGGCCGTCTGCTGATCCCCCCGCGCATGAATGTCGCCGGCCAGTTGCTGCAAAACTCCCGCGCGCGCACTCTCCGGAGCCAGGCCCATCACCAGCGCAATCGCCTGTGCCGCCTGGCTGCCTGTCCCGTAGTAACTCTTCCCCGCATCCCAGAAAGTCTCATTGAAACGCCGCTTCACCGTCTCCGCCTCCGCTGCGTACGAAGCCCGCTCTGCCGCCTTTCCCAGCAGTCCCGCCGACTCCTCCAGAATCCGCAGGTTCTGATACCGGAACGCCGTCGCCGTCACGCCCCGCGGTGTCAGCTTCGAAGCTCCCGGCCCACCCGGACCCACGTCATACCAGTCCCCCAGCCCATGCGTCAGAATCGAGTCCTTCGACATCCCCGCCAGATACTCGTCGTACTTCGCCATCGCTGCATAGCTCTCCGATAAAGCCCGCTTGTCGCCGTACCACCGGTACATCAACCACGGCACTGCGGCCACCGCGCTGCCCCACTCCGGCGAATCCCGGAAACCCCCTCGGAACACCGTGTACTCCGGAGCGATATCCGGCACCAGACCCGCATCCGTCTGCGCCTCGCGCGTGTCCCGCGCAATCTTCCCGTAGAACGGCCCCGCGTCGAAATTGTAGAGAATCGACGGGCCCATCAGGTGCGCCACTTCCAGCCAGCCCAGCTTCTCCCTGTGCGGGCAGTCCGTCAGCACGCTCTGGAAATTCGCCCGCACCGCGTAGTCCACCAGCTCGTTCGTCCGGTTGAACAGCTCGCTCGAACTCGTAAACGACCCTGCCCGCTCCGTCGAGTTGTGTACGTAATCCGCACCCAGACTCACCACCTCCGCATCGCCCGTCACCTCCACATACCGGAACCCCGTATATGCGAACTTCGGGTGCCACTCCTCCACGCCCTCGCCCCGCAACGTGTACGTGAAATACACGCTCTGCGCCGCGCTCCCCGTCGCGCTCCGCGTGTCCAACCGCCCCTCCGCGTTCAGCAGCTCCGCCGTCGCCATCTTCACGAACGAACCCGCCTTCCCCCGCACCTTCACCCGCGGCCACCCTGCCAGATTCTGCCCCAAATCGTAAACCCGCACCCCCGCCGCCGGCTCCGTCACCTTCACCGCCTCATACCGCTTCATCACCTTCACCCCAGCCGCCGCCTGCGCTACCACCGGCCCCCCCGGCTGCCCGTCAAACCCCGCGCCTCTCCACTTCGAATCGTCGAACTCCGCCGTCATCCATCCCGGCTCATCCAGCCGCGCGTCGAAGTCCTCTCCGCCATGGATGCACGAAAACACTGTTGGCCCGGACTTCAGCTTCCAGCTCCCATTCGTCCCCACCGTCTCCACCGTCCCATCCTCATACTCGATCCGCGCCATCACCAGCAGCACTGGCGCCCCAAACGATCCCGTGAACTTCACATACCGGCCCCCCGGAATGCTGTAGAACCCATTTCCCAGCTCCGCCGCAAACACATTCGCCCCGCGCTTCATCTGCCGCGTCACGTCGAACGCCCCATACAGCACGCTCTTCCGGTAGTTCGTCCATAGCGGCGCCAGCACCTCATCCCCAACCTTCTCGCCATTCAGGTACAGCTCGTAAAACCCGCCCGCGGACGCGTACACCACCGCCCGCTTCACCGCCTTCGCCACCTCAAACTTCTTCCGGAACCGCGGCATTGGCCGCGTCATCGGGGCCCGCGCATCCGCAATCCAGTCGCCCTTCCAATCCTCCGGCCGCAGCACGCCCATCGCCCATTCCGCAGCCGCGCTCCAAGGTCCCGCCTGCCCGTCTTTGTCCCACGCCTGCACCTTCCAGAAGCACCGCTGAAACGACCCCAGCTTCTTCCCCGCATACTCCACCTGCGCCGCCGCGCCCGACGCCACTTTGCCCGAATCCCACAAGTCCCCCACGCCCCGCTCCAGCCTATCCGCCGTCGAAGCCACCACCACCCGGTACGCCGTCTGCCGCTGCGCGCGCTCGTTCGACGTCAGCGTCCAACTCAAACGCGGCCGCTCCGCATCCACGTTCAGCGGGCTCTTCCGGTACTCGCAACGCAACCCCTCCGGCGTCACCGCCGCGCTCAGACACAACGGCGCCGCCAGCGCCAGAACCCACTGCTTCGTCACTGCGCACACTCCTTCGGTGCCACGATTCTACCGCCTTGCGTTGACTTCCGCCGTGCGCCGCAATACTGTTGTCTCAGCCTCATTCCAGGATCCGCCATGCAATATCTCTCCTCCCCTCGCCGCGATTTCCTCAAGCTCGCCGCCTCGGCCGCCGCCGTCTCCGCCCCCCTCCCCGGCTACGTCGCCGCCTCTTCCGCCATCAAGGTCGGCGTCATCGGTTGCGGTGGCCGCGGCGAAGCAGCCGCCATGAATGCCATGAACGCCGGCAAAGACATTCAAATCGTCGCCATGGGCGACATCCGCCTCGATCGCGTTCAGGAAAAGCGCGCCGCCCTCAAACTCAAATATCCCGGCCAGGTCACCGTCGACGACAACCACTGCTTCAAGGGTTTCGATGCTTACAAGCACGTCATCGCCAGCTCCGACGTCGTCATCATCGCCAACGCCGCCAAGTTCCACCCCCTCCACCTCAAGGCCGCCATCGAAGCAGGCAAGCACGTCTTCCTCGAAAAGCCCCACGCCATCGACCCCTACGGCATCCAGATGCTCCGCGCCGCCCTCAAGCTCGCTTCCGAAAAGCGCCTCTCCGTCGTCAGCGGGCTCCAGAGCCGCTACCACCCCGGCTATCAGGAAACCATGAAGCGCGTCCACGACGGCGCCATCGGCGACATCGTCGCCATCCAGGAAACCTGGCTCCGCCCGCCCTATGTCATGTACCAGCGCGTCCCCGGCCTCTCTGAAATCGAATACCAGGCCAGCAACCAGTACCACTTCCACTGGCTCTGCGGCGACGATGTCCCCCAAACCCTCATCCACAACCTCGATCGCTCCAGTTGGGCCATGAAAAACACCGCCCCCGTCCGCGCCTACGGCATGGGCGGCCGCTCCACCCTCAAAGGCGAAATCTACGGCGACGTCTTCGATCACCACTCCGTCGTCTATGAGTTCGCCAACGGCGTCCGCATCTATGCCTACTGCCGCACCATCGACAACTGCTACAACGAAAACTCTTCCCTCATCCTCGGCACCAAGGGCCGCTGCGATCTCCTCAAGCTCACCATCTCCGGCGAAACCAACTGGCTCCACCCCGGCCCCGCCTCCAAGAACAACGCCTACGACATCGAGCACGTCGCCCTCTTCAACTCCATCCGCAACGCCACCCCCCTCAACAACGGCGACTACATGGCCCGCTCCACCCTCATCACCCTCATGGGCCAGTTCAGTTGCTACTCCGGCAAGGAGGTCACCTGGGACCAGATCTCCAACTCTACCTATGCCCACCGTCCCCTCCCCGAAGACATCCGCCCCGACACAGAGCCACCCACCCGCCCCGGCCCCGACGGCTCCTACCCCGTCTTCTTCACCCCCGGCGTCTCTAAGCTCCTCTGATCCATCAAAATGAAACCTCTGCTTGCGCTCCTCGCCATCCCCCTGGCCGCCCAAACCATCCCAACCCCAGGGACGGCCACCTGTGTCCCTACGTGGACACAGCGGGGCTGTTCCGCCCAAGCGTCCATCCCACTCGAGGGCACCTGGCAATTCCGCCTCGACGCCGAAAAATCCGGCCTCGAAATGAAGTGGTATCAGCAGCGCTTCCAGGGCGACACCATCTTCCTTCCCGGCTCCACTGACCAGGCCGGCTACGGCCTCAAACTCTCCGCCCCCTCCCGCGGCTGGCTCTCACGCCCTTATACTTACGAAGGCCCCGCCTGGTACCAGCGCGAAATCACCATCCCCGAAGACTGGCGCGGCCAGCATGTCCGTCTCTTCCTCGAACGCCCCCACTGGGAAACCCGCGCCTGGCTCGACGGCCGCGACCTCGGCACCCAGAACAGCCTCTCCACCCCGCACCTCTACGATCTCGGCGTCAACCTCGCCCCTGGTCGCCACACCCTCACCCTCTTGATCGACAACACCCTCAAAATCGACGTCGGCCGCAACGCCCACTCCGTCACCGATCACACCCAAACCAACTGGAACGGCGTCGTCGGCCGCCTCGA
>JARKQJ010000223.1 GCA_029973955.1 Paludibaculum sp. | reverse complement strand
CTTGGCCCTGTGGCCCCTGGACTTCGTCTCGGGGGAAATGGGGTGGGTTGCGGGGGATTCGCTGGGGGGTGGGATTGAAATAGAATGGCGGTGGAACTGTTATGACTCCCAAACTTGAACTGGCTGCGATTACTGACGAGTTTTCTCCCGATCTGAATGCCGCGGCGGCGGCGATGGCCGGGATTGGCATGACTGCCTGCGAACTGCGGGTGGTGTGGGGCAAGAACATCATGAACCTCACCGACGACGAGGTGAAGCGGGCCATGGATGTGCTGAACGCCAAGGGGATCAGGGTGCTGGGGCTGTCGTCGCCGATTCTGAAGTGCACGCTGCCGGAGGGCGGGGACGTGGATCCGCGCTTCCAGCAGGATATTTTCGGGGCGACGTTTACGCTGGAAGACCAGCCGAAGCTGGCCGACCGGGCGATTCAGCTTTGCCAGATGACGGGGGCGAACGTGGTGCGCGTGTTCTCGTTCTGGCGGACGCTGGATCCGGAGAAGTGCTTTGAGCCGGCGTGCGGGGCGATTTCGAAGATCGCCGACCAGTTCAAGGCGCACAACATCATCTGCGGCATCGAGAACGAGCATGCCTGTAATATCGGCACGGCGGTGGAGGCGGCGCGGTTTCTGAACGCAATGCCGCACTCGCACATTCAACTGGTGTGGGATCCGGCGAACGCGCTGGTGTGCGGAGAGGAGCCGTTCCCGTATGGCTACAACCTGCTGCCGAAGGATCGCATTGTGCACGTCCACGCCAAGGACTGCGAGATGGTGGGGCACAAGCCGGTGTGGGGTCCGTTGGGGACGCGGCACGTGGATTGGAAGGGACAGATTGCGGCGCTGCTGGCCGACGGGTACAAGGGCGCGGTGAGCCTGGAGACGCACTGGCCTGGTCCGAACGGGAACAAGTTCGAAGGCAGCGTGATCTGCGGCTGGAACCTGCGGGGTCTGCTGGCGGCGTAAGGCCATCGTTGGACAGACCATCGTTTGATGCCTGGACTCCGGGCGCCGGCTGGGATAGAGTGCCTCGCCAAGGAGGTTCTCTTGTGAACAAACTCTTCATTTGCGCATTCCTAGCAGGTTCGCTGTTGTTCGCCGGCGACAAGAAGGCGCAGCCGGACAAGCGGCAGCAGTGCATGGACAAGTGTCAGTCCGGGCATGACAACTGCCTGAAGCGCGCCAAGACGGACAACGACCGGAAGGCCTGCGAGACGAGGCTGACGAGTTGCCGGGCGAGTTGTCCCAAGTAGTCACGGAGAAAGCCGGGGGCGGGTGGATGCCCGCCCAAGCCGGCCCGATGCCGCGGTAACGGCACGAGAGTTGAAATCGTCTGCTATCCTAAGGCCCACAAGGGGCATCTAAAGGATCATGCGGAAGCTGCTGGCGATTGCGGCGCTCGTGTCAGCTCTGGCGGGGACAGTGTGGGCGTTCCAGCGCGGCTACCGTGACATCCGCCGGCTGTTTCCGGATTCGGATACGCCGCCTCCGGCCGATGCGGGGGTGAAGGCGGAGTTCTATTTCGCGCGGCTGCGCTATGCGAACGTGCGGGCGACGGGCATCTGGGCGATGCGGGGCTCGTGGACGGTGGACTATCCGAAGGCGGACCGGCAGTTTCTGCAAGGCGTGCGGCGGCTGACGCGGATCGATGCGAACTCGATGGAGCGCATCGTGGACCTGGTGGGCGACGACATCTACAACTATCCATGGGTGTATGTGGTGGAGGCGGGGCACTGGGACCTGCCGCTGTCGCA
The DNA here is from genome assembly GCA_029973955.1 of Paludibaculum sp. GTDB lineage: Bacteria > Acidobacteriota > Terriglobia > Bryobacterales > Bryobacteraceae > Paludibaculum. The sequence continues at coordinate 9,719 of JARKQJ010000223.1, read as the reverse complement.
GGCGAGGAAACTGCGGGAGTTCATCGACCGGGGCGGCTTTCTTTTTACAGACGACTTTCACGGCACGATGGAGTGGGAGATCTTCACCGAGAGCCTGAACAAGGGATTTGGAGACAAGACGATTGTGGACATCGAGGACTCGGACCCGATCTTCCACGTGCTGTACGACCTGGAGCACCGGATGCAGGTGCCGGGGATTGTGAACTATCCCTTTACGAAGACCTACGAATACGACGGATACGAGCCGAAGTGGCGGGCGGTGAGGGACGACAAAGGGCGCATCGTGATCGGCATCTGCCACAACATGGACCAGGGCGATGCGTGGGAGTGGGCGGATAGTCCGCACTATCCGGAGAAGTACGCTTCGCAGGCGTACAGGACGGCGATCAACTACATCATCTATGCCATGACGCACTAGGAGCCGCATTGTTCGAATTCCTCTTCAAGTACCCTTGGCCCGTATATCGCAAGGGCACGCTTGTGCTGGCGAACCCGTGGCCGCTGTGGCTGCTGGGGCTGGGCGTGGCGGCGGCGGTGGGATTTGCGGTGTGGCTGTATTTGAAGAAGCCGATTTCGCGGCGGCGGGCGTGGGCGCTGGCGGCGCTGGAGAGTTCGGTGCTGGCGCTGCTGCTGCTGTTTCTGTGGCAGCCGGCGCTGAGCGTGGCGACGCTGAAGCCGCAGCAGAACGTGGTTTCGGTGATTGTGGACACGTCGGCGAGCATGGCGCTGGACGGGCGGATCGGAGCGGCGCACAAGCTCTTGGAGGATTCACTGCTGCCGGCGCTGCGGAAGAGATTCCCGGTGCGCGTGTATGAGGCGGGGCAAGGGCTGCACTTGACAGGCACGGCGCCGGCGGCGGCTGCGCAGCCGGTGACGCGGCTGGGCGAGGCGCTGGAGAGCGCGGCGGCGGAGGCGGCGACGCTGCCGGTGGGGGCGATTGTGCTGCTCTCCGACGGAGCGGACAATGCGGGCGGGCTGAGCGCGGAGACGATGGATGCGTTGCGGCGGTCGCGGATTCCGATTCATGCGGTAGGGTTCGGGCCGGAGCGGATGAGGGACGATGTGGAGATCGCGGACGCACAGTTGGCGGCGCGGACGCTGCCGGAGGCGCGCGTGGCCGCCACGATTACGCTGCGGCAGGCGGGCTACGACGGCAAGCTGGCGAGATTGACGGTGAAAGACGGCACGCGGGTGCTGGCGGCCAGGGACGTGAAGCTGCCGGCGGGGGCGGAGGCGGTGCGGGAGGAGATTTCGTTCCCGGCCGGGGCGGCGGGCGCGAAGGCGCTGGAGATTTCCGTGGCGCCCTTGAGCGGCGAGAGGAACGTGAAGAACAACACGGTGACGCGGCTGCTGGACGTACGCGACAAGCGGCCGCGGATTCTCTATTTCGAAGGCGAGCCGCGGTGGGAGATGAAGTTCATCCGGCGGGCGGTGGAGCTGGACAAGAACCTGCAGCTCACCTCGATTCTGCGCACGACGCAGAACAAGTTCTACAGGCAGGGGATCGAGAGCCCGAAGGAGCTGGAGCGCGGATTTCCGGATTCGATCGATGAACTGTTCGCCTACCAGGCACTCATTATCGGAAACGTGGAAGCGGGGTACTTCAATGCGGGGCAGCAGTCGCTGATCCAGGAGTTCGTGGACCGGCGCGGCGGAGGCGTGTTGTTTCTAGGCGGGCGCGCGGCGCTGTCGGAGGGCGGTTGGAACCACTCGGCGGTGGCGCAGATGCTGCCGGTGACACTGCCGGACCGGCGGGGGACGTTCCACAGAGAACCGGCGACGGTGGAGCTGACGGGGGCGGGGCGGGATTCGCTGATCACGCGAATGGAAGAAGACGCGGGCAAGAACACGTCGCGATGGAAGGCGCTGCCGTATCTGGCGGATTTCCAGGAGACGGGGGAGGCGAAGCCGGGGGCGCTGGTGCTGGCGGAGTTGAATGCGAGCGGGCGGGGGAAGTTTCCGCTGCTGGTGACGCAGCCGTATGGGCGCGGGCGGGTGGCGCTGTTTGCGACGGGCGGCAGTTGGCGCTGGCAGATGGCGCAGGATTCGAAAGACATGAGCCACGAGACATTCTGGCGGCAACTGCTGCGGTGGGTGGGTGGCGATGTCAACGACAGGGTGATGCTGACGTCGAACCGCCAAGTCTATTCCGACGAGACACGGGTGCCGCTGCGGGCGGAGGTGCGGGACCGCAACTATCTGCCGGCGGCGGATGCGGTGGTGGAGGCGACGGTGATCGGGCCCGGCGGGGGATCGACGGTGGTGCCGCTGCAGCCGGTGAAGAACGAGCCGGGGGCGTACGCGGCGGAGTGGAAGGCGGAGGCGCCGGGTTCGTACCTGGCGGAGGTGTCGGCGCGGCAGGGGGAGACGGACCTGGGGCGCGACACGCTGACGTTCCGGCGTGAAGACGGGGTGGCGGAGAACTTCAGGACGGAGCAGAACCGGGAGTTGCTGGAGCGGCTGGCGCAGCAGACCGGCGGACGGTATTACGAGCCGGGGGCGACTTCGCCGCTGCCGACGGAGATCGAGCTGTCGGATGCGGGGATCTCAGTGAAAGAGGTGCGGGACATCTGGAGCGCACCGGCGGCGTTCCTGTTGCTGGCGGGTTTGAAAGGCGCGGCGTGGCTGCTGCGGCGGAGGTGGGGTGCGGTATGAGGATTCTGACGGCATTGTGGTTGGGGCTGGCCGCGGCGATGTCCGTGGCAATGGCGGCGGATTTCCGGCTGGCCGTGGCCGGGCTGGGCGGCGAGCCGGACTACGAGCAGCGCTTTGCCGCGCTGGCGGCGGAGCACCAGAAGCTGGCGGGCGGGGAGGCGCTGAGCGGGGCGCAGGCGACGAAGGCGAACCTGAAAGCGGCGTTGGAGCGGGTGGCGGCGCAGGCCCAGAGCGGCGACACGTTTGAGCTGATGCTGATTGGGCACGGGACGTTCGATGGCATGGTGTACAAGTTCAACCTGCCGGGGCCGGATGTGACGGCGGAAGAGCTGCGAGGGTGGCTGGACCGGATTCCGGCGCGGCAGCTGGTGGTGGTGGCGACGAGCGCGAGCGGGGCGGCGGCGACGGTGCTGAAGGCGCCGCAGCGGAGCGTGGTGAGCGCGACGCGGAGCGGAACGGAGAAGACGGCGGTGGTGTTTCCGCGCTATTGGGTGGAGGCGCTGCGGGATGTGGGGGCGGACACGGACAAGAACGAGGCAGTGAGCGCGAGAGAGGCGTTTGAGTACGCCAAGGCGAAGACGGCCGCGTTTTACGACACGCAGAAGCGGCTGGCGACGGAGCATCCTCAAATGGAAGAGAGCGCGGAGGCGCGGTTTGCGCTGGTGCGGTTTGGGGCGGCGCAGAAGGCTTTGAGCGACCCGCAGAAGCGGCTGGCGCTGGCGCGGCGGGAGGAGTTGGAGATCGCCATCGAGAAGCTGAAGTTGGAGAAGGCGGCGATGCCGATTGGGGAGTACAAGCAGAAGCTGGGCGAGCTGCTGCTGGAGCTGGCGCGGACGCAGGAGGTGATCGACCGGTGAGGGTGCTGTGCATTCTCGCGCTGATGGGACTGCCGGCGGCGGCGCAAGCCGGGCTGGAGAAAGACGCGCGCGCGCTGGCCGAGCGCTACTGGAAAGAGAAGCGCTACGAGGATGCCAACAATGCGTTCCGGCTGGCGGAGAAGAACAATCCGAAGGATGCGGAACTGAAGGTTCGCTGGGGGCGGCTGCTGCTGGAGCGGTACAACCTGAAGGACGCCGAGGGTCTGTTCCAGGAGGCGCTGGAGCTGAAGAAGGACGCTGCGGGGGCGCTGGTGGGTTTGGGCCTGGTGGCTTCCGAGCACTTCGACCAGAAGGCGATCGAGCTGGCGCAGAAGGCGCTGGAGCGGGAACCGGATTTGGTGGAGGCGCGGGTGCTGCTGGCGAACACATTCTTAGAAGACGGCAACTTCGTGGCGGCGAGGGCGGAGGCGGAGAAGGTGCGTTCGTCGAAGGACGCCGTGGCGGTGCTGGCGGCGATGGCTCTGCTGCAGGACCGGGACGCGACGAAGCTGCTGGAAGAGATGGGGCCGCACGGGGCGGGCTATGCGCGGATGGCGCGGCACTTTGTGTTGAACCGCCGCTATGAGGAGGCGATTGAGCTGTACAGGAGGGCGGTGTCGATCGATGGGGGGCTGGACCGGGCGCGCAGCGAGCTGGGCGTGAATCTGATGCGGGTGGGCCAGGACGCCGAGGCGCGGCGGGAGTTGGAGAAGGCGTATGAGGCGGGCTACAGGGACGCGGCGACGACGAACTCGCTGAAGCTGCTGGACAGCTATAAGAACTTCGTGACGGTGCGGCATCCGCGGTATTTGCTGCGGCTGCACAGGGGCGAGGCGGCGCTGCTGCAGCCGTATTTCGAGATGCAGATGGAGCGGGCGATTGCGGCTTACGACAAGAAGTATGGGTTCCGGCTGCCGGGTCCGGTGACGGTGGAGGTGTATCCGGATCATCCCGATTTTGAGGTGAGGACGACGGGGCTGCCGGGGCTGGGGGCGCTGGGGGTGACGTTTGGTCTGAGCGTGGCGATGGACAGCCCGTCGGCGCGGAGGCCGGGGTCGTTCCACTGGGCTTCGACGCTGTGGCACGAGTTGAGCCACGTGTATGTGGTGACGGCGACGCGGCACAGGGTGCCGCGGTGGTTTACGGAAGGGCTGGCGGTACACGAAGAGTCGAAGGCCGATGCGGAGTGGGGGGACCGGTTGACGCCGGAGATTCTGACGGTGATGAAGAAGAAGGAGTTGCTGCCGGTGGCGCTGCTGGACCGGGGCTTCATCCGGCCGTCGTATCCGAACCAGGTGATTGTTTCGTATTTCCAGGCGGGGCGGGTGTGCGACTACATCGAGCAGCGCTGGGGGTGGCCGAAGCTGCTGGAGATGATTAGTGCGTTTTCGAAGGTGAGGCCGACGGCGGAGGTGATTGAAGAGGTGCTGGGGGTGAAGCCGGGCGAGTTCGACCGGGATTTCATCGCGTGGCTGGAGAAGGCGCACGCGAAGGAGATGGCTTCGTTCGAGGCGTGGATGAAGGCGCTGAAGCCGCTGAACGAGGCAGTGAAGGCGAAGCGCTGGGCAGAGGTGGAAGAGGCGGCGCCGAAGCGGATTTCGGAGTATCCGGAGTATGTGGAGGCCGGCAATGCGTATGAAGCGCTGGCGGCGGCGCGACTGGCGAAGGAAGACAAGGAAGGGGCGGCGGAGGCGTTGCTGAAGTATGCGCGCGAGGGCGGGCGGAGTCCGCAGGTATTGAAGCAACTGGCGGGATTGCAGGAAGAGCTGGGCGATGCGGCTGCGGCCGAGGCGACGCTGACGCGGGTGTTGTGGATCTATCCAGTGAAAGATGAAGAGCTGCACCGGAAGCTGGGGACGCTGAGGGGGACGCTGGGACGCTGGCCGGAGGCGGCGGCGGAGTGGCGGGCGGTATTGGAATCGAAGCCGATCGACAAAGCGTCGGCATGGTACGGGCTGGCCGTGGCGTCGAAGAACGCGCAGAGGCCGGAAGAGGCGAAGGACGCGGTGCTGGCGGCGCTGGAAGAGGCGCCGGGATACAGGCCGGCGCAGAAGCTGTTGATCGAACTGAGCACGGCATCGAAAGAATCGAAAGTGAAATGAGAACGATGAACCCAACCGAGATCGACGCCCTCAAGCAGCAAGTGGACCGCTTCCAGGCCGTGCAGCAGGCCATGGTGGAGCAGGTGCGCAAGGTGATTGTCGGCCAGGACGAAGTGCTGGAACAACTGATGATCGCTTTGTTTGTGGGCGGGCATTGCCTGATCACGGGCATGCCGGGCACGGCGAAGACTCTGCTGGTGCGGACGATGGCGCAGACGCTGGGGCTGGAGTTCCGGCGGATTCAGTTCACGCCGGACCTGATGCCGAGCGACATTACGGGTACGGATATTCTGGAAGACGAGCCGGGCACCGGGCGGCGGATCTGGACGTTTGTGCAGGGGCCGATTTTCGGCAACGTGCTGCTGGCGGATGAGATCAACCGCACGCCACCGAAGACGCAGGCGGCGCTGCTGGAGGCGATGCAGGAGCTGTCGTGCACGGTGCGTGGGAACCACTACAAGCTGCCGTCGCCGTTCTTCGTGTTGGCGACGCAGAACCCCATTGAACTGGAAGGCACGTATCCGCTGCCGGAGGCGCAACTGGACCGGTTCCTGTTCAACACGCTGCTGGATTACCTGGACGAAGAAGAGGAACTGAAGGTGATCGGGCTGACGACGACGACGGCGCAGGCACAGTTGCAGCCGGTGACGACGGCGGAGGAGATTGTGGCGTTCCAGCAGTTGGTGAGAATGGTGCCGATTGCGGAGGATCTGGCGCGGTACGCGATCGGGCTGGTGCGGGCGACGCGGCCGTCGGACGCGACGGCGCCGGATTTCGTGAAGAAGTATGTGAACTTTGGCGGGTCAGTGCGCGGGGCGCAGAACCTGGTGCTGGCGGCGAAGGCGCGGACGCTGATGCGGGGCCGGTATCACGTGACGGAGGAGGACGTGGCGGAGCTGATGCGGCCGGTGTTGCGGCACCGCATTCTGCTGAACTTTCAGGCTGAGAGCGACCGGCTGACGCCGGACGACATTTTGAAGCGCATTCTGGCGGCGCTTCCGTTCAAGGGCAAGCCATGACGCAACGTTTCCTCGATCCGCAGGTGCTGGCCGGGATTGCGAACCTGGAGCTGACGGCGAAGACCGTAGTGGACGGGTTCATTGCGGGTCATCACCGTTCGCCCGACTTCGGCTTCAGTCAGGAGTTTGCGGAGTACCGCGCGTACACGCCGGGCGACGATTTGCGGTACGTGGATTGGAACGTGTATGCACGGGCGGACCGGCTGTATCTGAAGCGCTACCGGGGGGAGACGAATACGCGGCTGACGATTCTGCTGGACCGCAGCGCGTCGATGGGTTTTAAAGGGGGCTATAAGGGGGATGCCGAGCGCCGGCTGCGGAAGATCGACTACGCGCGATTTCTGGCGGCGTCGCTGGCGTACCTGGCGCACCAGCAGAGGGACGCGGTGGGGCTGATCAGCTTCGACGACGACGTGCGGGACTACGTGGAGCCATCGTCGCGGCACGGGCAGTGGTTGAAGGTGCTGTATTCGCTGGACCGGTCCGAACCGGGGCAGAGGACGGACTTCGCGCGGCCGTTTCTGCACTTCCAGCAGTTTCTACAGCGGCGCGGGATTGTGCTGGTGGTTTCGGATTTCTACGCGCCGGCGGAGGAGGTGGTGAACACGGTGGCGCCGCTGCGGCACAGGGGGAACGACGTGATCCTGATGCAGGTGCTGGACCGGGAAGAGGTGGAGCCGCGGCTGGCCGGGTCGCGCGTCTTGGTTGATATGGAGACGGGCGCGGAGCTGGAGGTGAGTCCGGAGTACGCGGCGGGGCCGTACCGGGAGAAGATGAAGGCGCATTTGGATGAGCTGCAGAAGCGGGCGGCTGGGGCGGGTTTGAGCTACACGCTGGCGCTGACCGACCAGCCTCTGGATGAAGCCCTGCGGCGGTATCTGATTGTGCGGGAGGGGCGGCCTTAGGATGGGATTCCTCACGCCATGGTTCTTAGCGGGGCTCGGGCTGCTGGGCGTGCCGGTGTATCTGCACCTGTTGAAGCGGCACCGGAGCGAGACGCAACAATTTGCCTCGCTGATGTTCTTTGAGAAGAGCGTGCAGGCGGATCTGAAGCACCGGAGGCTGGACTATCTGTTGCTGCTGGCGGCGCGGCTCTTCCTGCTGACGCTGATGGTGCTGGCGTTCGCGCAGCCGTTCCTCTGGCGGGCGGGGGGGGCCGGGGCGGCGGCGGAGCGGCTGGTGGTGGTGGACACGTCGGCGAGCATGGGTTTTGCGGGACGGATGCAGAAGGCCAGGGATGAGGCGGCGCCGCTGGTGCGGCAGGGGGCGAGGCTGGCGGCGTTCGATTCGAAGCTGCGGCTGCTGACGGCGGCGGACCTGGCGGGGCTGGAGGCGGCGGGCTCGCGCAATTCGTTTGGAGAGCTGGCGCGGGCGCTGCGAGGGTATCAGCAGAACCTGAAGCGTCCGGTGGAGGTGCACCTGATCAGCGACCTGCAGCGCAGCGCGATGCCGGCCGGGTTCAGCGATCTGAGGTTGAATGGGGATTTGCGGCTGGTGCTACATCCGTTGGCGGAAAAGGCGGCGGCGAACTGGGCGGTGGAGAGCGTGACGGCGCCGGCGCGGGTGAGAGATGGGCGCGGGGCGAGGATTCAAGCGACTGTGGCCGGGTTCCACACAGAGGCGGCGCGGAAGAGCGTGTCGCTGGAAGTCAACGGAAAGACGGTGGCGACGAAGAGTGTGGATGTGCCGCCGGCCGGGCGGGTGAAGGTGGAGTTCGAGGGGCCGGAGATTCCGTATGGATTCTCGCGCTGCGCGGTGGTGATGGCGTCCGGAGATGGGCTGGCGATGGATGACCGGCACTGGTTTGCGATGGAGAGGACCGATCCGAGGCGCGTGGTGTTTCTGGGCTCGCCGCGGGCGGAGCTGTATGTGAAGAACGCGCTGGAAGCGGCGGCGGCCGGGGCTTACACGGTGGTGCGGTCTGATTCGTTTCAGGATGCGGCGTTCGTGATTGTGGCCGATGCGGTGCCGGCGGATGCGGCGTTTACGGAATACCTGCGGCGAGGGGGAGCGGCGCTGGTGGCGGTGGGTCCGGTGATTGCGGCTTCGTCGCGCGTGCCGGGGACGGGGCAGCGGATTCTGGGTTCGAAGTTCGCCACGCGGGATGGCGAGAGGTTTCTGGCGCTGGGGGCGACGGATGCATCGTATGTGCCGCTGGCGCGCGCGGGCCAGTGGGAGGGTGTGCGGTTCTATCAGGTTTTCGAGGTGGAGCCGGGGCAGGCGCGGGTGTATGCGCGGCTGGCTTCGTCGCTGCCGGTGTTGATGGAGCAGAGCGTGGGCGCGGGGAGTGTGATGGTGCTGGCGTCGGGGTTGGACAATCTGGGCAACGACCTGCCGGTGCATCCGGGGTTTGTGCCGTTCCTGGAGCAGGCGGCGCACCGATTGAGCGGATGGCAGCAGGCGGCCCTGGATGTGGCGGTGGACACGGCGATCGATTTTCCGGCGGGAGCGTCGCGGTCGTTTGAGGCGCTGGATCCGGAGGGGAGGCGGGCGATGACGTTGGAGGAGTCGGCGAAAGGCGCGCCACTGGTGCTGACACGAACGGGGTTCTGGGAGGTGCGGCGCGGGGCGGGGAGGTCGCAGATGATTGCGGCGAATGTGGACGGGCGGGAGTCTGATCTGGAGCCGATGCCGAAGGAGTCAGCGGAGTTGTGGTCGGGCGGGGCGGCGCAGGAGGGGACGGCGGGCGTGGGGCAGGAGCAGGTGAAGCGGTCGCTGGCGATTTGGGTGTTGGCGGCGGCTGTGCTGGCAGCGGCGGTGGAAGCCTACGTCGCATCGAAGCATCTTTCGCAGGAGGCAGCATGAGCGCACTGGAGCTGTTCTACCGATACCTGCAGGCCATTGAGCGCCGTTTGAGGTGGCGCGCAGTGGCGGGCGGCGCAGGCGTTGTGGCGGGGGCGTTGCTGGTGGCCACGGTGGTTTTGGCGACGTGGGCGGACCGTTCGGCGTTTGCGGAAGAGGTGTTGTTCTGGGCGAGGCTGGGTTTGTTTGTGGTGCTGGGCCTGGCGCTGGCGTTGGCCGTGGCGATGCCGGTGTTGAGGGTGAACCGGCTGCGGGCGGCGCGGCTGGCGGAGCGGCAGAGTGCG
>JARKQJ010000206.1 GCA_029973955.1 Paludibaculum sp. | reverse complement strand
CCGCCGGATTTCGTCGATGGGGCCGCCGGTGGACAGGTCCATGATGGAGTCGGCGCCGGCGGCCACGGCCACCCTGGCCTTTTCCAGTTCCTTGTCGATGCTGGTGTCGTCCTTGCTGGTGCCGATATTGGCATTGACCCTGGTGGCTATGCCTTTGCCCACGGCCAGGGGGCGGCCGTTGGTGTGCAGGTTGTTATGGCAGACGATGGCCGTACCTTCGGCAATGCGTTGTCGCAGGACGTCCGCGTCAATGCCGGCATCGGCGGCAGCCTGCTTCATCTTGTCGGAAACGATGCCCTGGCGGGCCATTTCAAGTTGCGTCATGGATGTTCCTCTTTCGTGTACATCGGTTTCTGTCAACAGCTTGCTGTGCTACGATCTCGCCGAAGTCAGCGCCCCTACAGTTCTTTTGCCGCCAGGTAATGATTGACCGGTCCATGCCCCTGTCCGAGGGGCGCCGCGAGCCTGATTGCGCTGGTGATGAACTCCTTGGCCCGTGCAACGGCGACCGGCAACGGTTCTCCCCCGGCAAGGAAGGCGGCGATGGCCGAGGCGGTGCTGCATCCGGTGCCGTGGGTGTTGGGTGTGTCGATGCGGCTGGTGGTGAAGCGGCGGAAGGTCGCGCCGTCGAACAGGAGGTCCGTCGCCTCCGGCCCCGGCAGGTGCCCACCCTTGAGGAGCACGTTGCGCGCGCCCAGTGCGTGGAGCCTCCGGCACGCCTCCTCCTGGGAGTCTTCGTCATTGATGGACAGGCCGGTCAGCCGCTCCGCCTCCGGAACGTTCGGGGTTACCAGGTAGGCACGGGGCAGGAGCCTTTCCACCAGGGCTCCAACAGCCGGGTCGTCGACAAGGCTGCTTCCCCCCTTGGCGATCATCACCGGGTCCAGCACCAGGATTTTCTTGTCGTATTCGGCCAGCTTCTCCGCCAGGACCTCGATGATTGGAGCAGAGAAGAGCATGCCGGTCTTCACCACCTGGATCGGAATGTCGCTGAGGACCGCGTCCAGTTGTTCCGCCAGAAACGCCGGCGGGACTCCGTGGATGGCACTGACACCCAGGGTGTTCTGGGCCGTGAGTGCGGTGAGGGCCGAGGCCGCGTACCCTCCCAGCAGGGTTATGGTCTTGATGTCCGCCTGGATGCCGGCGCCGCCTCCGGAATCGCTCCCGGCTACGGTGAGAACGGAACCGCGCGGGTACGGCAGTCGCCGGTTGAAAAGCAGCGCCAGTTCCGCGGCGGCCAGGCCCGGCTCCGGGTTCGACAGCACCGCCGAGATAACGGCGATGGCATCGGCCCCGGCGTCGATGACCATCGGGGCATTGTCCCGGTCGATGCCGCCGATGGCCACCATGGGGATGCGCACCCGCTTCCGCGCTTCGGCAAGCGCCGACGGCCCAGGAAGGTAGCGGACATCCTTGCTCCCGGTTGGATACATGGCGCCGAAGCCGATGTAGTCCGCCCCATCCGCCTCGGCCCGCAGGGCCTCCTCCGTTGAATGGGTGGAGACGCCGATAATCGCCTTCGGCCCGAGCGCGAGGCGGGCCCCGGCCACGTCGCCGTCGTCCTGGCCCAGATGGACCCCGTCGGCCCCCAGTTCCGCGGCGAGGCTCACGTCGTCGTTGACGATGAAGGGGATCCCCTTTTCGGCACAGAGATTCCGGAGCTTTTGCCCCTCGGCGCGGTGCGCCGCATGGTCCGCAGTCTTGTCGCGGTACTGGAGACAGGTGACCCCGCCGGAGAGGGCGCTCTCCACGCGTTCGAGAAGTTGTTCCTTCTGGTCGGTTATGAGGTAGAGACCTTTCATCAATTGCCCCGCACGCCATGATGTTCGTAAGGGCGCTGCTTGGCGCGCCCATGGATACCAAATAAAAAAGCCGTAGCGCCAGGCCACGGCTTCCCGAAAGTTTTTCTCCGGATCGTTGCTGCCGCTTTCCTACGCCGGTGCGAACCGGATCAGGTTCAAAGGGTCTTCGCGTGCGCGAATCTCAGTTCTTCCGAACTCCCCCAGCTGGCTGATA
>JARKQJ010000201.1 GCA_029973955.1 Paludibaculum sp. | reverse complement strand
GTGGCCGACAAGATTATCGGCGTCATGTGGTTTCAATTGGGCCACATCTCTTCAGACATGGATAGCAACATGGTTTGTTGTTGGTCCCAAGAATAAAGTGGGGTTTCAATTGGGCCACTTCTTAGCAGAAATGGATAGGCGCCGGCGGTGGAGCACTTCCACGCGCGGTTGAACGAGAGGCTGGCGGAGTTGCTGGATGGGGTGGGGCTGGAACCGCAGCGGCTGGCGCAGGAGGCGGCGGTGCTGGCGGACCGGAGCGACATCACGGAAGAGCTGGGGCGGCTGCAGGTGCATTCGCGGGAGTTGGATGCGCTGCTCAACGGCGGCGGTGAGTTGGGCAAGAAGCTGGATTTCCTGATGCAGGAGATGAATCGGGAGACGAATACGATCCTGTCGAAGACGTCGGGCGTGGGCGAGTTGGGGCTGAAGATTTCGGCGCTGGCGCTGGAGGCGAAGGCGAACATCGAAAGGATCAGGGAGCAGGCACTGAATCTGGAATGAGCGAAGTATTCATCATTTCGGCCCCATCGGGGTCAGGGAAATCAACGCTGGTGCGCAACCTGATGGAGCGGGACGGGAAGCTGGTGTTTTCGGTGTCGTATACGACGCGGGCGCCGCGGGGGCAGGAGAAGGAAGGCCAGGAATATCATTTCGTTACGCGGGAAGCGTTCCTGGAGATGCGGGGGCGGGACGAGTTCATTGAGTGGGCTCCGGTGTTTGACGATTTCTACGGGACGCACCGGCGGTATGTAGACCAGGCGCGAGCAGAAGGCAAAGACGCGGTACTCGACATTGACGTAAAAGGTGCGCGACAATTGAGGGAACGGATCCCGGAAGCCGTCAGTGTGTTCATCCTGGCGCCCTCGCGTGAAGAGCTGGAGAAACGGTTGCGAGCGCGAGGGGACGTATCCGATGCCGTCATTCGGAAGAGAGTGGCGGAAGCGGCCCGAGAGATCCGGGATTACAGCCAGTACACGTATGTGCTGGTAAATGAAGACGTCGAGGTGGCGTCTGGGCAGTTGCAGGCGATAGTGGAGGCCAGCCGGCGAGGAGCCGGAGATGGCCAGACCGCCGGACTGAGATCAGACAACCCAGCCGTGCAGAGACGGGTGACAGAGATCCTGGCGACGTTTGAAACATCCGGCGAACCAGAAGAGGATTGAGAGCAAATGGAAAGAAGCAGCCGCAGCCCGATCAACGCGATTCCGGACGATCCGGAAGCGAGCATTTACCGGTTTATCATTGTGGCGGCGAAGCGCGCGCGGCAGTTGCAGGGCGGCGCGCGGTCGCTGCTGCCATCGACTTCGAAGAAGCCGACGGTGGCGTCGATGGAAGAGGTGCGCCGGGGCCTGGTGAGCTACTACGATCCGACCCTGCAGACGGAAACTCCGGAAACCGCAGAACAGCAGTTCTAAGGGGCTGGAGATGGCCTCGCACTCAGCGATTCTGGGCGTAGGTGGGGGCATCGCCGCATACAAGGCGGCGGAGCTGGCGCGCCGGCTGATGGAGCGCGGATTTGAAGTAAATGTAGTGATGACGGCGGCCGCACAGGAGTTTGTGCGGCCGTTGACGTTTGCGGCGCTGACGGGGCGGAAGGTAGTGACGGAGATGTTCGGCGGCGGCGGGTCAGACGAAGTGCTGGCGTCGAGCGTGGAACACATCCGGGTGGCGCAACAGAACGATGTGCTGGTGGTGGCGCCGGCGACGGCGGACCTGCTGGCGCGGTTCGCGCACGGATTGGCAAACGACTTTTTGACGACGTCTTACCTGGCGTTTGAGGGACCGGTGGTGCTGGCGCCGGCGATGAACACGGCGATGTGGCGGCATCCGGCAACGCAGGAAAACCTGAAGAAGCTGGAGGCGCGTGGGCACTTCATCCTTGAACCCGATGAAGGCGAGCTGGCGTGCGGGACGACGGGGCCGGGCCGGCTGCCGGAACCGGCGCGGATCGCCGCCTACGTGGAGCGGCTGTTGACGCGGCGGCACGATCTGGATGGCGAAGTGATTCTGGTGACGGCGGGGCCGACGCGGGAGCCGCTGGACCCGGTGCGGTTCATCACGAACCGGTCGAGCGGGAAGATGGGCTACGCGCTGGCGGAAGCGGCAGTGCAACGGGGTGCCAGAGTGGTGCTGGTGAGCGGTCCGGTGCAGCTTGCGGCGCCGGAGGGCGTGGAACTGATCCCGGTGCAAACCGCGGTGGAGATGCGAGCGGCGGTGCTCCGGCATTTGCCCGAAAGCGGGATGGTGATCAAGACGGCGGCGGTGGCGGATTACCACCTGGCCGAGGTTCCGAAGCAAAAGGTGAAGAAGACCGCGATGAGGCTGTCGTTGGAGCTGGATCCGACACCGGACATCCTGGCGGAAGTGGGGCGGGAGATCGAGCGGTTGAACTCCGGGCAGTTGCTGATCGGCTTCGCCGCGGAGACACAGAACGTGCTGGCGGAAGCGAAGCGGAAGCTTCAGGCAAAGAACTGCGACATGGTGGTGGCGAACAACGTAGCGGGCGACGCCACGGGTTTCGAAGTGGACGAGAACGAAGTGATGGTGGTGACGCGGACGGGGCAGACGATCGAGTTGGGGCGGGCGACGAAGCGGGTGTTGGCAGACAAGATACTGGATGAGGCGCTGAAGCTGCGTCTGGCGCTGCATAAGGACCGGTAAGCGAGGCGATGGACCGGGAAGAGCTGAGGCGGCAACTGGCATTCTACAAGGACCTGGGGATCCGAACACTGTATCTGCCGGAGAGGGCAGGCCAGGTGGAGGTGGCGCGGGTTGAGGAGGCGGCTACGCCGCCGCCGGGACCTGACTCGGGCTGGGAAGATGCTGCACTAAAGGCGGAAGTAAGTGTGAAACCGGTTGATTCTAAGATGTTTTCCGCACTATTCCAGCCGGATGCCGGGGCTGACAGTTTGGACCGAATCCAGCAAGATATGGGTGACTGCAGACGCTGCCGCCTTTGCGAGGGCCGGAACAAGATTGTCTTCGGCTCAGGGAACGTGGGGGCAAAGCTGGTGTTTGTAGGCGAGGGGCCCGGTGCGGACGAGGACGAGCAGGGACTGCCGTTCGTCGGCCGGGCCGGCCAACTTCTGACGCAGATGATCGACAACACTGCGTTGAAAGAGGGCCTGGCGGTGAGGCGCGGAGACGTCTACATCTGCAACGTGGTGAAGTGCCGCCCGCCGGGGAACCGTACGCCGGAACCGGACGAGATGGAGATCTGCGGGCAGTTTCTGTTGCGGCAGTTGATGGTGATGCAGCCGAGGGCGATCTGCGCGCTGGGCTCGACGGCGGCGAAGGCGCTGCTGGGGGCGCGCGAGGGGATCACGAAGATGCGCGGGAAGTGGCACCAGTGGCGGGAGATTCCAGTGATGCCGACATATCACCCTTCCTACCTGCTCCGGCCGTACAACCAGAACGCGAAGCGCGAAGCCTGGGAAGATCTGAAGAAGGTATTGCACTATGTCTACGACGAGCCGCCGCGGCCTCTTTCTGACTTTTGAGGGGCTGGATGGTTGCGGCAAAACGACGCAGATGCGTCTGCTGGCGACATTTCTGCGGGCGCGCGGGGAGACGGTGATCGAGACGGTGGAACCCGGGGGGACGGAGATCGGGAACGGGATCCGGCGGATCCTGCTGGACCCGCGGAATCAGAACATGGGCCCGGAAGCGGAGATGCTGCTGTACTTCGCGGCGCGGGCGCAGAACGTGCACGAGGTGCTGGAACCGGCGGTGGCTCGGGGCGAGATTGTGATGTCGGACCGGTGGACGGATTCGACCTGGGCGTATCAGGGGTATGGGCGAGGATTGGGGACGGAGGTGGTGCGGAGTCTGGATGCGATCGCATGCCGGGGCCGGCGGCCGGACGTGACTTTCTGGGTCGACATCGATCTGGAAGAGAGCCTGAGGCGGGCGCGTTCGAGGAACAAGGAGCGGGCGGAGCAGGATACGCGGATGGACGACCAGAGCCGGGTGTTTTATGAACGGGTGCATGCGGGTTACCAGGCGCTGGCGCAGGCCGAACCGGGGCGCGTGGTGAAGATCGACGGGTTGGGAACTGTGGAAGAGGTGGCGGCGCGGGTGCTGGCGGCGTTCGACGCCTACCGGAGCGGCCATGTTTGAAACGTCTGGGTTTGAAGGGTTCTGGGGCAATGCGGCGGTGGTGGCGGCGCTTCGGCAGATGTGCGAATCCGGGCGGATTCCGCAGACGATCCTGCTGGCCGGGCCGGAGGGCGTGGGCAAGGCGACGCTGGCGCGGAAGTTCGCGGCAAACCTGCTGAGCCGGAGCGATCCGCACGCCGAAGCGCTGATCGAGCAGGACGATTTGAGCCGGGACGCGAACCGGGCGATTCTGGCGGAGCGGGAGAAGTGGCCGAGCGAGAAGCGGGCGGAGGATCCGCTGCTGTTCGCGTCGCATCCGGATTTTGTGACGTTTTGTCCGGAGGGGCCGCTGCGGCAGTTGTCGATCCAGCAGATGAGACTGGTGAAGAACCGCTCGCAGTTGCGGCCGCTGAAGGGCGAGTGGCGGGTTTTCCTGATCGACCAGATCGACCGGGCGAGCGCGCAGAGCGCGGATTCGCTGCTGAAGACGCTGGAAGAGCCGCCACCGCACCTGATTCTGCTGATGACGGCGCAGAATGCGTTTGACCTGCCGCAGACGATCCGATCGCGTTCGGTGATCTTCCATCTCTCGCCGTTGACGCCGGAGGAGATGGAGGCGTTCGGAAAGAAGGCGGGCTGGAAGGACGCGACGCGGCGGGCATCGCTGGCGCCGGGGTGCCCTGGGCTGGCGGGGACGCTGGACCTGGCGGTGTACGAGAAGCGGCGGGGCGTGATGCTGGCGATGCTGGAAGCGGCGTCGGCACAGGGGGGATTCGCAACGTGGGTGAAGGCGTCGGAGTCTCTGCTGGCGAGCAAGAGCGAGAAGCTGGATTTCTACCTGCAGCCGCTGTATGCGCTGCTGGAAGACCTGCTGGTGCTGCATGCAGGCGCGGGACGGATCCGGAATGAAGACGTGCGGCCGGCGCTGGAAAAGGTAGCGCGGCAGGTGAGTTTCGAGTGGCTGCTGGAAGCGGTGGGCAAGGCGGACGAGGTGGTGTCACTGCAACGGAGGAACGTGCAGAAGGGGCCAACGCTGGACAGCTACGTGGTGGGGTTGCGGGGTTACTGAAGGAGTTTCTCGACGTCGAGGACTTCGCGCCACTTCTCGCCGAGGCGGACATGGGTGGTGCCGGCGCCCTGGCCGTTGAGGGCAGGGCGGCAGAGGTTGGGCGGTAGATCTTCCAGGCGTGAGATGGAATCGACGACGAGGGCGCAATCGGCGGCGTGTGCGTCGGTGGTGCAGCCTGGTGTGGGGGCGGCTTTGCCGCGGATGAGGAGCAGGCAACTGCGGGCGGAGACGGGGCGGTCGGCGAGGCCGAGGGACTGATTGGGTATATAGACGGGGAGGGCGCGGCCGTGGAGGCTGGCGAGGTAGCGGGCGGAGCCGAGGCCCTGGGCGGGTTCCATCTGGAGGCCGCGCATCTGCAGCATGCCGCAGATGCGGGCGGCGGGTATGGCGAACTCGCGGCCGGCGAGCCGAACGACGAGGAAGCGTTTGAGGTTGGCCATGGCGAGGGGCTCCTTCGTGGGCAGGCCCTGAAAGGGCTTAATCGAGGATGGAGAGCACGGCGGCGAGCTGGTCTTTGGCGAGACGGGTGAGGCCACCGGCCTCTTTGCTGGGCGCGAGGCAGAGGTGGACTTCCACAATTTCGCCGTTGCACTCGAAAGGCACGACGATCCACTCACTCTTGGCGACGCTGCGAGTGGTGAAGTTGCGGCCGTAGATGACGGTGGGGATGGAGAGGCCCATGGGGCCGAGTTCTTCTTCGAGCGAAGTTTTGACGTTGCCGAGCACCATATTGGTGACCTCGCCGATGGCGTCGAGGACCTCGTCGTCGATGGACTCGTAAGTCTGCATGAGGAGTTGCCCGGCGATGTGGCGGGCGGAGTTGGCGGAGCAGGAGAAGGTGCCGGAGCCGGCCCAATGGCCAGCGAGGCCAACGAGGGCTAGGACGCCTTCGCTGGGGCCGGGTGCTTTCTCCTGGGCGTAGGCTTCGCGATCGGTGAGTTCGATACCGAGCATGGTGCCGAAGACTTCGCGGGTAGCAGCGCGCATCAGATGGATGAGTCGTTCGTGGGTCATTGTTAGATCCTGAGGTGCTAGATCCTGAAGTGCTAGATCCTGAAGGCGGCTAGATGAGGCCGGACAGCTTCTCCTTAATCTGCTCCGCGGTGAAGGGCTTGCGGACGTAGCCGGAGGCGCCGAGGTTGACGGCTTCCATGACTCTTGAACTGCTGCCTTCGGTGGTCACCATGATGACGGGTACGCCCTTGGTGGGCTCCTGGGCCTTGAGGGCACTGAGGAGTTCGAGGCCGTCCATGTTGGGCATGTTGATGTCAGAGAGGATGAGGTTGACGCTGGCGGACTTGAGTTTTTCCAGTGCCTCCTTGCCGTCGCCCGCTTCGAGGACCGTTCCGAGGGGGATATCGGCCTGGAGTAGGACTCGGTGCAGGATTTTGCGGATTGCCGCGGAGTCGTCGACGATCATCACGTCAAGAGCCATGTAGTTTTTCCCTCCTGTCGCTCTTGTGGGCTCATCGGCGCGCGAGGGGAGGGTGTTAGGGAAAGTGGAGGGAAACGTGTGGCGGAGATGCTGCGCGATGATCGTGAGGAGCTCGGGCTAGTTGGAGAGGTGTGCGAACGGCGCGTCGAGGGTGCCGATGTTGCCGGTGTTGGCGTCGCGGACGACGATGCGGAGGGCGAAGGCGTCCTTTTCGCGGGTGAGGGATTTGCGAACGATGAGGCCTTTCCGGAGGAGGGTCTGGTAGGCGGCGGAGTCGAGATTGAGGGGGAGGGCGAGCTGCTGCCCCTTCATTTTGCCGTCGGGGAAGAGCTGGTAGAGGAGGATATCGACGGCGCCGGTCCAGCGGTCCTTGTTAGGGAGGAGCGCGAGTTGGCGGGATTCGATCTGGACAGCGGCGTCGATCTGGCCGGACTGGCCGGGTTGAAGATGAGCGGTGAGAAGGATGGCGTTCTGGGAGATGGGGATGGTGAGAGCGGAGGAGAGTTCATTGCGGGCGGATTGGGTGACTTTGGAGTGGTCGGCGGGGACGTAGGTATTGCGGTAGCGGAGTTTGATGTCGGGCCGGGAGGTGCGGATGTCGATCTTGCGGGCTTTGCCGTCGAGGCGGTCGTTGGGGGAGTAGTAGGTGAGGGTGTAGGCGTGGCGGGCGTCGGTGAGGACGCGGGAGAGTGCGCCGGAAATGTCGTTCGAGCGCAGGGTGCTCAGGCCGCCGGTGCGGGAGGAGAGTTCGGCCAGAGAGGCATGGTTGTCGCCGACGGCAGAGTTGGCAGCGGCAAGATCTCGATTGGCCACATTGAAGATGGAGCCGTCTTCAGCCGGAGTCATGGGGACGAGCAGGCCATTGACGTCAATGCCATAGATAGAGACGCCGGCGGCGTTGATGGAGTCGAGCGTGCGATCCATGGTGTCGAGAAAGAGGCTGGCTTCGCCGGCGTTGGCAGTGGAGGCAGGGTTGGGCATGTTGTCGATGCGGAGCCCATGAGTTTCCGACATGATGACTTTGACGGTGGTTGTCGTCTGGGGCAGGACGGTGAGAGGGAAGCCGGCGGACATCAGCACGAGGTTCTTACGCCCGGGGATCCCAGCCATGTGACGGGCGAGAATGGAGAGAGTTTGCAGGGTGAGGAGGGTCCGGGAACGTTGAAGGGTGGCGCGAGAGGCGTTGTCGGCCTGGGCGCTCCGCTCTCCGAAGGCGCGTTCCCAGCGTGCGGAGCTGAGCCTGAGGAGTTCGCCGGTGTCGCGCGAGCGCAGGGAGAGGAGTCCGGGCGATTTGCCGAGCTGCTCGACGAGGGATTTGCGATCAGTGGTGTAGTCGTGCAGGACTTGCAGCTCGGTGCCCATGGTGTAGAGCGCAACGATGTCGTTGGGGTCGAGTTTGCGCAGGACGTCGAGCAGTTGTTCGCGCGTGGCGGTTTGCGCGGTCCAGGGAGTATTGAGGTAATCGAGGACGATTGCGGTGACGGTACGAGGGGAATGGGGGAGGAGTTCGGGGCGATTGGTGTAGACGCCCTTGGGTAAAGCGGGAGGCGGGCCGGCGGCAATGGCGGCGGCGGCATAGCATTGGGCGATCTGCATGGGCTTGCCGTCTTCGAGCAGGGAGAAATCCTCTTTACGGAGGTTGGTGACAGGGTTACCGGACCCGTCGGTGGCGATGACGGAGGTTTCAACAAGTTGGGTGGAGACGCGGAAGACAGGATCCTGTGCCGGGATGGAAGCGGTGGCAGCGAGGAAAATCAGGAATTCGACTATTCTTCTCTGAAAATTCACGCAGCTAGCATATCGAATTACAGGCCGGGAGACCAGTGGGGTGCGAGATATGCGTAGAAAAGCACGATCAGGCCGATGATAGCGGCGAGGAAGATGGAGTGGCGCAGGGTGAAGCGGAAGAGCCGGGATTCGTCGTGCTGCGGCATACCGGTGGCGGCGGCGGCGACGGCGATGCTCTGAAGAGAGATCATCTTGCCCATGACGCCGCCGGAGGAGTTGGAGGCGGCCATAAGGACGGGGTTGAGGCCGAGCTTGTTGGCGGTGACCACCTGGAGGTTTCCGAAGAGAGCGTTGGCGCTGGTGTCGCTGCCGGTGAGGAAGACGCCGAGCCAGCCGAGCAGGGCGCTGAAGAAGGGGAAGGCCGCGCCAGTGGCGGCGAAAGCGAGGCCGAGGGTTCCGGTGGCGCCGGAGTAGTTCATAAGAAACGCGAGAGCGAGGACGCTGGCGACGGTGAGGATGGGTTTGGCGAGTTGGGCGCAGGTGGTGCGGAATACGACCGAGAGGGTACGCAGAGGGACGCGCAGGACGAGCACGGAGAGCAGGCAGGCGATGAGGCAGGCAGTGCCGGAGGCGGAGAGATAGTTGAAGGCGTAGCGGGCGGCGTAGGGGGCAGCTTTGGCGGTGACGGGTGGAGTCTGGATGACCTGGTTATGGAGGCCGGGCCACTCGATGGGGACGGTGAAGGTGTTGAGGTAGGCTTTGATGTCGGCGCGGCCCCAGAGGAGGACGCAGACGACGAGTAGGGCGTAGGGCGACCAGGCGCGGATGATCTGAGAGGCGGAGTGGTGGGGCGGGAGCTTGGTGAGGTGGCCGGCGCCGGCACTGCCCGCTCCGGCCAGGCCGGCGCTGTCGAACGTGAAGTGGTCCTTCGGCTTGAAGATGAGAGTGACAAGAATGCAGGCGGCGATGGCGGAGAGGGAGGAGAGGATGTCGGTGAGTTCGGGGCCGAGGTAGTTGGAGGCGTAGAACTGGGACCCGGCGAAGGCGATGCCGGTGGCGGCGACGGCGGGGAGAACGCCGCGCATGGCTCGCCAGCCGCCCATGACCAGGATGAGATAAGCGGGGACGAACAGGGAGACTGGGGCGCAGATACGGCCGACCGAGGCGCTGAGTTTATCCAGAGGAAGCCCGGTGATGCCGGCGAGGGTGATGACGGGGATGCCTATGGAGCCGAAGGCGACCGGGGCGGTGTTGGCGAGGAGGCAGATGCCGGCGGCGTAGAAAGGGGAGAACCCGAGGCCGGTGAGCATGGCGGCGGCGACGGCCACTGGGGCGCCGAAGCCGGCAGCACCTTCCACGAAAGCGCCGAAGGCGAAGGCGATGAGGAGGGCCTGGAGGCGGCGGTCCTGGGTGAGGCCTCCAATGGAGTCCTTGACGATCTCAAACTGGCCGGTTTCGACGCTGAGGCGGTAGAGAAAGATGGCCCAGAAGATGATCCAGCAGATGGGGAAGAGGCCATACGCAGCGCCGTAAAAGATGGCGGAACCGGTGAGGGTGGGGGGCATGCGGTATACGAAGAGGGCGACGAGGGTGGCAGTGGCGAGACCGGAGAGGGCGGCGATCCAGGAAGCGGTGCGGCGCACGCCGAGGAGATAGAGCAGGGTGAAGAGGGGCAGCGCGGCGGCGAGGGCGGAGAGGCCGAGGCTTCCGGCGAGGGGTGAGTAAGTCTGCTGCCACATGGCAGGTTATTTTATCGACACGAGCAGGCTGCGCGCGGAGCTGGGGACGGGATGGACCTCGGGCGCAGAGAAACCGGCGGTATCGAGCATGGCTGAGTATTCGGAGAGGGTGTAGGCATCGCCGGCGAGCGTGGTGGCCAGCATCATGGTGGCGAACCAGGCGGGCGCGGAGGGGTGGACGCGGTCTTCGTGAGGGATCATCTCGACGACGAAGAGGCGGCCGCCGGGGCGGAGGGCGGCGTGAACGCGGCGGAGAAGGGCGTGGCAGCCTTCGGGGTCGAAATGATGAAGGATGTTGGGGAGCAGGGCGAGGTCGTGGTGGGCGCCGAGATCGACATCGAAGGCGGAGCCGGGGCGGGTTTCGTAGCGGGCGGAGACGCCGGCGCCGGCGGCGTTCTCCTGTGCGAGGGTGAGGATGTTGGCCCAGTCGACGGCGAGGCAGCGGGCGTTAGGGAACTGCTGGAGGATGGTGATGCCGAACATGCCGTGGCCGGCGGCGATGTCGAGGACGGATTCGACGGGGCCGGCGACGTCGGCGCACTTGCGGGCCTGGGGCATGGCGAGCGGGGTCATGGCGCGGGCGTAGTGGAGCCAGACGGGATGCTCCGGGGCCATGGTGCCTTCGGGTTCGGTGACAGCGCCGCCTTTGCGGACTGCGTCCGTGAAATGAAGGAAGGCGGACTGCATGAAAGGCGAATGCTGGAACTCGATGCAATCGCCGAGGTATTCGGGGGAGTGGCGGTCGAGATAGATGGCGGAGTCGCGTGTGAGGGAGTAATGGCCTTCGTGCTTGTGGAGGAGATCGAGAACGGTAAGGGCGTCGAGGAGGATTCGCATGCCGCGGGGGGCGCAGCGGCAGGCGGCGGCAAGCTCATCGGCGGTACTGAGCCCCTCGGCGATGCGGGTGAAGACTTCGAGTTCGATAGCGGCGCGAGCGACGGCGGCCTTCTGGTGGCCGTTGACGGCCTCCATGAACTTGAGAGGAGAGGGCTGGCTCATTTCGTTGTTGAAGTGGAGGAGCGGCGCACGGGGGTGTGGCGGGAGAGGTAGCGGGTCCAGAGGAGTTCCTGGCCTTCGGCGTCGAAGTGGCTGTTCCAGTAGACGAGGAATTCGCCATCCAGCCGGACGGCGCGCGCGGAGACGGCGTCGAGGGCCTGCTGGAGGGCGAGATCAACGGGGGCGAGGGGCTGGAGGATGGCAGCGGTGACGGCGCAGTCCTGGCGGCGGCCGAGGATGGATTGGATCTCGCGGACCTGTTGGACGCGCTGATCGAAGACGGGACCGTAGAAGGGCCGGAAGACTTCGAGGGTGTAGCGGAAGCGTTTGGCGACGAGGCGGAACGAGTGGAGGCGTTCGGGGGCGGCGGCGCGGAGGGTGGTTTTGCGGCCGGCTTTGAAGAAATCGGCGGCGAGGTCGGGGAGGATAGTGCGGGCGATGGTGGGGGCGTCTTCGGCGGTTTCGACGAGGAGGTCGGCGGGCTGGAGCCAGGAGGTGGGGAGGTCCTGCGCGCGGAGGAGGTAGAGTTGGCCGGTGAAGGCGAAGGCGGCGCGCTGGCGGTCGGCCTGCATGCGGGCGAGGAGGGGGTGAGAGTCAGGCAGGCCGAGTTTGCGGAGGAGGTCGGCATCGACGTCGAGATCGCGGACGATGGCGGCGGCGTCCATGGCGGGTTTGAGGGCGTGGCGGTAGCGGCGGGCGTCTCTTTGGGGGAAGAGAGTCGCGAAGATGCGGAAGGATTGGGAGAGGCGGCGGATGGCGACGCGGAAGTCGTGGACGGGGTCTTCACCGGGATCCTGGAGGGCGAGGGCGAGTTGGGATTCGAGCTTTTCGATCTGCCGGCGGAGGGTGAGGCGGGCGTGTTCGGTGAGAGTCATGAGGCGGAGCCGATGGAGAGGGGTCGTTGGAAGACCTGTCGGAATTGGGGAGCGGCGCGCTCCAGTGCCCAGCGTTCGAGGGAGACGTCAGAGGAGGAGGAGATGGTGAGAGCGACGGCGGCGGGCTGGAGGGCGCAGGAGACGGAGGAGATGCGCTGATCGCGCGAGCGGTCGAGGGCGTCGGCGAGGCGGAGGATGGTGGAGAGAAGGGTGATGACGCGCTGGCGGTCCGGGGGGAGCGAGGTGAAGTCAGAGTGCCGGGAGGAGGGCATGGCCTTGCGGTGGTAGCGGCAGAGCATGGCGACTTCGACGCGTTCGGAATCAGTGAAGCCGGCGAGGTCGGAGTTGGCGACGATGTATTGGGAGTGCTTGTGGTGGCCCATGTCGTTGATGGCATGGCCGGTGTCGCGGAGGTAGGCGGCGGTTTCGAGGAGGCGGCCCTGTTCGGGGGGGAGGTGGTGGAGGGGTTGGAGGGCGAGGAAGAGCTCGCGGGCGAAGAGGGCGACTTTGCGGGCGTGTTTGAGGTCGACGCCGAAGCGGCGGGCGAAGTTCTCGGTGAGGAGGCGCTGTTCGCGGTCGAGGCGGATGCGTTCAGCGCCGGCGCCGCGTTCGGCGAGGTCGCGGAGAATGCCGTCGCGGACACCGGCGGAGCAGTAAGCGAGGTGGGAGATGCGGAAGTGCTCGAGGACGGCAGTGAGGACGGCGGCGCCGGGGACGATGATTTCAGCGCGGCGGGGGCCGATGCCGGTGACGGCGCGGCGCTGGGCGACGGTCATGAGGGAGAGATCGCGATAGAGGTGGCGGATTTGGGGGAGTGTGGCGCGGCGGCGGTCGGCGTCGTCGCGACGGACCCGGGGGATGCGATTGGCGGCACAGACGATGGCAGAGGCGGAGGCGGAGGTGCCGATGGCGCGAATGAACTTGCCAGGTGGGATGCGGCGTGCGACGACGGCGAGCTTTTCCTGAATGAAATCGTTGAGGCGGGTGAGGGCGCTGGTGGAGGGAGGGTCGTCGAGGAGGAAGGTGGAGTGGAGGCGGACAGCGCCGAGGGGGCGGGAGAAGGCGACTTTGAGGGAGCCGTGATCGGCTTCGATGATTTCGGCGCTGCCACCGCCGACGTCGATGATGAGGATGCGTTCGTTGGGATGGGGCCAGCGGGTTTCGACGCCAAGGTGGATGAGCCGGGCCTCTTCCTGGCCGGAGATGAGTTCGGCGGGCTGGCCGATGACGCCTGAGACGAGGTCGAGGAACTCTGCGCCATTGGAGGCGTCGCGGACGGCGGCGGTGGCGACGGCGCGGACGGCAAGGGGGGCAAGGGGCTTGTACGTGGCCACCATTCGCTGAAGGACGGTGGAGAGGAGATCGAAGGAGGACTGGTTGATGGAGCCAGTACGGAAGACGGATTCGCCGAGGCGGGTGACCTGGCGGTCTTCGGCGAGGACCTGAAACGTGCCCTGGCGATCTACCTCCGCGGCCATCATGCGGACCGAGTTACTGCCGATGTCGATGGCGGCGTAGCGAGGCATAGCGCGATGAATGCTTTTCGAGTGAGACTTAATTATGACTTACCTGAAAGGCCTGCTGGGGCTGGCAGTGACGATGGCTGTGGCGAGTGCGCAGCCGAGCGTTCTGCTGGAGAGAGTGGAGAAGCTGTCGCCGCGGTTCAAGGAGATTTCGCGCACGATCTGGGAGAACCCGGAGCTGGGCTTTCAGGAGACGAAGAGTTCGGCGTTGTTGAAGGACGAGTTACGGAAAGCGGGCTTCCGGCTGAAGGAGAATGTGGCGGGCCTGCCGACGGCGTTTGTGGCGGAGTGGGGCGAGGGCAAGCCGGTGATCGGGATCATCGGCGAGTACGATGCGCTGCCGGGGCTGTCGCAGCAGGATGCGCCGGAGCGGAAGGCAGTGGTGGAAGGCGCGCCGGGGCACGGGTGCGGGCACAACCTGTTCGGATCGGCCTCCACATTGGCGGTGATCGCGGTGAAGCAGCAGATGGAGGCCGCGGGGTGGAAGGGGACGATCCGGTTCTACGGGACTCCGGCGGAAGAGGGCGGGGCGGGGAAGGTGCACATGATCCGCGCCGGCGTGTTTCAGGACGCCGATGCGGTGATGGCGTGGCACCCGTGGGAGATGAACCAGGCGGACGACAACTCGTGGCTGGCGAACATCAGCGCGAAGGTGAAATATACGGGCAGGGCGGCGCATGCGGCGGGGTCTCCGGAGCTGGGGCGGAGCGCTTTGGATGCGGTGGAGGTGATGACGCACGCGGTGAATCTGATGCGGGAGCACGTGCCGCAGGAGACGCGGATGCACTACATCATCACCAAGGGCGGGTCGGCGGCGAACATCGTGCCGGACCTGGCGGAGCTGCACATCATCGTGCGGCACCCGGACCAGAAGACGCTGATGGGGATCTGGGAGCGGGTGCAGAACTGCGCGCAGGCAGGGGCGCTGGCGACGGGGACGCAGATGCAGATCCAGGTGGTGAGCGGGTATGCGAACTTCAAGCGCAACCCGGTGCTGCGGGATCTACTGGACCGGAGCCTGCGGATGGTGGGCGGGGTGACTTACACGAAAGAAGAGACGGAGTTTGCGGAGAAGTTGCGGGCGACGGTGGGGCTGACGAAGCTGCCGCCGCTGGAGAGCGTGGGGACGGTGTTGAAGCCGCGGACGGAGTTGTCGTCGGTTTCGACGGACGTGGGGGATGTGAGCTGGGTGGTGCCGGTGGGGCACATGATGGCGGCCACGGTGCCGCCGGGGGTGCCGCTGCATTCGTGGCAGTCGACGGCGTGCGTGGGGACGGAGATCGGAAGGAAGGGCATGATGGTGGCGGCGAAGGCGCTGGCGCTATCGGCGGCGGAGTTGATGACGAAGCCGGAGCTGGTGAAGGCGGCGCGGGCGGCCTGGGAGGAAGCGACCAAAGGGGAACGGTATGTCTCAGTGGTGCCGGAGGGGCGGCCCGCGTTGATGGCGCACTGAGCGCCGGCCGGTCAGGCGAGCTTCAACTCGCGAATGGCGTCGCCTGCGCCGCTCAGATTGGCGAGTTTCATCTCGGAGTATTTGCGCGAGAGGATGACGCCGTGGGCGCCGCCTTTGAACGCGGCGAGCACGGCGTCTTTCGTGCCTTTGGGCGTGCTCTTGCTTTGGCTGTCCCCGGTGGGGATGTCGATATCGATGCCGGGCCAGATGAGAGTCTTTGTGCCGGCGGCGCCCTGAACGGCGCGCTGAGTTTCGCGCAGGACGTAATCGGCGGAGAGTCCAGTGAATGGGATCTGCTCGTAGGAGCGTTCGCGGGCGTTGAGGACGTGATAGTGGAAGTCGAGGGCATCCTGCTTGGGGAGGTCGCCGTAGAGGTTGGCGGTGACGGAGTCGATGTAGGAGGCCATTCGCTCGCCGCCGCAGTTGTGATAGATGACCATCTTCAGGAAGTCGGATGAGGGGGCGATGGTCTTGAGGTCCTGCTGGGCGCGATAGAAGGGGCTGAAGGAGTTGTTGTGCCAGATGTGCCAGCCGACCTGGAGGTTGGGTTTGATCTGGTGAGCGCGCGCGTGCATGGCGGAGTAAATTTCGCGCAGGCCGTCGTGCCAGAACTGTTCCCAGGCGAGGATCTCCGGGTAGCGCATGAGGAGTCGCCAGAAGGAGACGTAGTAGCCGTCCACGGGTCGCTGGCCGGCGCGACCGGCACGGACGAACTTCTCGAGTTCGAGGTAGCCTTCTTTGACGCGTTCGAACTGGAACCGGCCGAGGGCGCGGGCTTTCCTTTCGCAGTGCTCACAGAAGCAGCCGGCTGAGGCGGGATCGCTGCCGCGCCCGCCGTGGTTGGAGCCGAGGGCGATGCCGAGGGCGCCGTGGCGTTCAGAACCCCACATGATGCCGTCGATGTCGTAGGAGCGGGCGTAATCTTCGACCAGGCCGAGCAGGAAGTTGCGGTGGTAGGGGTTGTTGACGCAGAGGCGGCGGGCAGGGCGGCCGTGGAGGTCCACTTCCTGGAGCTTGGCGATGTTGGGGATGTCGTAGCGCCAGACGTCTTCGGTCCAGAGGATGGTCTTCATGCCGCGCTGTTTGGCTTGCGGGAGGACCTCGGCGATGATGTCGAGATTGCCGTGGTCGGGGGCGCGGGTATCTTCCGGCTTGATGGCGGTGTCGTGGTAGTACTGCGGGTGGACGGTGCCGTAGTTGCCGCCGTGGAAGTCGAGATCGTACTCCTGCCGGCCGTGATCGGGGAGAGGCTGGCCGGGGACCTGGCGTCCGGCGATGCCGCGGCCGTAGGTGAAGGTGGCGAGAAAGAGCGTGTTGACGGTACCGCGTTGCTGGAGGATATCGAGGACCTTGGGCGTACCTTCATCGACGAAGGAGACGGCGCCGACCTGGATACCGACCATAGTCTTGGCGGGGACCGGGGCAGGGGCGGCGGCGAGGCCGGCAGCGGCGGCGGTGGAAGCGGATGCACGGAGGAAGTGGCGGCGGTTGTGCATGGGTGACAGTTTTTCTCAGGGTATGTGGGGAGTCAAGGAGGAGCTGGAATCGGAGACAATGCGCTTATGTTGCGGATCGCGATGGTTTCCATTCTGAGTTTGAGCGCGATGGGGCAGGGCTTCGTCAATTCGGCGGGGATGAAGATGGTGCGTGTGGAAGCGGGGCGATTCCATATGGGGGAGAGCGGCGTGGTGCCGGACGATCTGCTGGATCCGCTGACGTATCCGACACGGAGCGAACTGGTGAAGCGGTTCCCACGAGTGGAGCCGGCGCAGTTCCGGATTCCTTTCGAAGGGCGGCGGCATGGGGATTACGATGAGACGCCGGTGCATGAGGTGAAGATCAGCAAGGCGTTCCACGTGAGCGCGCACGAGGTGACGAACGCCCAGTATGAGCAGTTCGATGCGGGGCACAAAGCGCTGCGGGGGAAGTTCGGATTCTCGAAGGCGGACGATGAGGCGGTAGTGTTCGTCAGTTGGGCCGAGGCGAAGGCGTATTGCGAGTGGCTTTCGAAGAAAGAGGGGCGACGCTACCGCCTGCCGACGGAGGCGGAGTGGGAGTATGCGGCGCGGGCTGGGAGTGGGACGCTGTACTCCACGGGGGACCATCTGCCGGCGGAGTACTTGAAGAATCAGCGGGCGACGGGGTACCGGGCGGCCGAGGACAAGGTGTTGCTGACGGTGGGGCGGACGCCGGCGAATGCGTGGGGGCTGTTCGACGTGCACGGAAACGTAGAGGAGTGGGTGGAGGATTGGTATGGTCCGTACCGGGCGGGCACGCAGACTGACCCGTTTGGGCCCGATGGCGGGGATTTCAAGGTGACGCGCGGTGGGAGCCATGGGACTGCTGCGTACTATTTGAGGTCAGCGAACCGGAGCGGCGCGCCGCCGGAGACGCGGAATTGGCTGATTGGCTTTCGTGTGGTGGCGGACGGCGTGCGGTTGCCGGTGCGGCGGGCTGTGGAGGTGAAAGAAGGGCGTGGGGTGCAGAGCGTGGGGACGCCAGTGGCGGGGCCGTATTTTCGGGGGCCGCGTCAGTTCGTCAGAATCGCGCCGAATTCGCACGGGCCACTGTATTCGCACCACAACCACGACATGGCGATTGCGGAGTGTCCGAATGGGGATCTACTGGCGATCTGGTACACGTGCGAGCAGGAGCGGGGGCGAGAGGTGGCGGTGGCTTCGGCGCGGCTAAGGAAGGGCGCGGAGGAGTGGGAGATGGCGGAGCCGTTCTGGGATACGCCGGACCGCAACGACCACTGCCCGGCATTGTGGTTCGACGGCAAGGAGACGCTGTACCACTTCAACGGATTGGGCGCGGCGACGTTCTGGGAACCCCTGGCGATTGTGATGCGGACTTCAAAGGACAGCGGCAAGACATGGTCGAAGGCGCGGTTTGTGACGCCGGAGTTCGGCTTCAGGAACATGGTGGGCGAGCCGGTGATCCGGACTCGGGATGGGGCGATTCTGTTTGGCGCCGATGCGGCGGGCGGTTCGACGATTTGGGTTTCTCGTGACGAAGGGCAGAGCTGGAGCGAGCAGGGTGGACATATCCGCGGTGTTCACGCCGGGATCGTGCAATTGCAGGACGGGCGGCTGATGGCGCTGGGCCGCGGGCAGGAGGTGGATGGGTGGATGCCGAAGAGCTATTCGGAGGACATGGGGAAGACGTGGACGTACGAGGCGTCCGGGATCCCGCCAATTGGAGGTGGGCAGCGGCTGGTTCTGATGCGGTTGAAGCAAGGTCCGCTGCTGTTTGTGGGCTTCGCGGAGGACCCGTTTCAATTCGCGAAGCTGAAGGACATCACCGAGGCTCGCGGGCGGATGAATCTGTTTGCCGCGCTGTCTTATGACGACGGGAAGACTTGGCCGGTGCGGCGGGTGATTACGGATGGCGGTGCGGAGCATGCGGCAGAGACGATCGACGGCGGGCGGATTCGAATGAGCGAGACGGCGTCGGAGATGCAAGGTTACCTGGCGGCGACACAGGCCCGGGACGGGATGGTCCACTTGATCAGCAGTTGGAATCACTATGCGTTCAATCAGGCGTGGCTGGAGCAGCCGCGGAAGCCGGGGTCGCGGGCGCCGAAGTCGCAGGAAGCGCCGGAGTTGCGGGTGAGTGTGGAGGTGGAGGCGGATGGGCCGGGGACGGTGGATCTGTGGGAGCCGAATGGGGCGCTGGTGACGCAGCATTACCGGGTTCCGGTGGAGAAGGGGCAGTGGCGGATCGCGGTACGGAAGGACACTGCGGTGCAAGTGTATCGCGAGGGGAAGCTGATGTCGGTGAGTGAGCCGGAGACGCTGATCGACTGGCGTCTCCCGGCGCGCGGGCGGTACTTGGAGTGGAGCGGCGGGGTGCGGAAGGCGGTAGTGCATGAGTAGGCAGTTGCGGAGCTGGATTCCCATTGCGGCGCCGGCGCGGCGGGAGGCGACGGATGGGAGCGAAGCGCCGCTGCGCGTGGTGCTGGGGTTTGAGCCGCGGTGGTTTCATGTGCGCTGTGGGGTGGATTTCGGGCGGCGCTGGCATGAGGATGCGGAGTACCGGCGGTCGACTCTGGTGGAGATGCGCGCTGAGTTACGGAGGGCGTTTCCGGAGACGGATCAGTGGAGCCGGGAAGAGGCTCGCGATGTGAGCTCAATTGCGGGGTGTTATGGGGTGGGCTGGATGCCGGCTGTGTTCGGATTGCCGCTGCGGTACTACGAAGACCGTTGGCCGCATCCGGAACCGGGGCATGAGCTGAGCGATGAAGCGGTGGAGCGGTTGGAGGTGAGGCACCTGCTGGGGTCGGCATTCGTAGAGGGGTTACTGGCGCAGGTGGATCGGATGGCGGCGAAGTGGGGGCCGGTGTATGGTGATTTGAACTGGCAGGGAGTGCTGAATGTCGCGTTCCAGGTGCGCGGGCAGCAGATCTTCCTGGATCTGGTGGAGCGGCCGGAGCTGGCGGAGCACTTGTTCGAGGTGATTACGGAGACCTTGATTGGTTTGGCGCGAACGGTGCAGGAACGGCAGCGGAAGTCCGGCGCGGAGATCGACTGGATGTGCGTGAGCAACTGCACGCTGAGTATGATCTCGCCGGCGATGTACCGTAGGGTGCTGCGGCAGTACGATGAGCGCGTTGCGTCGTCGTTCGGGCGGTTTGGCGTCCACACTTGCAATTGGGACGCGACACCGTACTTGGGAGCGCTGAGCGAATTGCCCGGCGTGGGCTACATCGACATGGGATTCGAGACGGACATGGTGCGGGCGAAGGAGTTGTTTCCAGAATCGCGGCGGGCAGTGTTGTTCACGGTGGGGCAGTTAAGCGATGCGGCGGAGGTGGAGCGATTCCTGGCGAGGGTATGGAAAGAGCTGGCGCCGTGCGATGTTGTAGTGGCGGATATTCCCTGGGACATGCCGGACGAACCAGTGCGCACGCTGCTGGCAAGGGCAATGAGCGTGATGTCGGGGCATTGAGGTTCCAGGGGCAGGAAAGGAGAGAGTGCGCTAGAATCTTGGTAGGCCACTGTGGCCGGCAGGCAGGCCGGTTTGCCCAAGAGCGGGAGTAATTCAGTGGTAGAATGTCAGCTTCCCAAGCTGAACGTCGCGGGTTCGAGTCCCGTCTCCCGCTCCATTCCTCAATAACTTACAGACCATCAGTTTCCTGCCGCGCTACAGTTAGGCTGCATCCCGGCCTCCGATGATCACCTTCAGACCGACTTTGCCGGCCAGGCGATCGGCCAAATCCTTCCGCTGATTGAGGTGGGACTTGGTGTAAACGTTCTGGTTGACGTCCACCGTGTGGCCCATCTGATCAGCGACCAGTTTGGCGTCGGCGCCCTCCTCGTAGGAAAGCGTCGCGAAGGTCCGCCGGAAGACCAGGAAGTTGGCCCAGCCGAGGCCGACCTGCTCCGACTTGGGCTGGATGTGGCGCCGCCAGACTTTGTCTCTGGACAGCGGGGTGGTCAGCTTTTCGGATGGGAACACCCAGTCGGCTTCGCCCTGGCTGGACAGCTCTTCCACCCAGGTGCGGATGGACTGGAGAAGGTCGTCGGGCAGGACGACGTGGCGGATGGAATTGCGCGTCTTCGGCGTGTCGAGCTGGCCCTTGTAGACCCGCTCTCGCACTTCGAAGTACGTCTCACGCAGCCGGCCGCACCGCAGGGCGAAGGTCTCTCCCGGGCGCATGCCAGCCCGCACGGCTAGGCCGACGATCAGCCGCTTGCGCGGTTCAAGTATCTCCAGACACTGCTGCACCTCCTCAAACGACATCACCTGGTGATCTGGCCGTCTGGCCTCCCGCGGGATGAAGAGGAGTCGAGCAGGATTCCGTTCCAGGTGCCCTTCGTGTACCGCCGTTTCGAAGATTTGACGCAGATCCCAGCGGAGATGGGCGACGACGCTATGGGAGAGGCTCTTGGCCTTCCTGTCGAAGAAATCCTGCAGTTCGGCCCGGGTCAGATCCTGGCTGAGCAGGTTGGAGTCTGTCCCGCCATTTGTGAAGTCCGGCTCAAGGACTGTCGTGGTTGTCGCCGAAGGAGCCCTCGCCACGATTCAAAACTTCTCCGGCGTCGCCGTCTCCCTCGACGACTGCATCAATCGCCGCTACACCGAAAGTAGCAAGTTACAGACCAGCAGCCCAGAGTGAGGTCCAGCCTCCGAACCTGGGGTGTGTGCGCCGCTTGGCCGCAGCGTTTGCAGCGGAAGAGTTACTTGTGCGGCAATACCGCCTCAATGCTACGGGCTGCCTGGCCGGCCAGGGCCTGGGAGCCAGCATCCGTGAAGTGTACATTGACGGGGATTTGGATGGCATTGAGCTGCGGCATGGAGTAGCTCCACAGGTCGTCCACAGCGACGCCTTCGTCTTTCATGACGCGGAGGGCGGCCTGGTTGTAGGGGAGTTCGGCTGCTTTGACGTATGAGTGGAATGTCGCGGGGACTGGGGTGGTAGTGGCGAAGATGAGGCGGGCGCCGGTCTTCCTGAGACGCGCCACGAGTTGGCGGAGATTGCGCTCATATTCGGCGACAGGCACGTTCTGATGGCCGCCATTGTCCGGCGTGGCGTAGACGCCAGCGGCGTTCGGTGTCTGATCGTCACGCCAGCGGAAGACGAGATCGTGGAGGCCGAAGTTGAAGTGGATGACATCCCAACGAGTGTCCCCGAGCCATTCGTGCAAGTCGCGCAGGCCGATACGGGTGGAGCCGCAATTGGCTTCAGGCCGCAGGATGTTAGCTTTGCCAGCGAGTTGCTGGCGCAGGGCGGGGGTGTAGCCCATAGAAACGGAGTCACCGATGATGAATACGTTCGGCAGGCGGGGGTCGATGCCGGTGACTTCCACATCAGAGAGGGCGCGGTTGTAGACGCGGAGGTCGCGGACGGTACCAGAGTAACGTTCGGGAGGGCCGGCGGCGGCGGTGCGAACGATGACATCTCCAACGGCCTGATACGTCTCGCCGACAGCGCCAAGGCGGCCAGCGGCGGTGGCGTCGCTGGTGTCGTGGGTGATGCCGCTTTCGCGCTTCAACAGCCGATGGCCGGCGTAGATGCTGGCCGTGCCATGGTCGAAGACGCAGGTGATGCGGGCCGGCTTGCCGGCCGCGTAGGCGTTCGGCGCGACGACGTCGTGGTGATCGGCGATGGATCCGATGCGGAAGATGACGCCGCCTTCGCGGGTGAGTTGGACGGCCCAGCCGGAACGGCCGGTTTTCGGGATGCGCGCCAGCGGAGAGGCGTTGACCAAAGCTTTGGGCTGCATGACGAACGAGGCGG
Organism: Paludibaculum sp.; assembly: GCA_029973955.1. Classification (GTDB taxonomy): domain Bacteria; phylum Acidobacteriota; class Terriglobia; order Bryobacterales; family Bryobacteraceae; genus Paludibaculum. The sequence goes on along the minus strand of JARKQJ010000201.1, from coordinate 25,286 downwards.
TGATGGCGTCGCCGATGCCCACGCTGCGGTCGAAGAAGTAGAACTTCTCGTCGCCGGCGAATTCGATGGGCTGGCGCTGGGCGAGCTTCCAAATGGGGTCGCCGATGAGTTCAAAGGGACGCGGGGTACGGGCCTGCTGGCCGGGGAGAGGCGGCTTCTGGAAGCGAATATCGTCGATTTCGAGCCACTGGCCGGTCTCGCCGCGTGATTCGACGATGATGGTGGCGCCGTGAGTGGAGACGGGGATGCGGGGGATGGAGATGCGAGTCCAGTCCGCGGCGGCGGGGATAGAGACGGAGATGTCGGGAGCGCCGAAGCCGGAGATGCGAAGGCGGGCGAGGCTCTGGCCGCCGGAAGAGCGGACGAGCGCGGTGAGTTCGTAGCCGCCGTTCATGATGAACTCGAGAACTTGCTCCGTGCGGATCTCGTAAGAAGACGAGGAAGAACCCTGGCGGAGTTTGTAGCGGTCGAGGGCAGCGCCGCCTTCGACGACGAGGCCTGCTCCCGGGCTGCCGTGCTGCTGCCAGGCGACCGGGGTGGCGGGGTCGATGCGGTCCTGGTTGTATTCGAAGCTGCCGTTGGGCAGGAGGTTCACGCCGGGGTAATCGCGAGCGTAGTAGCGGAAGTAGTCGAAGACGGTTTCGCCGGGCTGCTTGTCGGCTTCCACCTTCCCCGCACCGTTGAGGGCGGTGAGCCAGACGGCCTGTTGGGCGGTGAGGTCCTGCCAGTCGGCGGTGGCGACGATTTTGCCGTTGTCGTAGAAGATGACGCCGTCGGGAGTGTATTCGTAGGCGTCGAGGAACCAGCCGTCCGGCCCGAAAGTAAACGGGACGTTGGCCCGGCTGACCCAGGGGACGGAGCGGCCTTTGGGGGCGAGGTGGAGATAGAGGTTATTGCAACCGAGGTGTTCGCGGGAATCGATCTCGTAGGAGTCGATTTCGAAGATGTCGTTGTTGGGTTTCGCGCCTCCGGCCTGCCAGAAGGAGGAGTGGACGCCGCGGCCGGCCATGAAGGGCCTGGAGCGGGTCTCGTAGTAGCCATAGCCGAACTGGTGTTTGCTGATGAGGCCGCCGCCGGTGCTCTCCAGTTGGCCATTGATGGTTTCCTGGCGAACGGCGAGGTGGAGGAGACCGCCGGAGACCGAGACGTTCTCCTTGAAGTGGAGCCCGTTCAGATTGCCGCCGGTGCGGCGGCCGGTGCGAAAAGACCAGTCGGACTCGTTGACGGCGCTGCCGTCGAAATTGTCCTGATAGAGGAGCACGTAACCTTTGCCGGCAGGAGGCTCCGCGTTGAGGGTAAGGAAGAGAAGAGGGGCAAGCAGGTAGTGGGAGGTCATTGGAGAATCTTGAAGTCAGCGGGGGTGAGGCGGGTGAGCGCGGAGGTTTTCACCGTGATGGAACTTGAACCGTAACGCACCTGGAGGGGTCGGGAGGTGGTAGAGCGGAGCGTAGCCTGACGCAAGGCTCCGCCAGCCCATTCGAGATCGACAGTGACGCCGCCGCGGGCGCGCAGGCCGGTGATGCATCCTGCGGGCCAGGACGGAGGAAGAGCGGGCAGAAGGTGGATTTCGCCGGTGTGGCTTTGAAGGAGCATTTCGGCGATGCCGGCGGCGCCGCCGAAGTTGCCGTCGATCTGGAACGGTGGATGGGTGTCGAAGAGGTTGGGCAGGGTGCTTTGGCCGAGCAGACGGCCGAGAAGGTCGTGGGCGCGGGCGCCGTCGCCGAGGCGGGCCCAGAAGTTAACCTTCCAGGCGGTGCTCCAACCGGTGCCGCCATCGCCGCGCAATTCCAGGGTCTTACGGGCGGCGGCGGCCAGATCTGGTGTGCCGAGAGGCGCGATCTGCGTGCCGGGGTGGAGCGCGAAGAGGTGGGAGACGTGCCGGTGTGTGGGTTCGGCTTCGGGGAACTCCTCGGGCCATTCGAGGATCTGGCCCCTGGAACCGATTTGGGTGGGGGCGAGCCGGGCGAGTTTCTGGCGGACTTCGTTGCGGAACTCCGGTTCCGCCTGAAGCGTCTCGGACGCGGCGATGCAGGCGCTGAAGAGTTCGCGGATGATCTGCATGCTCATGGCCGGCCCCATTACGATGGAGACCTTTTCGCCTTGCGGGGTGAGGAAGCGGTTTTCAGGCGAGGTGGCAGGCCCGGAGACGAGCCACCCGCGCTGCGGATGTTGGACGAGGTGATCGAAGTAGAACTCAGCGGCTTCTTTCATGACGGGCCAGGCGCGGCGGCGGAGAAAGTCGCGGTCAAGGGAGAAGCGATAGGAGTCCCAGAGGTGAAGGGCGAGCCAGGCGGCGCTGTCGTACCAGAGCAGGGAGGAGGAGCCGCGAAGATCGGTGTTGCCCCAGATGTTGGTGCGGGTGGAGAGGGCGAGTCCGCGGGCGCCGAAGCGTTCGCGGGCGGTGCGGCGGGCTGGCTCGCGAAGGGAGTCTATGAGGTCGAAAAGGGGTTGATGGAGATCGGCGAGGTTGGCGGGCTCAGCGATCCAGTAGTTCATCTCGGCGTTGATGTTGATGGTGTAGTCGGAGAACCAGGGGGGATTGAAGAGCGGGTTCCAGAGGCCCTGAAGATTTGCGGGCAGGCCGCCCGGGCGGGACGAGCAGATGAGGAGGTAACGGCCGAAGTGAAAGTAGAGGGCGGCCAACCCGGGATCGGGTTCGCCGGCGGCGAAGCGCTTGAGCCGCTGATCGGTGGGCAGTGTGTCGAAAGCCGGGCCATCGAGTTGAAAAGAGACGCGGCGGAAGTAAGCACGGTAGTCGGCGAGGTGGGCGGCGAGGAGCTTCGCATAGGGAGTCGGCGAGGCCACATCGCGACGGCATGCGGCGACGGGGTCGTCGAGCTTGTAGGAGGTGCGGGCCGCCAGAAGGAGAGTGACAGTGTCGGCGTCTTTAATGTCGATGCCGGCGTTTGAGGCGGAGACGCGGCCGCCTTTGGGTAGGGCTTTGAGAAGAGCATGGAAGCGGACACCGCCGTTGTCGCACTGGCCGCTCAGTAGCAGGGTGGAGTCGCCTTCAGCAGCCGTGGAGGCTTCTTTTTCGCGATCGAGGGCGATGCGGACGGAGATGGAGGCGCGGCGGCTGGCCTCCAGGCGGATGACGAGAAGCTGGGCGGGGGCGCTGGCGAAGACGGTGCGCGTGTAGGTGACGCCGTCGAGTGTGAAGGAGGTGCGGGCGAGAGCGGAGTCGAGGTCCAATTGGCGTTGATAGTTCCGCGGCTCGCCCGCGGGCAGACGGAAAGAGAGCCGGAGGTCGCCGAGGGGCTTGTAGGAGCCGTAGCGCGGATCGGGTGTGGTAGTCATGGTGCGCTGAACGAGGGCCTCGGCTTCGGCGTAGCGGCCTTCAAAGAGGAGGCGGCGGGCTTCAGGGAGGTTCTGGCGGACTTCGGGCCTGGGGGTGAGGTAGGGCTGTCCGGACCAGACGCTATTTTCGTTGAGCTGCAGGCGTTCCTCGCGGAGGCCGCCGTGGACCATGGCGCCGAGGCGGCCGTTGCCGACGGGCAGGGCCTGTTCCCACCTCGTGGCGGGCTGCGCGTACCAGAGGCGTTGGGCCGGGCAGATGGCGGAGAGGAGAGCAAGTAAGGCGACAGTTCGCATGGGAACTCCTAACGGAACGATACTCGATCGTCGGCAGGCCGCAACCATGGCCCGAGAATGACGCGCTGAGATTGCCTGAGTAGCCGCTCTTCGTTGACGGTCACGTTTTCGAACAGCACATTCCGAATGCGGCGATTGTCGTGATCCGCGGCGCCCTCCACCATCACCCCGTACTTGCCCGGCGGACCTTCGAGCGAGATGTCACGGAACGTGAGGCCATCGATGGCGCCCCAGGTGGAGTTCTCGCTGTACATCGTCACGAAGGGCCGGATGACGGCCAGCCACTGCTGGCCAATAGTGTTTGCCTCCCTCTGTAGAGGGTGAATCTCGCCTCGCACGCGAATGTTCTCGAAGAGGACATTGGCGAGCTGCATGTTGTCGCTGACTTCGATGAGGAAGGCGGGCCACTCGCCGTAATGGATGATGTCGATGTCGCGATAGACGATGTTGCGCATGAACGGAGCGGCGCTCTCGTGGCCGAGGAGGGTGACGCGGGCGAGATCGGTCCAGAGAATGCTCTGTTCGACGCGGATTCCATCGATATCGCCATCGGCGCGGTTCTTGCCCTTAAGAGCCACGCAGTCGTCGATAGTCCGGATGAAGCAGCGGCGGATGACGACGTTGCGGGAATTGCAGGGATTGATGCCGTCGTCGTTAATGAGGACGCGGCCGTTGCAGATCTTTACGTTCTCGATGAAGACGCCATCGGATGCCACCGGGACGATGGTCCAGGCAAAAGACTGCCGGATGACGATGCCTTCGATGCGCACATTCCTGCAGCGGACGAAGTGCACCATGCGTCCCTTGTGTTGGCCTGGCCCTTCCTTGAAAGGGAACCGGGCGCCGTCGAGCACGCCGCGCCCCCGGATGGTGATATTCTCAGCGTCCTCGGCATAGATGGCTGCTTCGAGGATGGCTCCGCCGGCGAGATAAAGGGTCTGGTTACTCTCGAGGCGGATGAGACCCGATTCCGGGCGGTGGATGCCGGGACCGAAGTAGAGGACGCGAGGAGAGCCGCGGGCCGGAGGCACCGGATCCGGCGGGTTGGCAAAGATGAGCAACGGCCTTTCGCGTCCCTTCGGCTCGACAGAGAGTTGGCAGGGCCTGGTCAGGGTGATTTCAATGGTGTGATCGTCGATGATCGTGTGTGCGACACCGGCGGTCCTGGGGATGATGGCGGCTGCGCGGAGGGAACGCTGCGCGTCATGGACGCGCACGCGCGCGGACCCTTCGAAATCGAATTGCAGGAAAGAGTAGGCGGAGCCGAAGTTGTAGGGGGCGGCAGCCCAGCGTTCGAAGACAGCGGATCGTAGGACAGCCGCCCTGTGCCCGTCCACCGCCACAGTGAAATCACGGGACACCAGTTCTTCCGGCGGGGTGGGATAGATGAACACGCGGGCGGCCAGAGGCGACAGGGACAGCAACGCCGCGATCCAGCGGAGAGAAGTCATGGCCGTACCGTCCCAAAGGTGATCGTCCGGAACTCGCCGCGGCGGATCTCGCCGCGGAAGCCGCTGGCGCCGGGCGCGGCGGGGATGCGCAGCTCCTGAGTCTCGCCCGCGGCGAGGGGCCGGATGGTGGACGCGCGGGTGTCGAGAAGGCGGCCCTGGCCATCGAGCATGCGGATGCGAAGCTCGGCCTGTGCGGGCGGGTAGACGGGGAAATCGTCCCGGGCAGCTACGCGCACGATGACGGCGCCGGATTTCATTTGAGCCTCGAGGATTCTGTAGCCGGAGAACTCATGACGCAGCACGTGATAGCTGCCGCGCACTTCGCGGGCGGGTCCGACGAGGCCCCATTCGCGGTAGCCGTTGGGGCTGGTGCCGACGTAGCGGCTGCGATAGTCATTGAAGGTCCAGACGGAGGCGCCAGAGACGAAGGGGCGTTTGCGGATTTCCTCCACCATTTTGCGGAACCACTCCTCGCGCTCCGTCTCGTCGTCCACGAAGTTGACGCGCATGCCGAACTCGCTGACGACCAGGGGCTTGTTCGGGTAGCGCTGGTGCATGATGTCCATGTGTCTTCCGTTGCCCTCCGGATCGCTGTAGGTGTTCATGGAGACGAAGTCGACGTAGTAGGAGCCCTCCTGTTCGGGCGGGACCTGCACGGTGACGCGATTGGTGGCGAAGGTGATTAGGCGGGTGGGGTCGAGAGAGCGGACGAAGTCGCGCATCTGCTGAACGTATTTGACGCCTTCGGGGGTCTCGGAGTTGAACTCGTTGCCGATGCTCCAGGCGACGATGGAGGGGCTGTTCCAGTCGCGTTCGATCATTTCGCGGTACATGCGGCGATTGCGGTCCTGGAGCGAGGGCTGAGTGGGGCCGATGGCCTCTTCGACGAAGAGCATGCCGTTGCGATTGCCCCACTCAATCGCCGCCCGGGAGAGAGGGTAATGGGACATGCGGGCGAGGACGAGGCCAGCCTCCTTCATCAGAGAGAGGTCCTTGGCGACGCCTTCGGGGGGATCGTTCTGGCCCCACTCGGCGTGGCTGGGGACGCGGTTGGCGCCGCCGAGGCGGAGAGGCTGCCCGTTGAGGAGGAGGCGCGTGCCGCTGACCTCGAACCTGCGGATGCCGAAGGTCGCCGTGGCGGAGCTGCCGCCTTCGACGGCGGTGCGGAGTTCATAGAGGACCGGCGTATCGAGCCCCCAGAGGCGGACCTGCGAGGGATCCAGCTTTGCGCTCCAGATGAGTTCGGCCACCGAGGAGGCCTTCACGGTAGCCCGGACCGGAGGGAGATTCAGGCTGAGAGGCTTGCCATCGAGCCAGACTTCTGGCTTTACCGCGGTGGTGACGTCGCGATCGAGAGTATTGCGGACCCAGAACCTCGCCCGGAGCACAGCAGTACCGGCCTGCAGGTCGGGCTCAGCCTCAATCTTCTGGTTGGCGATGTAGACAGGGGCGCTGACGATCAACTGGACGTCGCGCACGATGCCTCCGTCGTCCCACCAGGCTTTGACCTGCATGTGCGGGTCCGGGCCGGGATGCGCGCCGGGGATGGTGTCTTCATTCCAGCGATTGTCGGCGCGGACCACGAGGAGGTTGGGCTGGTCCTGAAGAAGCAGCGGACCGATGTCGAATTCGAAGGGGGTGTAGCCGCCGTCGTGATCGCCGAGCAGCTTGCCGTTTAACCAGACGCGGGCGCGGGAGAAGACGGCGTCGAAGGCGAGACGGACATGGTTGCCGGCGGCCGAGGATGGGGTGTTGAAGCGCAGGCGGTACCAGCCGGCGCCGACGTAGGCGGGAAAGCGTGGGTCGAGAGACCAGACGTGAGGCACGTTGACCTGATCCCAGACGCCGTCGCGGTAGGAGGGATCGAACCACTGATAGCGTTCACCCCAGTCCTGGTAGTCGGCGGCAAACTTCCATACGCCGTTGAGGGAGATGCGGGCGGGATCGGCGGCATGGAGGGACGGACCGAGCAGGAGGGCGGCGGTGCAGATGAACAAAGGTCTCATAGGTGAGCGATCCTCAAACGCAGAATGGTGATTTCTTCTTCGCCGATGACCGGCTGTTTGCTGAAGGGGGCAGGAGTCAGAACGGTTTCGGCGCCCTGGCCGCCGACCTCGTCGCCGTTCAGGTGGCGGCGCACGTGCCAGCGGCCTTCCTCGAAGTGGCCCTCCTCGACGCCGAGGTTAATGAGGCTCTGGCGGTCTCCGCGCGCGTCGCTGAAGCGGACGGTGAAGCCGCGGCCAGCAACGAAGAACTCATCTGACCCGGACTGGATGATGAGGCCGAAGCTGCCATAGCGGTCGTTTTCCCGCGGGACGGTGCGATAGGTGACGGAAGCGCGGACGCCTTCGAAGTCGAAGGTCTCGCCCTTCTCGTCACCGTCGCGGTAGAAGCCGCGCAGGGAAGGCCGGCCGCGGTGCTGGACGAGGAGCGGAGCGAGCGAGGCGAGCTTTTCGTAGGCCAGTGAGAGAAGGTGCCCGGCGTACATGCGGTTGTCGATGCCGAAAGGGGAGAACGCCAGGGCGTGATGTTCGCCGAAGGAGTAGAACGCTTTGGCGGGACCGCTGTAGGGATCGTCGCCCCACCAGGAGCAGGCTTCGGGCATGAAGAGCGGGTTGCCGCGATGGCGGTAGGACTGGCAGTGCTGTTTGAAGCGACGGTAGTTATCGACGCCGTAGAGATCGATGGCGGGGGCGGCGGCCATCCAGATGTCGAGGACACCATTGGTGGGGCCGCCGCTGGGATCGGCGCCGCGCTGATAGGTGTCGCCTTTGAGCAAGCACGCATTCACGTACATGGGCAGCGGATATTCGGCCTTGCCTGCGGCTGCGAGGCGGCCGATGTAAGCGGCGTAGTGCCAGGCCATGAAGAGGTCGTCGGTTTCCGGGCAGTCGCCGAAGACCTGCTGCCACGAGCCGGTGCGTCGGCGGCCGCCGGCGATCCACAGGTTGCGCACGTAGGGCTTCAGGTCCGCCTCATGGGTGGAGAGTTGCTCGATGAGGGCGGTGGGCACATGGCCCTGAAACGCGGCTTCCGCCGAAGGCGAGGTATCGCGCGAGGGAGTGGGGACGCCGACTTCGTTTTCCACCTGCACCATGAGGACGGTGTTTCGTTCCCCGTCGAAGGCGCGCAGGTGCGCCAGCAAAGCGCGGAAGGCGCGGGTCTCCTCGCGCAGCGTGGCTTCGCCGAAGGGCGAGAGAACGGTGGGGGACATGCGCGGGTATGTGCGCGGATCGGTGAGGACCCAATTGGGCGCGTAGCCGGAGACGCCGTTCTTCCAGGCTCCCATCCAGAGGAGGATGAGGCGGAGGTTGCGGTCGCGGGCGCCGGTGATGAGCCCATCGAGGAGGGCGAAGTCGAATTCATCGCGGCGGGGCTCCAGCAGTTTCCAGGAGACGGGCGCGAAGACGGTATTGACGTTCAGCGATTCGAGGTGAGGCCAGACCGGACGCATGAATTCGAGCGTGGAGGGGCTGGAATTGCGCAGTTCACCGCCGAGGATGAGCCAGGGTTTGCCATTGACGATGAGATCGACGTTCCGGGCGGAGCGCACGAGGCGGGGCGGCTCCGCCACGGCCGTGGCGGCGAGGAAGAGGACCGCGGGAATGGTGAAGCGAGGGAGCATGGCTTCAGGCTTTCCGCAGAGGGATGTGGACGTTGCAGGCATGATCCCGGGCGCCGTTCTTCGGCAGGTCGAGCGCACCGAAGAGGGCGACGGGTTCACCGTCTTCGAAGAGCAGGGCGGGCCGTTCGAGCTTGGAACCGCTGCGGGAGCCGTCTTCCCACTCGAAGTCGTTGCCGAGCACCTTGGGGTGGGTGGCGGGGCGCCAATCGAAGCCGTCGCGGGATTCGAAGAGAGCGAGACCGCCGGCCGCGCCGCTGAAGCGGCCGACGACGTCGCGGGTGATGGCGTAATAGCGGTCATTGCCGTACCAGGCGTAGGGATCCTCGGCGAGCATCCACTCCTTGTCGCCGTCCTTGGATTCAAAGATGGTGCCGGGGCGGCGGGTGTAGGGGCCGAAGACGCTGGCGGCGGTGGCGACACCGTAGCGGACGCGCCCGCCGCGGCTGGTGCCATTGTCGATGACGCCCTTGTAGGCGACGAGGACGCCGCCGCCGGGCCGGGGCGCGGCACCAGGATTGCTGGTCATGAGGGAGTCGAAGGCGGCTTTGTCGGGGTTGGCGTCGATGGCTGGATGGTCGAGGCGTTGCCAGGGACCGTTGGGGTTGTCGGAGACGGCGACCCCGATGCGCTGATTGTTGCGGTGGATCATGTTGAGCTGACGGGTGGGATTCCCGTCGCCGGTGTTGCCCATGTAGAAGAGGCAGTACTGGCGGCCGACGTGGATGATATTGGGGTTGTGGGTGCAGTGGCCGTCCCAGAACTGTTTGCCGCGCGCCGGTAGGGCGACGTCGCGGTGCTGGTACGGGCCCAAAGGGCGGTCGGAGACAGCGTGGGCGATTTCGGAGTGCGTGACCCAGGCGTTGTGGCCGAGGTCGCGGGGCCAGCGCGAGTAATAGAGATGGTAGCGACCGTCATCGGAGCGGATGGGGGCGCCGCACCAGATGTAATAGCGCTCATCGCGGAGGACGGCGGAGAGGGGGACGGGCCGGACCATCCTGAAAAGATCGAGGTCACCATCGGGCGCCAGGGCGCCGCCGGCGGCGGTGAGGAAGTTTCTGCGGAGCATTATTCGAAGACCACCTTCCAGGCCACCGGACCGTTGTCCGGCCGGCCGATTGTCAATTCCACGAGTCCTTCGGCGCCCGGCAGCGGACGCACCTGCACGGAGAGTCCGCGTTTTCGGCCCGCGACCGTGGAACGTTCCAGGCTCTGCTCGATACGGTCGTCAGCGGTGGCTGATTCTGGTTTGAAGCCGTTCGCCGCGATGATGACCTTGTAGGGTTCGCCGCCAACAACAGCGGATACACCTTCGAGTTCGCGTTTCGACGCGTTCCACGTGCAGCCGAGCAAATCCGTGTAGCCCTGCATCAGGTGGCGGTTGGTGGAGAGGAACTGCGGATGAGCCGCAACCTCGTGCACGGACATCATGCGGGCTTCGCCGGGGCGCAGAGTCTGAGCGAGGCTGCTGTTGCCGGAGAACCTGCCGGCCAGGCGGCCGTTCCAGAAATCGTAGACGTAATACTCTTTGGCGGGGTCGAGGCCGAGGGCACCGAAGGCGGTGTCGCCGGCCAGGGGGACCGATACTTCAGAGGGCTGAGCGGGATCGAAGTTAAAGAGCGCGACCTGATGCCACTGAGAGTCGATGCGGAAGTCGTAGATGCGCGGCAGATCCGTGGTGAAGGCATCCACGGGCCGCGCGCTCTGGCGGCTGGAGTGATAGGGGAAGAGGCGTGCGATGTCGTGCACCTGGTCCGCGCTCAGCCGGCCGAAGCTGGGAGCGAGCATCAGTGTGCCGGAGACGACGTAGGACATGGTAAGCATGGCGCGCTCACCGTCACGGTTGGCGGGCCGGGCGTGGAAGGGGTTCTTGCCGTCCATGTCGTAGTTGACGAGGACGCGGTTCTTATACCAGCGGAGGCCGAGACGGGTGACCATCTTTGCGTCGATGAGGTCCGTGTCGCCTTCGGTGCGTTGAGAGGCGACGAGGCCGAGCGTGACATCGGAGCCGCGGGCGAGGGTGCGTTCGTGCAGGTAACTGCCGAGGCCGAGGCCCTGGCCGGCGAGGCGGAAGATATTGCGGTAGTGCATGGCGGTGGTGGAGTAGGGGTCTTCCATGCCGCCGGTGACGGGCCAGCCGGTGAAGGGGTAATCGGGGTAATCGAACTTGACGCCCTGGATGCCGGCGAGGCGCAGGCGCTCCCAAACGTTGCGCATATGGGCGATGAAGCCCGGGTCCGTGTAGTCGTAGCCGAGCTTGCGGGGGACCTTCTTCTCCTTGTCGCGATACTGCTGCTCGCCCTTCTCATTGAGGTGGGGCACATTGGGCTTGTTGAAGAGCATGTGCTGGGGAAAGGCTTCGGCGTAGTCCTGCGAGCGGAAGCCGGTCTGGACATAGATCATGGGGATGCCGCCGAGTGCGCGAATGGCGCCGGCCCAGCGGGAGGCGGTCTGGTAGGGCGGGATGAACTGGCCGTTGGAGTTGTTCTTCCAGAAACCCTTGGCGCGGACGTCGGGGCCGCGCTGCCAGTGCTGGTCGTCCCACCAGCCCTGCTGGTTGTCGGGGTCGTAGAGGTCGGGTTCGAGCAGGACGGCGACGCGGGAGTATTTCAGGAAGCCGCTGCGGGCGATGGCCTCCATCTCCTCGACGGCGCCGAGCGAGTCGTTGCGGCCCTTGTAGGCGGTGCGGTCCATGCCGCCCCCGAAGTGGTCCACCTGGGTGAACCAGGTATCGACGATCGGGAAATCGCAGATGGGGAGGACGATGCCCTGAGCGAGGCGGACGGCATCGGCGTAGCGATCGAGGGCGTCGAAGGGGTTGGCGGTGGAGAAGTCGAGATAGAAACGGTCGGCGGGCAGGTAGCGAACGCCGGGGTCCACGAGTTTTCCGACCGGGTCTTCTGCCCAGGCGCGAACCAGCAGGCGTCCCGCGGCGTTGTCGATTTCCGCGTATTTCTCGAATTCGTCGTACGTCAGGCCGCCGACCACCAGGGTGTGATTGCCGGCGGGCGGGCCGAAGGTGACCAGGAGATTGTTGAGGCTCTTCCGGAGGCCGGGCGCGTGGGAGACGAAGGTAGGAGCACCACCGCCGTTGCCGTCGAGGACGCTATAGTATTCCGCGATGGACTCGCCGGGAAAGGCGGATGCCTCACTAAGAGGGCTCAGCGTCCTGATGCGGATGGCGGCACTCGTGTTGTTAAGCAGGCCCGCGGAGAGAGCCACGTGAGCGGAGTCCGGGTAGAGAGTGAGGCGGAGCAGCAGGGCGGGCCCCTGGGGCAGGGCCGTGGTGATGAGGAGAGACCGGCCGATGCCGAGTGCGTCGGCGATAGGCTCTTCGACTGCCGTGCGGCGGGCTCCGGGCACATTGGAATGGAAGGCGTTGAGTGTGGTGACCGCACCCTGGACGCGAGGGCGGCCGGCGGCCCGGTCGATGGCGTCCCAGGTACCATGAGCGAGGTCATAGCGGACGGCTACGAGCCGGTTGGAGAGTGTGACGACGGAGCCGCTGCGCTCCACAGACACGGCAGGTGGTGGGGCTGCCGTCGCGGCGGCGAGAGTGGTGAGAAGGACAAGAGCCCTTGAGGTCATGGGGATTGTAGTGGGCGGAGGCATAGGCGTCACCTGATCCGAAGCACGGGCAAGTATTCTTCCGGCCTGCGCGCGGGCAGTTGCACGGAGAGCCCCTCCGCCGTGCGCTCCCACTTCGGCTTCGCCTTCGATCCGAGCAGGGAGACGCTGCTGATCTTCTGCCGCAAAGCGGAGCCCTGAGCCAGGGAGCGGATGGCGAGCTTGCCGTCAGCCGGAGCGGCCAGCGCGATGACGTAGAGAGCATCGCCTTTCGTGGTGAAGCGGAGGTCCTGGGGCGTATAGTTGCCTATCATGCGGAAGGAATTGCCGAGGCCCTCCGTCGGGCCTTCGCCGAAGCGGGTTGCAGGCCGTGTGCCGTAGATGGCCTCGCCGTTTACGGCGAGCCAGCGGCCGATTTGGAGGAGGGCGCGCTCCTGTTCCGGCGGGAAGACGCCGTCGTCGTCGGGCGTGAAGTTCAGGAGGTAGGCGCCGTTCTTGCTGACGACGTCAGCCATTTCGGCGAGGAGTTCCGTGACGGGGCGGTATTTGAGAGTAGGCCGCCAGAACCAGGCGTCACTGGTCATGGTGTCGAACTGCCAGAAGGAGTGCCGGTTCGTCTCCGGGTTCCACGTCATGCGGCGCGTGTTGTAGGAGATGTCGAGGATGCCGGCTTTCTCTGGAAAGGCTTCGTACTTGGAATTGAGGACGACGCCCTTCTTCCACTGCGCGGCGCGGTTGTAGTAGAAGGCGGCAAACTTCTGCAGGTAGGGCTGGAAGGCGGGCTGCTCGATCTGCCAGTCGAAGTAGAACATCTGGGGCTGGTATTTGTCGACCATCTCGGTGCAGCGCGCCAGCCAGAGCTTCAGGAAGTCCTCATCGGGCTGGAGGGCGCCGGGGGCGGGTGTTGTGCGGGCAACGGCGGGCGGCGGAGGGGATTTCTTCGGCGGGTTGGAGTAGAACCACCAGTGCTCCTCGTAGTGAGAGGAGGTGCCGAAGATGAGGCCCTGTTTGCGGATGGCGGCGGAGAGTTCGGCGAGGAAATCGCGCTTCGGGGCCGTCTTTACGGAGGAGTCCGCGGTGAAGCTGGAGTCGTACATGGCGTAGCCGTCGTGATGCTCACCGACGGGAACCACGTACTTGGCGCCGGACCTCTTGAACAAGTCGGCCCAGCGATTGGCGTCGAACTTGCGGCCCTCGAAGGCGGCGATGCTCTCACGCCACTTGAGGCCGCGCGAGGTATTGAGAGTGTTGGGGCCCCAGTGGACGAACAATCCGAATTTCGCGTCCAGCAGCCACTGCGGAGCCTGGTAGGACTCCAGGGACTGCCAGCGGGGCTGGAAGGGCCCCTGGGCGGCCACCTTGTCCACTGCCGCCAACTGTTGGTCGACTCCGGGAACGGCCCACTGCGCCGCGGCGGCGCCCGCGGCCAGGATGTAAGTGAGTGCCAGATTCTTCATCGCTTCTTTCCTTCCTCAACGAGCGCTCATTCAGGCTGCCGAGATCTTCACCACCACGGCGTGATCACAGGGTTTGTCCGCCGGTAACTCAACGGTGAGGCCGGCCTTGTTTCTGGCCCATTTCAAAGCGTCCGGAGCGCCGGGCATCGTGACCTGGCCGATGCGGCCGAAGGCGCTGGAGGCCTCTTCCGCCAGAGACCGGAGGAGCAGCGAGCGGCCGGGCCATCCCAGGCAGATGGCGTAGAGAGTGTTGCCCTTGCTGGTGTAGCGGATGTCTTCGGCAGTGAATTTCAGCCGGTTTTCGTTGAGCTGCCCGCCGGTGTCGCGGAGCGGTCCTTCTCCGAAGACCTGCCAGGGGCGGGTGCCGTGGATGGCCTCGGCATTGACGGCCATCCACTCTGTGAGCCCGGCGAGGACCTCGTCGGATTCACAGTCGAGCGTGCCGTCGGGCCGCAGGGGGAAGTTCAGCAGGAGGTTCCCATTCTTGCTGACGATGTCGGCCAGCATGTGGACTACGGTTTCCGTGCTCTTGTAGCGGATTCCGGTCTTATAGAACCATTGCCCGATGCAGGTGTCGGTCTGCCAGGGCTCCGGGCGGATGCCGCTGACGATGCCGCGTTCGAGGTCGAGGACGCTCATCCCTTCGCGGTATTCGCCAACCTTGCCGAGCGGCGATTCCTTGAAGTCCTTCAGGTTGTACACGGCCTCCAGCCGGCCGCCGTTCCAGCGCCGGCTCTGGTTGTAGAAGTGCGCGGCCAGTCTGAGGCCGATTTCGCCGAATGGAATGCCGCCGTCGGTGTAGAGCAGGTCCGGTTGATAGCTGTCGAGCAGATCGGTGACACGGGCCAGCCAGTTCTCTGTGTACGAAGCGGGAGGGTGTGCCGGATAGCGCGGAGTGGTTTCGCCGTGCGGAGGGAAGTAGAGGTCCTGGTAGCGCGGATCGGCGCCGTCGTATGGCACTCCGGCGAGGGGGCCGGTTTTGTCGGAGCCCTTGTTCACGTTGAACCAGCTCCAACTGCGGGCCAGGTGTTCGGTGACCCCAAAGCGGAGGTTGTGGCGGCGGGCGGCATCGTGCCACAGGCCGACGATGTCCTTGCGCGGGCCGACGCGAACGGAGTTCCAGTGGTGGTGCTTCGAGTTCCAGCAGTCGAAGTTATCGTGGTGGACGCCGAGAGCGACGAAGTACCTGGCACCGGCGGCCTTGTAGCGGCGGATGAGTATGTCAGGGTCGAAGTGTTCCGCCTTCCAGAGGGGCAGGATGTCCTTGTAGCCGAACTCCGAAGGGTGGCCGTAGTTGGCGACGTGGTAGCGGTAGTGGGCGCTGCCCTCGATGTACATGTTGCGGGCATACCAGTCGCCCTGGCGTGGAACGCACTGCGGGCCCCAATGGGCCCAGATGCCGAGTTTGGCGTCGCGGAACCAGTCCGGGCAACGGTACTGCTGCAGAGATTCCCATGTGGGCTCGAAGGCGCGAGGCTGGGCGGATGCCGCGGCAGCGACCGTGCCCAGCCATTGCCTGCGGGTCAGCGGCGTCATTTCGCGATCTCCAGGGAGATCTCCACGGCGCCGGCATCGTGCGCGAGTTCGAGATGGAGTTGGTGGGCGGATGCATCCCAACGGCTAATCTTCACGGCGGCGCGAGGCTCGACGTTCCATTGGGGCTCCCGATCGCAGGTGAAGGAGATGCGCGTGGGACGGTCCGGGTAGTTGACGTTGGCCTGCAGCCACAGCCGGCGGCCACCCTCTTCGAACTTGCCCATGACGTAGGAATGGACGGAGGCCGTGCCGGAGATCGCCCGCAGGATGCCGCGGTTGACGGGGATGGCGTACGTGTCGGGGACGTCCTCGTTTTCATGACTGTTGAGAATGGCGACGAGATCCCCGGCGCGCATGACCAGGGCGCTGCCCTCGTACCACTGCGGGTAGGCCCGATCGAACAGAGCGCGGACCGCCTGGGGATCCTGCAATTCGCGGATGGGGACGTGCCGGATGTTGGGGCCCAGGTTGGCGCCGGGCGGCAGGATGGGGATGAAGCGATAACGGCCGGTGTTGGGGAAGTACTCGATCACCTCGCCGCGCGCGGCGCCGTGGGCGCGGAAGCCGTAGGTGCCGGCATAGAGGGCCCAGAATTCGCGGTAGCGATCGTCCCGGACGTTGGTGACCTGCTCGGCGCCGTCCAGCGTAACGGCAATCCGGATGTCGGCCAGCACGTCTTCGCGGCTGGGGATCAGGCGGTGACGGACGACGGCGCGGAGGAACGGTAGCACGTAACGCTGGAAGGCCTCTGTCTGCTGGCCTTCGCCGCTCCACAGCACCTGGGTGCGGTGCTCGGGCCTGCTGGCATCGTAGAGTCCTCGCATGAAGACGCCGCCCTGGCCATCCATGCTGAAGACGGTGGCGCCGCGGGCCAGGCCCATCAGGAAGGTGAGGTCCCAGAAAATGGGCGGCATGTCGTGGAGGCGGCCGCTGCGGGCGCCGAAGGATTCACCAAGCTTACGGAAGCCGACCTGGGCCCAATACCAGCCGCCGTCTTCCCAGGCGCCTGAGTTGCCGATGGTGCCGGCCAGATACTGGCCGAGCACGGCGCTCTGGGTCATCAGCTGTTTGTTGAAGATGTTGTTCTTCTGGGAAAAGACGATCGACGAGGGGTTGGTGCGTACCATGGCTCCGGCCGCCGGGTCGTCGTAGAGTTCTTTCCACTTGTTCTCGTCGTAGCAGCCATCGCCTTCATGCACGATGCGGCCGTATTTGATGGCCAGCGCGACGAGGCGCTGAATATACTGCGCGGGATCCTTGCCGCCGTACCAGGAGCCGAGGGCTTCGCCGCCCTGGATGCCGATCACGTTGGGAAACTGCTGGAAGACGTTTTCGACCTCGGCCAGCGGGGTCCAGCCATCCACGGGGGAAGGATGGTGGGTGCGGAGCATCACCTGGATGCCCAGCTCGCGCGCAGGCTCCAGGATGCGGGGCAAATCCACCTTGTCGCCGATGACCACCGCGAAATTTTCGCGCAGGTCCGCGGGAATGGCTTTGGCGAGCTTTCGGAAATCGGAGCGGTCTCCGGCTTCGATGGTAAACAGCGGGCGGTCCGTGGAGACCGGACGCAGGATGGGCGCCTTGCCGTGCTGTGCGTTCACGGTGAATTCACGGACAGCGGACCATTCACCCACGGCGGCGGGCGATTTGGCGCGGAGGCGCCAGTACCAGCGGCCGGGTGCCGGAAGCTGTTCGGGCAGATAGTGGGTCTCGCCCTTGACCTCCGCGGTGAGCGCGTTCTGAAATGCGGCGTCCTGAGAGAGTTGCAGTTCGTAGCTTCGGCCGTCCGCAACGGGCTTCCATTTGAAGTAAGCGGCGATGTCGGTGATGGAAGCACCGCCGGCAGGCGAGAGGATCTCGGGGCTGGCGAACGGGTGGCGGCGCAACGCGGCGCGGATGATGCCAGCTTTGTCCGCCTTGAGGACGAATCGCCTGGGTCCGGTCCAACCGGTGGCGGAGTTCATGTCGATGGTGCGGGTTCCTACGATTCGTCCCAAGCGAACCGTGCCGGAGCCGTCCAGGAGTTCCGCGGACAACTGCACGGGGGAACTGGACGAAACATGCAGATCGTAGGCCTTGCTGAAGTCGGCGGCCAGAGCTCCAGGCAGGCTGTCCTGCTGCAGTACTGCGCCGCCAGCCGAAACAGTCGCCGCCTGGAGAACCTGGCCGCCAAGCAGGACTGAGTACGGAGTGGAAGGCTCTACATCTGTGCCGCCGTCGAGCGCGAGCAGCAGTGCCCTGCCGTCCTGCGCCACCGGGAGGCCGCCTGCCGAGGCAAGAAAGGCGATGCCTGATTCGGCCGGCTCCCCCTTCTTCACGATCCACGGGTATTGCCCCTGGGAGTGCTCCACTAGCGGAAGCTGGAACGAGTTGGCGGCGAACTGCCACACCATAGAGCCCTGCATGAGCCTCGAAGGGATGTTGCGGAGGGTAGAAATGGCCACGTTCATGCCGCTGTCGGATTCCAGCCCCGACCAGGCATGGTCCGGCACCCAGGCGATACGCACGGAGTCGGCGCCCAGGATCTTCTCGGTGCCTTTGGCGTCAGAGATCAGGCGCGGCTCGCGCAGCAGTCCCGGCCCGTAGCGGGCATACATCCATCCGCCGCGCCCCACGTAGGAGACCCAGCCGGGATCGTCGCCCGCGTTTTCAAAGTGGGTTTCGTACTTCAGCAACGGCAGGCCGGCGGGCAGCGTGTAGGTTTCAGTCCACGTGATGCCGCGCGCAAAGCCCTGGAAGGATTTCACGATGCGCAGCACCACATCACCTTTGTCCGTGACCCCGGCGTCAGAAGACAGGATGGATGCGTCGCGCGTGCTGATCATTCCGGCGCCTTCAGGGCCAGGGTTGCGGGAGCCGTCTTTGGCGGGGTCGAAGGCGCGTGTATCGCTAATGCGACCGCGCCGCTGGTTGTCCACCCAACCGTAATAGCCGCCGCCCACGAGCAACACGCGGTCCTTCTCCGCGGCGATGGCGGCGGAGCCCGGACCGTCGAAGAGCAGGTCCCACTGGTTGTCCCGTACTCGCATTGCGACAACCCCATTGCCAATGCTGCCTGTGTGCCGGCCGCGATCCCAGGCGACAGTTGCGAGAGAACTGGCTGTCGGCCAGGATGCCGCCCGTCGGAGGTCCAGTTCGACTCTCTCCGCTGGGCGCAATGAGAGATAGAAGCGCAACACGGACCTGCCATTGCGAGTGCCGGGCTGGACCGGCACGGGAGAGCCGCCCGGGTGCCGCCAGGCGTGTAGAGGTGTGCCTGCTGCAAGCCCGAGGTCGGAGTAGAGCCCGGCGGCATCCACGGTGACAACCGTGGCCGGCACCTGGTACGGAGAATGGTTCACTACCGCCAGGCGTGGGGGTGCGGCGGAAACGGCAGTCCATGCAATCGTTACGAGGATGGCCGCGAGTTTCATTGGACCTCCTTGCCACGCAGGGTGCGGATCAGGAGGAAGGCGATAGGGTGGAGCAGGCCCATGGCCACGAACACGGGCGTGTAGCTATAACTGCTCACCAGTCGGCCTACCAGATTCGTAGAGATCATGCCGCCGAGGCCGCTGCCCGCGGCAACCAGGCCGAAGACGGTTCCAACCAGATGCCGGGGAAAGAGGTCGACAATGGCTGCGCTGAGCGACACCTGCCAGCAGAGGTGAGCGAAGGCGGCAGTCGAGGCCAGCAGAACCGCCAACAGAGGAGTCGGTGCGGTGGCGACCAGAGGACTGAGGGGCAGCAGTATGGCGGCCAGCGACATCACACGGATTCGGCTGTCCACAGGTCGGCTGCCGCGCTGTATGAATCGACCCGATAGATATCCGCTGAAGAGGCAGCCGATATCGGCCGCGAGGTAGACGATCCAGGCGACCCTTCCGACCTCGACAAGGGTCAGATGCCGCGAATCGGTCAGGTACTTGGGGAACCAGAAAAGGTAGAAATACCAGACCGGATCGGTGAGAAGGCGTCCCACGGTGAGCAGCCATGTCTCCCTGCGGCGGAGTGCTTCCTTCCAGGGATTGCCCGGCACGCAATCGATGGCTGCCTCGATGCCGTCTGAGGCGGACGGACGTCGGTAGATCAGGAGCCATGGGATGACCCAGATGAGACCCAGGCTGCCTGTGCAGACGAAGACGGCGCGCCATCCGAATTGCGAGGCGAGCGCCGCCACCAATGGGGGCGCTATCGTCGCGCCAAGCGTCGCTCCTGCTGTGTAGATGCCGATGACCAGGGCACGCTCCTTGGCCGGGAACCACTCGGAAACCGCCTTGGGGGCGGCCGTGTAGTTGCCCGGCTCACCGATGCCCAGAAGAAAGCGGAAGAAGCCCAGGGAAAAGAGACCACGGCTGAGGGACGTGGCTATGTCCGCCAGGGACCACCAAATGACAAAGAGGGCCATGCTGGCTTTGGCACCCAGCCTGTCAGTGATGCGTCCGGCCACGGCATAGCTAATGGTGTAGGCCAGCAGGAACGCCTGCACGACGTAGCTGTACTCGATGTCCGTGATCCGCAGGTCGTTCTGGATAGTTCGGGCCAGAATTGAGAGGTTCTGGCGATCCATGTAATTGATGACCGTAGAAAGGAAGAGCAGTCCGGCAATCCACCAGCGGAACCTGGGCCGTGCGGGCCGCTGGAGAGGCGGCAACCGGACTTCGGTTGGTGCGGACGGCATAGGAATCCCCTTGCGAGTGAGTCGGAGTGGTGCGCCCGGCAGCCCGTCGGAGCCACCGGGCGCGTGCAGACGGGTTAGAAGATGAGCTTCAGCGCGAGTTGGCCGTTCCTGGCGCTGCGCGCTGACAGGATCTTGCCGAAATTGGCGTTGACGTTGGTGCCGTCCGCGCCCGCCGTGAATGTCGTGTTTGGGGCGCCGAGATTCACGTGGTTCCAGGTGTTGAAGGTCTCAGCCCGGAATTGGAGGCGCAGTCGCTCCGTGATGCGCGTGTCTTTGATCAGGGAGAGGTCAACGTTCACCACGCCGGGTCTGCGGGCGTCTGGCAGTGTCCGGCCCAGGTTGCCGAGCAGCCAATTCGGCGGATTGATGAAAGCCGCAGGGTTGAGCCAGAGGTCGGCCGTATGGTTCTCCAGGTTTGCGCTGATCCCAGTAGAGTTCGGACGATTGGCACGGAAATTGTTGGCGCCGCGAACGACAAGCGGAAGCCCCGACATGTTTGTCGTGATGGCATTCACCTGCCACCCGCCGATCACTCCATTCACGAAGGAATTGCTGGATGACCAGTGTCGTTTCGGACCGAATGGAAGTTCGTAGACGAGGCTGACCACCAACCGGTGACGCACATCCAGAGCGTCCAGTGACCGCTCGCGCCGCCGGTCGTACTTGCCTGTCTGGTAGCCATCCGAATTGCCCTGTTCGCTCCCAAAATCGATGTTGCTGTACAGACTGTCACTGATCGCCTTGCTGAAGGTGTACGACGTGAGGATCGCCAGGCCGCCGGACATTCGCTTCTCTGCGGTCAGGATCATCGCGTGATATGTTGAGTTTCCGAAGAAATTGCTGGGAGAGCCGACGGAAATACCCGCAACGTAGGGGATCGGTCTGAGCAGTTGGGACCGGGCGATAGTGGCCCCGCCCAGTGTGCCGGGGATGATCCCTCGATAGGGATTGGGCAACTGGTCCTGCAGAGCCAGTTGATACTGCGGATAATACTTGTCATCCAACTGGTTGTAGTCGTAGGAGCGCGCCTCCAGGTGCGTCCCCTTGTTGCCTGTGTAGGCGCCCTCCAACATCCACCCGTTCTTGAACTGATGCTGGAGAGAGAGGTTCCACTGTTGGGACATCGGCGTCTGCTGGTTTGCCTGAACCCACGTGACGCCGCCGGACATGTTGGCGCTTGGACCCAACTTGTTGCCCAGCGGTTCGAGCCAGGGGGAAGGCAATCCTTGGCTGAACTGAAAAGCCGCATAGTTGCTGTTGTTGTTAGGAGGGTTGTACTGCGTATTGTATGTGCCGTAGCCGCTGCTGCTGTACGTGATGTTGTGCACGGTGGCGAAGAAGACACTGTAGGCGCCGCGCAATGCAGTTCTCCCGTTGCCGCTCAGGTCATAGGCGAAACCCACTCGCGGGCTGAGGTTCGGCTTCCCTCCCAATACTGGAGAGAAGGGAGTCAGGTCGGCGTATTGAACCAGCCCGGGCAACTTCGTCTCCGGGTTCATCTCGTAGATATTGAAGTTGCTCATCCGGTTGTGCTTCTCATAGGGGCTCTGCTGGTAGTCGTACCGGAGGCCAAGATTGAGGTTCAGCCGGCGGGTTGCACGCCAGTCGTCCTGCAAATAGAAGCTGGCGGAGTAGTTGTTTGTGGTCGTGCCGCCCTGAGACGTGACGCTGCCGTTTGAGACGGCTCCCAGAAGAAGCTGCGCCAAGCCAGATCCTGTGCCTGTCGCGGCCTGTGGGTTCGATGTCAATCCGCCCGGAAAATTCCAGGTTCCGGCGTTTGCCGGGGCCATCACGCCAGCAACACCCGAGTTCAGCCGTACTTCCGTTCCCGCTTTCAGGCTGTGCTTTCCCATGATCATGCTGACGCTGTCGAAGAACTGCCAGCCTGTGCCGGCACGGATATTGCCGATGAAGCCTGGCCCCACTGTGAGACCGAAGCTGACGATCGGCATCACGTCGGCGAAGCCATCCGGCAAACCGAGTTTCTTAGGCCACCCCTGACCGACTGTGGGACTGCCGTAGGTGAAATACTGCCGCGCGAGCCCCACTCTGAAGTCATTGACGACGCGCGGGCCGAAGGTGTGTGTGTCCGACAGAACGGCATTTCGAGTCTTGTAACGGTCATCTCGGCCGCTGATCTCCCACGGTGTGACTCCTCCCGTGGTGGGCATTGGGCGGTGCCAGAAATCCATGTAACGGAAGTACATGGTATTCCGGTCCGTGATCTTCTGGTCGACTCGAATCGCGTTCTGGTCACTGTCTGTGCCAGCCCCGCTTCGGTAGAAGAGATTATTGGTGTTCTGATAGATGTTCGTTGGCACAGCATTTGGAGCCGCGACGAAATCCAGAAACTTCGGACCAACGGTATCGAAGCGGTTCTTGGGAACGATGTTGCCTGGAAACGCTTGTCGGACGAACCCTGAGCCGCTGGGGTTTGTCAGGGTGGTGGCGGGGTCGTAGATGGGGATGAGCGTTCCCCTTGCGTCCCGGAGGTTGGAGAAATCCCCGCCGCGCTGATCCATGGGCGGCACCGTGGCATAGCTGTCACCCCAAGCCCTTCGGCGGTAGCCTTCAAAGTTGTAGAAGAAGAAGGTCCGATTGCGCCCGTCGTAGATCTTGGGAATCCATACCGGTCCGCCGACTGCTCCGCCGTACTGGTTGTACCGCAACGGACTCTTGGTTTTGCTGAACGCATTGCGGGCATCGAAGAAGTCGTTGCGCAGGTACTCGTACAGGCTGCCGTGAAATTCGTTGGTGCCCGATTTGGTGGCCACGTTTACTGTGCCGCCCAGCGTGAATCCGTATTCCGCAGAACTCGCCACGCTCTGCACTTTGAACTCCTGGATTGAATCCGGCGCCGGATTCACGTTCGCCTCATTCAGGACAGTGTTCTGCGCATTCGCACCATCAATCGAGAATGCGTTGTATCCGCCCTGCCCCCCGTTGATGCTGATGTTGGCTACGCCCGAACCTCGTTCCGCGATGCCTGGCCCCGTAGCGTTGGAATTGTTGCGTACGTTCGGAGTGAGCAGTACAAGGTTGAAAACATTGCGCCCGTTGAGGGGAAGATCCTGCACGCGCCTGTTCTCGACCACATTCCCCATCGTGGCTGATGTGGTATCCACCAATGGCGGCGCTCCCGTGACCTCAATGCTCTCTGCCAAGCTGCCAAGCTCCAAAACGACATTCACTACCGCCCGTTGGTCGACTTCCAAGGTGATCCCCGTTCTAATCGCTTTCTTGAATCCCTTTCCTTCCACCGAAACGGCGTACTGACCCACGACGAGTCCCGGGGTCGAGTAGTAGCCTTCCGAGCTGGTCTCAGTCCGGAATGAAATGTTGGTTCCTATGTTGTTCACGACCACGACGGCGCCGGGTACGGCAGCTCCCGCCGGATCGGTCACGGTGCCCAGGATGGTTCCGCGTCCTTGTTGAGCGGAGGCTGAGAGTGCCATTGTCGCGAGGGCCAGCAAGGATCGGCAGAGGTAACGCTTCATATTGAGCTCCCTGAAGTATGTAGCTTTGACTCAGTCGAGTAAACGTTAACCGGACTATCGACGCCGGACAAGTCAGATACTGTTTCGTAACAAGGCTCACTTGCTCCGGTGCTTCTCTATCAGTAAGATAGGGCAGGTTATGAACCCCACGGAAGGGCTCACGGCGAAACAGAAACGGCGAGCGCTGGAGGACGCGCTAGGTAGTGAGACCTTTGCGCGCGCCGACCAGTTGAAGAAGTTCCTGCGTTACATCGTCGAAATGGAAATCGCCGGCAAAGGCGATCAGATCTCCGAGCATTTGGTGGGCATTGAAGCACTGGGAAGACCCGAAGACTTTTCGCCAACAGAAGATTCCGCGGTTCGGACCCGCGCCAAGGCTCTCAGAGAGAAACTGCGAGATCTCTATGAACGGGAATTGCCGGATGCGCCGGTACGGATAGAACTCCAGAGGGGCTCCTATGCGCCTCGATTCATTCACATCTCCGCTCCGCATCCGGCCGAAACGCCTCAGCACGCAGCGATAGGGACTGCGCCGATTGTAGTATCAGGACCTGCGGTTCGTGGCGTGCCCACCTGGGTCGTTGCTGCGGCGATTCTGACAGGATTTGCTTTGGGTGCTGGAGCCCTGCTGCTCCTCCGCCAGCCGCCGGCAACACAAACAGTCAATCCGATTCTGACCGAGGCATGGGGCCCCCTGTCCCGCCCGGAGGCCAACACCCTCATCTGTATAGGTGCCCCGCCGTTCTATGTTGTGCACAGCCATGATCAGTACGTTGCTCCCGAGGTAAAGGTCCATCCGATCCCGGATGCGGTCGCGGATGTGTGGTCGACCTATCGCCCGCCGCCTCCCGGCAAACTGACGATGCACCGGCTCGATGGTGCGGCACAAGTGGGTGTCATCGCCGGAGTGGCGGCTTGCACAAACACTTTTGGGAAGTTTCGATCAAGCTACCAGGTCTTGCTGGAGCGAAGTGCTCCACTGGCAGCCTTGCCACGCAGGAATGTGATTCACTTCGGCAGCCCGGAGTACAGCAACAACATTACGGCACTGTTGGAAAAGACTCCGTTCACGTTGCGATTCGATGCCGGAAGCCGCAGCTTTGCAGTGGTTGCGCGAGACGGAGAGGACTCCAAGCAGCAGGTCTACCTGCCGAAGTTCAGTGTTGGGCGTGGCATGGTGGAGTTGTACGGATTGATCACGGTGATGCCTAGTGCGAACTCGCCCGAAGGGAAGTTCCGGACAGTCGTTTTCTCGGGGACGAACTCCGTTGGATCGCAGGCGGCGGCTGAGTTCTTTTCCTCACCCCCACACTTGCAGAAGCTTCGAGAGCGTTTTGCAGAATTGAGGCAGACCGGTTTCCCCCCTGCCTATCAGGTTGTGGTTCGGTGCCATTCGGACAACTACCAACTCGTCTCGTATGAGTTCGAGGCCCTTCGAGTCTTCCAGCCTTCAAGCGCTGGTGGGGCTCCGCCTCGCAGGCCGTGAAGAATTAGCAAACGCGCTGCAAGCGTGAGCCTTCGCCCAAGGCCGTCCCTCCTGGGGCTTGAGATGGGGGTGAATCGTGCCCACGATTCGATTCGTGGACACGGTCCGATTGAGGCGTGTCAATTCAATGGGGCTGGTTCATCTGCTGGAGTGAGGACGACCCGCCAAGGCAGCAGGCGATCGATTTCTTTGACAGCATGGTCGGCGATGCGCTCCAGCGCATGGCGCAGGCAGGCCTCTGGATCGATGGCGTTGAAATTGGCCGAACCGATCAGGTTGGTAAGCGTCCGGTGCTGACCGTCTTTACTGCCGAGTGAATCGCGGGCATTCTGGAGCAGGGCACGAGTCACGTGTCCACGAGGTGCTCGATGTCGAAAATGGTCGGCGATGTGGTGGCAGTTGAGGTGGAGGCGCGCAGG
>JARKQJ010000197.1 GCA_029973955.1 Paludibaculum sp. | reverse complement strand
GGGCCCCACGGTGGCCCCGAGACTTCGTCTCGGGGTAATACGGTTTTATGGGGGAATAGGGCTCCACGGTGGCCCCGAGACTTTGTCTCGGGGGAATACGGTTTTATGGGGGAATAGGGCTCCACGGTGGCCGCTGGAGTGGCTCCGGTTCGGGTTATTTCCAGGGGTGGGCGCGGGCTACGGAGATGCCTCGGACTTCGGTTTTCCATGGGCCGCTGACGGCGCAGTAGAAGTGGTAGAGGCTGCCCTGGCGGTAGACGACGGACGGCTTGTGGGCGTAGGTGGAGTCCACGGAGCCGGGCGGGCCGACATCCACCAGCACTTCCCCGCCCTTCTGGAATTCAAAGGGACCGGCGCCGACGGCGGCGAGGTCGCGGGCCACGCCCTTGGCGTCGAGGCCGAAGTAGAAGAGGACCCACTTGATGCCGTCGCGCAGGACGCAGGGGTCGCTGGCGAAGCGTTCGTCCCAACTGCCCGGACCTCCGTTGCGGATGACGGGGCTGCCTTCGTAGCGGTTCCAGGTTTTGAGGTCTTTGGAAGTGGCCACGCCGGTCTGCTCGCGCCAGCCGCGGGGGGCGTTAGTCTTGGCGTTGTAGAAGAGGTAGTAGGTGCCGGCGTCTTCGACGAGGCAGGGTTTGTAGAGGCCGCCGCGCTCCCATTCTGCGCCGTCCGCGGGATTGAGGATGGGGGGGCCGACTTCCCAGTTCATCAGGTTCTTGCTGTAGCAGAGTCCGATCACGGCCGGGCCGGACTCGTAGCCCGCGCCGGGGTAGGCGTGATAGACGCCGACGAAGCGGCCGCCCACCTTCTTCAGCTTGCCCTCGGAGCGCAGGTTCGAATCGCGCAGAATCCAGTTCATGGCGATGTTGTAGCGCGTGACGGGGTTGGAGGGGTCGCGCTTGAGGATGCAGCCGAGGCGGCGCCAGTTGACGAGATCGGTGGAGGCGGCCATGCCGGTCTGATAGCCGGTGCCGTCGAAGCCGAGGTAGGTCATGCGCCACTCGTTGCCGTGACGGAAGACGAAGGGGCAATCGACGGCGCGCGAGTCGAAGGCGCCGGAGGTGGGATCGGCGGCGAGCACCAGCTTGCCGTATTTGTAGGGGGTGCGGTAGGGGGCGAGGTCCGCGGCATCATTGGGCGCGAAGCCCGCGGCGGCGGACATGGCGAGCCATTCGCGTCGGTTGGTTTTCACAGTTGCTCCTTACTTGGGGGCCAATTTGAGTGCGAGCGGGCGGAGGTCCTCGCCGGCAAGCCGCAGCCCGGCCCACACATCCTTGTAACCTTCCCATCCTTCCAGATCCAACACCCGTTCGA
This sequence comes from Paludibaculum sp., assembly GCA_029973955.1. Lineage (GTDB taxonomy): Bacteria > Acidobacteriota > Terriglobia > Bryobacterales > Bryobacteraceae > Paludibaculum. The sequence goes on along the minus strand of JARKQJ010000197.1, from coordinate 24,197 downwards.
GTTTGTCGCCGGGTTCGAGGCGGAAGGAGACGGGGCGATTGCCACCGAGTTTCACCGCGCCGGGCCAGGTCCAGACGAGCAGTTCACCCTGTTCGGTGGCGGCGCCGAGGTTCTCGATGACCAGGCGGGCGCCGCGGGATTGGCCGGCGATGGCTTCCAGACGGTAGTTCAGGATGGAGCCCTGTTTGGCAGGCAACTGGGGTGGTTCGGTGAGCTGTTCAGTCCCGCTTTCGGCGACCCACTTTTCGGTGCCGTCGCGGTAGCGGGTCCAGCGGGAACCAAAGTATTTATTGCCTTCGACGATGTTCCCTTTGGGCACGGCGGGTTCGTCGTCGAGGATGTTGACGAGGGCCGGGTAGCGCTCACTCCAGGGCGGGGTTTTGTAGGGCATTTCGGCGAGGCGGTCCATGAGGGTATTGTCCTTGCCGTTGAACCAGGTCTTACCCCAGGTGAGGCCGCGGGCGTCGACTTCCAGGCTGGGGGAGCCGTCGACGAAGACGTTGTTGCGCACGGTATTGTTGCGGCCGCCGCCGATGAAGACGCTGCGGCCGGCGCGTTCGAAGAAGTTCTCCTCGATGAGGGTGCCGCTGGCGCAGTCGTCGAGATAGACGGAGTTGACGTCGCCGTTGCCCTGATTGTGGAAGAAGTTGCGGCGCAGGACGTTGCCCTGCCAGGTCCAGTCGCGGCCCATGTAGAAGGCGCCGACGTCAGCGGTCTCCCAGGCGACGGTGTGGATGTCGTTGCCGTCGATCCAATGATCGTTGCCGGCGAGCATGATGGCTTCATGCGGGGCGTGGTGGAGGTAGTTCTCCATGACGCGGATGCCGGCGCCGGAGATCTGGATGGCGGGCCGGTAGGTGCGGACCCAGCGGCTGAAGCGGGTGATGCGATTGCCGGTGGCGAAGTGGCCGGAGGGGGTGAGGGTTCGGCGATCGCCGCCGGTGAGGGAGAGGGCGCCTTCGCCGGTGTCGCGGATGTCGCAGTATTCCACGCCATTGCCGGCGCCACCGTCCACGCTGACGGCGCGCATACCGAGGTTTTGGAGGCGCGACCAGCCGACGACCACTTCCGCGCCGCCGCGGATCTCGACGGCGGTGCCGCGGCTGTTCTCCAAAGTGAGGTCGAGCAGGTGGATGTTACGGCCGCCGGTGATGGTGACGAGCGGCGATTCGAGCAGGGTGACCTGGGTGTCGCCATCGTGGAGAGGGGCGGGCGGATAGAAGAAGAGAATGCCGGCCTGGCGGTCGATCCAATACTCCCCAGGGGTATCGAGTTCGGAGAAGGCGTTGACTACGCGGAAGCGGCGGCCGGCGGTGTAGCCGTAGACGCCGTGGGGGGCCTCGGTGCGGAGGGTGGAAGAGGCGGGGTCGAGTTCGCGGACGCGTTCGTAGGAGTCGGCCCAGTCGTAGGTCCAGTAGCCGTGGACCCAGAGTTCGGGCTCGGCGGCCCAGCGTTGAGCGCGCTCGCCTTCGAAGGAGAACTCGCCGAGGGCCACGGTTTTGGTATAGGCCCAGCCGATGTCGGGCCACTCGGCCAGGCGCATGGGCTGGCCGCGATAGATGAGCTCGAGGGGCGAGGCGCGCAAGGCGAGGCCCATGCCGCGGCGCTGGAGTTTGCCGTAATCGGTGATGCCCTGGGCCTTCAGGTCGGCACGCCAGAGGCCGGGGCGGTCCGGCAGTTGGGTAAAGCCGGTGACGGCACGGGCGCCGGTGATGCGGGCCTCCTCACCGGGGTACGACCTCCAGATGGTGTTGGAATCCTCGGCGGCGAGGGCGAAGGTGGAGGTGCGCTGGTAGGCTCCGCCGCGCAGCCAGGCCACACCGCCGCCTTGCCGGCGGAGGAGATCGCGCGCCTGTTCGAGCGTGCGAACGGGGGCGGCTTCGGTGCCGGGATTGGAGTCAGAGCCGGCGGGGCTCACGAAGACATCGGCCCGGAGGCAGAAGGCCAATACGAAGAGGAAGGCAAAGCGGCGCACGCCCCAACTATACAACTCAGGCGAGGCCCGGACGGCGCGCGGTCCACAGCGTGGGTCCGTCGGCTTTGCCGAGCTTCCAGAAGGGCCGCTCGGGCTTGAGTTCACGGATGCGGGTGAGATGCAAGCCGGCTTCCCCGGCGACGGGCACGAGGGAGACCAGCCGGCCGTCCGGGCGGAGCACGCGGGCGATTTCATCCCAGCAAAAGGCGGTGCCACCGTGGAGCAGGATGACGTCGAAGGCGTAGTCGGCGAACATGTCGAGCACGGTATTTTCAGCCAGAATCCCTTTCACGCGGCGGGCGGCGCCGGCCTGGCGGGCCTGCTCGAGGGCGGCGTCAGCCGCCTGGCGGGAGGCGTCGAGGAAAGTGACCTCGGCGTCCTCCACGGCCATCCAGACGCCCAGAGGAGCGGCGCCGCAGCCGTGGACAAGGACGCGCTTGCCGGGCAGGGGCTCTTCGGCGAGCAGAGGCTTGAGGCGTTCGTCGAGGGTCATGGCTGGCGCGCGGGTCCGTAAAGCACCCGCCCTCCGCGCTGGCCGGTCATGGCGCCGGATTTCAGAGCGCGCACGCCGTTCACCCAGACCGAATCGACGCCGGTGGCGTACTGGTGGGGATTGGTGAAGTCCGCCATGTCCTGAACGGTGGCGGGGTCGAATAGCACGAGATCAGCTTTGAGGCCGGGCCGGATAAGGCCGCGATCGGAGAGGCCGAAACGCTGGGCGGGCAGGCCGGACATCTTGCGCACGGCCTCCTGGAGCGGGAGCGTATGGCGTTCGCGGACGTAACGGCCGAGGACGCGCGCGAAAGTGCCATAGTTGCGGGGGTGCGGAACGTCGGGACCAGGCGCCATGATGCCGCCGTCGGAGGCGACCATGGAGAAGGGCGAACGGAGGATCCGCTCGACATCCTCCTCGCTGATGGCGTGATAGACGGCCGAGCAGCCGCCTTTCAGTTGGATGTCGATGGCGGCATCGGCGGCGTTTTCGGCGGTGGGCTGGCGGCCGCGGGCGCGAGCGACGTCGGCCAGGGATTTGCCGGCCAGGGAGCGATCGAAGCCGCAGGAGGCGAGGACGACGTTGGCGGGATCGCCGGCGCCGCGGTCGTTGAGGATGCGGTCGACGATTTCGGCCTTGATTTTGGCGCGGGAGTCGGGCGCGGCCAGCCGTTCCGCCAGCGCCTTAGCGCCGCCGGAGAGGGACCACTGAGGGAACAGGGCGCCGGTGCCGGTGGAAGAGGCGGTGTAGGGATAGGCGTCGATGCTCACGTCGACGCCGCGAGCGCGCGCTTCCTCCACCAGGCGCAGGGTTTCGCGGCTCTGCCCCCAGTTGGCCTTGCCGATGATCTTGTGGTGGGTGACCTGGGTGGGGAGATGGCCTTCCTCTCCGATGCGGATGGTCTCCTTGACGCTGTCGATCACATGGGCGGCTTCGTCGCGCATATGAGAGGTATGCAGGCCACCGAGGGCGGCGGCGATTTTGGCGAGTTCGACCACCTCTTCGGTGGAGGCGTAGTTGCCGGGGACATAGAACAGGCCGGTGGAGAGGCCGAAAGCGCCGTCGAGCATGGCCTGTTTCATGAGAGCCCTCATCCGATCGAGTTCGGCGGGGGTAGCGCGGCGGTTCTCGCTGCTCATCACCCTGGAGCGGATGGTGCCGTGGCCGGCAAGCAGGCCGAAGTTGACGCCGATGTTCTTGCGGGCGAGATCGTCGAGGTAGGGGCGGATGGGGAGCGGGGAGGAGCCGTCGGGGCCTTCGATGATGGTGGTGACACCCTGGCGGATGAGGTTTTCGGCGGCCGGGTAGACCTGGATGCCGGCGCGGCCGTGGCTGTGGGTGTCGATGAAGCCGGGGGCGAGGGTGAGGCCCTTGGCGTCGATGGTTTCGCGGGCCTGGGCGTTGGGCAGGAAGCCGACAGCGGCGATGCGGTCGCCGGTGATGGCCAGGTCACCCAGAAACCAGGGAGAGCCGGCGCCATCGAGGATGCGCGCGCCACGGATGAGGACGTCAAATTGAGGTGGCTGAGCCTGGATGAAGGCAGCCGGCAGGAGGAACAAGGCAAGCAGCGGAAGGCGCGCCATGAGGCATATTTTACCGGTCCGCCCCAACTTCCGACACACCGACACGCCAGTTCGACCCGCCCGCGGGGCCGCTCAGTCCTCCTGCCGTCCTCCACGAGGGCTCGACCCGAGCATTGAAAAGAAAAGCCCGAGGATCATCAGCCCGACCAAAATGGCTCCGATCAACATAAGTGACCCCGATTCGTCTAAACCTTCCTAAAGCAATCGACGCACCAAAGCGCAGGAAGTTCCATGAATCCGATGTAACTCTTTGTGTTAGGGTGCTTCTTATGAGAGTGGAATTTGCCTTCGGCAAGACTGGGTTGGAGGCGCAGCTACCTCCTGGGCCGGAGTACCGGGTGCTGGAAGCGGTATGGACGCAACCACTGGAAGATGAGAGCGCGGGGCTGGCAGAGGCGCTGGATCACCCGGTAGCGGGGCCGCCGCTGGTGGAACTGGCCAGGGGACGGAAGAGCGCGGCCATCTCGGTGTGCGACATCACGAGGCCGGCGCCGAACCGGCGCACGCTGCCGCCGCTGCTGAAGCGGCTGGAGCAAGCGGGCATCCCGAAAGAAGCGACGCACATCCTGATCGCCACGGGTCTGCATCGTCCGGCCACGGACTCAGAGATCGAGGAGATCCTCGGGCCAGAGGTCGCCGCGGCTTATCCGGTCGTCAATCACAACGCGCGCGAACTCGCGGATCACCGCCATCTGGGCGAGACGAAAAGCGGCACGCCAGTTTTCATCGACCGGCGCTATACCGATGCCGAGCTGCGCATCACCCTGGGTTTCATCGAGCAGCACCTGATGGCCGGGTTCTCGGGCGGGCGCAAGCTGATCGCCCCCGGCGTGGCCTACCAGGACACCATCCGCACCCTGCACAGCCCGCGTTTCATGCGCGATCCACGGGCCGTCGAAGGCTCCATCGAGGAGAACCCGCTGCACCAGGAACTGCTCGAAATCGCAGCCATGGCCGGCCATGATTTCGTCCTCGACGTAGTGCTGACCCAGGGCCGCAAGATCTCCGCCGCTTTTGCCGGCGAACCACGGGCCGCCCACCGGGCCGGCATCGAATTCGTGCGCAGCAACACCACGGCATGGCTGCCGCGAAAGGTTGATGCGGCGGTGACCACCTCGGCAGGCTACCCGCTGGATTTGACCTTTTACCAGGCCGTGAAAGGGGTGACGGCAGCTTCGCATATCGTGAAACCGGGGGGGATCATCCTGGTGCTGGCCGCCTGTTCAGAGGGGACCGGGGCCCACGAGTTTTCCCGCCTAATGAAAGAGTCTCCCGAGGCGGGCCAGTTTCTCGAATCGATTTCATCAAAACCGGTGACGATCGATCAGTGGCAACTGGAAAAGCTGGCGCTGGTGGTGCAGACGCACCGGGTGTGGTTCTATACTCCCGGACTGCCGGAGGAATACCACGCCAACCTGTGGGGGCCGATCTTCGGTTCGGCGCAGGAGGCGATGGAGCGGCTGGCTAGTGAGGTGGGGCGGGGCGCGGAAGTGGCCGTGATTCCGGAAGGGCCGTATGTCTTTGCGCGCGCAAGAGCGTGAGATCGCCTTGAGGCGGCAATGAGATCACGCACCGATCATTTTTCCATCAGTGAATGAAACCGAAGGACACTGCCCCAGCGGGGCAGCATGATGACCCACAGGATGCTTGGAAGTGCCCACAAGCGCCAGAAAGGAAGTGGGTCATGAAAACCATGGCATTGGCGTGCGCCATGCTGATGTGCTGTGTCCCGACGCTGGGGCAAGTGAGCGTAGGAGTGCGGGCGACGATTCCCTTTGACTTCGAGATGGCGAACAGGGTGATGCCCGCAGGCGACTACGTTTTCAATCTGACGGCCTCCGCGGCGACGCCGGTGGTGAAAGTGCGCGACATGAACGGGCTGCAGGCGGCAGCGACAATCGCCTTCCCGGCGTTCTGGGGCCGGCAGGACGGCCGCTTCACAGTCAGCTTCAATCAGTACAATGACCGGCACTTTCTGGCAGGGGTGACCGCGCCAACGGGCAGAGTGAACATCGTCAAGTCGTCCAACGAGCGCACGATGGTCACCTCACGCATGGTGAGGGTTACCTCAACGAGGCCGCAGCGGGTGGATATCGTGGCGGCGCTGCACTAAGAAAGCAGCGAAGCAAAGTAGAACCAGGCAGACAGCAGCGCAAGAAGCACGATGGCCGCAGTCCAGAGAACGGAGCGGAGGGACCAGCGAGCATAGCGCGCCGAAGCCCAGTTGACGGGAACCGCGAGGCGATAGCCGTGGCGGGCCACGGTTTCGATGCAGGCATTCCCGCCTGGGTAAGCGGAGAGCGCCTTCCGGAGCAGCGAGACGGTCTGCGTGAGGCTCCCCTCTTCCACCATGGCGTCGTGCCAGACAGCGTGATGGATCTCCTCCTTGGAGACGGCGTCGCCGGGATGGGCGGCCAGCAGGGCAAGCAGATCGAATTCCTTGGGGGTGAGATGGATCACGCGGCCGTGGCGGGTGAGGCGGCGCGCGGCCGGATCGAGCATGAAGCCGGCGAAGTTGGCGGTCCCGGTTGAGTTCATGGCGCGAGGCAACTCATCTGCGCCTAGTTCAGAATGTAGACCCGCCGGAATTGGGCGTAAAGCACCCTTCGGCAGCCGTTCCAGCAAAGAGGCGGGAAATCGAAGGGCGATCTTCCGACGTGCGGCGGCACAGGGTAAGCTGATCCCATGCGACTGCTGCTTGGCCCACCTGGCTCCGGCAAGACGACCCAGATCCTGGCCGAGGTGCGCAAGGCCGCCAGGAGGCGCGACATCCGGCTGGTGGTGCCGGTGGCCACCATGGCTGAGCACGTGCGAAACCGCCTGGCGCGGGAGGGCGTCCCGGTGGCTCCATCGTGCGTGGTGACCCTGGCTGGGCTGCTGCACGAACTGGTGCCGGATTTGCGCGTGGCGGATGCGGCGGAGCTGTCGATGCTGGTGGCATTGGCGCTGGAAGAGGAAAAGCCGGCGGCGTACCGCGAGCTGGCGGGCAGTCCCGGCCTGGCGCCGGCGCTGGCCGCGGTGATCGGAGAGCTCTCCAACGCGGGCTGCGGCGCGCTGCAATGGCAGGCGCTGGGCGGCATGGGGCTACAGACCGATCCGGCGCTGGGCGTGATCTTCGAGGCGGTGGAGCAGCGGCTCAAGCAGACAGGCGCGGTGCTGCGCGCAGAGCAGGTGGCCGCCGCCACGCGGCGAGTGCCGGCCGGCGGAGCGCTGCCGGCGCGGATCTGGTTCGACGGGTTCTTCACTTTCTCTCGGGTGGAGCTGGAACTGGTGCTGGCGTTGAGCCGGGAGTGCGAAGTGACGGTGGCGCTGCCGGAGTGGGAGGGCGCGGCGGAGGCGCGCGAATTCCTGAAGAAGGGGGGATTCCGGGAGCAGCGCCTGCGGCGGGTGCGGCCGGAGCCGCGGGTGACAATGGTGGCCGCGCGGACGCGAGAGCGGGAGGCGGAGGAGGCGGCGTTGCGGCTGCTGCACGAGCGCGGCCTGGGTCGCGCCTGGCATGAGATGGGGATCGTAATCCGCGGGCCGGAGCCGTACTGGCGGCTGCTGCGGACGACGTTGGAACGCGTGGGAGTCCCCTGCCGCTCGTACTTCGCGGAGCCGCTGAGCCGGCATCCGGTGGGCCGGTTTCTGGCGTCGGTGGTGGAGGCGGCGCTCAGTGGATGGAGTGGCGAGAAGACACTGGCGGCGTTGCGCTCCTCGGTTTCGGTGAGCGGGAGGCGGCCGGAGGCGGACGGCTGGGAGCATCGCGTGCGGGAAGCGCTGCCGCTGGCGGGACTCGCGGCCGTGCGGACGGCGGCACGCGCGCCGCTGCCGGATTGGGAGAGGTTAGGAGATTGGACGGCCGCCGCGCACACGCCGCGGGAATGGGCGGCGCGGTTGGGGGCGCTGACGGAGTATGTGGCCGGTCCGGAAGGCGATGGGCCGTTCTCGGGAGCGGAGATCCGGGCCTGGCGCAGCCGCGCCGCCGCGATGCGCACGTGGCAGAGCTGCCTGGCGGACACGGCCGGGTTACTGGCGGAGGAGCCGATGCTACTGGAGGGCTTCTGGCGTCACGTATCGGCGGCGATGGCGGAATCGAGCGTGCGCGTGACGGAGACGCGGCGGGAAGCGGTTTCGATTCTGGATGCCGTGGAAGCGCGCCAGTGGGAACTGCCGGTGGTGATCGTGTGCGGCCTGCTGGAAGGCGAGTTTCCCGCCTCACCGTCTGCGAATGCGCTGCTGGGCGAGGATCTGAGAATTCAACTGCGGCAGCGCGGCGTGATGCTGCGCACGCGCGCGGAGAGGGAAGCCGAGGAGGCATTCCTGCTGGAAGTGGCGCGATCCCGGGCGACGGCGGAACTCGTCTTGAGTTGGCCGGAGCAGGACGAAGAGGGCCGGCCGACCTTGCGCGCCTTTGCTCTGGATCATCTGGAAGCCGGGAGCACGGCGGCTCGGGCGTTGCGGATTGAGCCCTGGGCCGAAACGGCGCGGGCGCCCCAACCGGCGCTCCGAGACGACGCCGTGCTGGCGGCGCTGCGGGAGAGGCGGGAGAGGTATAGGCCAACGGAGCTGGAGGTCTTCCTGCAGTGCCCGTTCCGGCATCACGCGCAGCACAATCTGAAATTGAAGGAGCCGCCGGAGCTGCCGGCCGGGCGGCTGAACGCGCTGACCCTGGGCACGCTGGTGCACGAAGTGATCGCCGAGTGGCACAAGGGCGGCGCGGGGGTGGAGGAGATCTTCGACGACCGCTGGGCCGCGATGATGCGCAGAGAGCGGATCCCCGCCTCGCACCGTGTGGAACTGGCACGGCTCACCATGCTGCGCAGCCTGCGCTTTTATGAATCCGACAACCGGCTGCGGGAAGGCTGGAAGACCGCGGTGGAGGTACCGCTGTCGCTGGAGGGGATGGGCACTCCCATCCATGGCCGGGCGGACCGCGTGGATGAATCGGCGGCGGGCGATTGCATCGTCTACGACTTCAAGTACTCCGGCGGGCAGAGCGTCAAGAAGAAGCTGAAGCAGATGAAAGAAGGGGTGCTGGTGCAGGGCGGGCTGTACCTGGCGGCGCTCGAGCAGGCGGGCAAGCGGCCGGCGGGATTCTATCTGGCCGGTGTGCGCGGGGAGACCAATTGGGAGGGGAGCGAGGACGCCGCCGAGGTGCAGGCGTGGATCGCAAAATCCTTGGAATCGGCCGCGCGGGCCATGGAGGAGATTGGGGCCGGCGAGATCCCGGTGAAGCCAGTGGACGGGGATGTTTGCCGCTACTGCGCCTTTCTGGACGGATGCCGCATCCAAGAGGGAGCATGGCAAACGGAAGAGATGGAATCCGCATCGTCCTGATCAACGGCAGCGCCCGGCCCGGAAACTACACCGGCAAGGCGCTGGCGCTAGTGGCCAATGAGTTCGAGAAGCAAGACGGGGTGAGCGTGGAGGTCCTGGAGCCGGGCCGGATGGGCCTGGCGCTGCCGGGACTCGAGGGCGGCGGCGAGGGCGCGCGTGTGCTGCAGGAGGCAGTGTCGGGCGCGACGGCGGTGGTTCTGGCCACGCCGGAGTATCACGGGATGTTTTCGAGCGTCATCAAGCTGGCGATTGAGAACATGGGTTTCCCATCGACACTGCGCGGCAAGCCGGTGGCGTTGCTGGGCGTGGCGGCGGGCACGATTGGGGCGGTGAAGTCGCTGGAAGCGCTGCGGAGCGTGGTTTCGCACGTCGGCGCGCTGGCGTTGCCGTTGTCGGTATCGGTGGCCAACGTGCAGCAGGTGTTCGATCCTGACGGCAAGTGCCTGGACCCGGCCGTGGAGAAGCACATCCGGCGCGTGGCGACGGGCGTGATGGACTACGTGCACGGTTATATCTGTCCCGCTGTGACGCTGGAGCGAGTGCTGAGAGAAGGGCTGGCCGCCGTATAGCCCAAGGTCCGAAGCGCCACCAACCCCCGCGTCCTGAATAGAACTAGCCATAGAAGACACGCCTGAATCCGCCGGCGGGTAAATCGGTTGTATAATCTCCTTCGAATTCACTGTGCGCGCAGGGGGAACTCAATGGTTCGGCACTTATCCAGGATTTGGATTCTTTGGTTTGTAGCGATGGCGTGGGGCCAGGCTCCACCGGTACCGGCATCGACGGCAGCCAAATCTCCGCAGGCGGTTCCGGCAGCCGTGGTGAGACTCTCCGAATCATTCACCGGCGACTTCGACGCAATGGTGAAGCGGCGGCTGATCCGGGTGCTGACCCCCTATTCGAAGACGGGCTATTTCGTCCATGCCGGAGTGACGCGCGGCCTCGTCTACGACAGCTTCAAGCAGTTTGAGACGGAGCTCAACCTGAAGTTGAAGACCGGCACATTGAAGGTGCTGGTGGTGATGATTCCCACCCCCGTGGATCAACTGGCGGCCAGCCTGCAAGCAGGCAGAGGTGACATTGTGGCCGCGCAGGCCCTGGTCACCGAAGAGCGTGCCCAGGAGATGGATTTCACCAATCCGCTGGCCAAGAATGTCTCCGAGTTGATCGTTACCGGCCCCGGCGGGCCGGAAATCGGCAGCGTGGACGATCTCTCGGGCAAGACCCTCTTCGTCTCGAAGAGCTGGGCTTACTGGAAGGACGTGGAGGCGCTCAGCGCGAAGTTCGAGAAGGAAGGCAAGCAGCCCATCAAGCTACTGGAAGCGCCGGCCAATCTCAGCACCGAGGATCTATTGGAAATGGTGAACGCCGGAATCGCGCCGGCCACCGCCGCGCACGACTACCTGGTGAAGTTCTGGGCGCAGGTCTTCCCGAAGCTCAAGTGGAATAGCGCGGCGGCCGTGAAGAACGGCGGCGAAGTGGCGTGGGCCATCCGGAAGAACAGCCCGCTACTCAAGGAACAACTGAACGCATTCATCGCGAAGTACCCCGAAACCTCCGCCTGGCGCGCGACCGTGATGGCGACGTACCTGAAGAACACTAAGTTCGCCAAGGAATCGACGTCGCCCGAAGCCCGCGCGCGCATGGAAAACCTGCGGGCCCTGTTCCAGAAGTACGGCGAGAAGTACGATCTGGATTACCTGCTGATGGCCGCGCAGGGGTTTCAAGAGTCCACGCTGAACCACAGCGTGAAGAGCCCCGTCGGGGCGATCGGCGTCATGCAGGTGATGCCGGGCACGGGCCAACAGATGGGAGTGGGCGACGTCAACCAGCTTGAACCCAACATTCATGCCGGCGTGAAGTTCATCCGCTTCATGATGAACCAGTACTACGGGAAAGAGACTGAGATGAGCCCGCTCGACAAGGGCCTGTTCACGTTCGCCTCCTATAACGCAGGGCCGGCGAGAATCGCGCAGATGCGCAAGCTCGCCGCGCAGCGCGGGTTGAACCCGAACGTGTGGTTTAACAACGTGGAGGTGATCACGGCCGAAAAGGTGGGCCGTGAGACCGTCACCTACGTGAGCAACATCTACAAATATTACGTCGGCTACAGACTGCTGATGGAGCAGCGTGACGCGGCCACGAAGGCGAAAGAGGAAGTTAAGAACGGAAACGCCGCCAAATAGGCAGGCACGCCGTCGCCGAACATTGCAGCCGCCCTGGAATTGAGATCGAATGGGGGAAGGCTCGCCATGCATCTCATTCGCCCCAGGTTCCGCTTGCGCTTCGTTTTCAGCGCCCTGATGCTTTGCTCCGCCGCGCTCTCCGCCCAGACCGCCGGACCTGACCCGCGCGAGATTCCCATCCCGGCCATCCGCACGCCCATGGGCAGGCTGCCCGGCGTGCAGGAACTGCCCGCGCATCCTGAGATGCCCGCTGTGCTGGTGATGAACGACGGCAGGCGCGTCACCAACGCGAGTCAATGGAAGAAGCGCCGCGAGGAGATGAGGCGCCTACTCGCCTACTACGCCGTGGGCCAGATGCCGCCTGCGCCGAAGAACGTCAAGGGGCGGGAAGTGAAGCGCGAGACTCTGCTCGATGGCGCCGTCCAATACCGCCTGGTGCACCTCACCTTCGGCCCCGGCGAGAAACTGTTCCTCGACATCGGGATCTTCACGCCGGCTACCGGCGGACCTTTTCCGGCAATCATCCTGCAAGGGGGTACGCCGCCGGGCGCGACTCCGCTGCCGCGTCTGCCGCAGGGCCCAAACCAGGGGCGTGGCGAGGATGTGCTTCTGCTGGTGGGTCCCGGACCCGCACCGGCCGCACGTCCGCCGGCGCCGGCGGCCGACTCGGACAAGCTGGCCAAGCAGTTTGAAAATGTCTTTCAGCGCGGCTATGCGCTGGTCCTCTTTAATCCCAACGACTGTGCCGAAGACACCACGCTGCGCAACGCGGACGGCAGTTGGGCCTTCCGCACCACGCGCTTCTATCCGGCCTATCCCGGCTACGACTGGGGCATCCTCGCGGGCTGGGCCTGGGGCGCCTCGCGGGTGGCCGACTACCTCGAGCACGACCGCGCCATCGACAAGACCAAGCTGATCATCACGGGCGCCTCCCGCAACGGCAAGTCCGCCATGGTGGCCGCCGCCTTCGACGAGCGACTGATGGGCGCGCCCGTGGTGACCGGCGGCGGCGGCGTGGGCGCCTATCGTTTCTCCGGTCCGCGCAGGAGCGAGACTCTCGACATCATGCAGAAGAAATACCCCAACTGGTTTTCGCCGAACCTGCACGAGTTCTGGGGCCAGCGCGAGAGACTCCCGTTCGACCAGCACTGGTTCCTGGCCCTCGCCGCGCCGCGTCCCTTCATCGCCCTCGAAGGGATCACGGACACCATCTCCCTGCCGGAAGCCGTGCGACAAACGATGATCGCGGCGGAGCCTGCTTATGAACTGCTGGGCGCGAAGGGCCGCCTGGGGGTGAACTACGCCCAGCACGGCCACGCCTTCACCGCCGAAGACTGGACGGCGATGATGGATTTCTTCGATCAACACCTGCGGGGCAAGCCCGCAGCCCGGCGTTTCGATCGATTCCCGACTGAGAAGGAACTCGACGACGCCCTGGCGCGCGGCGCCCGCTGAAGCCCTATACGCGCCTGCCTTCCAGGCGGAGATAGACTGCGGGCAACACCAGCAGCGTCAGCAGCGTGGACGTCACCAGCCCGCCGATAACGACCGTGGCCAGCGGCCGCTGCACCTCGGCGCCGGCGCCTGTGGATAGCGCCATGGGCAGGAAGCCCAGGCTGGCGACGAGGGCGGTCATCAGCACGGGCCGCAGACGCGTCTTCGCGCCGTCCTCCACGGCCCGCTCCAGCGCCTCGCCCGCGGCGCGGAGTTGCGTGATATGCGTCAGCAGAACGATGCCGTTCAGCACCGCGATGCCGAACAGCGCAATGAATCCGACGCCGGCCGAGATGCTGAACGGCATGCCTCGCAGCGCGAGCGCCAGGATGCCGCCCGTGGCCGCCAGCGGCACGTTCAGAAAGATCAGCGCGGCGGACCGCGCGCTGTGGAAGTGGAAGTACAGCAGCACGAAGATGGTCAGCATGGCGATGGGAATCGTGACGGCGAGACGCTTGCTGGCGCTCTCCAGTTGTTCGAACTTGCCGCCCCATTCCAGCGCGTAGCCCGGCGGCACCTTCACCTTGCGCTCCACGGCTCGCCGGGCTTCGGCCACGAAGCCGGCCAGGTCGCGCCCGCGCACGTTCACTTCAACGCTGATGCGCCGCTGCACATTCTCGCGGCTGATCTGCGCCGGGCCCTCTTCTTCCCACACCTCGGCCAACTGCGCCAGCGGAATGAAGTGCCCCTCCTTGTCGCCCACCTTCAGGTTGCGGATCGCTTCCACGCTCGCCCGCTGGCCCGGGTCCACCCGCACCTGCAACGCAAAGCGCCGGTTGCCCTCCACCACCTGGCCCACCACCTTGCCGCCGATGGACTCCACCGTATCCAGCACGTCGCCCGCATCCAACCCGTGCCGGGCAATCGCCTCCCGGCGCACGCGCACCCTCAGGTACGGCAACCCGGCCACGCGCTCCGCCCGGACGTCGGCCGCGCCGGGCACCGTCTCCACCACGCGCGCGATTTGCCCCGCCTTCTCGCGCAGCGTCTCCAGGTCCTCGCCATAGAGTTTCACGGCGATATCCGAGCGCACGCCGGCCTCCATCAGCTCCTGCATGCGCATCTCGATGGGCTGCATGAAGCTGTAGGCCGCCCCAGGAGCGGAACGTTCGAGGGCCGTCTTCATGGCCGTCACCAGTTCGTCTTTCGTGCGCCGCGTCGGCCACTCCTGCGGCGGCTTCAGCATCACGTAGACGTCGCTCTGGTCGATCGCCATCGGATCCACCGCCACCTCCGGCCGTCCCGTGCGGCACACCACCTTGTCCACCTCCGGGAACTCCTTCAGCACGGTCTCGACGATCTCGTTGCCGTGAAGCGACTCATGCAGTGAGATCCCCGGCACGCGATACATCATGACGAGAATCGCCCCTTCATCCAGCCGCGGCAGGAACTCCGCGCCCAGAAACGGCGCCACGCCCAGCGAGAGTGCGAATACCAGCGCCGCCGCGCACGCCGTCGCCAGCGGGAAGCGCAGCGCCCGCCTCAACAGCGGTTGATAGACCGCCGCGATTCGCCGCATCAACCAGGTGGCCTTTTCCGACGCCCCGCGGCGGAAAGCGTACCAGCCCAACACGGGCATGAGCGTGAGCGCGATCACCAGCGATGCTCCCACCGCGAACAGCACCGTCACGGCCATCGGGTGAAACATCTTTCCTTCCACCCCGCTCAGGGTCAGGATGGGCACGTACACCAGGAAGATGATCAACACGCCGAAGAAGACCGGCCGTGCCACCTCCTGGCCCGCATGCCGCACCACGTCCAGCGCATCCTCGCCATCGCGCCGGTGGCTGAGGCGGCGGAGGATGTTTTCCATCATCACCACGGAGCCATCGACGATCAGCCCGAAATCGATCGCCCCCAAGCTCATCAGGTTGCCCGAGATCCCCGCTCGCACCATGCCAGTGAACGCCACCAGCATCGACAGCGGAATGGCCAGCGACACGATGAGTCCGCCGCGGAAGCTGCCCAGCAGCAGCAGAAGCACGGCCACCACCAGCAGCCCGCCTTCCACCAGGTTGCGGCTCACCGTGTGGATGGTCCGCCGCACCAGGTCCGTGCGATCGTAGAACGGCTCGATGCGCACGCCCTCCGGCAGCGTCTTCTCAATCTCCGCCAGGCGGGTCTTCACATTGTCTACCACTACGCGCGAGTTCTCCCCCAGCAGCATCATGGCGATGCCCAGCACCACCTCGCCCTGGCCGTCCTGGCTGGCGAAACCCTGCCGCACCATCGGCGCGAACTGCACCTGGGCGACATTGCGGATGAGGATGGGCGTGCCGCTCGGCGACGCGCCCACCACGATGTTCTCGATGTCCTCCAGGCTGGTGATGAGTGCCTCGCCACGAATCAGAGACTGCTGTTCCACACGCTCCAGGTAGGCGCCGCCCGCGTTTGCGTTGTTGCGTTCCAGCGCCTCCAGCACACGTCCCAGCGTGATGTGGTAGCCGGTGAGCTTGTCGTTGTCCACCTGCACCTCATAGGTCTTCAGCTCGCCGCCGTGCGTATTCACCTCCACGATGCCGGGCGTCGAGCGCAGCTTGGGCGCAATCTCCCAATCCAGGATGCTGCGTAGTTCCATCAGCGACCGGCCCGGCCCGGAGACCTTGAACATGTAGATCTCGCCCAACCCCGTGGTGATCGGTCCCATCTCCGGCGTGCCCATGCCGGGCACAATCGCTTCGCGCGCCTGGGGCAGCCGCTCCATCACCAGCCGCCGGCAGAAGTATGGGTCCTGGTTCTCCTTGAAATACACGGCCACGTAGGAAAGCCCGAACTTTGAGACGGACTGGATCTTCTCGATCCCCGGCAGCCCGCTCATGGCCGTCTCCACCGGAAATGTGAGGAACTTCTCCACCTCGATCGGCGACAGGCTGGGCGCGCGCGTCAGCACCAGCACCTGGTTTGGCGTGATGTCGGGCACTGCGTCGATGGGCAGCCGCCGCAGCGAATACAACCCCACGCCCGCCACCACAATCGCCGCCAGAAAGACAATGAACCGGTTCGAAAGCGCCCACGATACCAGCTTCTCCATGGCTATTCCTCCCCCAATTCCTTGCCGGCCACGATGGACTTCAAGTGGAACGATCCGGCCACTACCACCGGCTCGCCCTCTTTCAATCCGCTCACCACTTCCACCATCCCGTCCACCGTCTTGCCCGCCTGAATGGCGCGCGCCTCAAAGCGCGACCGGCCGCGCCGCACGAACACCACGGTCCTGCCGTCCAGTTGCTGAATCGCTCCCACCGGCACGGCCACGGCCTGGTGGTTGAACGTCGTCGGCAGTTGCACCGTGGCGAACATATCCAGCTTCAGCCGGACATTTGGATTGGCGACTTCGCAGCGCACCTTGGCGGTGCGCGTCTGCGGGTCCAACGCGTCGCTGATGTAGGTGACCTCTCCCGCGAACGGCTCGCCCTGGTAGGTGTCCACGTGGATCACCGCCGCCTGCCCCACGCGCAGCCGGCCCAGGTCTTTCTCATAGACCTCCGCCTGCACCCACACGCGCGAAATGTCGGCCACGGTGAACAGCCCGGAGGCCGCCTCCACCACCTCGCCCGGAGCGGCCGAAACCTTCGTGACGATCCCCGCGAAGGGCGCCGCCAGCGTGGTGATTACAGGAGCCAGGGGACTCTCGCCCACCGCGCCAAAGCGCTGCAGCCGTGTGCTCAGCCCGGCAATCACAGACTCCTGCGCGCGCAGGCTCTCCTCCAGCGCCTGCCGCTCCGCCAGACTCTGTTCGTAGTCCTTCCGCGGCGCCGCGCCGATGGCCGCCAGCCTCTGGTTGCGCTCCACCTGCCGCGCCTGCTGCACCGCCAGCACGCGAATCCGCCGCAGCTCCGACTGTGCCGCCATCATCTGCGCCGTCAGTTCGCTGGCTTCGAGATTGTCGAACCGCGCCAGCTCCTGCCCGGCCTTCACCCGGTCCCCCACCCGCACACGCACCTCCAGCACGCGCCCGCGCGCCAGCGGACGCACCTCGCTCACGCGGCTATCCACCGGCTGCACCGTGCCGGTCGCCTGCAGCCGCTCATTCATTTGCACGCTGCGCGCCGGTTCCACCTTCAGGCCCACCAGTTTCTGCGCCTCTTCCTCCATCGCTACCAGCGTCTCGCGCGGCTTCACCTCCGCCTCCGGCGGCGCCGCATGCGGACGGCTCGAGCATGCACCCAGCCCGAGCGCGGCGGCCATCAACCATTCCATGCGTTTCATTTGAGATCTCCTCCCACTGCCCGTTCCAGCTCGACCACACCCCGCCGCACGTCGGCTTCCGCTTCAATCAACGCCATCTGCAGCTCGATCAGCCGCCGCTGCTCGTTGAGCACGTCCAGCAGACGCAGTTGCCCCAGTTCGTACGCCTGCCGGATCACCTCCACGTTTTTCTCCGCCTGCCGCACCACGCCGGCGTCCAGGATGCTCAGCGACTGCGTGGCCGCCTCCCAGTGCTGCCGCGCCGCCTGCACCTGCAGCGGAATTGTGGCTTCCAGATGCTGCCGCAGCGTGCGCGACCCGGCGGCCCGCGCCGCTGCCGCCTCTACGTTGCCCTGGTTTCTGCGCTGCGTGAAGAGCGGAACGGACACGCCGAAGCTCACGATGTTGTCGCGATCCTGCAACTGCGTGAGCTGCCCCGCGGCCGTGTAGCCGTACAATCCGCCCATGCGTTCGTTGCGCAGCCCATACTGTGCGCTCAGCGTGAGATCGCCGCGGCCCTGGGCTTCGGCCAGCGTCACCGCCGCGCCGTTGCGTTCTTCCTCGAAGCGCGCCGCGGCCAGGTCCGGCCGGCGCTCCAGTGCCCTCTTTTGCAGGAGTTCCAGCGGAGGAACGGCCGGCGCTCCGCGCGACGCCACGTCCAGGCGCAGATCCTCGTCCGGGCCGAATCCGCACAGCCGCCGCAGATCCGAATACGCCACCTGCAGCCGCCCTTCCGCGCTGCGTGCCAGCGCTTCGGTCCGGCCCAGTTCCACCTGCAGCAGTTGCCGGTCCAGCGGCGCCGCGTCGCCCTGCGCCACTCGCGCGTCCAGCAGTTGGATGGATTCGAGGTAGGACGCACGCATCCGCAGCAGCGCCGCCGCGCGGGCGCGTTCGCTCTCCGCATCCGCCGCGCGCAGCCGGATGTCGGACGACAGCCGCACGGCGAAGCCGGCCGCCTCGGCCTCGGCCAGCCGTACCGCCACCTCCGCCACGCGCAGCCGCTTGTCCCGCTTCCCGCCCAACTCCACCGGCTGCGCAATGCCGGCGGTGTACTCCTCCTCGCCCGGCGATCCCAGAAAGCTCCCGGTGGACCCGCTCACATCCAGGCTCGGAGCCGGACGCACGCCGGCCTGCCGTAGCAGCCCGCGCGCCTCCAGCACCTTCTGCCGCAGCGCGAGATACTCGCGGTTCCTCTGCAGCGCGATTTCAGTCAATTCACTTGCCGCATAGGCCCGCACTTCGGGCTGCGGCTGCGCGGCTAGCGCGCAGATGGGCAGAAACACTGCCGCAAATACCGTTCGAGGCATCGGCGTCTCCTCAGTTCGAATCAGGGTGAGTTTCGATTGGGGAGATCAGGCCTGGGGAGGGTGAAAGATCCGGTCGAGTTCGAAGGAGGAGCAACGAGGTTCCGGGCTTAAATCCAAAGCCACGGTCTCCGCGGCGGGTTCAAGCCGGACCGCCACCGACACATCGACATGGCAGCAGCAGCACAGGCAGGCATCGTCGCAGCCGGCGGTGGAAGACGCGCCGCTCTGCGCCAATTCGCAGGCATCCGGGGCAAGCAGCTCGCAGGCGACCAGATCCACGCCGGTCAGCAGCAGCATGACCAGGGCGACGAGACGGAAAATGGCAACCCGCGAAGGCATACCTGAACTCAATTCTGTCACACTCGGACTCGAAAGCCTGTAAATTCCCCAAATAGAGAGCCTGCAATCGAAGTGGGCCAGCCGCCAAGGGCGGTGGGCCGGCGTCAGGCAGGATGGGTGATGCTGCTCCGCTGCCCAGCGCCTACTTCCAGCGGCGAGACTGCGCGGGCGCCGCCTCCCGTTGCGGCGGAAGGCGCAGCCGCAAGAATCAGAGAAGGAGGAGTGCGGACAGTCCCTGCGCGAGCAAGGTGACTCTTGCTGAGCTTCCTCCGTGGGAAAAGAAGATCATCTACAAATCCCGTAAAGGCTGGAAAGTGAAATAAGACGATCCAGTCCTAGTGCCCCAAGGATGAATGTCCAGAGTCCGTCAGTTCGCCCTCTGTTCCCGACCAAAGGATGTTCTGATTGCGGAAACACGCGCGGACCGCTAATGAGTATGGCAAGGCCTCGGGGAGGCCCCATCTGCCTCTTCGTGCTTGCTTGCCGCGCCATCCCTGCTATGCTACCGTTGCTCCGAGGGGGCGTGGCTTCAGTCCTGTTTCAGAGGGCACTTGTCCGCGCGATTTGAAGAGCTAATCCTTCGCCGCAGAAAGGTGGATCATGATCAACATTGAACGCGGAGTCGGTGGGCGGATTTATCAGATCTGGCAGCAGCAGCAGCAATCCTCGTGCGGCGTGGCATGTGCCTGGATGGCGCGGGGCATTGCGCGGCAGATGAGCTTCGCCGAAGAGGAATGGGATCTCGCCCGGCGGATCTATCTTGGCGCGGTCAATTCGTCGCTGGGCGCGGCGGCCGCGGCCCCAACGGCACCCATGACCTTCGACCCGCGCGCTAACCCAAACAACCAAAGCTCCATGGGCGGCACCTTCGCCAACTTCGGCCTGTTCTACACGCAATTGGCCAGCGCCTTGCGCAGTGAAGGCCTGCAAGTGAGCGTGCAACACAACAACGGTGCGCCGATTGCGGTGGTCGCCAGCCGGATCGCCTACAACAAACCGGCGATTTCCTTCGTCAAATGGACCGGTCCCGGCGCGCATTTCGTCGTGGTCGGACGCTGCGTGCCAAACCATGTCACCTTTCTGGATCCGTGGACGGGCCACATCAACGAGCAGCCCAACGACGGCCGGTTCCGCGCCTCCTACAACACCGGCAACATTCTGGTGAATCTCTACATCTCGGCAAGCTGAAGTTCGCCGCCCGCGATCTGTGTTGGGTGGACGTCCTTCCACCACAGTGAAGGCACAGGCATATCCACGAAGGCGGGAAGGCCACAGACGAAGAGTGAGAGCATTGTGCCGTTGAGGGAGTGGGAGGCGGAATTGCCCCCAGGAATGGCGCAGACCCGAAGGATTGTGCTGGTGGCCAGGGACAGCCCCGCGCAGCATTACGCACTTTTCCGAATCCCGCTCGAAGACATCTACCTCGACCCCAGACTCGACCTGAGGATGATGTAGATGACCAAAATAGATGAACTTCACTCAATTCGTTCGGACAGCGCGGCAAAACTGCACTGCTCCAACAACTGCCACCCCGTACTGAAGACCTTAGTTCTGTGTCTTAGTCACACCGTGGCATTCCTGGCTGGCGCTGAGTTCGCCTGTTATCTGATGCTGACGCACGGGGGTGGAAGATGATCTGCCGTGCCGCCCTCTACGCCCGCGTCTCCACCTCCGATAAAGGCCAATCCCCCGACAACCAGCTCACCGACCTCCGGCAGTTCGCCGCTGGCCAGGGGTGGGAGGTGACCACTGAGTACATCGAATACGAGTCCGGCGGTAAGGCTGACCGCCCGCAGTTCAAGGCGATGATGGCCGCCGCCAGCCGCCGGGAGTTCGACGTCCTCTTGTTCTGGAGTTTGGACCGCCTCTCCCGTGAGGGGGCGCTGAAGACCCTCCAGGTGCTCGACCAACTCTCCAGATGGAATGTCGCCTACCGCAGTTACACCGAGTCCTACCTGGACAGCGCCGGGATGTTCGCCGAGGCCATCGTTGCCTTGCTGGCCACCCTGGCGAAGCAAGAGCGGCTGAGGATCCAGGAACGGGTGAAGGCGGGACTGGACCGGGCAATACGCGAGGGGAAGAAGCTGGGCCGCCCGTTAAGGGTGGTGAGGCGTGACCGTATCATCGAACTGCGCCGAGCTGGGTGGTCCTGGTCCCGCATTGGAGACAAATTGGGGCTCCACCCTTCAACCGTCCGCAGGGCCGTGAAGGTGACGACCCTTGTCGAAAACCCCGTCCTTGAGGAGGTGCAGAGATGAAGCAAACAAAGCGCACTTCAACTGCTACCTCCTGCTTGTCAAAAACGGGTGATTTCGGCAAGGGGGAAGGGCGGTCCATCCACTCCATCCACGGCGCGATGGGTGGGCGTCCCCGCATCCCCGTGGATCTCGCCAAGGCACGACAGTTCCTCGACCAGGGGGAATCCATCAAGGCCACCGCCCGGACGCTGGGAGTCGGCGAGGGGACGCTTCGCCGGGCGCTGGGGCTAGCGAGGGTAGGGGAGAGGTGTTCCGACGCGCCCACGGCGCTTCAAGAGCCTAAGGGGGGTGCCCTGTGAGCACAGCTGCTCCCGCTCTCCGGCGTACCCGTCGCCGCCCCATCACGGATCCAATCCCAGGACTCGATGTCCAGGCGCGGAACATTGCCTCTGCGCTGAAGCGATCCTTCACGGGCTTGTGGGAGACCACCCCGCTCGTTCTCCGTGATCAAGCCGTCGTTCTCCTCCACCGGGCGCTCACGCCCAGGAAGCGCCTGTCCGGAGCGCAAAGAACTCGCATCGTTGACACCGCCTACCGGATGTGGCGCGACCAGAACCGAGAATGTCGTCGCGGTCAGCGCCGTGATGTTTCTTGGTTGAGGATCGCCCAGAGCTGCATCGCAGGATTCGGTGGGATGGGGGCCCAAGAGCGCCGCCGAAGAATCCGTCGACTGCAAAACGCCGTCTACAACCGTGCCCATCGGGCATGGAAGCAGGTGAAACGACGGCGCGGAAGGCGAGTAGCCGCACACAATGAGGCGGCGACATCGTCAGCACGACCTGCGCTTGAGGTCTAGACGGACCGCCTGGAGCGTGTCTAACTGGAGTTGCTGAGGGCGTCGAATACGCCGGAAAACGGCGGCCTAGACGCCCTCACAATCCAACGGAAAGTGAGAAACCAACATGGCTTATAAGAAAACCCCGGCCGAGCTGAAGGCTGAACTGGCCGAAGCCCGCCGCACCATCCGCGAACTGGAAGACGAGAACGAAGAACTCCAGGACCGCATCGACCAGATCGCGGGGATCGCCGCAGAGGAGGAGGACGAGGAGGAGGAGGACGAGGACGAGCTCGAAGATGAAGAACTCGCGCCCACCTGCTGACTCCGCTCCTGACAAGAATCCGGCCCTGGCTCCACAGCTCGGGCCGGACGCCTCGGGGAAGATCGGCACTCGGTACTCCACGGCCTTGCTGTACACCCCCTCCCCTCGATTCGCCCTAGCGTGTTGTCGGCTGCGTCGACTCCCGATCAGCGAAGACAGTAACTCCGGGACCTGGGAGGACTTCTTCCTGGCTTTGCGGGAAGCTGACCAGGAACACTTCGATATCAGAGACATTCCGGCGGCAGCGGCTATCATCCGGGGCGACACAGAGAATCATGGGCAGAACCAACTAGCTTACCGACTGAGGATCCTCTCCCTGATCGGCGACGAGCGGCAGCAGATCAAAGATGACCGAAACACAGCCCTCGCCGAATCCCCCAAGTAGGCGTCGTCAACAGCTGGCCTCCTCCTTACGCCGCCCCGCATCTCCTTCCACATCGCGTGACCGGTAGCTGATCGTCCGCCGTCTCCCCTCACATCCTCCCTCGGCTCATGCAGACCCGGGTCGCCCAGCTTGGTTCGTGCCGCCGATCTACCTCGATTCCCTCCCGAGAGCTCACGGGCGCAGGGTCCTCGATCATCGGCTCCAGCCGCTACCTCGATTCCCTCCCGAGAGCTCACGGGCGCAGGAGTGAGGCGTCGGTGCTGTTCCCGGGGGAGTTCTTCAGAACCGGCTCTACAGCGGCTGCCCCCCCTTGCGTCGCCGGTGCCCCTCGCTCAGCGGCGGAGGCGGCTGATCGGCGCAGGGAGTGAGGAGGGCGGCAGTCGGCGCATCCCCGGTCGGAGGCGTTCTTCTACTCTCCGCAATACATAAGATCTATATACATAGGCAACTAAGCAAAAATCGGCCTGGGGCCGAAAAATGCAATGGGAGGCGCTGCTGGGGCTCGATTCGCCGTGTGCGGTGATGCCGTCGAACCCATTGTCGCGGTGGGGGTTGCGGGCCCGAAGCTCACTCACCGGGTCGCCCGAAGGCATTTTCCGCTGGCAGAATTCCCTCTACCGTTGCGGCACCAACTGAAAATGCCCTGAGAAGACCGGGCCCGTTTCGTGAATACCGGCAAGTTGTAGGGTGCCGCTCCTGATTCAGCTGCCCGGTTGGCGGACAGGCGGTAGCGGCACAGGCATGAGGACAAAGATTCCACAGGGGCGCCCCAAACTGCGCAAGCTGCCGTTGGGTGTCGACCAACTACCACCAGCGGCCAGTCTGAGTCTTGAATTCGAATCGCATTATCGACGGATCCTCGGCGTACCGTTGCAGGTGCTTGTCGCTCATCTTCCATCCCGCTTTCGCCGCCCCCTGACCGTAGCACTCAAGCAGATGAGACATGGAAAGAATGAACGCCCGTATCATGTCCCCTTCATCGACCACAACCGCGAAGTAGGGGACGCAGCCAAACGCAGTGCAAGCTTCGTCGGCCTTCTCGAAGTTTTCGCTCGGGATGGCAACGTAAGTTCCTTCAGTTCCTTCCTTCCGGCTTCGACTCTTGACCGAGATCCCCATCAGTTCCTGGGTATGAGGATTTCGGGCGATGATGTCGATTCCGGTGTGATCTACCAGGGCGCACTCAAACCCATACTTCGAGAGCCAATAGAGAACCAGAGCCTCCCCAAAGTTTCCCGTGATCTTTGCGTGTCGACTGCTCTTTTTGACCCTCATGCTTTATGCGGCATGGTATCACCACACCAGCCGAACCCAGGCGTGGGTTGATTCCCAGGCTCGGGTGCTTGCAGTCGGGAGGTCCGGTCCCTGATAGGCCGGTGTTAAGCCGTTAAACGCGCACTGCGACACGCACCTGGAACAGCTCTTCCAAGGTAAGCGTCCGGTGCTGACCGTCTTTACTGCCGAGTGAATCGCGGGCATTCTGGAGCAGGGCACGAGTCACGTGTCCACGAGGTGCTCGATGTCGAAAATGGTCGGCGATGTGGTGGCAGTTGAGGTGGAGGCGCGCAGG
>JARKQJ010000147.1 GCA_029973955.1 Paludibaculum sp. | reverse complement strand
CCGTGTTGTCCAGCAGCTGCGGGCTGAAGCGCATCCAGAGCTTGATGGCGATGGTGACCAGCGCGATGGGCCAGAGGTAGACGCTGCGTACGGTGATGAGAAACGGCGCGAACAGGTAGAAGATCAGCTCCACCTCGATGGACCACGCCGGGGCGATGACAGTGAGGATGTAGCCCGGCAGCGCGGCCGGGTCGAAGGTGCAGAGCGTGCCCAGGTCCGGGCACCAGCTGAAGAAGAAGGACTCGTTGACGCCGAAGATGAAGACGTTGGAGAGGATGATGTAGAGGAAAGTGAACGGGTCCGCCGCGCTCAAGGCCGCCACCTTCTCCGAGAAGATGGTGAACTTCCCGTTGATCATGGCGATGATGATCGCCCCGACGGTATGCACGAGCACGAGGAACAGGTACGTGGGGTACAGGCGCAGAATCCGGTTGCGGTAGAAGCGCATCCTGTTTTCCGGCCCGACGTAGCTCGTGGTCAGGATCAGGGCCATATAGAAGCCGGAGATGAGGAAGAAGACCTCTACGGACTGGTCCGCCGTGATGCCCATGGGCCTGAGGGGATACCCCTTGGCCGCGGCGTAGTGGTCATAGCAGACGATCAAGGCGAGCAGCAGGCGAAGCAATCCCATACGCACTCTCGGATTGGATATGGATAGACGCCGGAGGACGGCGTTGAACCGTCATGACGCCGGATGTTGGCGGCACACGCCGGGTCCTGGACGAACGCGCGCCGGCGGGCTCGGGAAAAATCCCGGGAGCGGGCGGACGCCAGAACGAAACGCCACGGATGGGCAGGCCCAGGCCGGGCGTGGCGGCGTTGCCGTTCCCCGCAGCCGGCCGGACGGCAAGCCCAGGAGGGCTTAAACCATGGGAAGAGGGTGCGCAAGGGCTATCTCGATTCTCCGGGGAGCCGGAACACCTTGAAATGACGCCCGGACTCGCTTTCCCCGCACGCAGGGGGAACCTGCAGGTGGTGTCCACCACGTAATCGCGGTTGTAAGCTGTCCCCTCCCGCAGGGGCCTGATTCCAGACTGGCGAAGCTGCGCGGCGGCCGAAAAAAACGCGCCGCCTGCCGTGGGAACGGCGGCGGCGCGCGGTCGGGCGGTCACTTTGCCCGCCGGGGTCAACCGGCGGCGATCTTGGCCTGAAGGGCCTTGGACACGTTGCGGCCGAGCTCCACGCAGGCCTTGAGCTGGTCGTGGGT
>JARKQJ010000138.1 GCA_029973955.1 Paludibaculum sp. | reverse complement strand
AATTGTGCGACAGGTTCACGCCCGTGTTTGTGATGATATTGAGCATCACCGCCGTTCCGGAGGCGTTGCCGGTGAAGGGAGAGAGCAGCGTGGTCTCCGCGCCGTAGCCGAAGGTGTACTGCTCCGCCGTGCTGATGGTGTTGGTGATCTGCGACAGGTGCGGATTCTGACCCGCGGTGTAGCTGAACTGGTACGCGACATTCCAACCCACGCCCGCCCGCAGATCGAAGATCTTCCCAATCCGTCCGCTGGTATCGGGCAAGCCCACCACAAAGCCCGGCTTATACTCGATCCCAGTCATGTTTCCGTTGCGATCGACAAACGCGGTGGGGTAGTACGTCCCCCGGTCCGCCTCGCCCGCGCCCGACACGCAGTAGAAGTTCCAATACGAGCCATCCGGAAACCACAGCCGGTGCATGGTGTCATCCCACGCCAAATAGACCGACTCCTTCGATCGCCACCGGCCGTTGATGTACTGGTCCAGCCGGTACTCGGCGCCGGTCGAATCCACGTACGTCCAGTGGTGAATCCCCCACGTGTCTGTGTAGTGCGGCCGCATCTGTCCCGCCATGAGCATCCAGCCGTAGCCGTAGCCGATATCGCGCCCCAGGTTCCACTCCGCGGCGCCGTTGTCGCGGCGCCAGTTCTGCGAGTTGTAGCTCAGCCCCAAGGGCAGAGTCCAACCGCCGCGCCGTGTCGCCGTAAGCAGCGGCACGGAGAAGTTCAGATTGCCCGACATCATGTCGATCTGCTCGCCAGCGCCGCCCCAATAGGCTCCGTCGGGGCGCACGCCGACGCGCCGGGCTTCGCCGGCCTGCGTGGGCGTGGTGACCGAAAACGTCGTCGTCGGCCCCTGGTTCACGTGATAGTCCACCGGGAAGATCCCGTAGTTGTACGTTTGGCCCGGCTGCACGGTTTGATCCAGGAAGTAATTCGAGCGAAGCAGCGCCACCAAGGCGCCATCTCTCATCACCCAGTATTGGGGTACGCCTACTCCAGAAGGCCCGTCACTCGCACTCTGCCATTGAATCTCCACACTATTTGGCAGCGTCGCCGTCGCGATCCGTCCCCGGTCCACGGCCGAAGGCGCCGTGCGGTCCAGCGGCCCAAGCTGCACCAAAGTGAACCCGTTGCCCGCCGGCGCATTGATGACGCCCACGCCCGGCTGCCCGCCTGGAATCACGTTGTCCCCACCCGTCCCCCACACCAGCATCTCGTTCATGTACACCGTCAACATGCCGTTGTCGATCACCACCGTCCGCATCGTGTTCAGCGCCCCCTGCTGGCACCCCACCACCTGAGACGACCGCTGCGTGAACACCCCATTCACGCGCTGGTTCACCGTCATCGTCATCTGGCAGCCGCTGCCCAGCACCAGGTTGCTCCACTCGATGGAATAGAAGGTCCCCGAGGGAGATGGCCCCGTCATTGCGTCCTGGGTTGCGTGAATGTAGTGCACGTAGGTGCCGCCGGCGGTATCCAGCTTCACCTGCGTGCGGAGCTCATAGCTCGCGGTTCCGTCCGGGACGGGCACCTTGGAAATCAGCGAGGCGCCACCAATGGCACTGCTGTACAACGGAGGCGTGGAACTCGTCCAGGTCCCGTTGGATTGCCAGTACGTCCCATTGATCCCGTACTGGAAGATATCGGAATAGTAGTAGGAATACTGCCCGAATGCGGGCAGCGCAAGCATGGACAACAGGACCAAGGCTTTCATTTGACACCTCCCTGCTTGCGGCCAGTGAGGAATTCGTCGAGGTCGAAGTCCTTCCTATATTTCTTCAGCTCCTTTTCCACGTCATCCCGTTTCCCTTGTCCGCGCTCGAAGACCTTGACCGCGCCGCCTTTCCCCGTCTTGGTATCGGTCAAATCCTGCAAGCCCTGCTCCGTCACGCGGCTCAATTCCAGCTCGACAATGGCGTATTGGCCGTCGTCGCTGGCGATCCAGCGGTAGTTCACGCCTCCCTCCAAAGGCAGCGCGGGCCGCCGCGGGTCTTCCCATGTGCCCCTTCCTGTCATCGCCGTCACGGCAATCAATTTCCTGCCGCCGCCGGGCGACTCCGCCCAAATTGGGAGTACGGCCAGAAGCAATACGGAGAAGCAGAGCGCACTACCTGGAAAACGCATTTGGCAACGCTAACACAGAACACCCTCCAGCAGGAGAAAATTACATATTTGTTCCGAAAACAGAACAGAGACGGTTCCAGCATGAGCGCGTATTCTGCACTACTGCCATGGCATCAAGCATTTGGAGGGTGTCAATTGTGATCGATCAGAGCCATGAAGATTTCCACAATATCGAGCGGAGAGGCAAGTTTTGTTCTGAATTCGGAACAGAGCGCGCGAAAGCGGCTTCAGCGGTCATGGTCCCGGACTGCAGAGGCCGCCCTCATGAGGGCGGGCGATTCACTCAAACGGGGACAGGAGATCAGCGGACGGTGAGGGCGAAGTCGACGTCGAGGACGATGGCTTCGGGGGTGACTTTGACCTGGCGGAACTCGAAGGTGGTGAGTTCGCGGCGGTAGCGGGTGGTGGGGGAGATGTCTTCGAGGAGTTCGCGGGCGCGGGCGGCGATGTCGAGGCTGAAGTCCTTTTCGAGGCTTTCGGCGAGGGCTTTGCGGACACGGCGGGTATAGAAGGAGTCTTTGCCGCCGGTGTCGACGCGGACGTCGGAGAGGACGAGCTTGCCGCGTTTGACGAGGGGGGTGGCGGCGACGGTGAGGTCGAAGGCGTCGCCGAGGCCGACGCAGCGGCCGAGGAGGTCGAGGCCTTTGCGTCCGGAGAAGCGGGCTTTGACGATCAACTGGCCGTTCCATTCGCCGGCGGCGGGGGTTTCGAGATAGGCGAAGTCGCAGCGCTTTTCGCGGGCACCGGAGACGTATTTGCGGCCTTCCTGGGTGAAGACCTGCTCGGCCATGAGGCGGCCGATGGCGGGATAAGTGAGACGGACCTCGACGGCCGCGGCGGCGGCGGGCAGGAGGAGGGCGAGGGTGGCGGCGAGGATCGAGGGTCGGGCAGCCACGGCTTAGACTTTTTGCAGGCGGCGGAGGGTGTAGATGGCTGAGTGGGAGTTGAGGTGTTCGAGCCGCTTCCAGTCGTCGGCGACGGAGATGAGCTTGCCGCTGATGTGGTTGGAGCGCTCGGAGCAGAGGAACTGGGCGAGCTGGATCTGCTTGTCGGGCGGAGTGCCGCCATTGGTGCGGATGTAGGCGGCCTCGTCGAGCTCGCGGGCGCCGGCGAGGTCGCCGGCGGCGAGGATTTCGTCGGTGAGGCTGGTGTAGGTGAGGCCGGGGTTCATGCAGTTGATCTGGATATTGGCGTCGAGGACCTCTTCGGCTGTGGATTCGACGAAGCGGACGAGGGCGGTCTGGGTGGCGCTATAGGCGGTGAAGTTGGGGCGCGGGCCGTCGGCGCCGGGGCCGGTGAGGACGACGATCTTGCCCCAGCGGTTTTCGATCATGGCGGGGAGGACGGCGCGGCAGAGGTTGAAGACGCCGGTGAGGTTGGTGTCGATGGCGTCGGCCCACTTGGAGTGGTCGGCCGAAGCCAACGGGCCGATGGGGCCGAAGCTGGCGTGCGCGCAGATGAGGATCTGGACGGGGCCGAAGTGATGGACCATGCGCTCGACGGCGGCGCGGACGTGCGCGGAGTCGCGGACGTCGCATTTGAGGCGGAGCGAGGAGCCGCCGGCATGCTCGATTTCGAGATGCGCGAGGTCGAGTTCGGCTTTACTGCGGGCGAGGAGGCCGACGTGGGCTCCGGCGGAAGCGAAGCCGATGGCGAGGCGTTTTCCGATGCCACGACCCGCCCCCGTGATGACGATGGACTTTCCCTTAAACGGTCGCACAGGCGATTACCCACCAAGATGCTAGCAGGGTTGGAGGGGGGATGGGGGGGGGAGTGGGGGGACGGGCTCCACGGCGGCCCTGGGACTGCGCCTCGGGGGAAACGGGCTCATCTTGCTCCACGGTGGCCCCGAGACTTCGTCTCGGGGGGGACGGGCTCACCTTGCTTCACGGTGGCCCCGAGACTTCGTCTCGGGGGGGACGGGCTTCACGGTGGCCCTGGGACTTCGTCTCGGGGGAAACGGGCTCATCTTGCTCCACGGTGGCCCCGAGACTTCGTCTCGGGGGAATACGGGGAATACGGCTTCGTATCGGGGGAAACGGGCTCCACGGTGGCCCTGGGACTTCGTCTCGGGGGAAGCGGGGGAATACGGCTTCGTTTCGGGGGAAGCTCGCGAGACGGTTATAGGATCACGGGGCCGTCGGGCTCGTCGCCGGTTTCTGGCGCGGTGGGGGCTACGGGCTCCGCTCCGATCATGGCTCGCCAGTCCAGTTCCTTGAGGAATTGCTCGTTTTCGCGCCAGTTGGGGCTCACTTTGACGAACAGGGTGAGGAAGATGCGGGTGCCTAGGATGGACTCGAGTTCGACGCGGGCCTGGGTGCCGACCTCTTTGAGGCGGGCGCCGCGGGCGCCGAGCACGATGATCTTCTGGCCGGTGCGTTCCACGTGGATGGTGGCGGAGATGCGGGTGAGCTTGCCTTCCTCTTTCCACTCGTCGATGAGGACGGCGACGGAGTGGGGGACTTCCTGGCGGGTGATGGCGAGGATCTTCTCGCGGATGATTTCGGAGGCGAGGAAGCGTTCGGGCTGATCTGTGACGTGATCGGGCGGGAACCAGGCGGGTCCGGCGGGCATGCGCTTCAGGATGGCGGCGCGGAGCTCCTCGACGCCTTCGCCGGTGAGGGCGGAGATGGGATAGATCTCATCGAAGGGGTGCCACTGGCGGTACTGGTCGATCAGGGCGAGGAGGGCGTCCTTGCGGGCGAGTGCGTCGATTTTGTTGAAGACGGCGAAGGCGGGGGCGCCGGCCTCGCGGATGAGGGCGACGGCCTGTTCGTCGAGGGCGGAGGCGGGGCGGGTGGAATCGATGAGGAAGAGGAGGAGATCGCGCTCCTGGAGGGCTTCGCCGATGGACTGCATCATGCGGCGGTTGAAGAGCGAGTCGGCCTGATGGATGCCGGGGGTGTCGACGAAGGCGACCTGGGCGTTGGGGGTATTCCAGACGCCCTGAATGGTGGTGCGAGTGGTTTGGGGCTTATCGGCGACGATGGCGAGTTTCATGCCGGTGAGGGCATTGAGGAGGGTGGACTTGCCGGAGTTGGGGCGGCCGAGGAGAGAGACGAAGCCGGACTGGAAAGCGGGTTTGCGGGTGCGTGGTTTGCTCACGAGGGTTCCTTTGGTTCTTCAGGGGGAGGGGGCACTGGGCTGATGCGCACCTTGTCGACGCGGTAGTCGTCGGCGGAGATGATCTCGATGCGCAGGCCGTAGCGTTCGATGGTTTCGCCGGGCTTGGGGATGGCGCCGGCCCATTCGGCGGCTAAGCCGCCGACGGTGGTGGATTCGGTGCCGTCTTCGGGGCGGAAGTCGAACATCTCGTGGAGGTGATCGAGGTCGAAGGCGCCGGAGACGGTGATGGAGCCGTCGGGGGAGCGGAGGACGTCGTGCTGGGGCTCGTGTTCGTCGCGGATTTCGCCGAAGACCTCTTCGACGAGGTCCTCCATGGTGGCGAGGCCGGCGAGGCGGCCGTATTCGTCGACGACATAGACGATGTGGATGCCGCGCTCCTGCATTTCACGGAGGAGGCGGGCAACGGGCATGGTTTCAGGGACGGCCTCGATGGGGCGCATGAGGGCGCGGAGAGAGGAGGAAGCGCGCTGGGCGTCGTCGAGTTCGTAGAGATCGCGGACGTGGACGAAGCCGAGAATGCGGTCGATGCAGGATTCGTAGACGGGAATGCGGGAGAACTGCTGGTCGCGGGCGAGTTTGCGGAGCGAGTCGAGGGATTCGGAGGCTTCGATGGCGATGATGGAGGGGCGCGGGGTCATGACCTCGCGGACGCGCTTATCGCCGAAGGCGACGATGTTCTGAATGAGGCGGGAGTCTTCCTTCTCAATGATGCCTTCCTCTTCGCCGGCGGAGAGGAGGGCGTCGATCTCCTCGCCGGGCTCGGGGCGGTCTTCGGCGGGGGCGGGCGAGCCCAGTTCGAAGAGGGACTGGAGGAAACCCATGAGGAGGGTGAGGGGCTTGAAGAGAAGGGTGAGGAACTTGAGGAAGGGGACGAAGGGGAGGGCCCACTGGCCGGAGGAGCGGCGGTAGAGCATCTGGGGGAGAACGTAGGCGGCGGCCATCATGACAAGCCAGGCGAGGAGGAAGCCTTCGAGGAAGCCGCTCCAGCCTTCCCCGCGAGCGGCGGCGGCGGCCACGAAGAGAGCGCCGCAGAGGACGAGGAGGGTGTGTTTGATGAGGGAGAAGACGAACGCGCCCTCTTCGGTTTCGAAGCCGAGGCGGCGCTGGAGGGTCTCCTTGAAGAAGGCGAGGGCTTCGGATTCGCGGGTGATGAGGCGCAGGGATTCCAGGTAGAGCAGTTGGACGAAGCTGGCCAGAAAGAGGAGGAAGCCGAAGACGAAGACGATGGGGAAGATCATCGCCGGGCCCTTTCGATGAGGGAGGCGGGGAGCTGAAAGTGGGCGCGCCAGCGGGATTCGGCGCGGCGCATGCGGCCGCGGTCGGTTTCGTGGTCGTAACCGAGGAGGTGGAGGAGGCCGTGGAGGAGGAGGATGCGGAGTTCGGTGGGGGTGTCGTGGGCGTGGGCGGCGGCCTGGGCGGCGGCGCGGTGCCAGGAGATGGCGATGTCGCCAAGGAAGCCGGCGCCGGGGTCGGCGCCGGTGGACCGGTCCTGGTCCGATTCACTGGCTGGGAAAGACAGGACGTCGGTGGGGTAGTCCTTGCCGAGGAAGTCTCGGTTCATGCGCTGGAGCTGGGCATCGGTGGTGATGAGGCAGCAGAAGGGGCGGCCGAGGGCGACTTCGTCGCGGAGGGCGCGGGCGAAAGCCTGGAGTTCGCGGCGGCGGAGGCCGGGGGCGCGGTGTTCGAAGAGAACCAGGGGTTCCTGAGTCATGAATTGGGCGACCCAGCGGGCGACGGAGCAGGCTGCGGCTCCGGGGCGGCCGCGGAGGAATCGAGCTTGAGGGACATCTGGCGGCCGATGCCGGACTGTTCGTTGTACCGCTCGTAGGCCTTGACGATGCGCTGGACGAGCGGGTTGCGAACGACATCGTGTTCGTCGAAGGCGACGACGGAGACGCCTTCGACGCCGCGAAGGATTTCGGCGGCTTCGCTGAGGCCGCAGCGACGGCCGGGGGGAAGGTCGATTTGGGTGAGGTCGCCGGTGATGACCATTTTGGAGTTGAAGCCCTGGCGAGTGAGCACCATCTTCATCTGTTCGGCGGTGGAGTTCTGGGCCTCGTCGAGGATGATGAAGGCATCGTTGAGGGTGCGGCCGCGCATGAAGGCGAGGGGTGCGACTTCGATGACGTTGCGCTCGAGGAATTTCTCTACCTTTTCGGTGTCGATCATGTCGAACAGTGCGTCGTAGAGGGGGCGGAGATAGGGGTCGATTTTCTCCTGGAGCGTGCCGGGGAGGAAGCCGAGGCGTTCGCCGGCTTCGACGGCGGGGCGGGTGAGGATGATGCGGGCCACCTGTTTATTGAGGAGGGCGGAGACGGCCATGGCGACGGCGAGGTAGGTTTTGCCGGTGCCGGCGGGGCCGATGCCGAAGACGAGGTCGAAGCGTTCGATGGCGTCGAGGTAGGCGCGCTGATTGGAGGTTTTGGGGACGAGGGACTTCTTGCCGAAGTTGCGGGCCTTCCCGGATTCGACGAGGGAGCGGAGGGTGACGGTGTCGTCGGAGATGAGGACGCGGAGGAAGCTATTGACGTCAGCGGCGGAGATGCGCTGGCCGGCCTCGTAGAGGGTGATGTAGTCGCGGAGGATGGACTCGGCGCGGGCGGCGCCGTGGGGGTCGCCGTCGATTTCGAAGGAGTCCGAGGTAAGGCGGGTTTGAACGGCGAGGCCGGATTCGAGGAGGCGGATATTTTCGTCGCGGGTTCCGAAGAAGGACTCGAGGCCGCGGATTAAGGGCACGCGAACTTTCATGCGCTGAGACGGGTCCACGCGGAAAAGGCACGAGCCGTCATGAAGCCATAATATAGCACGGAGTTGCGGTAACCGGCCCTACTGCCTGTGAGAGGCGGCGATCCAGGAGGTGACGTCTTTGTGGAGCTTCTGGCGGCATTTCTTATCGACGTACATCATGTGGCCGGCCTCGTAGTAAGTGAACGAGACGTTCTTGCGGATGGGGGGCTCGAGCATCATGTGGGCGATGGTGTGTTCGATGCCGTTGAAGGGGGTGGCCAGGTCGTAGTAGCCGGCGAGGACGAGGAGCTTGAGGGTGGTCTGCTGGGTCATGGCGGAGCGGAGGGCCTCGGCGGGCTCACCGGGGCGGCCCTGATCCCAGGGGCGGACGTTGGCGGCGACGGTGTAGTAGAGGTCGGAGGTCCACTTGAGTTCGCGGCGGACGTGGTCCTGGAAGGCGGCGACGTAGGCGCCGGAGTAGGCGGCCTGGGAGGAGTCGAATTCAGCACTTTCGCCGGCGGCGTCGCGGTCGAAGCCGGTGAAGCGGGCGTCGAGGCGGCCGGTGGTGAGGCGCTTATCGCGCTGGAGTTCCTTGAACCAGCGGAAGGGGCTGATGCGGAGGTTGGTGCGTTCGAGGTAAGCGGGGGAGAGGGCGGTGAAGCGGGCGAGGTCCTTGACGACCTTCTGGCGCTCGGCGGCGGAGAGTTCGTCGCCCTTTTCGAGGGCCTGGGCGTATTCGCCATGTGCGAAGGCGCGGGCCTGTTTGGCGACCTCTTCGATGGAGAGTTTCTGGAGGTCGGCAGGGAGGAGCTTGTGGAACCAGGCGGAGGCGGTGAAGGTGGGGAGGAAGTAGATGGTGCGGTCGTCCGCGCCCCAGTTGCCGAAGCCGACGGCGGAGAGGAGGACGACGCCGTTCAGGTACATCTGGTGGCGCTGCTGGAGGGTATCGGACATCATGGCGGCGCGGGTGGTGCCGTAGCTTTCGCCGATGAGGAACTTGGGCGAGGCCCAGCGTTCGGCGCGGGTGACGTACTGATAGACGAAGTCTGAGAAGATGCGGGCGTCCTGGGCTACACCGTAGAACTGAGAGGGGTTCTCGCCGGGAGCGGGACGGCTGTAACCGGTGGAGACGGCGTCGACGAAGACCATGTCGGTGGCGTCGAGGAAGCTATCGGGATTGTCTTCGGTGAGGTAGGGGCCGGGCAGGCCGTGGCCGTCGGCGGTGAGGACGGGCTGCTTGGGGCCGAGGCCCATATGGGTCCAGAGGGAGGCGGAGCCGGGGCCGCCGTTGTAGACGAAGGAGAGGGGGCGTTTGGCGGGATCGGCGCCGTCTTTGGTGTAGGAGACGAAGAAGAAGGTGGCCTTGACGGAGCCATCGTCGCTCTTGATGTTGTAGGTGGCGGCGGTGGCTGTGTAGTCGAAGGTCTGGCCGCCGAAGGTGCCCTTATGGTGCGTGACGGAGGTGCGCTCCTCGGGCGCCGGCTGCCGGGCGGCGGGGGTGGCCGGAGCGGCGGCAGGCGAGGCGGGAGACTGCTCGCGCGTGCGCTGCGGCTGGGCGCTGAGGAGGAGGGAAGAAGCGAGGCCAGCGATCAGAATGGAACGGAACATCAAGGGGCTCCTCTACCGGACTTTGGAGTAGCCGCCGGGCGTGGGCGGGGGGAAGAGACGAGTATATCGCGCATGGCGTCCGACAGTGGGCGCCATGCGCGGGCGGGGTTCGGGAGCCGATAGGGAAGACGGATCAAGCAGAGACGGGAGCTGGGCGGAGGCGTCCCACGTGGCGCTGCATGCGGTCGCGGAGTTCGAGACGGGCGCGCAGGAGGCGGCTCTTGGCGGCGGCCAGGGAGATGCCGAGGCGGCTGGCAACATCGGGCATGGGCAGCTCTTCGACGTCGCGGAGGATGAAGACCTCGCGCAGGAGCGGAGGAATGCGGCGGATCTCCTGGTTGATGGTGGCGCCGATCTGGGCCTGGGCCAAGGCATCTTCGGGAGTTGCAGAGTCGTCGGCCAGTTCGAGGCGGGCGATCTCTTCGCCGGCCACGCCCTCGTCCAGGTAGAGATAGCGCGCTCGCTTGTCTTTGCGGAGGCGCATCAGGCACTGGTTGAGGACGATGCGGGAGAGCCAAGTGGAGAACTTGGCGTCCTGTTGGAACTGGCCGAGGTGCTCGTAGGCTTTCCAAAGCGCGTTCTGCACTTCGTCCTCGGCGTCCTGCTTGTCGCGGAGGACGGAGAAGGCCAGACGCTTGCAGGTGGTCTGGTGGCGCTGGATGAGTTCGGAAAAGGCGTCGTTTTCGCCCTTTTGGGCAAGGGTGACGAGCTGTTCATCGCTCAAGTGGGCCAGGTTGGGATGGTGCACTCTCATGATTTCGCTCTGACGAATGGGTTCATCTTGATAGATGAGTAGACGTATGAGATAGAGTCAAAGTTTGTTCTGTATTTGAAATTGTCTTTAGTAGTATAAAAATCTTAGTGGAACTATTTAGCTGAGATGAAAGGTTGAGCAGAAGTGAACGAAAGCGGGCCGGAGACGGTGCAGCGGGTGTTGTCCTCGTACGAGATTGGGGCGAAGATCCGGCGATTGCGCCGGAAGAAGAAGATTGGGCTGGTGGATTTGGGGCGGCACACGGGGCTGTCGGCGTCGATGTTGTCGCAGTTGGAGAACGGGAAGCTGATACCGACGCTGCCGACGCTGGCGCGGGTGGCGATGGTGTTTGACGTCTCGCTGGAGCATTTCTTTGGTGAGCGGAAGAAGCGGGGGCTGTTTTCGGTGGTGCGGGCGCGGGAGCGGATCCGGTTTCCGGAGAAGGCGGAGGCGGAGACGCCGGCGTGGTATTTCGAGTGTTTGGCGTATTCGGCGCAGGAGAAGTCGCTGCAGGCGTATCTGGCGGTGATCGAGCCGCGGAAGCGGGAGGAGATGGAGGAGCACGCGCACGAGGGTGCGGAGTTTCTGTATGTGATTGAGGGGGAGTTGGGGGTGCTTTACGAGGAAGAGGAGACGGTGCTGGGGGAGGGGGATGGGGTGTACTTTGACGCATCGCAGCCGCACGGATACCGGTCAGTGGGCGAGGGGCAGGCGCGGGCGTTAGTGGTGACGACGCCGCCGCGGCTTTAATAGGCGGCGTGGGCGAGGGCGGTATCGACGAAGGCCTGGATGTTTTCGGGCGGGGTTCCGTATTCGAGGAAGTCGATGGACTGCATGATAAAGCGGCCGCCGGGCTTGCCGGCTTCCATGGCGGCGACGGTGGCGCGGCGGACGTCGTCGAGGGAGCCGTTCTGGAGGACGTTGACCTGGTCGACGCCGGAGAGGATGACGTAGGCGTCGCCGACGATGGACTTGGCGCGGGCGAGGTCGGCGTCGCCCAGGGGGTAGGGGCCGAAGGGCTCGACAATGCGGGCGCCGAGAGACTTGTAGGATTCGACGAGGTTCATAATCTGGCCGCAGTTGTGATACATGGCGGGGCGGCCGTGGCGCTGGACGAAGTCGATGTAGCGGCGTTCGAAGGGGAGGATGAAGCGGTCGTAGTTGGCGCGGCCGAGGAAGCCGCCGGGGACGTTGCCGCCGACACAGTGGACGTCGGGCCCGGCGGCGTCGATGGCGGAAGTGTAGTCGAGAATGCGCTCCATGGCGAAGTTCATGAGCTTCTCGTAGAAGGGGTAGTCGACGCGGAAGAGGCTGTAGAGGACGTCGTGATCGACGAGGAGGGAGGCGTTGTTGAAGGGGCCGTGGGGGGTCCAGGTGCCGAGGATGCCGTCGTCGCCGAGGGCGGCGCGGATGGCGGCGACACGCTGGCGGACCTGTTCGGGCCAGTGGGCGGGCATGCGGGGCTCGTAGCGGATGGCGATGTCGAGATCGGCTTCGGACTGGACGGGCTTTTTGGTGCAGGCGAAGACGAAGGTGCCGGGGCGGACTTCGGTGGTGGAGAAGTCCTGGGTGAGCGTGCCGGCGGGGGTGCAGATGGTGGAGCGGGCGATCTGGGTATTTCCGTGGGCGATGTGTTCGGTGCGGACTTCCCAGGTTTCGGTTTGTTGAGAGACGTCGAGGCCGCCCATATGGATGTGGAGAGGGTCGTTGACGCCGTAGAGCATGCGGACGAAGACATCGGCGCCGAAGCGCTTCTGGACTTCGATGACTTTGAGTTGGAGGGCGTGGTGGTCCCAAGAGTCGATTTCGGGGTGGAGCTGATTGAGGAAGTGGCCGCCGTCGCAGATGAAGAGAGTGACGGGGACGCGGTCGGGCAGGCGTCCGTTGAGGACGGCGAGGAAGCGTTCTCGGGATGTCATGGGACTGAGACGATGATATAGTTCAACCGTTTCGGAGGCAATTCTCATGATTCGACGCGCGGCGATCGGGATGGTGGTTGGTTGGGCTTGGGCGCAGGCGGGGATCACGGTGAAGGACGGGCGGGCGGTGATTCAGACGCAGGGAGTAGAGCGCGTGATCGAGCTGAGCGGCGGGCGGGCGCGAACGGTGCGCTTCGCGGTGAATGGGAAGGAGATGCTGGCCGCCGGGGCGAAGGAGTTTTCGGTGATGGTGGCGAGGGAGGCTTCGAACAGGAAGCCGCGGGGGCTGCGTCCGGAGGAGGCGGGCGAGAGGAACTCGTTTTCGGCGGGGAACCGGGGCCGGTGGCGAGGGGACGCTTACGACGATTCGCGCTATGCGGACACGCGGCCGGATGCGCCGAAGTGGGTGGAGGCGAAGCTGGTGGAAGCAGGGGCGCGGGGCGTCTTTGCGGCCGGGCCGGCGGCGGAGGTGACGCAGCCGAAGGCGGGTTTGACGAGATTGACGGTGCGGGGCGAGTTGACGGGAGCGGCGGTGCTGGAAGGGGTGGAAGTGGAGCTGATCTATGAAGTAAGTGACGGGTATGCGGCGATCCGGAAGTGGGTGAAGGTGAAGAACGGCGGGGGCAAATGGCTGCGGATCGACCGAATGGTAATCGACGATCTGCACTTGAGCGCATTGACGCGGAAGCCGCTGGCGGCGGCGATGTTCGGGGTGCAGCCGAGCGTGGTGGCGTTCGAGGCGCAGGGCGGAGAGGCGGGGCTGATTGCGGCGAGCGAGGTACCGTCGGCGTTGCGGTCGATCACGGACCAGGGTGCGATGGGGTACTCGCAGGGATTGTTCGAGTGGGTGCTGGGGCCGGGCGAGGAGTTCACGAGCGAGCCAGTGTTTTCCTTCGGGTACAGCGGGACGGCGAAGGCAACCGCTTCGGGCATGTCGATGCCGCTGGACCGGGCGGTGGAGGGGCCGTACATGGAATACGTGCGGAAGGTGATTGGGGTGGAGGCCGACCGCGCGCCGCGACACGGGCCGCAGTGGCTGACGTGGGCGTACTTCTACGCGAACATCGACGACGCGCTGGTGCGGCAGATGTCGGGGATTCTGGCGCGGGCGGGTTTCAAAGAGATGCTGCTGGACGACGGGTGGCAGAAGGGCCGGCTGGGGACGGAGATCGACACGAAGAAATTTCCTGACTTCGCGGCGACGTCGGAGTATGTGCGGAGCAAGGGGCTGGCGTTGGGGCTATGGGTGTCGTGCTTCCGTGACGTGGATTCGAAGGATATGCGGAAGATGCCGGAGATGCGGATTCTGCCGGAGCTGATCCGAAGTCCGGAACTGCCGGGGCTGGCGATGAGCTTCGCGTCGCCGTGGCGGGATTATTACGTGAAGGACCTGGTGGAGCTTGGGCGGCAGTACGGGGTGACGTATTTCAAGCAGGACTTCACAAACATCATGTACGGCGACCTGGCGGAGGGGCATGAGAGCCGGACGCGGCGGGAGTCTCTGCTGCGCGGGCTGCGAGGATTGCTGGCGGCGCAGGCAGAGCTGCGTAGGGCGGCGCCGGAGATGGTGAACGAGATCACGCACGAGATCTACTGGGGCACGCCGGGGGTGCCGGCGGACCTGGCGGCGCTGAAGTACACGGCACGGTTCCACATTCCGCCGAACGAATGCGTGGGGTCGGATCTGGCGCGGGAGTTCGCCGGGCGGAAGGTGAGCGCGGAGGAGCACCGGGAGGCGTTGCTGCGCGGCTGCTGGCTGGCGCGGCAGAGGTTCTACTCGCACCGCGGGCTGCCGCTGAATCCTCTGGAGTTCTATGCGGCGGCGACGGTGAACCACGAGGGCAGTTTGACGCCGGAGGTGCAGGACCGGCAGGTGGCGAGCTGGCTGATGGGCGCGCCGGTATGCTATTCGGGCGATGCGCGGACGCTGACGGAAGCCAACATTGCGCACTATGCCAAGCGACTCGGGGAGGTGGAGCGGCTGGAGAAGCGGCATGGGATCTACCAGCGGTTTCAGTTCAGCGGCGTGCCGGAGCCGACGGATACGGACTGGCATTGGTGGGGCAAGCTGACGGAAGCGGGCGAGGGTGCGGTGGTGGTGGTGCGAGGGAGCGCCGGAGCGGCACAGCGCGCGGTGAACATTCCGTGGGTGCAGCGGGCGAAGCGGTACCAGGTGGCGGGGGTGTTCAGCGGGAGGGCGTATGGCGAATTCACCGGCGCTCAGTTGCAGGATGCGGGTGTGCGCGTGGCACTGGAGGTGTACGGATCGGAGGTATTGGAGGTGACGGCGCGCTGAGTGGCTATTTGCCGCGGTGGGCCTTTACGAAATGGATGAGGACGGGGGCCAGTGAGACGAAGATGATCAGGATGATGACCTTCTCGAAGTGGGCGCGGACGAGGGGGAAGCTGCCGAATTTGTAGCCGAGGACGGTCATGGAGACGACCCAGCCGACGCTGCCGAAGACATTGAAGGATAGGAAGCGGGGGAGGCCCATACCGGCGACGCCGGCCACGAAGGCGGCGAAGGTGCGGATGATGGGAACGAACTGGGCGTAGATGATGGTTTTGCCGCCGTGGCGAGCGTAAAACTCCTGGGTACGGATGAGGTATTCGCGGCGGAAGATGCGGGAGTTCGGGTTGGCAAAGAGGCGGACGCCAATGTGTCGGCCGAGGAAGTAGCCGCAGGAGTTGCCAAGGAGGGCCGCCGTGATGAGGGCGGCGATGATGGTGAGGAGATCGAGCTGTCCGGCGCCGGCGACGACGCCGACGGTGAACAGGAGAGAGTCGCCGGGCAGGAAGAAACCGACCAGGAGGCCGGTTTCGGAGAAGACGATGCCAAAGAGAAGCGCGTAGCCCCACCAACCCGTAAAAACGGTGGTAAGCAACCCGATGAGCTGCTCCGGGTTGGTGAGGGAGCGCAGAAAGTCCAGCAGGGTGTGGAGCATCAGTGAGCCGCTAAGGACTAGCTGGTGTAAGCGGCGACGAGGCGCTTCACATTATCCTCGAAGATCTTGACCTTCTTCTTCTTGATGAGTTCCTGCATGATGCCGTCGCGGAAGAGCTCGACGCGCTCCTGAGCGCGGCGCTGCTTGAGGGCCTTGAGGAGCTCCTCACGGGCCACGGCGAGCTGGGTGAGATCAGCGGGCACCTTTTCGACGACCTTCATGAAGAAGGTGCCGTTGCCGGTGGGAATGGGGCCGACGAGGTCGCCGACGTTCTTGTTGAAAGCCTGGTCGATGGAAGAGGCGGCACCGACGCCGGTGATGGCGCCTTCGCGGTTGACGAGCTCAGAGGTTTTGATCTCGGCGCCGTAAGCCTTGGCGAGCGCCGCGAGGTCCGTGGTGGTCTTCATCTTCTGCTGGACCTCATTGATCTTCTCCTGAGCCATCTTGAAGCTCTTTTCGGTCACGAGGCCATCCTTGACCTTGGCCTCGACTTCAGCAAACTGCGCGGGGCGGGCAGGAGTGATGTCGGTGACCTGAGCGACCACGAGTTTGTTCTGGCCGA
This sequence comes from Paludibaculum sp., assembly GCA_029973955.1. GTDB lineage: Bacteria > Acidobacteriota > Terriglobia > Bryobacterales > Bryobacteraceae > Paludibaculum. Next base: position 56,232 of record JARKQJ010000138.1, on the reverse strand, counting down.
TCTGGATGATGGGGGTGACACCGTTCTTGGGGAGATTGGCGGTGGATTCGTTGAACTCGACGCTGACGCCGACGGCCTGGATGGGCTCGCCCTTGACGATGTTGTCGGCCCTGACGGGCGTAATGCCATTGGAGGTGGCGAGCTTTTCGGCCTCTTCGCGGGAGCGGACGAGCGTGACGCGGATCTGATCCGAGAGGGACTGCATCTTCTCGAAGACCTGGGCGCGGACGAGCTCCTGGGTGAGTTCGACCTTGACTTCATCCAGCGGGCGGAGGCGGGCCTGTTCGTGGGCTTCGACCTTGATGATGTGGAAGCCGTACTGGGTTTTGACGAGGCCGCTGAGCTCGCCGGTCTTGAGCGAGAAGGCGGCCTTTTCGAATTCCGGAACGGTCTGGCCGCGGGTGATCCAGCCGAGGTCGCCGCCCTTGGCGCCGGAGCCGGGATCTTCGGAGTTCTTCTTGGCGAGATCGGCGAAGTTGGCGCCCTTCTTGAGCTGGGCGAGCATCTCTTCCATGCGCTGCTGGATGACGGAGACTTCGGCGGGGGTCTTGTCGGTGGTCTTGAGGAGAATGTGGTGGCCATGGACGCGCTCCGGCGTGCGGAAGCGCTCCTGCTGCTGGGCATAGGCAGCCTGGAGCTGGGCGTCGGGCACCTTGATGGTGGCGGCGATGGCGGCTTCGTCCACGGGGAAGATGAGATAGCTGCGCTTTTCGGGCATGAGGTAAGAGGCCTTGCCCTTCTCGTAGAACTCCTGGATTTCAGCCGGGGTGGTGGTGACCTTGTTCCTGAAGAACTCCGGGCTGAGGCCGAAGAAGGCGACTTTGATCTTTTCGTTGCGGTGGCGGAACTCGTTCTCGACATCGGCGGGCGTCACGATGATGCCTTCGAGGGCGAGCGCTTCGAGACGGGACTGAAGCGCCTGAGCGCGGACGTTTTCCTCGAACTGGGGGATAGTCATGCCCTGCTGGGAGAGCATCTGGGCGTAGATCTCCTTGCCGACGAACTTGCCGTCCTGCCAGAGCTGGGGCACGAGGGTGTGCACGATCTGGGCGAGCTGGCCGTCGGTGACCTTGAGGCCCATCTGGGCGGCCTGATAGCCGACAGCCTTCTGGGCGGCCATCTGCTGGACAATCATCGGGATATAGACGGCTTCCATGCCCTTGGGCAGGTTATTGCCGCGCATTTCGCGGGTGATGAACTGGCGAACTTCGGTGGCAGTGATCTGTTCACCGTCGACTTCCGCAAGGATTGTAGGATTTGAAGCGCCCTGGCTGCCCCAACCACCCCCGTAACCGGGAACCAGGGTGATGACCATCGAAGCGGCAACAAGCGTCAAAAGCGCGCCGAGGAGATAGCGCACAGTCTTCTCCCGGCTGCGGAACAGATCAAACATGGGAAACTCCTAAAACTGAAGAGACTCTCTCATTATAGACGCGCCGGGCGGGTTTCAGGCGCCGAGGCGGCATTCGGCATGGACGGCCCGGACGGCCTTCTCGATGCCGCTCTTCCGGACGACGACGCCGATGGTGAGTTCGCTGGAACCCTGGGCAATGGCAATGATATTCACATCCTGGGCGGAGATGGCGGTGAAGATGCGCCCGGCGAGGCCGGGATGGCCCTTCATGCCTTCCCCGACGATGGCGATGAGGCCGACGTCGAGATCGACGTCGATGGGGTTCAGGTAGCCGTGGGTGAGTTCGATGGAGAAGGCGGCTTCCAGGTTCGCGATGACGGCGGGCAGTTCGGCAGTGCGGATGAGGAAGCAGAAGTTCTGGCGGTAGCTGGAGCTGGTGAGGGCCAGGACTTCGGCGTTGGCTGCGGCGAGGGCCTCCAGGCTGCGGGCCATGATGCGGGTGCCGCTGATGGCGGAGCTGGCGGGATCGACGGTGACTAGAGCGACATTGACCATGGAGGTGACGGCGCGGGGGCCGATGGGGCCTTCACGGGTTTCGGGGACGATGCGGGTGCCGGGCGCGTCGAGATTGAAGCTGTTCTTGCTCCAGACGGGAATGTCCTTCTCCATGAGGGGGGCGAGGGTGCGGGGATGGAGGACCTTGGCGCCGTTGTAGGCCAGCTCGGCGGCTTCGCGGTAGGTGATTTCGTGGAGGACCTTGGCGTCGGGGACGAGGCGGGGGTCGGCGGACATGATGCCGTCGACGTCGCTCCAGATCCAGAGTTCGCCGGCATCGAGCACGGAGGCGAGGATGGAGGCGGAGAAGTCGCTGCCGCCGCGGCCGAGGGTGGTGGGGCGGCCGTCGAGAGTGGCTCCATTGAAGCCGGTGATGATGGGCAGGCGGCGGGCCTGAATGGCCGGGGCGAGGATGTTGGCGGCCTTTTCGCGGGTCTGCTCCAGGAGCGGGCTGGCGTTGCCGAAGACGGCGTCGGTGACGAGGAGTTCGCGGGCGTTGACGGCGAAGGCGTCGAGGCCGCGGCCGCGCAGGTAGGCGGCCATGAGGGTAGAGCTGAGGCGTTCACCGACGGTGATGGCCTCATCGACGGAGCGCGGAGGGCGCTCACCGAGCATGAGGACGCCTCGCGCGATGCGTTCGAATTCGGCGAGGATTTCGTCGAGGATGGGCTGGGTTTCGGCCCGGTCCGGAGCTTCGAGCAGTTGCCGGCAGCACTCCTGGTGTTTGGCGCCGAGCCGGGCGAGCATGTCCTCGACGCCGCGCTCGTCGCCGCCTTCGGCGTGGCGCAGAGTTTCGAGGAGCATATCGGTCACTTTGGACATGGCCGAGACGATGACGGCGGCGGGGCGTTCCTTATGGACGGATTCACAGATGTCCGCGGCGGAGCGGATGCGCTCGGCCGAGCCCATGCTGGTGCCGCCAAACTTCATGACGAGGAGGTCTTTCAACGCGATGGGTCCTTTCGAAAGAATGAGCGGAGCGCGAACCGGTCAGGATGCGGCCGGGGCACGGTCTCCAACGATGCGGAGAATAGCTTGTTCGACTTCGGTTTCGGTGAGGCCGCTGGAGTCGAGGTAAACGGCATCAGGGGCCTGGCGAAGGGGAGAGTCGGGGCGAGTGCGGTCGCGGTGGTCCCGTTCCTGCATTTCGCGGTGGACGGCTTCGAAGTCGGCAGCCACGCCGCGGGCGGCGAGGTCCTTGACGCGCCGGTGAGCGCGGACTTCGGGGCTGGCATCGAGAAAGATCTTGGCTTCGGCATCGGGGAAGACGACGGTGCCGATGTCGCGCCCTTCCATTACGGCGGAAGCGGAGTGGCCGAGGCGCTGCTGTTTGAGGACGAGTTCGCGGCGCACGCCGGAGATGGCGGAGACGACAGAAGCGCCCTGGGAGATTTCGGGCTCACGGATGGCGGCGGAGACGTCTTCGCCGTCGAGCAGGACGCGGTGGTCGGGCGTGAGGGTGATGTCGGCTTCGCGGGCGAGTTGCTCGAGCGCGGCCTGGTCCGCCCAATCCACGCCGCGGCGGCGCGCGCCGAGGGCGATGGCGCGGTACATGGCGCCGGTGTCGATATAGACAAAACCCAGCCGCGCGGCCACGCGGCGGGCGAGTGTGCTCTTGCCAGCTCCGGCAGGGCCGTCGATGGCCACAAGGATTCTATTCTTCAAAGTAAACACCCAGTGTATCGCGGCCGGCGGGAGCGGCCTCAGCCGGCGGGCGGCGGGCTGAGCGGATCGCGGGCGAAGATGTACTCTTCGACGGGCCGGCCGCCGATGAGGTGTTCGTCGATGATGCGCTCGATGACCTCCCGGTTGGCGAGCCTGTACCAGACGCCTTCGGGATAGACGACGGCGATGGGGCCTTCTTCGCAGACGCGCAGACAGTGGACCTTGGTCCGGAAGACGCCCGGATGCTCTTTAAGCCGCTTCTTGAGGTAGTCGCAGGCTTCGATGCTGGCCTTCCGGGAGCAACACTTGGGCTCGGACTGGTCCGCGCAGAGGAAGATGTGCCGCTGGAGCTTTCCGATTCCGAGCGAAGCGGAGATCTTGGTGAGCTTATCGTTCGGCATCACACTTACAATATAGCTACGCCCATGACGCCCGCTGAATTCGACCGACTGGTGGAAGAAGCCATGGACATCATCCCGCCGAAGTTCCGCGGCCGCCTGAAGAATGTAGTGTTTGTGGTGGAAGCGGAGCCGCGGGAGGCAGGCCTGCTGGGGCTGTATGAAGGCAGGCCGCAGACGGAGCGAAGCGTGGCGGAGCCGTTCTCGGCGCCGGACCGGATCACGATCTACCAAGGCCCGCACGAGCGGGCGGCGCGAAGCATGGCGGAGTTGCGAACGCTGGTGGAGGAGACGATCTGGCACGAAGTGGCACACTATTTCGGGCTGAACGAACGCGAAGTGCTGATGGCGGAGAAGGTCCGGCGCAGGCGACTGCGGCGCCTGAGAGAGCTGTAACCAAAAGGGGCGCGGAAGGGACGGATGGTAAAATCTGACTTTCATGGCCAAAGCACAAGTCTCCAAACAGCCCCCCCGTCCGTTTGAACCGCTGGCAGGATGGAAACTGGCGGGCGCCGCGGCGTTTGTCTTGCTGCTCTTCTACTTCACGCCATTGCTGAGCCCGGGCGCCACGATCCAGTGGGACGCCGTCGATATCAACTACCAGGCGCAGAAGTTCTTCGCGGCACAGGCGAAACTGGGGCAACTGCCGTTCTGGACGCCGACTCTGTTTGGCGGATTTCCGTTCCTGGCGGATCCGCAGGTGGGCGCGTTCTATCCGCTGAACTGGCCGTTCTTCCTGGGAGACGTGACGCCGGGGACGATTGAAGCGGAACTGGCGCTACATTCGGTGCTGGCGCTGTTGGGGGCCTACCTGCTGCTGAAGCGGCTGAGCGGGCACACGCACGGCGCGCTGGTGGGTGCGCTGGCGTATGCGCTGGGCGGGTTTTTCGCCGCGCATAGCTCGCATGTGGGCATCTTTCAGGGGGCGGCGCTGTTTCCATGGCTGCTGTATGCGGCGGAGCGGGCGATGGAGGGAGCGGCGCTGCGGTGGTACGGAGTGGCGGCGGCGGTGCTGGGAGGCACCATCCTGGCCGGGCACCTGCAAACAGCGATTTACGCGTTCCTGGGACTGGTTCTCTTCACGGTGTGGCGTGTGATGGCGGAGCCTGCGCGCTGGAAGGCGGCGGCGCCCGGAGTGATCTGCGTCGCAGTGCTGGCCCTCGGACTGGGGGCAGTGGTGATCCATCCGGCCATGGAACTCTACAGCCAATCCGTGCGGGCGGGCGTGGACTACTCCAGCGACCGGGAGGGAACGCTGAACCTGGGCGCGCTCACCACGCTGGTATACGCCAACTCACTCGGCGTACTGGAAGGGCGCTACAGCGGGAACGGCGACATGACGCGGACGTATCTGTATTCGGGCCTGCTACTGCTGCCGCTGGCCGGATTGGCGCTGAAGTACAAACCGATGCGATGGGCGGCGCTGCTGCTGGTGGCGCTGCCGGCGTGGTACATGCTGGGACCTTCGGCGGGGTTGTACAAAGCCGCGGCGATGGCGCCGGGACTGAGGTGTGTGCAGTGGCCGGTACACCTGTGGTTTGTGGCGGCGATGGGACTGTCCATTCTGGCGGCGTTCGGCACGCACGAAGCGGAGGTAAAGTGGCGCAAGCCCTGGCTGGGGCTGGCGCTGATTGTTGTGTTTGCGGTGGACCTGTGTTTCTTCAACTCCTGGAACAACCCGCTCACCTACGGCCACGCCTCCTATGACGAAGTCTACGGGGTGGGCGAGAAGGCGCTGAAGTTCAAAGTGGCGCAGGGGGTGCAGTCGCCCTTCCGCCTGCACATTCCGGCAAGGACGCCGGTCTTCGGCCCGCTGAACAGCCAGTTGACCGCGCAGGTGGAGACCACGGGAGGCTACAACCCGCTGGAACTGGGGGCCTGGAGAGAGTACATGGAGGCGGCCGGAAAGAACCACCGCCTGCTGGACGGAGTGGGTGTAATTCTCGAGGTGGACCCGAGAAAGGGCGAGGCGAACAGCAACCCGACGCTGCTGGCGCGGGCCTATTTTTCGCCGGAACTGGTGGGCGTGAAGAGCATGGCCGAGTCGCGCGCGAAGCTGGCGGAGCTGGACCCAGCCAAACAATCGCTGGTATTGGACCTGCCCGGCGGGCTGGATCACGATTCGCAGGGCAAGGCGCTGGAGATGAGGGTGACGGAGGGGCGCGTGGCGGTGCGGTACTCCACGGCGTCGCCCAGCCTGCTGCGGCTGGCAGACCCGTGGTATCCCGGATGGACAGCAAGCGTGGAAGGCAAGCCCGTGCCGCTGCTGCGGGTGAATCACGCTCTGATGGGCGCGGTGGTGCCGGCCGGGTACCACGAGGCGGTTTTCGAGTACAAACCGCTGCACTTTGAGCGAGGGAAGCAGATCACGCTGGGGTCGCTGGCGGTACTGGCGGTATTGCTGGCCGTTTCACTGCGCAAGGTAGGTCAGGGCACGAGCGACCACGGGGTCGGCGCGTAGTTCGATTTCGTCGCCGGCGGCGACGCTGATGGACTGATTGAGAATCTCCTGCTTGAGGCGGCGCTGGATGTTTTCGCGTTCGGCGGTCCATTCGGCGAGCGAGGGGCGGATATTGCGGCGCGAGAGCCAGAGCTGGAATTCATCCAGGAGGGCTGGGGTGATCCGCATGTCGCGAGAGGCGTCGGCGCGGTGGCCGGCGAGCCAATCGGTGGCGAAACCGGCGTAGCATGCGGTGGCCTCCAGGTGCTGGCCCAGGCGCGAGTAGGCGCGCGGCAGCACGATCTGGTCGGGCTCGATGCCACCGCCGCCGCGGACGGTGCGGCCTTTGGCGGTCTTGAACTCGGGGCGTGTAGTAGCGGTGGCGGCGGCGAGTTCGTTATTCTTGAGCGGCTTCTGAATGGAACGGCCGCTGGGTGTGTAATAAAACGCGGTGGTGAGCGCGAGGCCGGTGGCGTCGCTCAACGGGAAGACGCGCTGAACCAGTCCTTTGCCAAAGGTGGTCTCACCCAGGATCTGGCCGCGATCGTTGTCCTGGATGGCGCCGGCGACGATCTCGGCGGCGCTGGCAGTCTTGCCGTTCACCAGCACGGCGAGGGGGAACTTGTACGGATTGGACTCTTTGGGCGCGTCGATGTTATCGGTTTCAGTGCTGCGCCCGCGCGCGCTGAGAATGCGCGTGCCGGAGGGCAGGAAGAGCGCGGCGGAGGCGAGGCCGGCCTGCAGGACACCGCCAGGGTTGTCGCGCAGGTCGAGCACGAGGCCCTTGAGGTTGTGGCCGCCGAGTTGATCGACGGCCTGCTGGAGCAGGGTGGCGGTATTGGTGTCGAAGCTGGTGGCGCGGATGTAGCCGATGCCCGGTTGAAGCAGGAAGCTGCGATCGACGGAGGGAGACTGGAGATCCTCCGGCGTGAGCGTAAAGACCATGGGCTTGGCGGTGCCCTGACGGCGGATGAGGATCTGCGCCTGACGCTGGCGCGTGTAGCCAAGCACTTGGATGAGCTGCTCCAGGTCGAGCCGCGAAAGGGGGATGTTGTTGATGGCGATGATCTCGTCACCCGGAGAGAGACCGGATTTCTGAGAAGGCGAGCCGGGCGTGGTTTGCAGAATGATCACGCGTCCGGGCAGGACGCTGACGATGGAGCCGAAGCCTTTGGAGACGCTGCGCTCCATCTCCTGCAGTTGCTGAAACTGGTCCTTATCGAAGAAGACGGAGTGGGGATCGAGGGTCCGCAGCATGCCGGGGATGGCTCCGGCATAGATGGCCTGATCCTCGCTGACGGGATCGGCGGCGTGGTCGAGCGTGGTGGTGAGAACGTCGACGAAGCGCTTCAGCTCGCGCTCCAGTTCATCCGTGTCCGGCAGAGGCTTTTGGGGCGCCTGCGCGGCCGATCGGTTTGGCGGCGCCTGCGCCGGCAGCGCCGGCGTGCAGAGCGAAAGAAGCAGGAGTGCCGCCGAGGCTCGCATCACAGTTCGAAGCGCAGCGCCTGGCGCTGAGCGTGGCGTTCGAGAGCGAGGTCGATCAGCCGGGAGATCAGCCCGGTGAAGCCGACCCCGTCGTGCTCCCACATCTTGGGGAACATGCTGATGGAAGTGAAGCCGGGGATGGTGTTGATCTCGTTGATATAGATCTGACCGGTGGCCTTTTCGAGGAGGAAATCGACGCGGCCCATGCCGCTGCACTCGACGGCAAGGTAGCAGGCGACGGCGAGGCGGCGCACCTCCTCGATCTGCTGCACGGTGAGATTGGGCGGGATGATGGTGCGGGCCTTGTCGAGGAGGTATTTGTCCTCGTAGTCGTAGAACTCCTTGGAGGGGAGGATCTCGCAAGGCGTGGCGGCGGAGGGCCGATGGTTACCGAGAACGGCGCACTCGAGTTCCTGGCCGGCGATGGAGCGTTCGACCACGACTTTGGCGTCGTAACGGGCGGCGTCGTTCAACGCGGCGACGAGTTCCGCGCGGTCGTGGGCTTTAGCGATGCCGACGGAAGAGCCGAGATTGGCAGGCTTGACGAAGACAGGCAGGCCGAGCCGGGCGATGGCTGCGTCGGGATCGAGAGCGGAGGCGGGCTGGACAAGGTAGTCGCAGATGGGCAGGCCACGGTCCGCACAGAGGCGCTTGAAGTGCTCCTTGTCCATGGCGGCCGCCGAGGCGAAGACGCCGGCGCCGACATAGGGGAGGCCGGCCATTTCAAAGAGGCCCTGGATGGTGCCATCCTCGCCGAAGGTGCCGTGGAGGACAGGGAAGACGACGTCGATGCCAGGATTGCCGCCAGGCTCGGGGGCAATGGGCCCGGGATGCCACTTGCCCTGCTTATCGATGAAGATGGGCACGGGCTCGAAGCGCTCGCGATCGATGTGATCGAGGACGGCCTTGGCCGAACGCAGCGAGATTTCATGCTCGCCGGAGCGGCCACCATGCACGACCGCGACTCTCAGCTTGCTCATAGTATTCGTTTCCCCATGGCGGACATCACCAGTTCGACGCCCAACAGGGCGGTCCGGTTGGCTGAATCGAGAACGGGATTCACCTCGACCACCTCCATGGAACGCAGCAGGCGCGAGTCGCAGAGGATCTCCATGGCGAGGTGCGCCTCGCGGTAGGAGATGCCGCCGCGCACGGGAGTGCCGACTCCGGGCGCCTCGCCGGGATCGATGCCGTCCATGTCGAGGGAGAGATGGATGCCGGCGGCGCCGCGGGAGGCGATGGAGACGGCGTCGCGCATGACGGCGCGCATCCCGCGCTCATCGATGTCGCGCATGGTGAAGACGGTCACGCCGGAGTTGCGGACGATGGCGCGCTCCGCGGCATCGACGTCACGGATGCCCACCAGCACCACATTGGCGGGCGGGATCGCGGGAGCGACTCCGCCGAGGCGAGTGAGCTCCTTCGGCCCGTGGCCGATGAGACAGGCCAAGGGCATGCCGTGGACGTTACCGGAGGGCGAGGAGTCCGGCGTGTTCATGTCGGTATGGGCGTCGAGCCAGATGACGCCGAGGTTCTGCTGACGGCGGCGCAGGTGGGCGGCCATGCCGTTGACGGTGCCGACGGCGATGGAGTGATCGCCGCCAAGCACCAGCGGGAACTTGCCCTGTGACGCGGCCTTTTGGACGCGCACCGCCAGTGCCTGGCAGGTAGCGGCAATGGGCTTCAGGAAGCGGGCGTTGGCCGGGCCTGCCTTGGCGGATTCCGGCTGTTCCACAGAGACGTTGCCGAGGTCGTCCACAGCATAGCCAAGCGATTCCAGCCGCGCGTTCAGATTGGCCACCCGCAGGGCGGAAGGGCCCATGTCCACGCCACGCCGCCCGGCTCCGAGGTCGAGCGGCGCGCCCAGGATGGCAATGGTCTTTGGCATACCCGGCTAGGGCCGCGTGCGGTAGAGCATGCGGGGGAAAGCGATGGTTTCGCGGATGTGCTCCAGGCCGCAGAGCCAGGAGACGGTGCGCTCGACGCCCATGCCAAAGCCGGCGTGGGGCACGGAGCCGAAGCGGCGCAGATCGAGGTACCAGTTGAAGGCTTCGGGCGGGAGGTCGTGATCCTTGATGCGCTGCAGGAGCAGGTCGAAGTCGTGGATACGCTGGCCGCCGCCGATCACTTCTCCGTAGCCTTCACTGGCCAGCACATCGACGCCGAGCGCCACTTCGGGACGGTTCTCGTCGGGCTGGAAGTAGAAGGCCTTGACCTGGGTGGGGTAGCGGTCGACCATGACGGGCCGGTCGAACTCTTCGGAGAGCAGGGTTTCATCGGTGCCGCCGAAGTCGCCGCCCCAGACGATCTCGGAACCCTTGCGCTTGAGGATCTCCACGGCTTCGTCGTAGGAGATGCGCGGGAACGGCCCCTTGATGGCTTCGAGCCTGGTGACGTCGCGCTCCAGCACAGCCAGTTCGGCGCGCCGGTTTTCCAGCACGCGGCCGACGATGAAGCAGATCAGCTCTTCTGCGGTGCGCTTCACGTCGTCGAGCGTGGCGTAGGCCATTTCAGGCTCCACCATCCAGAACTCAGTGAGGTGGCGGCGGGTCTTGGATTTCTCCGCGCGGAAGGTGGGACCGAAGCAATACGTTTTGCCGAAGGCCATGGCGGTGGCTTCGTTGTAGAGCTGGCCGGACTGCGTGAGGTAGACCTTCTCGTCTTCGAAGTAATCCACTTCAAAGAGCGTGGTGGTGCCTTCGCAGGCGGCCGGCGTAAAGATGGGGCAATCGACGAGCGTGAAGCCGTTGGAGTCGAAGTAGTCGCGGATCGCCTTGATGATCTCGTGGCGAACCTTGAGAATGGCGTGCTGGCGGCGGGAGCGCAGATGGAGGTGGCGGTGGTCGAAGAGGAACTCGATGCCGTGTTCCTTGGGGGTGATCGGGTAAGGAGTCTCTTCGGAGACGCGCTGTACGATTTCGGCGGATTCGATGTCCATTTCGAAGCCGCCCGGCGCGCGCTCTTCGGCCCGGCACTTGCCGCGGATGATGACGGAGGACTCCTGCGTGAGGTTCTTGAGGCCCTCGAAACAGTCTTCGGGAAGGTTGTTCTTGAGGCCGACGCACTGCATGATTCCGCTGCCGTCGCGGATCAGGGGGAAGATGATCTTGCCGGATTTGCGGAGGTTGTACAGCCAGCCCGCGATCTCAACGGGTTCGCCGGTATGCGCACCCGCCTGCGCGATGGTGATTCGACGGTAGTCAGACATCAGAGGGACTCCAGGTTGGTAAAGATCTCGCGCGCGGCGTCGATGGGGTGAGGGAAGTCGGGAGACTCCTTCAGTTCGAGGAGCAGGGGAAACTGCGAGCCGCGGGAGCGGAGCAGGCCCATGGCCCGTTTCCAATCGACGGTGCCGGCGCTAGCGAGTGTGGGAAAAAGGTGGTGATCGTCGGTTCCGTTGTTGTCGTGGATGTGCGTGGAGCGGACGCGGTCCTGCATGAGCGAGAACGCGGTCTCGAAGCCTTCCATGATGTTTGCGTGGCCCGAATCGAAGCAGAAATTGAGATTGAGGTGCGTGATCTCGTTGAAGCTGATAAGCCGTTCGGCGGAGGAGAGGCGGTTGGGGATGTTCTCGATCAGGATTTCGACTCCGCGGTTCCTGGCGAAGAGGCAGAGGTCTTCAAGAGCGGTGAAGGCGGCTTCGACCTTGAAGTCGTCGTACTCCTCGCCGGCCACGCCGATGTGCTGGATGAGGTAGCGGAAGGGGATCTTCTCGGCCACCTCGATGGCACGCTTGATTTCGTCGACGCACTCGAGGCGGCGCGGCTTGGACCTTTCCGTGATGGAGACGACGGAAGAAGGCCCGGTTCGGCCCCAGCAATCGTCGCTGAACATGGGCGCGTGGAGCGAGTGGCATTGGAGCTGCGCGTCGCGGAACCAGTAGCCGAGTTCGTTCACCTGCGAGCGGTTGCGGTAGTCGAAGTGCTGCCGGGCGCAGAAGATCTCCACCAAAGGGATGCCGGCCGAGTAGATGCGATCGAGCCAGACGGTATTCAACCGGTGGCTGACAAGGACGTGGGTGGAAAATGCGCGATTCATACGAGATGCCCTGAGGCTAAAACCCCTCCGCTTTGCCGGCCGAGCGGCCATTCTGGGCCGCAGCCAGCCAGGTGATGCGGTCAGCGACATTGGCTCCGACGGTAGAGGCGTCGGAGACGGCGCGTGTGCGCGGGGCCTCCACCATGATGGCCTCCACGGAAGCAACCGAGCCGATGGAACCGAGAGTGTGACCGCGCTTTTCGAGCAGGGCGCGGGTATCGGGCGAGAAGCCGGGCTCCAGCATGAGCCGGTCCGGCATCCACTGGTGGTGCAGGCGGGGCTGATCGACGGCCTGCTGCACGTCCATCTGGAAATCGATGACGTTGAGGATGACCTGCAGGACGCCGGAGATGATGCGCGGGCCGCCGGGGGCGCCTAGGACGAGAAAGAGCTGGCCGTCCTTGGTGACGATGGTGGGCGTCATGGCGGAGAGGGGACGTTTTCCGGGCGCAATGGCGTTGGCTTCCCCCTGGATGAGCCCGAACATGTTCGGCGCGCCGGGCTGTGTGGCGAAGTCGTCCATCTCGTCGTTCAGCAGGAAACCGAGGCGTGGCACGGTGACGCCGGAGCCGTAGGAGTTGTTGAGTGTGTAAGTGAGGGCGACGGCGTTGCCCTGTGCGTCGACGACGTTGAAGTGCGTGGTTTCGGAGGGCTCGAAGGACGGCTGGCCGTGGCCCAGGGCAGAGCTGGGGGTGGCTTTGTCCGGATCGATGGAAGCGCGGCGCTGGGCGATATAGGCGGGATCGAGCAGTCCTTTGACGGGCAGCTTGACGAAGTCGCCGTCGCCGAGAAATTCAGAGCGATCGGCGAAGTAGCGGCGCATGACCTCGGCCACGATGTGCGAGGCGGCGGCCGAGCCGGCGCCGCTCTTTTCGTAACCGGTGGGCTCCAGCATGGCCAGCATCTGCAGGATGCCGACTCCGCCGGAGGAGGGCGAGGGGGCGGTGATCACGCCGTAGCATTTGTAAGTGCCGGTAAGGGGCCGGCGCTCGACGGGCTTGTAATTGCGCAGGTCGTCGAGAGTGAGCGTGCCGCCGTGGCTGCGGATCTCTTCGACCAGGATGCGGGCGGTCTGGCCGGTGTAGAAGTCTTCCGGATCGGCGGCGATACGGCGCAAGGTGGAGGCGAGTTCGGGCTGCTTAAGCGAGTCTCCCGGCTCGAAGCAGGCCCCGCCGTTAAGGAAGATGCGTTTGGATTCGGGGAACTCGGCCAGCAGCTTGCGGGAGCCGCACATGGAGCGGGCCTCGGCATAGGAGAGGGTGATGCCGTTGGCGGCGAGGCCGGCGGCCGGCTGAACCAGCGAGTCCCACGGCTTGGACCCGTACTTCCTGTGCGCGTAGGCCAGGCCGCGCACGGTGCCGGGCACGCCGGAGGCGCGCCAACCGGTGATGGAGTCCCTGGTGGCCCTGCCATCCGGGCCGAGGTACATGTTGCGGGAGGCGGAGGCCGGGGCCATTTCGCGGAAGTCGATAAAGGTGGAGTTGCCGTCGGCGGTGCGGAGGAGAAGGAAGCCGCCGCCGCCGAGATTGCCGGCCGAAGGGTGGGTGACGGAGAGGGCGAAGGCCACGGCAATCGCGGCGTCGACGGCATTGCCGCCAGCTTTCAGCACGGAGACGCCGACGGAAGTGGCAAGCGGCTCCTGGGCCACGACCATCGCATGGCGGGCGCGGATTGGTTCTCGCGCCGGAAGCGCCGTGCAGAGGGCACCCAAGAGAGCCACAAACGCCGGGATTCGCATGAAATTCGATTGTACTATGCGGGCTCGGGGCGCCCTTCAGGAGAGAAATCCTCGCGCCGGGCGCGCGCCGGACCGATGAGGGATAGCGAAGACCATGATTGGGCTTGGGTTGTTGGAGACCAGGATCGGCAAGGCGGCTCTGCTCGGCTGCCTGTTGGCGCCCCTGCCGTCTTCAGCGCCGGCCCGGGTAGTGCGAATTGGGACGGACAACACCCCGCCATACCACTACCTGGACCAGACGCACCGGGCGCAAGGCATGGTGGCGGACATCCTGGAAGAGGGCGCGAGGAGGCGGGGCATCCGGCTGCAATGGGTATTGCGGAGCGAGGGGCCGAACAAGGCGCTGTCAGCGAAAGCCGTGGACATCTGGCCACTGCTTTCCAGTCAGAGCACACCGTGGCCGGATTTCCATTTCACGCGGGCATACATGAGGAACTCATATGTGGTGCTATTCCGCAATGAGGAGTATGAATCGCCGGCAGGATTGAAGCGGGCAAAGCGGATCTCCATCATCGCCTACCCCCTGGCCAGCAGGGTGGCCGCGGAGGTGGCGCCGGAAGCGGAATTGAGCCGGCAGGCGAAGCGTGAGGACGCGCTGGAGTCGGTTTGCCGCGATCAATCGGACGTGGCGCTGATGGAGGCGCGCGCGGCCCAGTACCTGATGCTGCACCGCCCGGAGGCGTGTGGCGGCCAGGCGTTCCACACAATGGGCTTGAGCATGGCGCCCACGGAACTGTCCGTGGCATCCACAAAGGAGGCGGCTTCCATCGCCGACGAACTGCGCGCCGAGATCGACAGCATGATGGCGGACGGCGTGATGCGGCGGCTGATGGGTCGCTGGAACTACTACTACAGCGGAGAGGCCGAGGCGCTGTACAAGGAGGAAGAAGCGCGTCGCGCACATCAGGTCAGTCTGACGCTGGCCGTGGTGTTGGGCATGTCGGCCCTGGGTCTGTTGCGGCTGGTATTGCGGATGGAGGAAGCGTGGAAGCAGGCGCAGGAGGCGAATCAGGCGAAGAGCCAGTTTCTGGCGGTCATGAGTCACGAGATCCGGACGCCGCTCCACGGCTTGTTGGGGATCAGCGCGCTGCTGAAGGACAGCAGGCTGGAGGCCGAGCAGCGCGAGTTCGTCGAGCTGATCGAACAATCCGGGACGACGCTGCTGGAACTGGTGAACGACATTCTGGACCTGGCGCGAGTAGAGCGGGGAAAGATGGAGCTGGCCGTCGCCGAATACGAGCCGCGGCGGCTATTCGATTCCGTCCTGCGGGCCTGGCAGCCGCAGGCGCGCCGGAAGGGCGTGGAGCTGAAACTGGAAGGACTGGGGCAACTGCCCTGGAAGGCCAGCGGAGACCAATTGAAGTTACGCCAGATCCTCAACAACCTCCTGGCGAACGCCATCAAGTTCACAGAAAACGGCGAGGTGATCCTGCGGGTGAAGGAGGAGGGCGGCGCGTCCGGAGAGCTTTTGCGGGTGGAAGTGCAGGATACGGGGATCGGCATCGCGCCGGAACACCAGAACCGGATCTTCGAACAATTCAGGCAGGCCGACAGCAGCATCTGGAAACGGTATGGCGGCACGGGGCTCGGGCTGAATATCGCGAAGCGGCTGGTGGAGTTGATGGGCGGTGAGATGGGGGTGAGG
The DNA here is from genome assembly GCA_029973955.1 of Paludibaculum sp. Classification (GTDB taxonomy): domain Bacteria; phylum Acidobacteriota; class Terriglobia; order Bryobacterales; family Bryobacteraceae; genus Paludibaculum. The sequence goes on along the minus strand of JARKQJ010000138.1, from coordinate 40,914 downwards.
AGCGAAGCCGGTGAGGGAACGATCTTCTGGTTCACGGTGCAGATGAGGCCGGCGGGCAAGGAACCGCCGGCGGCCATGGCAGTCTCCGGCCGGAAGAGGCCACAGGGCGAGTGCACGACTGCCAGAGTTCTGCTGGCCGAGGACAACCCGGTAAACCAGCGGATTGCAGAGAAACTGCTCACCCGCTCCGGCTGCAGGGTGGCCACTGTGGCCACGGGGCGCGCAGCCGTGGAATTGATGCGGCTGGAACAGTTCGATGCCATCTTCATGGATTGCCAGATGCCGGAGATGAATGGCCTGGAAGCGACCATGGAAATCCGCAGACTCGGCCACGCGATCCCGATCATTGCGCTGACGGCTTCCACCATGGCGGAGGAGAAGGAGAAGTGCCTGTCAGCAGGCATGGACGACTTTCTGTCCAAACCGATTGATCTGGCTGAATTGGACCGAATCCTTCGAACCTGGGTGAAGGGCTAGGACGGTGCGGTTCAGAGGGGGAAGAAAGTGTGATACGTTGGCGCATACTGAGACGAGGAGAGGGAGATGCGCCATGAACCGTGAACAGAACCGTAGAAATTTCCTGAGGACGGCAGCAGGTGTGGCCGGGCTCATCGTGGCCGGCGAGTCCCCACTGGCGGCCAAGAAGCGCTCGGCTACAGATTTGGTGAAGCTGGGCAACACCAAAGTGAAGGTTACGCGGCTGGCCTTCGGCACGGGCACCTTCGGCGGCAGAGTACAGCGCGAACTCGGCCAGGAGGAGTTCACGAAGCTGGTCCGGTACGCGCACGAGCGCGGCATCCGCTTCTTCGAGACCGCCGACAACTACAAGGCGATGCCGGGGATGCTTGCCACGGCGCTCAAGGGAGTCCCGCGCGACAGCTACAAGTTGATGACCAAGTACCGGCTGAAGGACCTGGATAACCCGCAGGCCACCATCGACCGCCTGCGGCAGGACCTCAACTCCGAATACGTCGACATCATGCTGCTGCACTGCGTGCGCACGCCGGACTGGCCGGAGCAGTTTAAGAAGTTGCGCGACGCGCTCTCGGAAGCCAAGCACAAGAAGATCATCATGGCCCACGGCGCTTCCTGCCACGGCTTGCTGCCTTTGCGCGCGTTTCCGAACAACCAGTGGCTGGACGTGGCCCTGATGCGGGTGAACCACAACGGCACGCGCATGGACAACCTCAAAGGCACCGAGGACGGCGTCGGCGACGTGGATGAAGTCACCGGGCACATCGGCAGGATCCACAAGCAGGGCACGGGCGTGCTCGGCATGAAGATCATGGGTGAAGGCCAGTTCAAGACGCCGGAACTGCGCGATGCTTCGATGAAGTTCGTCATGCAGTTGGGCACGGTGGACGCGGTCACCATCGGCTTCAAGAGCCCGGCTGAGATCGACGAAGCGATCACCAACATGAACCGCCACCTCAACGCGTAGCTCCGCGGCCGGGGCCCTCGCCGGGTCCACTGTAGAATTGAGGTTTGGCGCTGGATCTGACAACGCCCGTCATGTACGTGAAGGGGGTCGGCCCGAAGCGGGCGGAGGACCTGAAGGGGAAAGGTCTGGAAACGGCCGCCGACCTGCTCACCTACGCGCCTTTCCGCTATGAAGACCGCTCCAACGTCAAGCCCGTGAACCAGCTCGCCCCGGGCGAGATGGCCACCGTGCTGGCCGAGGTGAAAGTAGTCCACACGCCCCGCTTCCAGCGCCGCAACCTCGGCATGGTGGAGGCGGTGTTCGAAGATGCCTCCGCGCTGCGACTGGTGGGCAAGTGGTTCCACGCGCAATACCTGGCCAACGTCCTCACGCCGGGCACGCGGGTGTCGCTCTTCGGCAAGGTGGAGTTCGACACCTACAAGGGCGAGCTCACCATGCTGCATCCGGACTTCGAGATCCTGCGCGACGAAGAGGACGACGAAGCCGGCCTGCACACGGGCCGGATCGTGCCGGTGTATGAAGCGGCCGGCAAGACAACCACCCGCGTGATGCGCGCCATTCTGAAGCGCATCACCGATCAGTTGCCCGAGATGGAGGACGCGCTGCCCGCCTCCATCCGCCAGCGCCTGAAGCTGCCTTCGCTACGCGAGGCCACGCGCGATCTCCACTTCCCCGCCCTGGGCACGGACCTGCGCGTGTTGAACAACTTCCGCACGCCGGCGCAGTTCCGGATGATCTTCGAGGAGTTCTTCTGGCTGGAAACGGGCATGGCGCTGAAGCGCGGCCGGGCGCGCGCCGAAACCGGCATCCGCTTCGACCTCAACGACAAGGTGCGCGAGCAGATCAAGCGCATGCTGCCCTTCAAGCCCACCGGCGCGCAGAAGCGCGTGCTGCTCGAGATCGCCAGAGATATGGCCTCCTCCTCCCCCATGTCCCGCCTGCTGCAGGGCGATGTGGGCAGCGGCAAGACGATCGTCGCCGCTCAGGCGGCGGTGATTGCGGTGGAGAACGGATACCAGGCCGCGGTGCTGGCGCCCACGGAGATCCTCGCCACTCAGCATTTTCTAAACCTGAAGCGCATCTTTGAACGGATCGGCTACAACGTGGCGCCGCTCACGGGATCGATGACAAAGAAGGAGAAGGGCGCGGCCAAGCGGGTGCTCAAAGCCGGCTTGGTAAACGTCCTGGTGGGCACGCACGCCCTGCTGGAGGAGGATGTCGAGTTCCATCGGCTCGGCCTGGCCATCATCGACGAGCAGCATCGCTTCGGCGTATTGCAGCGCAAGGCCCTGCAGCAGAAGGGCGTGACGCCGGACGTCCTGGTGATGACCGCCACACCCATCCCGCGCACGCTGGCGCTCACCATCTACGGTGACCTCGACGTCAGCATGATCGACGAACTGCCGCCCGGGCGCAAAGCGATTCAGACCGTGCATCGCACCAAGCTCGAACTGGAGCAGGTTTACAGCTTTGTACTGAGAGAAGTTCAGACCGGCCGCCAGGCGTACATCGTCTATCCGGTGATCGAAGAGAATGAGTCGCTGGCCGTGAGAGCCGCGCAGGCGGCCTATCAGGAGCTCTCCACCGTCGTCTTCCCGCAGCTCAAAGTGGGGCTGCTGCACGGCAAGCTGAAGCCGGAGGAGAAGGAAGCGGTGATGGCGGCCTTCCAGCGCGGTGAGGTACAGGTGCTGGTGTCGACGACGGTGATCGAGGTCGGCGTGGACGTACCCAACGCCAGCGTGATGGTGGTGGAGAACGCCGAACGCTTCGGCCTGGCCCAAATCCATCAACTGCGCGGGCGCGTGGGCCGCGGCGCCGCGCAGAGCTACTGCATCCTGGTGACGGATAAGCTCAGCGACACCGGCAAGGAGCGCATCCGCACGCTGGTAGAGTCCAGCGACGGCTTCTATATCTCGGAGATGGACCTCAAGCTGCGCGGCCCCGGCGAGTTTCTGGGGACGAAACAGAGCGGACTGCCCGCGTTTCGCATTGGCAATCTACTACGCGATCGCGAGATCCTGGAAGTAGCCCGCACCGAGGCGGCGAGCTTTGTCGAGCACCCCTCCTCGGAAGCGGAGATCGAGAAGGCCACCCGCTATGTTCGCGACCATTGGCAGCGCCGCTACGGGTTGGCGTTGATCGGATAAGGAGAACCGCGTCAGTTCATGCGAGTCATTGGAGGTGAGTTTCGAAGCCGGCGCTTGAAGGCCCCCGCCGGCGATAGCGTCCGGCCCACGCCGGACCGCCTGCGCGAGGCCCTTTTCAGTATCCTGGCCCCGCGCCTGGAGGGCTGCGTCTTTCTGGACGCTTACGCCGGCAGCGGCAGCGTGGGCATTGAAGCCATCAGCCGCGGCGCACGCCTGGCCATCTTCCTCGAAAAGAGCCGCCCCGCGCTGCGGGCGCTGTCCGACAACATCGAGGCCCTCGACATCCGCGAGCGCAGCGAAGTCCACCCCGGAAACGCGGCGTCCGTCATCACGCGTTTCGAAGCGGACGTCGTCTTCCTCGACCCGCCCTATCCCCGGGAACGGGAGTACACCATCTGCCTGGAAGCTCTGGGCGAGGCGCCCCGTCCGATGGTGATCGTGCAGCACGCCTCGAAGTTCACGCATCATCTGGCCGAGTCCTACGGCCAGCTCAAGCGCGTGCGCATCCTCAGCCAGGGCGATAATTCACTCAGCTTCTACGAACCGAGGTGAATCGATGAAACTTGCCGCCCTGCTCTTCACCACTCTTTCCGCCTTTGGCCAAACCGGGATTACGGAACACCTGCAACCCGAAGGGCTCAAGCTGGAGGTGGTGGAATACAAGGGGCGAAAGGCGGCGAGGCTCACGGAAGCACCCGGCGCCGGCGGAGAGAATCACCTTTGCTTCCTGAAGGGCGAGAAACTCCAGGACGGGACCATCGAACTCTGGCTTGCGGGCGAGCCGGGCCCATCCGCCAGCGCCACGGCGCGCGGCTTCGTCGGCGTCGCTTTTCGCGTGCAGGGCCCGGACAGGTATGAGGCGTTCTATCTGCGGCCCACCAACGGCCGCGCGCCCGATCAGGTCCGACGCAACCACTCAGCGCAGTACATTTCGCATCCGGACTATCCCTGGCCGCGCCTGCGCATGGAATTCCCCGAGAAGTACGAAGCGTACGTCGATCTTCAACCCGGCGAGTGGACGCGCGTCAAAATCGTGCTGAAGGGCAGGACGGCCCACCTCTTCGTGCACGGCGCCGAACAGCCCACGCTGATCGTCAACGACCTCTTCCTCGGCGAGACCGCCGGCGGCATCGCCCTTTGGGTGGGCCCCGGCACCCTCGCCCACTTCGCGGATTTCAAGGTGACACACCAGTAGGAGTACGGCAATGAATTCGAATGCAGGTTTGAGCAGGCGCGGTCTGCTGGCGGCGGCCGCGGCCTTGCCGGCGGCGGCGGCCGAGCCGGAAACCGTCAAACTGCCCGCCAAGGTCAGGGTGGCGGTTTGGGGCCTCGAGGGCCACTCCGGCGAATACACCAAGGTGCTCGCGCGCTACCCGGATGTCGAGATCGCCGGTGTCTATTACAAGGACGCCAAAGCCGCAGAGCGCTACGCCCGCGGCAAGGCCAAGGTCTTCACGGACCCCATCAAAATGCTCGACGAGATCAAGCCCGACATCGTCGGCGTCTGCAATAGCGACGGAGAGCGCGCCGCGGCCATCGTGGAAAGCGCACGCCGCAAGATGCACGTCGTCGCCGAGAAGCCGCTCTCCATCACGCGCGCCGATCTGGAACTGGTCAAGAAGACCGTCGCCGCCAATCACGTCAAGCTCGGCATGCTGCTGCCGATGCGCTGGGAGCCGCCTTACCTGGCGCTGAAGAAGATCGTCGACTCGGGCGAAGTGGGCGAGGTCATCCAGATCTCTTCCCAGAAGTCCTATGTGCTTGGCCAGCGGGACGAGTGGCTGCGCAACCGCAAGACCTACGGCAGCACCATCCTCTGGATCGGCATCCACATGTTCGACCTCATGCGCTTCACCTCCGGCCGCGAAATGAAGGCCGTCAGCGGCTTCATGGGCATGCCCGGCGACCTCCGCCAGGGCGATATGGAAACCACCACCACCTCTTCCTTCCGGCTGGATAATGGCGGCACAGCCACGCTCCACATGGACTACTGCCGCCCCGCCGCCGCCGGCTCTCACGGCGACGACCGCCTTCGCCTCGCCGGCACCAAGGGCATCGCCGAATACATGGCCGCCACCGGCGTCACGCTCATGGCCGCCAACCGCAAGCCTGAGAAGATCGTCACGCTGCCCCCGGAAGGTTCCATCTTCGCCGAGTTCCTCGACCACGTCTATCTCGGCAAGCCCACCTCACTGCCCCACCAGGAGATCTACCGTCTTTGCGAGATTACGCTGGGCGCGCACGAAGCCGCCGTCAGCGGGAAAGTCATTACCCTATGAAAATCAACACCACTCTCACCGCCGAAGGTTTGAAACAGAAAGCCCAGCGCGTGTTTGAAGCCTCCGCCGTCAAGATCCAGTCTCTCGAGAAGTCCTGGAACCCCGCGCAGGGCTCGCCGGTCTTCACCGTCGCCGGCAAGTACACCAGCCGCGGCTGGACGGAATGGACCCAAGGCTTCCAGTTCGGCGCCGAGATTCTCCAGTTCGACGCCACTGGCGAGAAGAAGTATCTCGAAGCCGGCCGCCAGCACACCGTGGACATCATGGCGCCGCACGTCTCCCACACCGGCGTCCACGACCACGGCTTCAACAACGTCAGCACCTACGGCAACCTGCTGCGCCTCATGCACGAAGGCCGCATCGACGCCAACACCTGGGAACGCAACTTCTACGAACTCGCGCTCAAGGTCTCCGGCGCCGTGCAGGCCGCCCGCTGGTCCCGCACGGCCGAAGGCGGCGGCTACATCTACTCTTTCAACGGACCGCACTCCCTCTTCGTCGACACCATCCGCAGCCTGCGCGCCCTGGCCGTCTCCCACCGCCTCGGCCATCCCCTCATGGGCGAGAACGACAAGAAGATCTCGCTGCTCGGCCGCCTGGCCGATCACGCCCGCGCCACGGCCAAGTACTCCGTCTACTACGGCGAAGGCCGCGATCACTACGACGTGCGCGGCCGCACCGCCCACGAGAGCGTCTTCAACACCAACGACGGCAACTACCGCTGCCCGAACTCGCAGCAGGGCTACGCGCCCTTCTCCACCTGGACCCGCGGCCTCGCATGGGCCATGCTCGGCTTCGCCGAAGAACTGGAGTACCTCGACACCATCCCGGACGCCGACCTCGAACCCTTCGGCGGCAAGGCCGCTCTCACCGCCATCATGCGCAAGGCCGCCGAAGCCACCTGCGACTTCTACATCGCCAACACCGCCCTCGACGGCATCCCCTATTGGGACACCGGCGCGCCCGGCCTGGTTCGCATCGAGGGCTGGCGCGACCGCGTCTCCGATCCCTTCAATCCACACGAGCCCATCGACAGCTCCGCCGCCGCCATCGGCGCTCAGGGCCTGCTTCGCCTCGGCCGCTACCTCAAGAACAGCACCTACTGGCAGGCCGGTCTCACCGTCTGCGATAGCCTCTTCGCCGAGCCCTATCTCAGCACTGACCCCAACCACCAGGGCCTCATCCTCCACTCCGTCTACCACCGCCCCAACGGCTGGGACCGTATGCCCGACGGCGACGGCGTGCCGCGCGGCGAATCCTCCATGTGGGGCGACTACCACGCCCGCGAGGCCGCGCTCTATGTCCTCCGAGTGGCCGAAGGCAAGCCCTACCTCACGTTCTGGAGCTAAGAGGCATGGGACAGGCGTAAGCTTGTCCCATGCGCCTCGCTCTCCTGTTTATGGTGACCGCGGCGGCGTTTGCCCAAACGCCGCCCGCCCCTCTCCAAGTCCCCTGGGAGGGCGTCCCCGAGGGCTTCCATCGCCTCCCCGTCGGCCATCTCACGATTCCCGCCTCACTCTCCGCCTGGAGGAAGCAGCGCGCCGAAGTCAAGCGCATCGTCGTCTCCTCTCTCGGTGAACTCCCGCCCCGCCCCTCTCCCTCCAAAGTCCGCGTCGTGAACATCGACCGCCGCAACGGCTGGCGCATCGAGAAGTTCGCCTTCCACAACGGCGTGGACTCCGAAGTCTCCGGTTACATCGCCATCCCCGAAGACGGCCAGGCGCGCCACCCCGCCATTCTCACCATGCACGGCCACAGCAGCAGCAAGGAGAATATGTTCGGCTACCAGCCCACTTCGCAGGACGTGGCCGAACTCCTCGCCCGCCGCGGCTACGTCGTCATCGGCATCGACAACTACTTCAATGGCGAACGCAAGGGCCACGGCCCGGCAGGCAACCTGGAACGCATGGAGCGCGGCTCCGACCAGGAGATGTCGCTCTTCAAGCTCAACCTCTGGCTCGGCCGGACCCTCTGGGGCATGATGCTGCGCGACGAGCAGATCGCGCTCGACTACCTGGTGTCGCGGCCCGAAGTGGACCCCACCCGCATCGGCGCGCAAGGTATGAGCATGGGCAGTACGCGCGCCTGGTGGCTGGCCGCCATCGATGACCGCATCCGCGCCGTGGTCGGCGTCGCCTGCTTCACGCGCTATGAAGACCTCATCGCCATCCGCGAACTCCGCGCCCATGGCATCTACTACTTCGTGCCCGGCCTGCTGAAGCACTTCGATAGCGAAGGCGTCATGGCGCTGCTCGCGCCGCGGCCTTTTCTCGCCCTGACCGGCGATCGCGACGCCGGCTCTCCACCTGAAGGGATGAAGAAGCTCGACGACATCCTCACGCGCCTCTATCAGCTGCACGGCACACCGGAACGCTTCCGCAGCATCGTCTATCCGGAAACCGGCCACGTCTACACCGACGACATGAAGCAGCGCATGGCCGCGTGGTTCGACCGCTTTCTCAAAGGAGACCAGCAATGATGCAAAGGCGCCACTTCCTGGGCGGCGCGGCCGGGCTTCTGGCCAGCGCCGCCGACGCCAATCCGAATTTCAAGGCCGCCCGCGACGCCGCCCTGGCCGTGCTCCAGCCCAGCGAGAAGACTCTGCAGCACGGTCTGGAACTGCACGCCTCTTCGCTTGTCATCGAGTCCTACGGCTTCTCTCCACGCTCCGCCATCGACGGTGCAGCCATGAAGCGCGCCACCGAAGCCGGCGCCAGCGCCCTGGAACTCGACGACCTCAATACCGAGATGCTGCTGATGCGCGTGGCGGACGACCCCGCCCAGCAACCCGAATACCGGCAGGCCTGGCAGGCTTCCGGCGTCACCTGCGTCTTCCAGAACGCCGGCGAAGAAGGCAGCAGCCCGCTGCGCCTGCTGAAGCGGCTCGCCCACTTCACTTACCTCACCGACAAGCTGCGCGGCTTCGTCTCGCGCGCGGCGTCTCCCGCGGACATCGAAGCGGCCAGGCGCGAGGGCCGCCACTGGCTCTATCTCACCGGCAACGGCGTACCGCTGGCCCAGGAGTGGAACTCCACCGCCGACGAACTCGCCTATGTGCGGCTCTTCTACCAGCTCGGCATCCGCATGATGCACCTGACCTACAACCGCCGCAATGCCCTGGGCGACGGCTGTGCGGAGCCCGCCAACGCGGGCCTAAGCGAACTCGGCCGCGCCGCCATCGCCGAGATGAACCGCGTCGGCCTCATCGTTGACGTCGCCCACTCCGGCTGGCGCACCAGCCTGGAAGCCGCCAGGGCTTCCACCAAACCGATCGTCGCCAGCCACTCCGCGGCCATGGAGATGCGGCGCCATATCCGCGCCAAGCCCGATGAGGTGATCCGCGCCATTGCGGACACCGGCGGCTATGTCGGCGTCTACAGCGTGGCCTCGTTCCTCGCGCGCAGCGGCGATCTCAACGCCATGCTCGACAACATCGAGTACCTCGTGAAGAAGTTCGGCGCCGATCACGTCGCCATCGGCACGGATCTCGCCTACATCCCCTCCACCGCCAATGCCCAGTGGAAACTCGCCGGCCCGCGGCCGAAATCACGCGAACGCTTCGAAGCCCTCTGGCCGCCCGGCGCGCTCACCAGTCAGGGCCACCCAAGCCTCGCCTGGATCAACTGGCCCATGTTCACGGTCGGCATGGTGCAGCGCGGCATCTCCGATGCCGACATTCAGAACATCCTGGGCGGCAACGTGCTCCGCGTCGCCAAGGCGGTCCTTCCGGCCTGACTATCGCCCCTCGGCGTCCAGCGCGCAGCGGCCGCCCGGGCTCTTCGCCATGCCCAACACCCCGTAGATGCTCATGTCATCTTCCGGCGTGGCGCCCCGCGCCGCCTTGGCCATCTCTGCCGCCGTGGCCGGCCGTTTCCCTTGCGTCTCGCACGATGGCGCCCCCGCCACCGCTGCCCGCCTGTCGATGTAAAACGCCTTCAGCGCCGGAGCAGCCTGCCCCGGCGACACCTGGTACTCGCCTGCCGGCACGATCACCATCTCCCCGCCGGCGGTCTTCAATACCGGCTTCTCATAGCGGCGGATCGCCACCGACGTGCGGATCTTGTCGAGGTTCCACATCGCCAGCCCGGCGAACAACCCCGCCACGCCCACCACAATCGCCAGTAGAAACAGCATTGCTTTGCGCCCTGAAACCGTTGCTCCCATCTCTCACTTCCTGAAGTGCATCAGCAGAATTCCGTAACCCACCCCAGCCTCATCGGCCGATCTCGCAAACTGAAACGCCATCATCCTGCCGTCAGTGGAGACCACCGGATTGGAGGCCTTCCCGCCTTCGTAGTCGTTGAAATGCGTCAGCCGCTCGAAACTCTTCCCCGTGCCGTCCAGCTTCAGCTTCCAGATGTCGATGTCGCGAAACAGCTTCGTCTCGCCCATCAGCACGCCCTGGCGGTCCGACTCGACACACGTGTACTGACCATCCGGAAAGATCCCCTCCACCTCGTTGTAGGAGCCGATCCGCGCCGTCTGGTTCACCGTCTTCTTCGTCGCCAGATCCAGCGTCCAAACCGAGGAAAGGCCCTTCGGCTCATAGCACGTGTAGGTCATCCTGCCGTCGTTGTCGTAGAAGTCCTGCGCCTCCAGCGTGCAGCGGTGATCCGGACTGGAGAGCACCACCTGCCGGTTCTTCAGCGCGGGCGCCGCGGCGCTGAGGTCCACCTCCGCCACGATCAGATTCGACGCACCTTTCGGCAACTCCGGGTTTTGTCCGCTGGTCTCTGAGAACGCGATCTTCATCGACCTCTTGGAGAGGGCCGCGCCCTCGCTCATCTTCTGGTTCAGCCGCACAGGCTTCGAGCCCGGCTTGCGCGACAGGTACCACAGCTCGTTGTCGCGGCTGCGCGACGTGCGGATGTCGGTGAACTTCTCCGCCCCGATCAGGATGTAATCACCGTTGGAGAGGTGCATCACGCGCAGGAACGCGGCCCCCGGAATCGAACACGTCAGGCAGCGAATGGCTCGCGTCTTCAGGTCGATCACGAAGGCGTCGCCGAAGCTCTTCGCCATGAACGCCACTTCGGTATTCGACGGCGAAAAGTCGGCGCGTTCTCCGAAGTGCGTGAGGATCTCGATGTTCTTGGGCAGCGCGGCCAGCGGGTCGCCTTGCTTCCTGTGAGATTGGCCGCACAGCACCCCGGCCAGGACCAGCAGAAGGAGATGTTTCATGGCAGTTCGTCCGGATCGAATCCAATGTACTGGACTTCCTCCGACAGCGCGAGGCCGAAGCGCTCCAGCACTCTGCCCTTCAGCAGCCGCACCAGCGCACAGAACTCCGCCGCCGTGCCGCCACCGCAGTTGTAAAGCGTATTCGAGTGATGCTCCGTCACGCGGATACCGCCCATCGAAAGACCCTTGGCCGCGGCCTGTTCCAGAAACCACGCCGCCGGCACTTTGCCGCCCTTCACCACACTCTCCGGCACCGCCGCGCGCGCCTGCTCCGGCAACTCGCCCATCAGCAGGTTCTTGAAGATGCTGCCGGCGCACTTCATCTCCGGCGGAAACTTGGCGTTGCGCGTGGCCAGAATCGCATCGGCTTTCTCTTTCATCGCCGCACCATCGCCATTCGGAAACGTCAGCTCGGCCGACAGAATCAGCCACGGCTCTCCCTGCAGCCGCCGTTGCTTGAAGACCGAATCGCGGTACCGGAACCGGCAACCCGCGTGGTCCGTCTCCCGCACCGCCTGACCATCGTGGAAGCGGACGCTGGAGATGCGGTCGGAAATCGAAGCGCCATAGGCGCCCGCGTTCCCGTAGACCGCCGCGCCCACGTTGCCCGGGATGCCCGTCATCGCCTCAATGCCCTGCAGCGCCTCCGCTACCGTGAAGTCCACCAGGGACTGCAGCGCCGCCCCTGCCTCCACCCGCACCGTCTGCCCCTCCCTCGCAATGTCCGCCCCCCGATAGCGCAGCACGATCCCTGGGAACCCTTTGTCCGAAACGATCAGGTTCGTCCCCAATCCAATCACCAGCCACGCCAGGCCGGACTCGCGCGCCACGCCCAGCGCCGCCAGGAATGCAGCCTCCTCTGCCGTGTCCGCAAACAGCCGCGCCGGCCCGCCGAAACCAAAGCGGACATGCGCCGCCAGCGGCTCATTGCAGGTAACCTGAAGGTGCGGGATCGCCTCCAGGCGCACCCGCGCTTCATCGAAAGATTGCATTGATCTCAATTGTAGGGGAGGGCGTGAGATGGCTGCCAGTTTTCCGGGCTTCTCGAAAGAGGCGATGAAGTTCTTCCGCGATCTCGAATCGAACAATCGCCGCGAGTGGTTTGAGGAGCACAAGGAGTTCTACCTCGCCAAGGTGAAAGCGCCCATGGAGGCGCTGGTGGAGGCGGTGGATGCCGACATGCTCAAGTACGCCCCGGAAGCCGTCACCACGCCGCAGAAGGCGATGTACCGCATCTATCGCGACACCCGCTTCAGCAACGACAAGACGCCCTACAAAACCCATCTCGGCGCGTCCTTCTTCCGCCACGACCTGGGCAAGCACATCGCCGGCGGCTTCTACTTCGAGGTCTCGCACAAGCACATCGGCCTGGCCGGCGGCGTCTACATGCCGACGCCCGAGAACCTCCGCCTTCTGCGCCTGCACCTGCTCGAACACCACGAGCGCTTCAACAAACTCGTCCGCAACAGGAAGCTGCTCGACGCTCTCGGCGAACTGCAGGGCGACAAGCTCACCCGCCCGCCCAAGGGCTTCCCGGCGGAGCATCCCGCTCTCGATTGGGTCCGCTTCAAGAACTGGTACTACTGGAAGGAACTTCCGGCCGGCCTCGCCACCACACCCGAACTCTTCAAGGAGATCACCCTTCGCTTCCGCCTCATGGCGCCCATCGTCGCGTTCTTCAACGAGCCGCTGCTGGCGGACAAGAACCGCCGCGCGCCGCTCGAAACCGGCTGGATTTAGGGGTGTGAGAACTCCCGCGCCCGCGGGATCAGCTCCTGATACATCCAGTCCGGCACGTGCGTCTGCCAGTGGCCGGTGGCCATCGCCAGCCCGGTGATGCCGCAGAAGACCAGCGTCACCCCCGCTGCTATCGCCCACGCCGGCACAGGCTTGCGCGCCGGAACCAGCGTCATTTGCAGCGTGTCTTCCACCGGGCAAACCGCCACGCACTCCAGACAGCCCAGGCACTCCGCCGACCGGATCTGCACGAGTTGATCCACCGGCAGCCGCGCCGGACAAGCCTTCGCGCACTTCGCGCAATCGATGCAGCTCTCCGCATTGCGCTTGATCCGCAGCGGGCTCAACATCGACGCCAGCCCGATCAGCGCCCCATACGGGCACAGGTAACGGCACCAGAAGTTCTGCACGAACACGGACGCGACCATCAGCACCCCCACCGTCACCGCCGCGCCCGTGCCCATGTAGCGGAAGAAGTTCAGCATCTTCACGTCCGCCACCAGGCCGTAAGGCGACTCCAAAAACTGCGCCAGCGCCCGCGCCGGCATCGAGGCCACCGCGTACACAAACAGCCCCATCAGGATGTACTTCAGTGACCGCAAGCCGATGTCCAGCCACCTCGGCAGGAAGAAGTTGCGCTTGAAAGTATCGCGCCCCAGCTTCCACAGGTACTCAGACAGCGTGCCCACCGGGCACAGCCAACCGCAGAACGACTTCCGGAATAGTATCGACGCCGTGACGAATGCGATGAACAGGAACATCGCCGCCGGATGCACCCGCGGCACCTCGCCGGTCAGCAGGAAGTACTTCGTGTTCATCATCCCGGCGATGGGCAGCCACCCTTCCACCCCTGGTGGTCTCGTGGTTGCCGCGCTACCCGCCACCTCGAACTGCCGCACCCACTGATAGAACTGCACGCCCACCCAAACATTCAGCGCCACGAACGCCAGTTGCACCGCTCGCCGCAGCGCCTGGGATCGGTCTTCCGCCGTCAGGCGCCGCCGGAAGAGCTTCTTCTCTGCCGTTTTGAGAGGTGCGGCCGTCATAGTCCCATTCTCACGTTCCCGGCCCCGCCTGGCTGTGACCAAGATCACCATCCGGTTGTCCCGGCATCTCTTCGCCCTCTATGATGTCCAGGTGACCCGAGAGCAGATGATCGTCAAAATCGAACAGCTCCCCGCACTGGTCCAACAGGCGATTCAAGGCGCCACTGCGGAACAACTCAACCACCCCTACCGGCCCGGCGGCTGGACCGCCCGTCAGGTGATCCACCACCTGGCCGATTCCCACCTGAACTCCTACATCCGCTGCAAGCTGATCTACACCGAAGCGGGCCCCACCCTCAAGGCTTACTCCCAGGATGCATGGGCCCATCTGCCCGATGCCAGCGCCGGTCCCATCGAACCTTCTCTGGCGATCCTCGCGGGCCTGCACGCCCGCTGGGCCGCCTTCTTCCGGGCCCTCCCTGAAGACGCCTGGGATCGCGTCGGCTATCACACGGAAAACGGCCCCACCACCCTGACCCGCATCCTCGAATACTACGCCGCGCACGGCGAGCGCCACCTCGTCCACATCCGCCAGGGCATCGCCGCCGCATAGCCCCGCCGGCTGATCAATTCTCCAACTCCAGCGGAACCGGCTTACTTCGCCGCCCGCGCCATGCCCACCAGCGCATTCACGAATATCGCGCCCAGCCCCGTCGGGATCATCACCTTCCAGCCGATGTTCATGAGCTGGTCATAGCGGTAGCGCGGGAACGTCCCGCGGAGCCAGATGAAGATGTAGAGCACGGTGAAGAGCTTGATCGCCCACCAGAACACAGGGGTCGCCACCGTATTGAAACCCGGGATCATGAATACAGCGGCCACGATGAGGAACGTCACACCCACCGCCGCCATGCCGATCGTATACCCCGGAATCGGCTGCTTCCGCGAGAGCGCCAGGCACAGGACGCCCGTGCCGGCGAACACCACCAGCGGCACGCCGTAGTTCATCGGAATCGCCAGAAACGCCACGCTCGGGAACGGCCGCAGCCAGCCGCCGAAGAACAGCGTCACCAGCACGCTGCCCACCGCGAACATGTTGATGTACTCCGACAGCATGTACACGCCCCAGCGGAAGCCGCTGTACTCGGTGTGGAACCCCGCCACCAGTTCGCTCTCCGCTTCCGGCAGGTCGAACGGCGCGCGGTTGGTCTCCGCCACCGACGAGATCAGGTAGATCATCGTCGGAATCAGCATCAGCCCGAAGTTGTCGAACGCGAACCACACGCCGCGCTCCAACTGCGCCCTCACCATGCCGCTCATCGAAAGCGTGCCGGCGCACATCACGCCGCTCACCAGCGCCAGGCCCAGCGCCACTTCATAGGAAACCAACTGCGCCGCCGAGCGCAGTCCGCCCAGCAGCGAGTAGTGCGAATTGGATGACCAGCCGCCCAGGATAATGCCCAGGATGCCCACTGACGACATCGCCGAAATCACCAGCAGGCCCACGTTCACGTCGGCCACTTTGATCGTGTCCGAGAACGGCACCACGGTGAGGCACGTCGCCGCGGTGAAGAACGTGATCACCGGCGCGAAGCGGAACAGCCCGCGGTTGGCGTCCGTCGGCACCACGTCTTCCTTCATCAGCAGCTTCACCGCATCCGCGATGGTCTGCAGCAAGCCGTTCGGACCCACACGCATGGGGCCCAGCCGGGCCTGCATGTCCGCCAGCACCTTGCGTTCCAGCAGCACCGTGAACGCCACCGCCAGCGGCGCCAGCGCGATGATGCAAACGCCGACCACCAGCGGGATAAACCAGGGTTGGGATAGAAGTTCTGCCATCGCAAGTTTCCCTTAACGCGAAATGCTCATCTGCGCCAGGCGCAGGAACGGCTCCGGATAGATGCCGATGCCGAGCGTCAGCACGCCCGTCACGCCCAGCGCGATCTGCGTGCCCAGCGAAGTGGCCAGCGGCGGCACCTCGCCCTCTTCCGTCTCGATAAACACGGCCTTCACCAGCCGGAAGTAGTAATAGACCGACACGGCCACGTAGGCCGCCGCCACCACCGCGAGCGCGATGTGGCCCGTCTCCACCAGCGACAGGAAGATGAAGTACTTGCCCAGGAACCCCGCCGTCGGCGGAATGCCTGCCAGCGAAACAAGGAACACCAGCATCCACAGCGCGTGGCCCGGCGCCCTCTTCATCAAACCGCGCAGGTCGTTGATGTCTTCCCCGGCCAGCCCCTGCCGCGTCAGCGACGTCAGCACCAGGAACGCGCCCAGGTTCATGAAGGTGTACACCAGCACGTAAACCAGCACACCCTTCAGCCCCGTTGGATTGCCCGCGATCAGGCCCAGCAGGATGTAGCCCGCGTGGTTGATGCCGCTGTAAGCCAGCAGCCGTTTCGTATTCGTCTGCGTCACCGCCGCCAGATTGCCTATGGTCATCGAAAGCAGCGCCGCTGCGATCATCAAGGGTTCCCAGGCGATCCGTGCCGAGCCCAGCGTACCCGCGAACAGCCGCAGCAGCAACGCGAACGAAGCCGCCTTCGACCCCACCGCCAGGTAGGCCGTAATCGTCGTCGGCGCGCCTTCATATGCGTCCGGCGCCCACATGTGGAAAGGCGCCGCCGAGATCTTGAACAGCAGGCCCACGGCCGTCGTCGCAATGCCCAGCAGCAGGATCGGATCGTAAGGATCGCGTGCCGCCACCGCCGCCGTGATGTCCCGCAGCCGCGTCGAATCCGCAATCCCGTACAGGATCGAGAATCCGTAGGCCAGGAACCCCGAACTCATCGATCCCAGCAGCAGGTACTTCAGCGCCGCCTCATTGGACCGCTTGTCCGCCCGCAGGAAGCCCACCAGGATGTAGAACGTGATCGCCATCGTCTCCAGCCCGACGAAGATCGTCACCAGTTCCGTCCCGCTGGCCAGGAAGAACATGCCGCACTGCGCCAGCATCAGCAGCCCGTAGTATTCGCCGTGATGCTCGTCGCGCACTTCCAGGTACTTGTAGCTGATCAGCCCGACAATCACTGTCGTAGCCAGGAAGATCCAGTGGAAGAACAGCGAGTAGTTGTCGATCACCAGCGCGCCGTTGAACGCGGTCAGGTCCCCGCCGTGCCCCGAAAGGAACATCTGCTGCCGCGCGAACGCGACTCCGGCAAACGCCTCGCCCAGCACCAGGAACAGCAGCAGCCAGCGCCGCTGCTTTGGCTCGGGGAAGATGAACAGGTCGAAGATCAGCGTCGCGCAGCCGAATAGCGCCAGCAGCAGGGCCGGCAGCAGCACGAAGTGGTCCGTGGAGGTGTAGTAGACGCTCATTTGGAGACGGCCTCCGAACTGACGGCGGGCGCGTTGGCCACGCTATTGGCGGTCTGGTGGACCCGGTGCACGATCTGCGCCACCGGCTTCTCCAGAATGTCGAAGTAAGGCTTCGGATAGACCCCAATCGCCACTGCCCAGATCATTAGCGGAATGAACACGGCCCACTCCCGCCAGTTCAAATCGGGCAGTCCTTTATTCTTCTCGTTGGTGACCTCGCCCAGCATCGTCCGCTGGTACAGCCACAGCAGGTACGCCGCGCCGAAGATGATCCCCAGCACCGCGAACGCCGCCCACACGCGGTTGGCTTCGAACGCCCCCTGCATAATCGTGAACTCGCCCACGAAGCCGTTCAGCAGCGGCAGCCCCGCGCTCGACAGCATCGCGAAGGCGAAGACAATGGCGTAGTTCGGCATCACGTGCGCCAGCCCGCCATACTCCTTGATCTCTCTCGTGTGCCGGCGTTCGTAGATGACGCCGACAATCAGGAAGAGCATGCCCGTCGAGATGCCGTGGTTGATCTGCTGGATCACGCTGCCTGCGATGCCCGCCTGGTTCAGCGCGAAGATGCCCAGGGTGCAGAAGCCCAGGTGGCTCACTGACGAGTACGCCACCAGCTTCTTCCAGTCCTGTTGCATCAGGCTCACCAGCGCCCCGTAGAGAATGCCGATCAGCGATAGCACCGCCAGCACCGTCACAATCGTACGGTCTGAAGAGGCGCTCGGCAGCAGCGGCAGCGAGAAGCGGATAAACCCGTACGTCCCCATCTTCAGCAGCACGGCCGCCAGAATCACAGAGCCCGCCGTGGGCGCCTCAGTGTGCGCGTCCGGCAGCCAGGTGTGGAAGGGGAACATCGGCACCTTGATGGCGAAGCCCAGGAAGAAGGCCCAGAACACCCACTGCTGCAAACCCAGCGGCAGGTTCAGCTTCATCAGTTCGGAGATCTCGAACGTGTAGCGCCCGAACTGCGAAGCGTGCTGGAAGTACAGCGTCAGGATGCCCAGCAGCATCAGCACGCCGCCCGTCAGCGTGTAGAGGAAGAACTTAATCGCCGCATACAGCTTGCGCGGCCCGCCCCACACGCCGATGATGAAGTACATCGGCACCAGCACCAGTTCCCAGAAGACGTAAAACAGCAGGAAGTCCATCGAGATGAACACGCCGATCATGCCCGTCTGCTGCAGCAGGAACATCGCGTAGTATTCCTTCTCGCGGTCCTTGATGGCGTCCCACGACGAGAAGATGGCGATCAGCCCCATGAACGTGGTCAGCATCACCATCAGCACGCTGATGCCGTCCACGCCGATCAGGTATTGCACGCCCAGCGAAGGAATCCAGTCCGCGCGCTCCACAAACTGGTAGCCTTCCAGGTTCCGGTTGAAGTTGATGATCAGCGGCAGCGACACCAGGAAGCCGGCCGCCGCCGTCAGATTCGCCCACAGCTTAATCAGCGTCTTGTTGCTGGAGGGGATGAACAGCAGCACCAGCAGGCCCGCGATCGGGGTGAAGAGGATCAGGGAGAGGAGGTTGGATGTCATCGTCATTCGCTCCCTTTATTGCACCCACCAGTAATAGCCGAAGATGGCCAGCACGCCCCCCAGAAACACCAGGGCGTAAGAGTGGATGAAGCCGGTCTGGAAGAACCGCACGGGGTAGGACATCGCCCGCACCGTAAACGCGCTGAGATTCACCAGCCCGTCCACAATCCAGGTGTCGTACCACATCGAAACTCGCGAGGTCATGCGCGTCAGCCACGCCGTGCCGTTCACGCCGCCGTCCACCACCTTGCGGTCGAACTCGGCCATCAGCGTGCCGCCGCCTTTCGAGAGGCCGTTCACAAACAGGAAGTCGTACAGCTCGTCCACGTACCACTTGTTCAGCAGCACCGGATACAGCGCGCCGCCCGTCGGCCGCTCTGCTTCTTTCATCCGCAGGTAGATGTGCCGCGCCAGGAAGATCCCGGCCAGCGCCACGCCGGTCGAGAGGCCCATCAGTAGCCACTCCACCGAAGTGTCGTGATTCGCTCCACCGTGTTCCGCTATGGCTGTGCCGTGCCCGGCCACCGCGTGCGCCGCTTCCTTGCCGCTCTCGAACACCGGCCCAAGCCAGTGCTCCAGCCCCTGCATGAAGCCGTTCTCGCCGAACACCTTCGGCATCCCGATCCAGCCGGCGCACACCGACCCGCCGGCCAGCACCATCAGCGGCACCGTCATCGACTTCGGCGACTCGTGAATGTGGTGCTTCGTATGCTCGTCCATCCGGCCCTCGCCGTAGAACGTCATGAACATCAGCCGCCACATGTAGAACGCCGTCATCGCGGCCGTCATAAACCCGACCACCCACAGCATCTTCGACCCCAGCGGCGACGACCACGTCTGCCACAGGATCTCGTCCTTCGAGAAGAACCCGGCCAATCCCGGGATGCCGGCGATCGCCAGCGACCCGATAAACATCGTCCGGAACGTCACCGGAATCTTGTCCTTCAACCCGCCCATCTTCCGCATGTCCTGCTCGCCGCTCATCGCGTGAATCACCGAGCCCGATCCAAGGAAGAGCAGGGCCTTGAAGAACGCGTGCGTGTAAAGGTGGAACACCGCCACCCAGTAGGCGCCCACGCCCACCGCCACGAACATGTAGCCGAGCTGCGAAACCGTCGAGTACGCCAGCACGCGCTTGATATCGTTTTGGACCAACCCGATCGACGCCGCGAAGATCGCCGTCGCCGCGCCTACCGCCGCCACGATGTGCGACGTCTCCGGCGTCAGTGCGAACAGCGCGTTCGACCGCGCGCACATGTAAACGCCGGCCGTCACCATCGTCGCCGCGTGGATCAGGGCGCTCACCGGCGTCGGACCTTCCATCGCGTCCGGCAGCCAGACGTACAGCGGCAGCTGCGCGCTCTTGCCCGTCGCCCCGATGAACAGCAGCACCGCCGTCAATGAAAGGATCCCGAAAGTGCCCACTTCGGGCGAGAACCGCGCCGAGTGCAGCGCATCGTTCACTTCCGTGAACTTCAGTGAGCCCGTCACCTGGAACAGGAAGAACATCCCCAGGATGAAGCCCGCATCGCCGATGCGGTTCACCACGAACGCCTTCTTGCCCGCATCGCCCGCGCTCTTCTTGTGGAAGTAGAAACCGATCAGCAGGTAGCTGCACAGGCCCACACCTTCCCAGCCCACGAACAGCAGCGGATAGTTGTTGCCCAGCACCAGCGTCAGCATGAAAAACACGAACAGGTTCAGGTATCCGAAGAACCGGTAAAACCCGCCGTGCCGCGGCCCGTGCTCGTGCGCCATGTAGCCCGTGGCGTAAACGTGAATCAGGAAGCCGATGCCCGTCACCACCAAAATCATCACGCTCGACAGCGGATCCAGCATGAAGCCGAAGTCCGCCTTCAGGAGCGGGAGCCACTCGAACAGCACCACCTGGTGCACCTTCTCCGGCAGCGCCGACAGTTGCAACACCGCGCCGGCGGAAAGCACCAGGCTGAGGAACACCGCGCCGGGGCTGATGATGCTGATGGCCTGCTTGGAAAGGTTGCGGCCGAACAGCAGCATGATGGCCGCCCCGCATAGCGGAATGAGCGGGATCAGCCAAATGAGATCGAGGAAGTTCATTCCGGGGCTCCTACCACTTCAAGAGGTCGATTTCGTCGACCAGAACGGTTTCTTTATTGCGGAACAACGCGATCAGGATGCCCAGGCCAACCGCGGCCTCGGCCACCGCCACACAGATGATGAAAATGGCGAACACCTGCCCATGCAGATGCCCGTGGTGCCGGGAGAACGCGACCAGGTTCACGTTCACCGCGTTGAGAATCAGCTCGATCGACATCATGATGATCACTGCGTTGCGGCGCAGCAGAATGCCGATGGTGCCGATCAGCAGCAACGCCGCGCTCAGCACCAGATAGTGTCCCGTTGTGATCGATTGCACCATCGTCAGATCCTCTTCTTCGCCATCATCACGCCGCCGACAATCGCCACCAGCAACAGCAGCGACGCCAGCTCGAACGGCACCAGATACTCCCGGAACAGCAGCATCGATAGCGACTCCACGTTGCCTTCCTTCGCCATTGCCTCCACCGCCTGCGGCGGCAGCTTCAAACTCTGCGCGCCGCGCGTGAGAAACAGTGTGAAGAGCCCCGCCGTCGCCCCCGCGCACACCAGCCCCACCAGCCAGTTCCGGTGGAATTGCCGCTCTTTCGCCGCATCGTCCAGGTTCACCAGCATGATGACGAAAAGGAACAGCACCATGATGCCGCCGATATAAAGCACAATCTGCACGGCGAACAGGAACTCGGCATGCTGCAGCAGGTACAGCCCGGCCACGCCTGCCAGCGAAGCGATCAGCGAAATCGCGCAGTGCACGGCGTTCTTCAGCGTCACCGTCAGAATCGCGCCAAGCAATGTCAGCGCGGCGAAGGCATAAAAGAAAACGGTTTCTGTCATGGGCGCAGGCCGGGCGCTTCCGTCCGGCTCCTTTCCATTCTCCGGAGGCCGGTCCTAGAAGCGGTACTTGGTCGGGCGGATGCCCTCTTCCAAAGTCTGCCGGTCAAAGATCGCACCTTCCCGCGAATAACTCGCCAATTCAAAATCCTGTGTCAGCTCGAGCGCGTCCACCGGGCAGGCGTCCTCGCAGAGGCCGCAAAACATGCACCGCGACGTGTCGTACGTAAATGTGGTCAGATCCTTGCGCTTCGTCTCCGGATTGCGCTCCCAGCCCACCACAATCAGGTTCTCCGGGCACGCCAGCGAGCACAGGTCGCATGCGATGCACAGCGTCTGCCCGTTCTCCGGATTGATGTTCAGTCGCGGCGCGCCCCGGTAGCGCTCCGCAATCATCGGCCGCTCCTGCGGATACTGCTCCGTGACGATGTTTTTCGGATGCTGCGTCCGGAACGTCACCCGCAGCCCCTGCAGCAGGTCTACCAGAAAAATCTTCCGCAAGAGACTCATTAGCGATCCACCTCCCCTAGCACGATGTCCGTGGTGCCGATGATCGCCACCAGGTCTGCTACCAGCGAACCGCGCGCCATCTTGTCTAGCGCCTGCAGGTTCACGAATGAGGGCGGCCGCACGCGCACCCGATAGGGCTGCGTCGAACCGTCGCTCACAATGTAATACCCAAGCTCGCCCTTCGGCGCTTCAATCGAAACGTACGCCTCGCCCACCGGCGGCTTGATGATCTTCGGCACCTTCGCCATAATCGGCCCGGCCGGTATGTCGGCCACTGCCTGGCGGATGATCCGCACGCTCTGCCGCATCTCGGCCATGCGCACCATGTACCGGTCGAATGTGTCGGCGTTCTGCCGCGTCGGCACTTCAAAGTCGTACTTCTCGTAACCGGAGTAGGGCAGCGCCTTGCGGATGTCCCACTTCACTCCCGCGGCCCGCAGCATCGGACCCGTCACGCCATATGCCTTGCAGTCGTCGGCGTTCAGAATCCCCACGTTCGTCAGCCGGTCCACCCAGATCCGGTTCCCGGTCAGCAACTCCTCGTACTCGTCCACCTTCGGCTCGAACAGGTCGCAGAATTCGAGCACTTCTTTCTCGAAGCCTTCGTAGGTCTCGTATTGCAGGCCGCCGATGCGGAACGCATGCGTCGTCAGACGCGCGCCGCAGTACTTCTCGAAGATGTTGAGCGTGTACTCCCGCTCTCTCATGCAGTAGAACAGCGGCGTGATCGCGCCGATGTCCAGCGCGTGCGTGCCCAGCCACAGCAGGTGGCTGCCGATCCGGTTCAACTCTGTCAGGATCACCCGCACCACCTGCGCCCGCGGCGGCGCTTCGGCGTTCAGCAGTTTCTCCACCGCCAGGCAGTAGCCCAACCCGTTCGATACCGCCGCCACGTAGTCCATGCGGTCCACGTACGGAGCGAACATCGTGTAGGTGCGGTTCTCCGCGATCTTCTCCACGCCCCGGTGCAGGTAGCCGATCACGCACTCCGTGCCCAGCACCCGCTCGCCGTCCAGCTTCACAATCACCCGCAGAACGCCGTGCGTGGAGGGGTGCTGCGGCCCCATGTTCAGCACCAGTTCGGTCGAGTCCAGAAACGTTCCTGACATGGCTATTGTCCGCTTTCGATCCCCAGATTCTCCTGGACCCACCGCTGGTCCATCTTCAATATGCTGTTCTCCTTCCGCAATGGGAAGGTCTCCCAATCTTCAGGCATCAGAATCCGCTTCAACCCCGGATGGCCCTCGAACACCACCCCAAACATATCGTAGGCTTCGCGTTCCAGCCAGTCCGCCGTGATGTACACCGGCACCGCCGACGCCAGCTTCTCGTCGGCCTTGATCTGCGTCTTCACCCGGATCCGCTCGTTGCGCTCGAAGCTGTACAGGATGTAGACCACCTCGAACGGCGCCGGCTTGTCGGGATAGTGCACCGCCGTCACGTCCACCAGATAGGCGAACTCGTGCGTGTCCCGCAGCGACATCAGAATCGGAAACAGCGCTCCCGGCTGGCACACCAGGAAGTTCTGCCCCAGATACGAAGAGAATGCGGAAATCCTGTCGCCGAACTCCTCCGCCAGCGCCGTGGGCAGGTCCCCCTCCCAGGGCGTCGCGGCCATCACGGCCGGAACCTTCGGAGCCGCGGGCTTGGCGGCAGCGGCCGCTGGCTTGGCAGCGCCTGCTGCCGGCGCAGCCGGCTTGGCGGCGGCGGGCGCGGGCGCGGCCGCGGGCTTCGCCGCCTCTGCGGCTGGCGCCGCTGCGGGCTTCTCCGCCGGCGCGGCACTGGCTTCGGTGGGTGTCTGAGCCGCGGCCCCTGCCGCGGCCGGTGTCTGAGCCGCGGCAGGCGTCGCGGCAGGCGTCGCGGCGGATGTTGGCGCTGGAGTGGCTGCCTCGGGCTTGTTCTCTACCGGAGCCGCCTCCGAACTTGGGGCAGACTCCTGCGGCGTGGGGCCTTCCGGCTTGGGATCGTCAGGCATGCGTGAATCCTAACTGAAGCTTCAGGGTTATCATAGCGTGAAAATCAGTGTCAAATGTCCGAAGTCCGGAACTCCTCCCGCAACGCCCCGCCAAACCCTGCCTTTCCGCTTGCAACAAAAGGACTTCCAGGTCTGTTTGGGAGATTTCAGGAATGGGAGATTTCTCGCCTCCGTGCCCCCGGCCCTGCCCGCCACCCCGGTAGTAGAATGGAAGAACCAAGCAGTCGCGAAGGAGCTTCACGAACTATGACCTCTCGGATTCTGGCCATCTCCGCCCTCGGCCTCCTGCTGGCCGGCGTTCTGCCCGCACAGAAGAAAGGCGATGCCGCAAAAGGCAAGGAAGTCTTCGACCAGTGCGGCGTCTGCCATTCCGCCACCACCGACGAGAAGAAAATGGGCCCCAGCCTCAAAGGCCTCTTCAAGAAGTCCAAACTCGCCAACGGCCAACCCGTCACCGACGCCAATGTCACAGCCATGATCAACAAAGGTAAGGGCACCATGCCGGCCTTCGGCGATGTCCTCAGCGCCGAAGAAAAGGCGGACATCCTCGCCTACCTCAAGTCCATCTAGACCGCTTGCCTGTGGGGTCGATTTGACCCTTCCCGGCCCTCCCAGCTACAATGAATGAGGCGGCATCACCGGCCGCCGCGTGCGTCCCCATCGTCTAGCCCGGCCTAGGACACCGCCCTTTCACGGCGATAACGCGGGTTCGAATCCCGCTGGGGACGCCATCTCTTTCTCTCCCCCCCTTCATTGCCTCTTGGCCCCGCCCCCGTCCGGTGCTATTCTTGACCCGCTCACCGAGGGAGGAGGCCGCATGTCCATCACCTGCAAAGCCACTGCTCTCTTCGTTTGCCTGGCCGCACCCACGCTTTGGAGCACCGTCATCTGCTTCTATGGCGCGGACCTCGACCAGGACAAAGCGAAAGACACCGCCAGGAATCTCGTTGAATCCGCCGCAGCCGGCGGCGCCAAAGGCAGCGTCGGCTCCAACATCGCCGGCGGCGAGATCTTCAACAGCATGAAAACCGCCGGCGGCACCTGCTTCGATGCGGCCACCGGCAAATTCGACTGCGCCACCGGCATTCTCCTCGTCTATATCTCGGCACATGGAGACAAGACCGCCGACGGCAAAGATACCGTCATCGGCAATCTCAACAAGGGGCCCAACACCACGCTCAGCGCCCTCACCACCTCCATCGCCGGCACCATCCCCGAATGCTGCACCGTCGTCTTCGCCATCGACGCCTGCTTCACCGAAGCCTGGTACAACAACTTCATCCAGGATGTCGGCGGGATCCCAAATCCCAACAATCCCTTCAAAAACCTGAACTACCTCATCGCCACCCCCTCCGCCGAGGGCCGCTGCTTCGGCACCCCCGTCGGCAGCGCTCTCTCCAAGGCCTTCGGCACGGAGCGCTCCATCAGTCAGCTCTCAGACTTCCTGGGCAACCAGGAGGGCGTCCGCACCACCTGGAGCGCCGATGACCAGCACAACTACACCTTCAGGCTCACTCCCGAACCCGCCACTCTCTGGCTCAGCCTCTTCGGACTGGCCCTCTTTCTCATCAAAGCGGGGCCTCGCCGCCTTCCAACCCATGTCACCGCCCTGCATCGTGCACCGGAAACGCACAAGTGAACATCCACGCAAATAGCAGGAAGTTCATCATCACATTCCTCGCAAACGAACCTCGCCCGTTTCTGTCCAGCGACAACGCGCCGATCAAAATCGCGAAGCTCGCACTCAATAGCGTCGACCACGGCAGCCCAGCGTCCCGCTCCGGCTGCAGATAGGCTCTCCCATGAAACCCCAGCGACGCCACCAGAACAACCGCGAATAGCGCCATGCTCCGCCGCCGTTTCACCAGCATTCCCATTAAACAGTCGCTGCACCACGCACAGAATGCTACCGCTGGAATCGATAGCACCAGCGCCATCGAAACTCCCATCGAGACGCCCGGGCGCGCCAGAACCAGCAGCGGCAGCGGCACCGGGAGCCCCAATACCGGCTCGCGCTCCACCAAACTTCCATGGGCGGCCCACCAGTACACCCACGCCGTCAGCAAGATGGCCGCCACAATGACAACCACCGCTGCGCGCCGTGGCGCGCTTCCGCCCCCCGCCGCCTCCCCCAACTCTCGCCGGTCACCTGCCTCGACGCTCTCAATCTGCGCGCCGTCCATGTCAACGCTCATCGCGGCAAAACCTCCAGCAGCGGTTTCCCACAAAACTCACCTGTTGCCGGAGAATCGTTACTGCCCCACCAGAACTTATTGCACTGCCACGAAATTCATTGTCAGACGCTAGAAACGAATAACCGGACGACTACGGTTGAATTCTCTAAGAGAAATCATACACCTTTACCGCCGCGCCGCAACCCGCCTCTGTCTTTCCACTGTCCCTCAGCATTCCCAAACTAAAATAAGACTTCGCCCCCGGCAGCAATTCGCAGGCTGGAGAGCGCCACCCGCCTAGCTCAACTCTCTCTTCTTCCCATCCTGCAGCGCATACGCCTCCCCGTTCTCAATCACCACGCACGCCATCGCTCCGCCGAACACCTTCGCCAGCCCGCGATACCACAACGGCCCGTCCAGCACCAGCACCGCCTTCTGCACCAGCGCCCACTTGCCCAGTTCGCCCTCCGTCCCAGACTCCAGCAGCCAGTCTTTCTGCGCCCAGACGGCCAAATCGGCCAGTTCGATCTCACCATCCTCATCGAACCGTCCGGCGTCTCCTTCACCGCCGGCCGGCACCGTCGATATCCATCTGAACAACAACCACCCTCGGCCCCAAGCCTGCTATACCCGCCCGAACACCCTCACTGCCGCACCACCACCCGTTTCTGCACTACTTCCCGCCCATCCACATCCCGGATGTACAATCGCACCGCCCCATCTGGAAGATGTTCGCAACCGGGAAATCTGGCTGCAAAATCCCCCTCCAGCTCATCCAACACCTCATCTCGCCACCCCGCCTGCTCTCTGATCAGCAGTAGACGCGGATGCTCCAGCGAATCGTCAGGAACAGGGTACGCCCTGCAACTCACACCTTCTCCCAGTTGCTTTTCATATGCCGGAAGGAGTTGCCTGCTCGCTGCATCCAAACCAGTCTCGAGCACCAATCCCACAACCATCACTCCCACCCCCAGCGGAACTAGCCGCAGAAGGTGAATGCGCCGCGGATCCACCCAACGCAGGTACCCAAAAACCGCCACGCAGATCATCAACAGCATCAGATTCGGCGGATCGTACTCCAGCGCCCCGGCCGCCGCAAATGCGCAACCCCAACCCGCCGCCGACACACCCGCCGCCGCCAGCCGTCTCCCCCACGGCCACATCCGGTCCCGCTGTTGCCTCCACAACAACACCACCCCGGACACCATCACCGCCACCCCCACCCGATACGCCCAGGCGAGCACCTGGACCACCCATGGCTTCAACATGTTCAGAATCCTATCGCGCCACCCGCCTAGCTCAACTCTCTCTTCTTCCCATCCTGCAGCGCATACGCCTCCCCGTTCTCAATCACCACGCACGCCATCGCTCCGCCGAACACCTTCGCCAGCCCCACATCCGCCAGCAGCACCTTCCCTTTCAGCCGGCTCACCACGCCCTGCCTCTGCGGCGTGTGACCCACGATGATCCGCTTCACCTTGAACTTCTCCAGCACCGCATCCACGTGCGCCGCGATCTCTTCCTCCGGCAACTGAGCCAGCCCGCGATACCACAGCGGCCCGTCTTCGCCCCGCACCGCACCATCGGCCGGCGGCGCCTTCACGTCCATCAACTCCGACGTCACCGCGTCGTTGATCCGCCCTTCGCTCCAGCTCAGATACTTCGGCGAAAGCCCCGCATGCACGTACAGCGTCCCATCCAGCACCAGCACCGCCTTCTGCCCCAGCGCCCACTTGCCCAGCTTGCCCTCCGTCCCATACTCCCGCATCAGCTCGATCTGCCCCAGCGGATGCTCCTTCTCCCACTTCTGCCGGTAGCCCAGCGTCAGATCCGGCCGCGACTTGATATCGCTTGCCGAATCGCTCGCCGACGTCTCCCGCATGTACCGTTTCTCACGCTCCTGCTCGCTCTTCTTCGTCCTGAACGCCTCGTACTCCCCGGCCGGCACATACCGCAAGTCACCGTACATCCGCATCGCCTCATGGTTCCCAATGAGGCCGTACACCTTCCCCTTCGCCTTCTTCGCCTCTTTCTCCAGCTTCTGCAGCAGCTCGATCGCCGTCTTCGGATCCGGGCCCCGGTCCACCATGTCGCCCAACTGCACCAGCACCGAATTGCCCCCGCTCCACGCTTTCGATCCGTCGATCAACCCCGCCATCGAAAGCACGTCCACAAACCGCTCCGGATCTCCATGCACATCGCCCACAACCACCGTCTTCCTGCCCTGCTGCGCCCGCATCGGTTCCACCGCCGCGGCCGCCGCCGCCCCCAGAAACTCTCTTCTCTTCATCGCGCCCCTCCTCACTGCCCCTTCAGATAGTCGTACAGGATCTCTCCCTCGCCCTTCTTCTTGATCTTTGCATCGAACTCTTTCACGATCAGCTCCGCCCGCGCTTTGATCGCATCCACCTGCCCCTTCGTCAGATCCTCGTCCAGCTTCGCGTGCAGTTCCGCCGCGTCCAGCTTCCTCAGCCGCTCCAGCAGCACCCGGTCGCACTTCAGCAGATTGTTCTTCTCCTTGATCTGTTTCCACATCCGGAACGCCCGGCCGTGGTCGATCATCCAGAGCTTCCAGTTCTTATCGATCACCAGGTTCCCCAGGTTCCGGTCCATGTTGTAAATCAACTGGTCGAACACCCGCACGATGTGCATCTGCTGGTTCCAGGAATCGGGATACTCCGGAGTCACCTTCTTGAGAAACCGCTGCTTCTCCGTCATCAGCACATCGTCCACCCACCACGTATACGAACCCTTCTTCCCATCAAAATCTCGAATCACCGTCACCGGCACCATGTTCAATCCCAGCATCCGGTCCAGTTCGTAAGCCGCCAGGTTGTACGCGTAGCGGTCCGTGAAGCCCGGCTCCGGTGGCGAGTTCCCGCTCCGGTTCTGGGATGTCAGGTCGATCGTCTGGACGCTCGCGTCGTGCGTCACCTTCCCGTTCGATAACGTCACCCTGGAGGTCCCCGTGATTCCATCCGGCGCGGAGTGCGTCGCCTTCACTTCCGCCGTCTTCAGGAATTCCGCCTTCTGCGCGTCGCTCCAGTCTTTCTGCCCCCACACCGACAGCCCCGCCGCCAGCCCCAGCGCAACCACGGTATTCCGTTGCATCTTTAATCTCCTTCTAATTAAAGTCGCACAGGTTCTCCACGTGCGCGGCGCTGCCGTCCCGCAGCCAGCCGTCCAATTGCGCCACGTCCTTCAACTGCTGCCCCCGCTTGCGTTCCACCACCACATACCGGCAATCCCATTCGCTCAGCGCCGTCATGTCGCCCCACAGCTTCTCGAACTGCGTCACCGGGAAGATGTCTTCCTGTCCCTTCCCCCAGCGCTTCTTCACGTCCTTCAGAGTCACGTACGCCGGCATCCGCGCCGCCACTCTCCGCACCGCCGCGGCCGTCTTCTCTTCATCTCCCAAGTCTTCGCGGCCCAGTCCAAACACCTCCAACAGCGCGTCGATCGTGATCCACATCGTGTTGCTGTTGTAATAGGACAGCTCGAATTCCACCCTCTCGTCCGGCAGCGCCATGCCTTCTATCAGGCGCAGCTTGCCGTCGATCCGAGCCAGCCCGCCGCCCCGGTCTTCCAACTCGCGCCCGATCACCTCCGCCGTCATCGCCGCGCCCGAATCGATGTGCAGCCCCACCAGCGCCGGATCCAGCCACGCGCCCAACGTATCGATGTTGTGCAGCATCAGGTACTTCAAGCCCGGCCGCTCGTCCAGCATCTGCTTCAGCACGCCGTTGCGCAGCAGGTTCGGGGCCTCATACCAGTGCCCCACCGGGTGCAGGCACTGCTCCGGCAGGTTGTCCGTGTAATCCGCTCCCTCCCCCATCGCCAGCGCCCATTGGATCAGCGCCGACCGCCCGCTCTCCCGCACTTTCTGCTTCTGCTCGTCCAGCACCTGCTGCGGCATCTCTTCCCACGCAAACCGAAGGTCGCGCGCCATCGGCACCATCCGCAGTCCCACAAAGCGCCCCGGCGAAAGCGCCAGCGGCCCTTCGTAGCCGTAGTTCTTCTCGCGCTCCAGCCACGCCTGCACGCCACCCTGGGTCATGTAGCTGGTCGTGATCACGTGCGGCACAGCCTTGCCCCACTGCCGCGCCGCCTTCCGCGACTTCGCCAGGTGGATCTCCACAAACGTCCGGTGCCGCCCCGCCATCTTCGCGAACGGGTTCAGCGCCTTCACCACCCCCGCCCCCTTCGTCCACCTCGTCCCGATCCCCCCAGCCAGCGTCACCACCGCCACCGTGCCTTCGCTCAGCGCCTCCTCGCCCAGCTTCCTCAGCCGTCCGTCCAACCCGCGCCGCGCGTCCGCCACCTCTTCCGCCGACACATCCTCCACCCGGCTGTTCACCGGCAGGCGGTTCTGCGCCAGCCCGATCCGGCCGCTCCGCAAATCGGCCCGGATCTTTTCATGCTGCTCGCGGTCGAATCCATAGGCATCCAACAGCTCCCGCAGATTCGCCGCCGCGCCCGCCTTGCCGGTCCCATGCGGCAGCAGCCTGTCGAACAGCGTCTCCACCATCCCGCCCAACTGGCTCTGGTGCCGCACCGCCGCGCCGAACGCCTCCAACTCCCTCCGCTGCGCCACCGTTAGCGTCACCGCCTCGCGCCGCAACAGCTCCGGCACCCGCAGCGCGTAGTAGCCCGCCGGCAGCACCGCTTGCTCGCCTTCCAGCAGCTCCGCCCACGTGCCCCGCTCGTTGATCCGGAAATCGTACACCACCGGCTGCATCGCGAACGGCACCGCCCGCTCCAGCGCCTGCTTCGTCTCCGCCATGATCGCACCCATGCGCTCCTGCGCCTGCTCCTTCACCTCCGGCGCAAACAGGAAACCCATGCCGCCGCCCGCCATCCCGCCCAGCATCCAGAATCCCCAGAACTGCTCGCCGAACTCCGCCCGCGCCGCCCCAATCAGCCGCTGCGTGTAGTGGTTCGCCGCCCACGGGATAATCGCCTGAATCGGCCCGTCGAAGTTGCGCTGTGTTGCCGCGCCCACACCCCGGATATCGCCGCGCTTCAGGCACTCGATGATCTCATCCAACAGCCCGATCGCTTTCTGCCGCGCCTGCCATTCCACCGCCCCCCGCAGCAGGTACTTCTCCGTCACCATCTCCAGAATCGGACCCACGTCCTGCGCCATCCCGCCGTGCACCAGCACCAGGCTCGCCTGCAGCTTTTCCCTCGTCTCCGCCGTGATCTCATCCAGCGAAAACACGCGGTGCCGCGGCAGCAGGCAGCCCCGGCTCACGTTCCACTCCACATCGCCTTCCGCCGCCACTACGCCCTCAATCAGCTTGATCCCCGGCCATACGCCGCCCGAATCCTGCCAGCCGCCGCCACTCCCGCCCAGCCACTCTCCGAGAATGGCGCGCGCGGCCACCAGACGCCGCTCGCCCTCTTCCAGTCCGCCCGTCAAGGCCCGGATCTGCCCCGTCGCCCGCATACACACCGCAATCAGGCACGCCAGCAGATTCGTCGACACCGCCAGCCGCGAACCCTTCGGAATATCGTTCACCCGGCTGACAATCTCAATGCCGCTCCCCGCACGCCCGGTGAGCGCCTCCAGCAGCGACGCCAGCGATTGCCCAGATCCCTCCATCCCCGGAGGCACCAATCCGGCCGCAATCACCGCCGCCTTCAGCAGTCCCAGATAGTCCCGCGCATAGTCGAACACCTCCGCCAGCGACGTAATCTCAGCCGACGCCCCCAGGTCCACGCTCACCAGCCGCAGCACCGGCTCGTCGATCATCCGCAGGCTCGCCTCCACCGGAGGCCGCGGCTCGCCCTGCCCCGTCCCGCGCACCGCCAAATCGATCGACGTGTTCAGCACCCGCGCCCCTTCCGGGAAATCCATCCCCAGGAAGAAGATGTCGCTCCACCCGCTGTGCGACAGGTCCATCCGCACCGGGGTCGCTTCCCGCAAGACCGGATACGCGCCCGCCGCTTCGTCCCGCTGCTTCAACTCCGTCCGCAGCCGCAGCGGATAGTCCGCCGGATGCCCCGTCCGGAACATCCATTGATTCCCGCGCACGCTCCGCACGCTCCGCCGCACCTGGTCCGCCAGCGTCTGGAACGCAAGCCCCTTGTAGGCCGCGGCCAGGGCGCTCGACACCGCGTCGTTCGGCCCCTGCTCCTTCTGCGCCGCCAGAAATTCCCTGATCGCCTCCTCAAACCGCCGCTGCAGCAGGTGCGTATACCCGCTGAAGGGCACACGCCCTTGTGCCGCCACGCCCTCTCGCCCCGGCATGTGATACCGATGAATGGCCGAGAGAAAGAACAGCGAGCGCACCCGCTCATATAGATTCTCGCGGCTCTCCCGCAGCTTCTCCAGCGTCTCGCACTCGCCCAGCAGTTCGTCTGTGCTCAGCCCCTGGCAGTACTCGTCCAGCGCCTGGTTTCGCACCTCCGGCTCCGCCGCCAGAATGATCGACGCCAATCCGCTCATCGCGCCGGCCCCTGTTCTCTCAGCGCCAGCATCTCCACCAGTTCCGAAAGCACTTCCTCCCGGTCCTGCCCGCTCAAGGCCAGTGCCAGTTGCGCGTTCAGCAAACCGAACTTCGCACCCAGGTCATAGCGCCGCTCCGTCATCTCCAGCGCCAGATACCGCTCCCGCTTCGCCGTCTCCGCCAGCGCCTCCGAGAGCGTCGCCTTCTCGCCCTTCGCCAGCCGCGCGTCGAGCATCTCCATCACATCCGGCATCAGCACGTGCATGCCGAAAAAGCACAGGTAGTGGCCGGCCCGCAGCCCCGGCACCGCCAGCCGCTGCTCGGCCTCCGTCGGCGTCGGCTTCTCCAGCACCGTATCCACCTGGTAGAGCCGGTCCCGCCCGGCAACCCTTTGGCCGCCCACCGCGCCAAAGCGTGTCAGTTGTCCCTCCCGCGTCGCCTGCACCGCCGATACCGCGCACTCCTCGGCTTCCGCCACCGCCACAAGTTGGCTCGCGCAGCTCCCTTCCCCTCTGCTCACGTAGAGGTGGTCGCTCACCAGGTGCAGAAACGGCTGGTCGCCCGTGAACTCCCGCGCGCACCACACCGCATGGCCGTAGCCCCGCGGCTCGGGCTGCTCGACGAAGCGCACCCGCCCCGCGTGGTCGCCCGCCGTGCGCGCATACACCTCGGCGTCTCCCGCGCAGATCACCACGCAGATCTCGTCCACCTTCGCCCGGACAATCTCCTCCAGCAGAATCCCCAATACGCTCTTCTCCCGCCCGTCGCGGTCCACCAGATTCTGCAGCGGAAGCCGCCGCTGCGCGGGCGCCGCCGCCGTGATCACTGCTCGTCGAATTCGCATGGGAT
This sequence comes from Paludibaculum sp., assembly GCA_029973955.1. Lineage (GTDB taxonomy): Bacteria > Acidobacteriota > Terriglobia > Bryobacterales > Bryobacteraceae > Paludibaculum. Next base: position 7,414 of record JARKQJ010000138.1, on the reverse strand, counting down.
TGCTATTGCCTAACTAGCGAGTGTACTCAATCCCGGCGTCTTAGTAGCATCAAATCAATGGGTCAGGATAAGACCAACGCCGTCCGCCTGCTGGAGTCCCTCGGCATCTCCTTCGAACTCCGCTCCTATGAAGTGGACCCCGGCGATCTCTCCGCCGAAACCGTCGCCGCGAAGATCGGCTTCCCCATCGAGCAGACCTTCAAAACCCTCGTCGCCCGCGGCGACCGCAACGGCGTCTGTCTCGCCGTCATCCCCGGCAACGCCACCCTCGACCTCAAGGCCCTCGCCCGCGCCACCGGAGACCGCAACATCGACACCGTCCCCCTCAAGGATGTCCAGCCCCTCACCGGTTACATCCGCGGCGGCGTCACGGCCCTGGCCTGCCGCAAGGACTACCCGGTCTACCTCGATGAGTTCGCCCAGATCTACGACCGCATCTCCATCTCCGCCGGCGCCCGCGGCCTCCAGATTCTAATCGCCCCCGAGGACTACCGCCACGCCGTCAACGCCACCTACGCCCCCATCGCCAATTTCCCCCGCGCGTGAGCCGAGGAGCCACCGCAGAGCCATCTTCCCCCAGTGGAGCCCTATTCCCCCGAGACGCACTCTCGCGGCCACACGTCCAAGCCCGTTTCCCCCGATCGTGAACCCTGGCGCCCCCAGACGCAGCGAAGCCGGCCCGAAGGCCGGCTCCTCCCAATCGTTCCTTTCCGCCGCGGTTACTTCTTCGCGGGCGCGCTCGCCTTGGCCGGCGCGGTCGTCTTCGCCACCGCCGCCTGCTTGGCAATAATCAGGTCCTTGACCTTGTCATAGGTAGCCTGCGGCACGATGTTCTTCTGCACCAGTTCATCCTTGCGCGCATACGGACGGCCCTTGATGATCTTGCCGGAATACGCATCCCCGATGCCCGGCAGCGTCTTGAGCTGCGCTTCGGTCGCCGTGTTGATGTCCATCAGCTCAGCGGCCTTCGCGACTGTCTTCGTGTCAACCTTCACCGGCGCCTTCGCGTCGGTGCCCTTCTTCGGAGGATCGGCCGCCAACGACAAACCCATCCCCAATACTGCAATCAACAGAAGCTTCAGAAGTCTCATAGCGCTTCGTTATATCACAGATTCGCGCTGCATGAACTATCCCTAATGCAAAAGAGACCGGCCGGCTATGCCCGTGGGCACAACCGGCCGGTCGTCTCAAAAGGCTCCGGCCCGCTGGGGCCGGCGCCGGTCTTCGTTTAGAACGCCACGCGCAGGCCGAAGCGGAACTCGCGGCCCGTCGTCGCGCTCGTGATGCTCATGAAGTTCTGCAGCGGGTTCGCCACCGAAGTGTCGAGCGTGCCGTCGCTCTTCAGCCGCATGCTGGCCGACCCCGCGTTCGGGTTGCCCCACTGCGGAGTGTTCGTGAAGCGCGTCGACTCGGCGCGGAACTCGGCGTTGACTCTTTCCTTGATGCGGAAATTCTTGTAGAACGCCGGATTCAACTGCCAGAAGCCAGGTCCGCGCAGGATGCCCCAACCCGTGGTCCCGGGCCGGTACACACCCTTCGAAGCGAACTCCCACTGCGGATCGCGGAAGCTCATCGGATCGTAGTAGAGCTGGCTCGGACCCTTGTTGCCGATCTTGGTCACCGGCCCGATCAGGTCCGCCGTCTGCTGGTTGCCCGTCGCCTGCAGCGACGAATTGCTGCCGCTTACGTAGAACGGCGTGCCGCTGTAGATCGCGATGGAACCCGCGAACTTCCAGCCGCCGGCAATCGCGTCCACCACCTTATTATCGATGGCGTACTTCTTGCCCTTGCCCACCGGCAGTTCGTAGTTCCACGCCGTGGTGAACTGGTGCGTCCGGTCATAGCCCGCCGGACCGTAGTTCCGGCTGAGCCACGGCTCGTAGTTCCAGTAGCGCATACCCGCCCATCCGTCTTCGTCGCTCATGTTCAGCGCCTTGCCGAACGTGTACGCGCTCCGGATGAACAGACCGTGCGTGAAGTTCTTCTGCAGGCTGGCCTGCAGCGAATCATAGGCGCCGTAGCCGAAGCCGTCCCACATGGAAGCCCCGTTCGTCTTCCCGTAGAGCTTCGCCAGGGGCAGATTGTTCAGGCTTACGCCTTCGCCAGGTCCCACCGTATTGATGTTGCGGTCCAGCATCTGGTGGATCGTCCGCGTCGCCACGTAGGCGGCCGAACCGATCATTTCAAACGGCAGCTTGCGCTCCACCGTAAAGTTCCAGCTCTGGATGTAGCCGCGGTGCAGCATGCCGCCCCACGGGCTGCGCGGGCCCATGTCGAAGCTCAGCGGAAGTTGCGTCTTGCCGCTGCTGATGTCCGGCGTCGGAACGTCCGGAATGCCTTGGTCCACCGTGTTGAACCAGCCGAACGTGCTCACCGGCGCGTTCCACGACGCGCTCAGCGTCGCCGGATACAGGCCGCGTAGCGGACGGCCGAACGGCAGCGGATCGTAGGTCAGGCCGTAGCCGGCACGCATCACCCAGTTGTCCGTCACGCGGTAGGCGAAGCCCACGCGCGGAGCGAACAGCTTCTTACTCACTTCGATGCCGTTGTTCCACGGAGTCGAGCCGATGCCACCGAAGTACACCGTGTTCGTCGCCGGGTCCCAGCGCTCGATGCCGCGGTCGCCGCGGTTGATCAGCGGGAAGTACTCATAACGCAGACCCAGGTTCAACGTCAGCCGCCGGCTCACCTGCCAGCGGTCCCTCACGTAGAAACCAAGCTGCGTTTCGCGCGTCGCCATCTCGAAGTACTGAATGGACTTCGAGTAGTTGTTCACCAGCCCCAGCAGCGCCGAAGCATAGTTGTTCGCCGCGCCGCGCTTGGAATCCGACGGGTTGTACGTCGTGCCGGCGCCGAACTCGATGTAGCCGCGCGGATTCTGAGTCTCCGGCTGCCAGTGGTTCAGGTTCATCCTGCGCCATTCGAAGCCCCACCGGATTTCATGCGCGCCCTTCAGCTTCGTGAAGTTCGTCGTATAGGTGTAGCTGCGCTCTTTGCGGAACAGCGGCGTCCAGGTTCCGCCGTTGCCCACGTAGTCGAATCCGAAACCGGTCACCTGCGGCATGCCGCCGTAGCGCTGGTCGCTCGCGTACTGCTTGCCGCCGTTGGTTCCAGGAATCTTCCATTCGTCCAGGCCGATGTTGCGGTCCAGGCCCGGGATACCCACCGTCTGGTCCATACGCGTGTAACCGAAGATCCCGTCCATCAGGAACGTCGGCGACATCGTGTAGGTGAAACCGCCCGTCAAAAGCTGAGTGGTCGTATCGCCGAAGCCTTCCGAGCCCAGCGCTGGGCCGCCCAGGTTGCCGAACACGTATTTGCCCTGCACCGGCGCGTCCATCCGGCTGTACTTGCCCCACGTCACCAGCTTCTGGTTCACGTTGTAGTTCACCTTCGTGTCGTACTGATTGCGGTTAAGCATCAGTACGCCGCTGGTGCCATAGTTGCCGCTTAGGTTCAGCGGATCGGTCGGCGAAACCTGATTCGGCAGTGGAACACCCTTGTAGATGTTCGTGAAAATCGGATTCTGACGGCTCGTCGGAACCACGTTATTCGCAAACGGCGTCCGCGCGCCCGCATTGCTGGCCGCGGCGCTCGCCGGATCGTAAACCACGTAATAGTTCGTCCACTTCGAGAAGTCGCCCGTCCGGAAATCGGCCGGCGCCACCGAGTAGTTGCCCGAGTAGCCCGTCCGCTCCGTCGTCCGTTCGTAATTGAAGAAGTAGAACAGCTTGTCCTTCTTGATCGGACCGCCAATGTTGCCGCCAAAGATGTTCATGATCTGCAGCGGCTTCTTGTACCCCGTCGCCCGGAAGTACACCGGGTCGCTATTCAAATGCTGGTTGTTGTGGAACCACCAGCCCGTCCCGTGCAGGTCGTTCGTGCCGGACTTCGTCGTCAGCGTCACCGCCGCGCCGCCCGCCATGCCCTGCTCGGCATCAAAGCTGTTCGTGGTGATGTTCACCGTTTCGATGGACTCCACCGGCTGAACATATGCCACGTGATGCGGCAGCCAGATGTTGATGTTCAATGCGCCGTCCGTCAGCGTGTTGTTGTTGTTCGTCGCCGTGCCGTTCACAAACGAGCGCAGCGCGCGGCCCGGCGTGTCCACCACCGCGTTCTGCGTCGCCGGCGGCGTTGCGCCCGGAACCAGCGCGATCAGGCTTTGATAGTTGCGATACCCAGGCAGCGGCAGGTTCGTCGCCATCGTGCCCGTGATCTCGTGCTTGACGTCGCTCTTGTCCGTCTGAAGCGCAACGGCCGACGCCGAAACAGTCACCTGCTCCGACATCTGGCCCACTTCCAACTTGATGTCGGCGCGCGCCACAGTGTTGATCGCCACTTCCAAGTCGCTCCGCACTGCTGTGCGGAAGCCCGGGGCCGTGACCTTCATTTCATAAGCGCCGGCCACCACGTTCAACAGCGAATAACGGCCAGCTTCATCGGACTCCGCTTCACGCACGGCGCCCGTGTTTTTGTTCGTGACTATTACCTTGGCTTTGGGAACAACCGCACCAGTCGGGTCTTCCACAGTACCAAGGATTGAGCCATACAGAATCTGCCCGAAGGCAGGGACGGCCCAGCAGGCAAACAGCGCCAGCAGGGCAAACAAAGTGAGAGTATAGTGTCTCCGCATCGTTACGAGACAACCTCCGTGGAGACATTCTTATCGCAAAATTTCCAGCTAGTCAATAGGCATGGAGGTTGTTGCAGATATTCGGACTCTAACACCCTTATGGCAATGAAGTAATTCTCAAGGCGCGCACTACCCACAACGATGTGGTGCTTGCATTTTAGGGGCCAGTCGCTAAGTCCTTTAAAGCTGCCGCCAAATCGCCCGGCGCGTAGATGGAAATTACCTTTCCGCGCACTGCTTTTACGAGGCTCGACAACGAATCCGGCTCAGTCACCGTAAGCGGCGTACTGAACGCCAGCAGCCACACTTTCGGCATCGCTTCCTTCAGTGCCGGCGACACCCCATCCAATTTCGGACCGCCGCGCCAGCGCGAGCCGATGAAGACCACGGCGTCCGGCGGTTCGGCCTGCCGCAACTCCGTCCGCAGCATCTCCTCCAGGAAAGGCCGCGGCGAGGGCGATTGCCCGAGGGTCTCCATGGAGATCGTGGAATAGTCCACCTGCGCCAGTTGCCGCATCAGTCTGCGCAGCGAGCGCGGCTCGAAATGCTCTTCGCGCAGAAGCGTCCGCCGCCGCTCCAGGTCGAAGATCGTCACCGACGCCGACGAGAATCCGCCTTGGCGCAGCACGGCGCTCAGCGTACTCAGCAGGATCTGACGGTCCCACGCCGAGAGCCGCGAAAGATAGCGCCGCGGCCACACGGGCGAGGCGTGGATCAGGATCGACACTCTACGCTTCGGCGCGCCCTCCGGAAAGCCCGTCCATAGCGCTGCCTCCACCGGCGCCAATTCTCCTTCTTTCAGTGCCGTGGATTTTGCCGGAACAGTGAAATTCCAGGACTCTCTGCACCTGACTCCGGAGCTGTGCACCAGCAGCCACTCCACCTGATACTTGCCCGCCCCGGCCAGAAAGCCGCCCGCCACGCTCAGCGTGGTCTTCTTTAGATTGGCCTGTTCCGGCGGTTTCGGGACCCCCAGCACCTGGAAGAAATAGACCGGAGCCCCCGCCGGGCTCTGCGGCGTGACCCGAAACACCTCCACCATGCGCGATTCCCGCCCGTCCAACACGATCTGCTCCGCGGGCACCTGCACGTTGAAGCCGGTCCAGATCCGCAGGCTGTAGTCCAGCGTCGGCGGGAAGCGCCTCATCTCGCACCGCAACTCCCGCTCCCCGGCGCGCTTCCACTCCGTTTCGAACCCGCTCGCCAGCTTCTGCTCCTCCGGCGAGGAGCGTTCGATCAGCGACTGTGCCGCCGCCGGCCACAAGGCCAGCAGCGCCGCGGCTGCGGTGTAGGCTGTCATTCGCACCCTGCTTTGTATCATGGCGGAACCGGCACCCGCCGCGCCAACCGGGTGAAATGCCCGCAAAACTGCCGTTTCCACGCCCTCCCCCTCAAAAAACGGGCCAAAAACGCCAAATTCTGCGTTCCGCCCCTTTACACGGGTCGCAACCTTCCCTTATGATTGATCTGCGAACGATACCCCGGAACAAAATCCACGGGTTTTGTTTTAGACTTTGCGCCGCCACGGCCCGCTGCCGGCGGCCATGGGAGAGAACAGGAAACGTTATGGCTGAAGTCAAGAAAATGACGCAAACGCAGCTGGTGAAGGAAATCGCCACTGCCACTGGTATCACCAACAAGCAGGCCAAGGCTGTCCTCGACAAGTACGTCGAGATCGCCATCGCCCAGACCAAGAAGGTCGGCGTGTTCGTTCTGCCCGGCATCGGCCGGCTGAAAAAGGTGGAGCGCAAGGCCCGCACCGGCCGCAACCCCGCCACCGGCGCCACCATCAAGATCCCGGCCAAGAAGGTCGTCAAGCTCGCGCTGGCGAAGGCTCTCAAGGACGCCATCGTTCCGCCGAAGAAGAAGTAGCTTTTTCAGGGAAGCAGGTTAGCTCACGCCCCGCGTGCCCTCCGGGTACGCGGGGTTTCTTGTCTCTCCCGCCGCCCATCCGCGAGACCCAGCCGCACACACCTCCGCCCCGGGCGCTCGCGCGAGCCGCGGCCACTCCACGCACACTCCTGGCGCCGCGCCTGGCCGCGCGTCATCTCACGTCAACGCACGTCGCCATCGCGTCTGGCACTACTTCGCTAAGCTGTTCGGTCGGGAGGAATTACCTCCGGCCTGAGGGCCGGAGGGCGCTGCTCAAATTTCGGGCAGCCGGGGGGAACTTACATCCGGAGACAGGCTAGGCTTGCTTCTTCTCGGTCTCGGACTTGGGCTTGTCTTCTTCCTTCAATGCGTGCTTGAAGTTTTTGATTCCTTCGCCGAGGCCTTTTGCCAGTTCCGGGATCTTCTTGCCGCCAAACAGCAGAACGGCTACGCCCAGAATGATGAGCAGTTCAGGTAAACCAATAGACCGCACACGGCCTCCTTATCCACTAACATTGTAGGTAGGCACCGCGAGAGGCGTCAACCGAGCCCCTCCCCCCCGTGACGAACAAGTGAAGAAGCAGAAGCCCATCGAGATCCGCGAAGACGCCGGCCTCAAGGCCCGGCGGCAGGCCCGCGCATCCGTTGGCTCCGTCAAACCCTCCTTCCCCATCCCGCCCAAGGCCGTCAAGCCGCCGAAACATAAGAAGCGCGATTCAGAGCGCGATGCAGGAGATGATGAGCGCTGATGCTGGCCCGGTTGCCAGTTGCGGACCACCCACGACGGCCGCCCCACCGGTTCTCTCCGCGGTCCAGGTTGGCTCTGGCACTGCTGCTCACCTTTGCGCCGCTGCTTCTGCGCGCCCAAAGTTTTGAGATCTGGAACGGCGGCGAGGCCGAACTCGT
>JARKQJ010000135.1 GCA_029973955.1 Paludibaculum sp. | reverse complement strand
TATAGGCGCCAGCCTCGAGCGCCTCAAGGGGCGGCAGCAAGCTAAGGAGATAAGGCCACTGATACTCGAACACCTCTCGTGTATTCATACCTTAGGATAGTGCCGGAAAAATTGGCGGTCAATACAATTAAGTTAGCGCATATGGGCTGGCGCCTCGGGGGAAACGGGCTCATCGGGGGAAACGGGCTCATCGGGGGAAACGGGCTTGGTCGCGCCGGGGCTTAGCGGAGGAGGAAGAGGGCTTTGAAGGTTTCGATGCCGTCCCAGAGGTTTTGGAGGCGGAGGTTTTCGTTGTGGGAGTGCTGGTTGTTGTCGTGGTTGACGATGGGGACACCGATGAGGGGGACGTGGACGGCGTCTTCGATGATGGCGAGGGGGACGCTGCCGCCGAGCGTGGGGACGAGGACGAGTTCGGGGTAGATGGTTTTGAGATTGGCGATGACCTGCTGGGAGGCGGGGAGGTCCATGGAGGTGCGGACGGCGCGGTAGCCGGGCTCGCGGTTCTGGATGGAGGCGAGTTTGGGGTAGGTGAGGCGCTCGGTTTCGGTGGGCTCGCGGTCTTCGACGAGGTAGAAGCCCTGGGCGCGGATGTGCTCCTTGACGAGGCTGAACATGGCGGCGGGGTCGTTGCCTTTGACGAGGCGGAGGTCGATGGATGCTTCGGCGCGGGCGGGGACGACGTTGGCGGAGGCGGGTCCGGTGGCGGCGGAGGCGAGGCCGCGGATGTTGAGGGAGGGCTGGTTGATGGCTTCGGAGAGGAGGCGGGGAGAAGCTTCGGGGCGGGCGAGCTGGAACTGGCGAAGGAGGTCGGAGTCGATGGGGGGGACGGCTTTGAGGGCGGCGATCTCGGTTTCGGAGAGGGGTTCGACGGAGTCGTAGTAGCCCTGGATGGTGACGTTGCCTTCGTCGTCCTTCATGGAGGCGAGAAGGCGGGCGAGGAGCATGGCGGGGTTGGGGGCCCAGTTGCCGTAGTGGCCGGAGTGGAGTTCGCGGATGGGGCCGTAGACGGTGAGGTTGAAGGCGGTGACGCCGCGGGCGCCGAAGTAGAGCTGCATGCGACGGGACTGGTGGACTGGTCCGTCGCAGATGAGCCAGAAGTTGGCGGAGGCTTCGGCGGGGTAGGCGGCGAGGATGCGGCCGAGGTTGCGGGAGCCGCTCTCTTCTTCGCCTTCGAAGAGGAATTTGAGGTTGATGGTGGGGGTGAGCTTGGCCTGGCGGAGGGCGTCGAGGGCGGCGAGCATGGCCATGATGGGGGCCTTGTCGTCGGCGGCGGCGCGGGCGTAGAGGCGGGCGTCGGGATCGGTGAAGCGGGCGCCGCGGAGGGAGGGTTCGAAGGGGGCGCTCTCCTGCCACTTTTTGGGATCGACGGGCTGGCCGTCGTAGTGGGCGTAGAAGAGGACGGTTTCCGTGGCGGAAGGGTTGAGGAGTTCTGCGTAGACGGCGGGGACGGCGCCGGGGAGTTCGAGGAGCTTGGAGGGGACGGCGCGGCGGGCGAGGGCGGAGCGGATCCAATCGGCGTTGCGGCGGAGGTCGGCCGGGTCGGCGGCGACGTTGGGGATCTTGAGGAAGTCTGTGAATTCGGCGAAGACGGCTTCGCGGTTCTGGGCGGCGGCGGAGAGAGTGAGGGTGAGGCAGAGGAGCGCTTGGCGCATGAGGGTCACATTTCGCGGCGGTTTTCCAGCGATTTGGACATTGTCACCTCGTCTGCGTATTCGAGGTCGCTGCCGACAGGGATGCCCATGGCGATGCGGGTGACTCGGATGCCGAGAGGTTTCAACAGACGCGCCAGGTAGACGGCGGTGGCTTCGCCTTCGACGGTGGGGTTGGTGGCGAGGATGATCTCTTCGACGTCGGCTTCGTGGAGGCGGTTGAGGAGTTCCTTGATGCGGAGCTGCTCGGGGCCGATGCCGCGCAAGGGGCTGATGGAGCCGTGGAGGACGTGATAGAGGCCGTTGAAGGTGCGGGTGGTTTCGATGGGGACGAGGTTGTGGGGCTCTTCGACGACGCAGATTTTGTGGCGATCGCGATGGGGGTCGCGGCAGTAGAGGCAGACTTCGGCGTCGGAGATGTTGTTGCAGACGGCGCAGAGGCCGAGCTTGTCCTTGACGTCGAGGAGGGCGGCGGAGAGGCGTTCGACATCTTCGCGCTGGGCGCGGAGGATGTGGAAGGCGATGCGCTGGGCGGACTTCTGCCCGATGCCGGGGAGGCGTTTGATCTCGAGGATGAGGCGGGCCAGCGGCTCAGCGAAGTCGGGCATGGCGGGCTCGCATTCGTTTAGAAGAGGCCGGGGGGCAGCCCCATGCCGCCGAGCATGCCGGAGGTCTTCTTCTGGGACTCTTCGTCGACCTTGCGGGCGGCTTCGTTGAAGGCGGCCATGACCATGTCGGCGAGCATTTCGGCATCGCCGGCGGCTTCGGGGTCGATGGTGACGCCGAGGCAGGTTTTGTGGCCGTCGAGTTTGACGGAGACCATGCCGCCACCGGCGGAGGCTTCGACGCGGATGGCGGCGATCTCCTCCTGGAGGCGCTGCTGCATCTGCTGCGCCTGCCGCATCATGTTCTGCATGTTACCGCCACCGGGGAATTTCATGGGAATTACTCCTGTAAATCTCGAACTTCGCGGACCTGGCTGCCAGGAAAAGTCTCCTGGAATTTCTGGACGCCGGGGTGCTCCATGGCTCGGCGCATGGCCTCTTCGGGGCCGGTGGGACCGGGCTGGGCGGCGGCGGAAGAGGAAGCGGCGGGGGCGGCGTCCTCCGTGATGGTGATCTTGACGCGCATGGGCCGGCCGCAGACCTGGGCCAACGCCTTTTCGACGTCCTTGGCCATGAGGCCCATTTTGGCGGAGCGCGGGGCGATGAACTCGACGGTGCCCTGCCCTTCGCGGATTTCGGAGTCTTCGACGGCGTGGGCGCTCATGGCGGAGCGGAGTTCTTCGAGGGCGGCGACGAGGCGGGATTTGAGGGAATCGTCGGCGGCGGGTTTCGGAGCGGCCGGAGGGGCGGGCGGCGCCGGGGTGCGGAGGGTGGGGGGGGTGGGGGGTGGTCCCGCTACCCCGGACTGACGTCCGGGGGATCCATAGGCTTGGCCCGTCACCCCGGACTGACGTCCGGGGGATCCATGGGATTGGCCCGTCACCCCGGACTGGCGTCCGGGGGATCCATGCGATTGGCCCGTCACCCCGGACTGGCGTCCGGGGGAACTCGGGGTTTGGCCCGGCGCCTCGGACTGGCGTGCGGGGGAGAGGTCTCTCAGGGCTTCTTCGATGGGGCGGATGCGGCCGGCGTGGACCAGGCGGAGGAGGCCGAGTTCCAGGTGGAGGCGCGGCTGGAGCGAGTACTGGAGCTGGGAGTAGATCTCGAGTGAGATCTGGAGCCAGCGGGTGAGGTCGTCTTCCTGGAAGCCGGCGGAGAGATCGCGGAAGCGGGCCTGTTCGAGGGAGGACGCGGCGATCAGGCGGGTATCGGCTCCGGTGATTTTGGCGACGAGGAGATTGCGGAAATAGCGGGCCAATTCGCGGCAAAAGTGCTGGAGATTTTTACCGCTGCGCTCGAGCTCGTCAACGATTTCGAGCATGGCGGCGGTGGAGGAGCCAGTGAGGGCGGCGGTCACCTTTTCGAGAGACGCCAGCGAGTACATGCCGAGGAGGTCGCGGACGGCGGCGCCGGAGAGGGAGTCGCCGCAGCAGGCGATGGCCTGGTCGAGGGCGGAGAGGGAGTCGCGGACGCTGCCTTCGCCGGCCTGGGCAAGGACGGCGAGGGCTTCATCGTCGGCGGTGATATTCTCCTGTTCGCAGATCCAGCGCATGCGGTCCACGAGATCGGAGAAAGCGACGCTGCGGAAGCTGAACTGCTGGCAGCGGCTGGCGATGGTGGTGGGGATCTTGTGGGATTCGGTGGTGCAGAGGATGAAGACGCACCAGGAGGGCGGCTCCTCGAGGGTCTTGAGGAGGGCGTTGAAGGCTTCGTTGGTGAGCTGGTGGGCTTCGTCGATGATGTAGATCTTGAAGCGGCCGCGGGCGGGGGCTTTTTCGGCGGCCTGGACGATTTCGCGGGCCTCGTTGATGCCGCGATTGGAGGCGGCGTCGAGTTCGTAGACGTCGTAGGTCTTCTGGCCGCCGGCGATTTCGGTGCAGTTGGGGCAGACGCCGCAGGGAGTGGGAGTGGGGCCCTGGTCGCAGTTGAGGCAGCGGGCCATGATGCGGGCGATGGTGGTTTTGCCGGTGCCGCGCTGGCCGGAGAAGATGTAGCCGTGGGCGATGCGGTGCTGGGTGATGGCGTTTTCCAGGGTGGTGCGGACGTGTTCCTGGCCGATCAACTCAGCGAAGGTTTGGGGGCGGTACTTGCGGGCGATGACCTGGTACATGGGTAAAAAGGGCTGCGCCGCGGGGGCCTCTCAAAATGTCAGACCCCGGGTGATCCGCGGCACACAGGGTGGGATCCTACCGTTGCTTCCTTCCGGACCTGGCGGGGTTTGGAACGCCCCATTGCACGGAGCCCGGAGCCTGACAAGTAACCATGCTAGCACGCGGCTCCGGGCGGTGTCTGAAAGGGATGGATCTATTAGAGGATGTTGAAGTTCGAGGCGGGCACGAGGGTGATGGGCGGCGGGACGGCGAGATCGGGCATGGGTTTGCCCTGGAAGAGTCGGACGAGGGGTTTGGCGAGCCAGCGGGCCCAGCGGGTGGAGCTTTGGCGGCGGGCGCTATCGGTGGCGATGCCGGTGTTGGCGTACATCTGGCGGTAGAGCTTGGAGACGAGGACGAAGGCGAGGCGGGCCTTGAGGCTCTTGACGCAGGAGGCGCGAGCCCAGATGGAGCGGATGCTATAGAAGTCGTCCCAGACGGACTGGGTGCGGACGCGGATCTCCTCGGAGTCCATGGTGGGGTGGGTGGTGTAGAGCTTGGGGCGGCGATGGCCGGGGATGAGCCAGAAGCGGGTGATGGGGACGCCGTCGATGGCTGGAGGCTCGGCGCCCTGGTGTTTTTCCCAGCGTTCGAAATCGACGGTGCCGGGGTAAGGGGTCATGGTGACGAACTGGGCGAAGGTGATGCCGGAGGCCTGGGCGAGTTCGGCGGTGGCCTGGAAGGTGTGGGCGCGGTCAGAGGGAAGGCCGAAGATGAAGGAACCGAGGACGTGGACGCCGTGCTGTTTGAACTTGAGGAGGCGGGCGGCGAGGTCGTCGCCGGAGGGATTGAAGTCCTTGAAGATGTCCTTGAGGCCGGCGGGAGTGACGGATTCGACGCCGACGAGGCCGCCCTTGATGTTGGCGAGGCGCATGGCGTCGAGGAAGGCGGGGTCTTCGGCGGCTTCGACGGTGATTTGAGTGAAGAAGACGGTGTCGGAGGGGAGTTGGGCGAGGCGGCGCATGAGTTCGAAGCGGTCTTCGCGGAGGGCTTCGAGCTCGGCGAGGCGGGCGAGGTTGTTCTGTTTGCGGGCGAGTTCGAGGTCGGTGAGGGTGACGGGGTAGAAGTTATCGTCGGCGAGGGCGATGAAGCGGAAGCCGATGCGGCGGAGGGTGACAATCTCTTCGACGATGGCGTCGACGGTGCGGGAGCGGGGTTTCTGGCCGTCGGTGCGCCAGACGGAGCAGAAGGAGCAGTGTTTGGGGCAGCCGCGGACGGTTTGGACGGAGGCCCACATGTAGCGGCCGGGGGGGAGGAGGTCCCAACGGGCGGGAAGGAAGTCGGAGCCGGGAATGCGGCTGCCTTCGTAGACGGGGAGGGGTTTTCCCTGGGCGCAGTCGGAGAGAACCTGGCTCCAGATGACGTCGCCATCGCCCTTGACGACGGAGTGGGCGCCGCCGAGTTCGATGGCTTCGTCGGGGAAGAGGGTGGCATGGATGCCGCCGAAGACGACCCAGGCACCGCGTTCGCGCGCGATGCGGCCGAGAGTAAGGCCACGGGCGACGTTGGCGGTGTGGATGCTGATGCCGACGACGTCTCCGGGCTGGAGGCAGGCGGGGTCGAAGTGGTCGAGTGTTTCGTCGGCGATGATGGGGTCGCCATAGGTGGAGGGTGTGGCGGCGGCGAGGACGTACATCCAACGTGGAGTGATGACGCTGGTGCCGAAGGCTGTTTCGCTGGGGTTGAGGAGGTAGACGCGCATTGTGTTCCCGGGCTCAGGAGTTGCATACCTGAGGCAAGGAGAAATGCGCCCAGTCTAAGGTTGCTCCGACATGGTATCACCGGAGCGGCATCAGAAGATAGCTGAGGAGACGAAGGGGGAGGCGGTCTGGTATGCTGAGAGGGTTGAATCGTCACGCCGGAAGGAGGTGAATTGATCCATGGCAGAAGTCTACATTCAAGATGGCGAGACTCTTGAAAGCGCATTGCGCCGGTTTAAGCGCAAGGTGCAGCAGGAGGACATCATCAAGGAGATCAAGAAACACTCCTACTACATGAAGCCCGGCGAAAAGAAGCGCGTGAAGCAGGCGCTGGCGCGCAAGCGGAACCGCAAGAAGCGGCCTCGGGATATCGAGTAGAAGATTCTTAGAATTAGAAAAGGGCGCCCCTGGGAGCGCCCTTTTTGATTTTGGCCAGGAGCCGGGCCTGCCGCCTGCGCCGAGGCCTCGGCGCCCGGGGCGGCTTGGGGCAGACGTGGCCGTCTGCCCCACACGGCCGGCTATTTCATGTCCCGGAGGGACTTCTTCATTTCGTGCTCGACCTCTTTGAATCCGGCGGGGACGGAGAACTTGGAGGCGTCAACGGGAGCGGAGGAGAAGTTGGCCATTTCGGAGGTCATCTCCATGATGACCGACTGCTGGGGCGCGGCGGTCTTGGGCTGTTCGGCCGGCTTGGGGGTCTCGGCGGGCTTGGGTTCTTCCTTGGGGGGAGACTTCTTGCGGCCGAAGCCGCCCAGGCCGCCCATGCCAGGGATGCGGCCGATGGCGGAAGAGACGGCGGAGGAGGCGGCGGCGTCGCCGACATCCTTGGATGTGGGGGCCTGGACCTGCGCGTCGGAACCGCCTTCAGGGCCTCCGGGTATGCCCATGCCCATCATGCGGGTGACGGAGAGGACGGGGACGCCCTGGAGCTTGGAAGCTTCCTTCATGGCCTTGGCCATGCCTTCGGCCAGGCCGGGCTGGCCCATACCCATGCGGCCCATGCGCATCATTTCAGGCGTGATGCCGACGGCCTCGGCGTAGCGCTGATAGAACTTGCGCACGTCATCGTAGCCGGCGATATCCTTGGTCATCCAGAGGTCCATATCCATGTTGGTGGTGACGGTCTGGCCGCTCTTGGTGTCCTTGATGTCGGTGGCGAGGAGGAGCTTCATCAGGTTGGCGGGCAGGCCGGAGACGGTCTTGGTCTGGCCGCCGTCCTTGACCTCGATGCGCCATTCCATGACAGGGGCGTTGGGATCCTTGCCCATCTGCTGAGACATCTTTTTGGAGATGGCGTCGAGAGCCTGGCGGAACTCGGCGAAGGTGATGGTGGAGTAAGTCTTCTTTTCGAGGTTGATCTCGGTCATCAACTGCTTGTCGATGTCGATGATGCTGATGGTGTTGGTGGCGATGGTGGCCATCTGGTTGCCGCGGAAGATCACGGAACTCACCTGGGGGTCGAGAGCTTTGCCGCCGCCAGGAATCATCTTCATCATGCGGACCATGGAGCCGCCGGTGATGCGGGAAGTCTGCTGATAGCTGAAATCGGCTTGCAGTGAAAAAGAGAAGAGGCCGAATGAAACGGCAAGGGACGCCACAAGGCGCATAGAGATCCTCCTAGGAACTGAGGGTAGCCGAATGCGTGCTGCTATACAATAGCCCTACTGGAGGTAAGTCGAGTGAATCCGACAGTGATCCGGCCGTCGTTGCGGCGGGCGAAGTTCTCCTTGGTGCTCTGCACGGTGTTTCTGGCGGTGGTGATCTGGTTCTGGCGCGTGATGGTGCCGGACGCGCATTGGGTGATCCTGCTGGTGGGTATCCTGCCGTTTTTCGCGCCAGTGCTTGCGTGGGCTGACACGCTGCGGACTTCATTGACGGTGGATGGGACGTTGGTGAAGCACAAGCACGGAATCGTGAGCGAGACGGTACGGGCGATGGACCTGACACGTCTACAGAATGTGTTCGTGGAGCGGACCCTCTCTCAACGGCTGTGGGGGGTGGGGACGCTGGTGCTGGAGACGGCGAGCGAACAAGGCAGAATCGCGATTACAGACATCGACAATCCGCAAAAGATCGCGGACTGGATTCTGAAGATCTCCAAGGAAGGAACAGGCGTTTAAGATGACCGGATTGAATGGCAAAGTGGCGGTGGTGACGGGCGCATCGCGCGGCTTGGGGCGGGAGATGGCGGTGGCGCTGGCGCAGGCGGGTGCGCGGGTGGCGCTGGTGGGCCGGGATATCGCGAAACTGGACGAGACGGCGAAGGCGTGCGGCGATGGAGCAGCGATGATCTTCCCGTGCAACGTGATCGAGGAAGAGGAAGTGGCGAAGCTGGAGGAACGGGTTTCGGAGCACTTCGGCAAGGTCTCGATCCTGGTGAACAACGCGGGGGTGAACCTGCGGAAGCAGGTGACGGAATTTTCGCTGGACGAGTGGCGCTGGGTGATGGACACAAATCTGACGAGCGCGTTTCTGTGCGTGCGGGCGTTTGTGCCGCACATGAAGGGGACGGGCTACGGGCGGGTGCTGAACCTGACGTCGATCATGAGCCACGTGTCGTTGCCGGGGCGGTGCGCCTATTCGGCCTCGAAGACGGGGCTGCTGGGGTTCACGAAAGCGCTGGCGATGGAACTGGCGCCGGAGAAGATCACGGTGGTGGGCATCAGTCCAGGGCCCTTCGCGACGGAGATGAACACGGCGCTGATGAACGATCCGCAGGCGAACGCGATGTTTCTGGAGAAGATCCCGCTGGGGCAGTGGGGCAAGCCGAAGGACATCGGGGCGCTGGCGGTGTACCTGTGCTCGGATGCGGCGGAGTTCATCACGGGGACGGATATTGTGATTGACGGCGGCTGGCTGGCGAACTAGGGCTGCATGAATCAGGACACGCGGTTTTTCGGGCACCCGGCGGGGCTATCCACGCTGTTTTTCACGGAGCTTTGGGAGCGGTTCGGCTACTACGGCATGCGGGCGCTGCTGGTGCTGTTCATGACAGCGGGAGTAGCGCAGGGCGGCTTCGGGTACGACAGCACGCGGGCCTTTGCGATCTACGGGCTGTATACGGCGAGCGTGTACATGGCGAGCCTCCCGGGAGGCTGGATTGCGGACCGGATCTTCGGCCAGCAGAAGACGGTGCTGTATGGCGGAGTGCTGATCGCTGTGGGTTATCTGATGCTGGCGCTGCCGTCGGAGACGACGTTCTTCGCGGGCATGGCGATTGTGGTGGTGGGGACTGGGCTGCTGAAGCCAAACATTTCCACGATTGTGGGGCAGCTTTATGCGCCGGGCGATTCGCGGCGGGAATCAGGGTTCTCGATTTTCTACATCGGGATCAACCTGGGCTCGACGATCGCGCCGCTGGCATGCGGCTGGGTGGGGGAGAAGATCAACTGGCATTGGGGCTTCGCGCTGGCGGGCATTGGGATGGTGTTTGGCGTGATCACGTACTGGTTTGGCCTGAAGAGGCTGGGCGAGGCGGGGTTGCGGCCGGTGGAAGCGCCCTCGGCGGAAGTGGGACGGCAGTGGAAGAAGAGCTTCCGGAACGGCGTGCTGGCCACGGCGAGTGTGCTGATGGCGGGGCTGCTGCTGCAGGCGACGGGGATTGTGCGATTCGACGCGGAGAGGCTGGTGAACTTCGCCGGGCTGGTGCTGTTCGGACTGACGCTGGTGCTGTTTGGGTGGATGTTCTTCGGCGGCGACTGGACGGCGGAGGAGCGGAAGCGATTGGGCGTGATTGCGGTGCTGTTTGTGGGGTCGGCGCTGTTCTGGGCGGCGTTTGAGCAGGCGGGCTCCTCGTTCAATCTGTTCGCGCGGAACAACACGGATACGGTGTTGTGGGGCTTCAATTTTCCGGCGAGCTGGTTCCAGGCGTTGAACGCGGGGTTCATTATCAGCTTCGCGGCGGTGTTTGCGTGGATCTGGATCAAGCTGGGGGACCGGCAGCCGGGATCGGTGATGAAGTTCGCACTGGCGATGTTCTGCGCGACGGGCGGGTTTGCGGTGATGATGATGGCGGCGCAGCGCTCTGTGGGAGGCATGAGGGTGAGTCCGATGTGGCTGGTGGTGACCTATTTGCTGCACACGTTCGGCGAGCTGCTGTTGAGCCCGGTGGGGCTGAGCGCGATGACGCGGCTGGCGCCCTCGCGGGTGGGCGGGCTGATGATGGGGGTATGGTTCCTGTCGCTGTCGATGGGGAACTACCTGGCCGGGCGGCTGGCGGCGTTCTATGGGGACATGCAGCCGTATGAGCTGTTCCGGTCACTGGGCATTCTGACGCTGGCGGCGGCGGTAGCGCTGGCGCTGATCGCGCGTCCCGTGGCGCGGATGATGCGCGGGATGGAAGCTTGCAGGGTGGAAGAATGACGCGCGGCGTAGAATAGAACAATGGCCAAGGAACAAGAGCCGGCGGCGGCGCCGTTCGAGCAATCGCTGGCGGAGCTGGAAGGCGTCGTCAAGGAACTGGAGAAGCCCGACGTACCGCTGGAAAAGGCGATTGAGCTCTTCGAAAAAGGCGTGAAGATGAGCGAGGCCTGCCGGAAGCAGTTGAGCGAGGCCGAGACGCGCATCGAGATGCTGGTAAAGAAGGGCCAGAAGGTGGAAGCCGAGCCGTTCGACGCGGAAGAGTAGACAGGGCAAATGATGTTGGCTGAATTGAGTTTGAAAGAGTATCTGGCCGAGCAGGCGAAGCAGATTGACGCGGCGTTGGACCGGCTGGTGCCGGGCGAGTCGGCGCCGCCGGAGACGATCCACAAGGCGATGCGGTATTCGCTGTTCGCGGGCGGGAAGCGGATCCGGCCGGTGTTGTGTCTGGAAGCGATGCGGACGGTGGCGGGCCGCGAGGTGGAGGGCGCGATGGAAGTGGCGTGCCCGCTGGAGATGATCCACACGTACTCCCTGATCCATGACGATTTGCCAGCCTTGGACAACGACGACCTGCGGCGCGGGCGGCCGACGTCGCACAAGGTATTCGGCGAGGCGATGGCCATTCTGGCCGGGGACTCGCTGCTGACGTATGCCTTTGACGTACTGGGCCGGAGCGGGAACGCGCGGCTGGTGGTGGAGCTGGCGTCGGCGTCCGGCACGGTGGGCGGCATGATCGCGGGCCAGGTGCACGACATCGAGGGCGAGAAGCAGACTCCGACGGCGGAGTTGCTGGACCGGATCCACCGGGCCAAGACGGGCGCGCTGTTGCGGTGCTCGCTACGGCTGGGGGCGATCCATGCGGGTGCGAGCGAGGAAGAGCTGGCGGCGATCTCCGAGTATGGGGAGCATATCGGGCTGGCGTTCCAGATTGTGGACGATGTTCTGGACGTGACGCAGACGTCGGAGCAGTTGGGCAAGACGGCGGGCAAGGACGCGGCGCAGCAGAAGATCACGTTCCCGGCGGTTTACGGGCTGGAGCGTTCGCGGGAGATGGCGGAAGAGGAGCGGCGGCAGGCGCACGCATCACTGGAAAGGTTTGGAGAGAAGGCGCGCCGGCTGCACGAGCTGGCGGACCTGATAGTCGACCGCAGCTCATGAAGACGCCGCGGCAGCGCATCGATCAGTTGCTGGTAGACCGGGGACTGGCCGAATCGCGGGAGAAGGCGAAGGCCCTGCTGCTGGCGGGACTGGTGCGGGTGGACGGACAGAGGGTGGACAAAGCGGGCGCGCAGGTGGCGCAGGAGGCGGGGATCGAAGTAGCGGAGACGATGCCGTGGGTGAGCCGCGGGGCGTATAAGCTGCTGGGGGCGCTGGAGCTGTGGAAGATCGACGTGGTGGGGCGAGTGTGTTTGGACGTGGGGTCGTCGACGGGCGGATTTACGGAGGTGTTGCTGAACCGTGGCGCTGCGCGGGTCCACTGCGTGGACGTGGGGCAGGGGCAGTTGCACTGGAAGCTGCGGAACGATCCGAGGGTGGTGCTGCACGAGGGTGTGAACGCGCGATTTCTGAGCGAAGAGATGGTGGGAGAACGGGTGCAACTGGCGGTGTGCGACGTCAGCTTCATTTCAGTTACACTCATCCTTCCGGCCTTCGCTCCGTTGCTTGCGCCGCCGCGCGAATTCGTGGTGCTGGTGAAGCCGCAATTCGAGGTGGGGCGGGAGCAGGTGGGCAAGGGCGGGATCGTCAGAGAACCGGAGCTGCACGAGGCCGCGGTGAACAAGGCGCGGGCGGCGGCGGGGCTGCTGGGATTCGAGACAGAGTGGGCCGAAAGCCCGATTCAAGGGGCGGAAGGCAACAAGGAGTTCCTACTGCATGGAACCGATCCGCACGGTCGGCATTATCACGAAGCCTGAGGTCCAGCAGGCGCGGGAGATCGTGCCGCCGCTGGTGAAATGGTTGAGGGGGCGAGGCATCGAGTGCCGGATGGATGCGCCGACGGCGCAGGCGCTGAGCGACGGGACGGGGTGGGTGGAACGCGATTCGGTACCGGACGGGTGCCAACTGGTGATCGTGCTGGGTGGGGACGGGACGCTGCTGTCGGCGGCGCGGGCGATTGCGGGGCGGCCGATTCCGCTGTTCGCGGTGAACCTGGGCGGGCTGGGATTTCTGACGGCGATCAGCACCGATGAACTGTTTCCGGAACTGGAGCGGGCGCTGCGAAACGAGCATCGCGTGGCGAAGCGCCGGATGCTGGCGTGCGAGGTGCAGCGCGAGGGCCATGTGGTGGCGCACTACGAGGCGCTGAACGACGTAGTGATCACGAAGGCGCACATCGCGCGCATGATCGATCTGGTTTGCAACGTGGACGCGCACTTCGTGTGCCGCTACAAAGCCGACGGCCTGATTATTTCGACGCCGACCGGCTCCACGGCCTATTCGCTGAGTGCCGGCGGGCCCATCGTTTTCCCCAGCGTGGGCGCGCTGATCATTACGCCCATTTGCCCGCATACGTTGACGAACCGGCCGGTGCTGGTGTCGGATTCGAGCGTGATCCAGGTGGTGAACCTGGCCTCGGACAACGTGGCGTACCTGACGATCGACGGGCAGGTGGGCGAACCGCTGAAAGAAGGCGACCGGGTGATCTGCCGCAGCAGCCAGCATGCACTTTCGTTGATCCGACCGCCGCGCATGTTGTTCTTCGACGTGCTGCGGCAAAAACTCAAATGGGGTGAACGGTGAGGAAGCTATCGCTAACCAGCTGGATCTTTATCGCAATGGCCGCGGGCATTGCCGTGGGCCATTTCCTGCCGCAGGTGGGCACCGCGCTCGTGCCGATCTCCAATATCTTTCTGCGGATGATCAAGTCGATCATTGCGCCGCTGCTGTTCGCGACGCTGGTGGTGGGCATAGCGGGCTCGGGATCGGCGAAGGCGATGGGCCGGATCGGTCTGAAGTCGATCATTTACTTTGAAATCGTGACGACAGCGGCGCTGTTCCTGGGACTGGGCGCGGTGAATCTGATCCGGCCGGGCGAAGGCATTTCGCTGGCCAAGGCCGCCGCGGATCCGAACCTGCCGCAGACGAAGGCGTCTTTGACGGCGATTCTGGAGCACACGTTCCCGGCGTCGATTTTCGACGCGATGGCGAAGGGCGAGGTGCTGCAGATGGTGGTGTTCTGCTTCCTGTTCGGCACGGCGTGCACGATGCTGGGGGCGAAGGCGGAGCCTGTGGTGCGGTTCCTGCAGTCGCTGGCCGACATCATGTTCGAGTACACGAAGTACGTGATGTACCTGGCGCCGCTGGGCGTGGGGGCGGCGATGGCGGCGGTGGTGGGCAGCAAGGGCATCGGCGTGCTGTTCGGACTGGGCAAGCTGATCCTGACGCTCTACGGAGCGCTGGTGATCTTTGTGGTGGTGGTGCTGGGCGCCGTAGTGGTGATCATGAAGATCCCGGTGCGGCGATTCATCCACTGGGTGAAGGAGCCGTACATCCTGGCGTTCTCCACAGCCTCGAGCGAAGCGGCGCTGCCGCTGGCGCTGGAGAACATGGAGAAGTTTGGAGTGCCGCGGCACATTGTGAGTTTCGTGCTGCCGACGGGCTACAGCTTCAACCTGGACGGGACCACGCTGTACCTGTCGCTGGCATCGGTGTTCGTGGCGCAGGCGGCGGGGGTGCCACTGAGCTTCGGCGAGCAGATTATGATGATGCTGACGCTGATGCTGACATCGAAGGGCGTGGCCGCGGTGCCGCGCGCTTCGTTGATCATTCTGGCCGGCACGCTCTCGACCTTCCATCTGCCGATGGAAGGAATCGCATTGCTGCTGGGCGTGGATACGTTGATGGACATGGCAAGAACGTCGGTGAATCTGCTGGGCAACTGCCTGGCGAGTGCCGTGATCGCGCGCTGGGAAGGCTATGATCTGACGCCCCCGGCAGAACTGAACTCCGCGGTTGAGTGAATGGAGTCGAGTGATGAAACTTGGAGCCGTAACTTACAACGTCCTGAAGGACATGGACCTGGAGACGCTGATCAAGAAGCTGGAGGACGCCGGCTTCGAGGCGGTGGAACTGCGGACGGGCCACGCGCATGGCGTGGAGCCGTCGATGGACGCGGCCGGCCGGGCGCGGGTGCGCGCGCGGTTTGAAAAGACGAAGGTTCGCTTGCTGAGCTACGGCTCCACCTGTGAGTTCCACAGCCCGGACCCGGCGGTGCGGAAGAAGAACGTGGAAGACGGGAAGGCGTTCATCGACCTGGCGCACGACACGGGCGCGTGGGGCGTGAAGGTGCGCCCGAACGGATTCCCGAAGGAAGTGACGCGGGAGCAGACGATCCAGAACATCGGCGAATGCCTGAGAGAGCTGGGCGACTACGGCGCGGGCAAGGGCGTGGAGATCTGGATGGAGGTCCACGGATCGCAGACGCAGGCGCCGCCGGTGTGCGCGGCGATCATGAAAGCGGCCAGGCACGACAGCGTGGGGCTGTGCTGGAACTCGAACCCGGGCGAGGTGGTGAACGGGTCGATCAAGCAGACATTCGACCTGCTGCGGCCGTGGGTGAAGAACTGCCACATCAACGAGCTGACGAACAGCTATCCGTGGCGGGAGTTCTTCGGGCTGCTGCAGAAGTCGGGCTACGAGAAGTACACGCTGATGGAAGTGGCCGAGAGCAAGGAGCCGGAGCGGTTCATGAAGTTCTACCGCGCGTTGTGGCAGGAGTTGTGCAGACCGTGAAGAGACTTGGGTTGATGGCGGCGCTGGCGTGGACGGCGCTGGCGCAGACGCCGTCACCGGCGCCGGCGCCGGAGGCGTTCTTTGGCCACAGGATGGGGGCCGACCGGCAGGTGCTGGAGTGGTGGAAGGTGATCGATTACTTCTACGCGCTCGACAAGGCGAGCGAGCGGATGAAGGTGATCGAATACGGCAAGTCCACCGAAGGGCGGCCGATGATCGCGGCGATCCTGAGCGCGCCGGAGACGATGCGGCGGCTGGACTATTTCAGGAAGGTGCAGGAGCGGCTGACCGACCCGCGGACTACCAGGCCGGAAGAGGCGCTGAAACTGGCAGCCGAGGCGAAGACGGTGGTTCTGATCACGTGCAGCGTGCACGCGACGGAGATCGCCTCCACGCACACGGCGGTGGAGTTCGCGCACCGGCTGGCGAGTTCGAACGACGCGAAGGTGAAGCAGATTCTGGACAACACGATTGTGATCCTCGCGCCGTCGATCAACCCGGACGGGCTGGACCTGGTGACAACTTGGTACCGCAAGACACTGAACACGCCGTTTGAAGGCACTGCGCCGCCAGAGCTGTATCAGAAGTATGTGGGGCACGACAACAACCGCGACTGGTACTTCTTCACGCAGGCGGAGAATCGCGCGGTGATCTCGGGATTGCAGAACGTGTGGCACCCGCACATCGTCTACGACGTACACCAGATGGGGCCGACGGCGGGGCGGATGTTCGTGCCGCCCTGGATGGATCCGATCGAGCCGAACATCGACGCGGTGATCGCGCAGAACTGCAACATGGTGGGCATGATCATGGCGGCGGACCTGACGGCGGCGGGACGCAAGGGCGTGGTGGTGAACGCCATGTACGACTACTGGACGCCGGGGCGGCACTATCAGAGCTACCACGGCGGGCTGCGGATTCTGAGCGAGAGCGCGAGCGTGCGCATCGCCAGCCCGGTGACGATCAAGGCCGACCAGCTTTCCACGCAGGCGCAGGGCTACAGTCCGCGCGAGAAGAGCTGGAACCATCTGGAACCGTGGGGCGGCGGCGAGTGGAAGCTGCGCGACATCGTGGAGGATCAACTGATCGCGATGGAGAGCCTGTGCACGACCGCGGCAGTGCGGCGCGCGGAGTTCGCCAAGCAGTTCTACGAGATTAACAAGCGGGCCAGCGAGCGGGTGGCGCCCTATGCATTTGTGATTCCGGCCAGCCAGGCGGACCCGGGCGCGGCGCGGCGGTTGCTGGAGACGATGGAGTTCGGACAGGTGGAGGTGGAGAAGGCGCTGGAGCCGTTCGAGATCGGGCAGAAGAAATATGAAGCGGGCTCCTATGTGATCCGGCTACAGCAGCCGTTTTCCAGTTTCGCGAAGGCGCTGCTGGAGAAGCAGAAGTATCCCGATTTGCGGCAGTATCCGGGTGGACCGCCGAAGCGGCCGTACGACGTGGCGGCGCACACGCTGCCGCTGCTGCTGGGCGTGGATGTGGCGACGGTGGAAGACCGGTTCCAGGCGCGGCTGGAAAGGGTGAAGGCGTTCCCGTTCGCGGCCGCGGGCCTGAGCGCGGCGGACAGCGATTCATGGAAGGCGGTGAACGCGGCGTGGAAGGCGAAGCGTCCGGTGTGGCGGAACCCGAAGACGGGTGCGTTCGCCGTGGGGACGCGGCAACCGGCGGGGTTCGCCGAATTGAAGAAGCCGCGGATCGGGATCTATAAAGCGTTCGCGCCGTCGATGGACGAGGGGTGGACGCGGTGGATTGTGGAGCACTTCGGCTGGGAGTATTCGAGCGTGGGCAACGCGGAGATCATCGCGGGGGGCCTGGAGCAGAAGTACGACGCGCTGATCTTCGCCGACATCCCGCCGCGGGTGATCGAGAACGGCTTCCGGCAGGGCGCCATGCCGGAGGCGTATGTGGGCGGCTTGGGCAAGGAAGGCGCCGAGGCATTGAAGGTCTTCGCCAACGCCGGCGGGAAGCTGTTGTTCTTCAACGACTCGACGGAGTATGCGGTGGAGCAGCTCGGGGTGAAGGCGAAGAACGTGCTGCAGGGCGTGGGTTCGCGGGAGTTCTATTGCCCGGGATCGCTCTTGAAGGTGAAGCTGGAACCGGGGTCGCCGCTGGGCCTGGGCCTGCCTTCGGAGTTCACGATCTGGGCCGAGCAGAGCCCGGTGTGGGAGCCGGAAGACGCGGCGGCCAAGGCCGTGGTGCGCTACTCGGCGGCTCCGGTGCTCGACTCCGGCTGGCTGTTGGGTGAGAAGTACCTGGCGGGCAAGCCGGCGCTGCTGGACGTGACGATGGGCCAGGGGCACCTGGTGCTGTTCGGCATGCGGCCACAGTACCGGGCGCAGAGCTGGCTGACGCTGAAGCTGGTGTTCAACGCGCTGGTGATGTGATCAGCCTGCCGCTTTGACAGAGAGAGACAGAAGGCGCCGGCGCGGATCGAAACGCGCCGGCGTTTCTTTTCCATTCAGCGTGCAGGGAGCAGCGGCGGCGGCCATGAGTTCGAGTTCGACGGGCTGTCTGGTGAAGACGGCGGCGTGCGGCGCGGGGCCGGGGGTGAAGGCGAGATCGACCTTGGCGAGGCTGGAGAAGACCACGCGCTCGCCCTGGCGCAGATAGCTGGCGCAGGCGGCGAAGTAGCGGGTGACGGTGGCCGGGGTGGCCCCGGCGGCGGTGGCGGGCCGGGTGAGCGCGAGCAGATAAGCGTCGGTATCCCAGCCGTTGAGGATGTTGTTGGTATTGACGTGCATACGGCGGCCGTCGGCATTGCAGTTGAGATAGACGTCGGTGAGCTCCTGGCCGTGACGGATGCGGATGGCGATGTGGTCCGCGGGCGCGGAGAGGAGTTCGACGGTGGTGTCCGAGGGTTGAGGAATGAGCGCGGCTACGATCTTCTGATCGCGGCGTTGCGATTCGAGCGAGAAGGCGAGGTAAGGGATCTTCTCGTTGGGCTTGCTCTCGGCGAGGCCCTGTTCTTCGCGGAAGTCGAGCTTGGGCGGATAGAGGAAGCGGAGTTCGGCCTGCGCGCCCTGGTTGGTGATCACTGCACCGGTGGGCGAGGCCTGGGCCTGGCCGGCGTAGTGGAGGAGCCAATCGAGGCGGCCGCGTTCGTAGGCGAGCAGATCATCAATGACGAGGATGACGCCGCCGATCCAGAGCCAGTGGCGGTAGTTGCGGGTGAAGAAGCGGGCGGTGGGTCCGGTGGAATCGGCGTAGACGTATTTGACGCCGAGGCCGTCGAGGAAGGAGGGCAGCGCGCCGGGGAACTTGGAGCCGCGGACGTGGTCTTCGGCGGGCTGGCCCTGGCCGTTGAAGAGGATGACGTTGTGGGCGCGGCTTTCGGTGTAGTAGGAGGTGTAGGCGGGGTTGTCGTAGCCGCAGGAGCTGGAGTCGATGAAGAGAGGCTGGCCGGCGTGGAAGAGGACGAAGGAGCCGGCGTCGGCGTGGGCGTGGTTCCAGGCAGTGCCGGATTTGATGGCGAGGAAGGTGGCGTTGTCGCGCCAGGAATCGCGGAGGGTGGCCCAGCCGATGGTGGGGTAGTAGCTGGAGAGAGGCGTAGAGGCGGGAAGAGGCGCGGGCGCGGGGGTCTTGCGGAGGAGGAGATCGAGCGGCTGGGGGCGGCGGTTGCTGGAGGTTTTGGAGAGATAGTAGCCGGCGGCGGGATGGGGAAAGCCGCACTCGACCAGCAGGCGGATGGTCTCGGCGCCGGAGTCGTGACTGTGGCCATCGCCGATGGGCGGAGTGAAGAAGCCGCCGGCGGTGGGATAGAGGGTCTGGAGGAAGTAGTCGAGGGTGCGTTCGAGCGGGGCGAGGCGAGGGAGCTTCTGTGTGGGGAAGACGCGCTGGTAGGCCAGGCGGTAGCGGAGGTAGGAGGAGAGGGCGTAGTTCGAGTACGAGATGCTCTCGTAGAAGGCGCCGTGCGGATCGAAGTTGGCCGGCTTGTTCTGCAGGACATTGCCCTGGTAACCGAACCATGCCTCGAAGCCGCTCTGGATGCGGGCGAGCCATTCGGGTGCCCGCGAGTCTTCGCCAAGGAGAGCGAGGGCGGCGACGCCGGCCATGGCGACGCAGACGGACCACCAGTTGTGGCCCATGGAGTCCAGGGCGTGGATGCGCGCTTCGGGGAGGATCCAATCGGCGAGAGTGTTTTCGATGCCGAGGCGGGCGAGGCCGGCGGCGAGGGGCTTGCGCTGGCCTGAATTGAGGTAAGAGTGCAGGGCGTCGTAGCCGAGGGCGAAGCCGAAGCAGAAGCGGGCGGTGTTGAGTTCAGAGCGCCAGGGCGGGACGCGCGAATCGAGGCCCTGGCCGTACCAGCGCTGGTACTGGCTGTAGGCGAGGAGGGCTGCGGCGAGTTTGGCGGCGAACTGCTTTTCGGCGGTGAGGTGCCAGGCGAGACCGAGGGAGACCGCCATCTCTTCGAGCTGGCGCGCGGGGGCGCCGTAGTTGGCGTGCTGGCCGCCGCCGCGTTCGGCCACATCCTCCGGGATGACGGCTTCATTGAGGAACCGGCGGGCGGATTCGATCACGGGCGCGCGTTGCGCGGCGGAGAGGCGGGCCAGATCGGCGATGGAGTAGTAGAGCCTGGGCCGCGCGGCGACCCAGGCCGTGGAGGTAGCTGCGGCGCCGGCCAGGGGAGGGGCGAGGAGGAAAGACCGGCGTCGCATGGAGTCCCTACAGCTTGACGCCGAGGCTGTCCCAGGTGATGGGCTTGTGAGTGGCCATGGCCTGGTGGCCGAGGACGGCGGTGAGGGCGGCCGTGGCGCCGATGGTGATGTCGGCGGGGTTTGGTCCACCGGAGGCGATGGCGGCATAGAAGGAGACGATGTGGGCGTGGGGGTCGTCCTTCTTCATGTCTTCCAGGATGGGCGTGGGGGAGCCGCTGTCCACCGGAAAGACGGTGGGATTGGGGGCGAACATATCGAGGGCGCCCTTGGTGCCGTAGACGAGGATGTACTGGCCGCCGGCGATGAGGCCCTTGGGGTGGAAGACGTTTTGGGTGAAATCGAAGATGACGTCTTTGGGATAGACGTAGGTGATGCTGCCGCAATCGAAGATGGTGCGGCCGGCGGGCTGATTGCGATAGAAGTTATTGGCTCCGTAGCCGGAGGCGGAGACGGGGTGGGCGTTGGCGGCCCAGTTGCAGAGGTCGAGATTGTGGACGGACTGCTCGATGAGGTAGCCGCCGGATTTGGAGACGTCGAAGTACCAGTCGCCGGAGGAGCCGTCGTGGGGGAGATCGGCGGTGGCGTGACGCTGGGCTTTGATCATGACGATGTCGCCGAGGACGCCGTCATGGATGCGGCGGACGGTTTCGGAGAAGCGGCGGACGGAGCGGAGCTGCTGGCCGGCGGTGAAGATCTTCTTCGAGGCGCGGGCGGCGTTGACGACGGCCTGCACCTGCGCGGGGTTGATGCCGATGGGCTTCTCGCAATAGACGTGCTTGCCGTTCTTGAGGGCGGCGATGGCCATTTCGGCGTGGAGGTGCGGCGGAGTGGCGACGAAGACGGCGTCGATGTTCGGGTTCTCGACCACCTGTTTCCAGTCGGAGGTGGTTTTGGGATTGTCCTTGGAGGCGGTGGTGGCGGCCTTGTCGAGGCGGTCCGGCTTGGTATCGCAGAGCATGGTGACGCTGGCGCCAGGCTGCTGGAGGGCGCCCTCGAGCAGATAGGAGCCGCGATTCCCGGTGCCGATGACGGCGGTGCGGACCTTGGGGGCCTGAGAGAAGAGCGGCAGAGCCGAGGCGGAAGTAGCTAGAAAATGGCGGCGTTGAAGATGCATAGCGATACTCATTGTATCGGTGTGCGGCACGCGCGGTATATGCTGGCAGCTGGCCCGGCGACGGGCGGGAGAGGATTCATGAAAAACGGTTCGATTCAAGGCGGCAATCCGCTGCTGCGGCCGGCGTCGATCGCACTGGCAATGCTCTCGCTCTCCATCGGCTGGGGGATTCGCGGCAACTACGGGCACGAAACCGGGGCGATGATGCCGGGCGCGCTGTGCGCCATCGCGATCTGCCTGTTCTCGGGGCGGGAAGACTGGCGGCAACGGGTGCCGTTCTTCGCGGTGTTCGGCGCGTTGGGGTGGGGTTTCGGCGGATCGATGTCGTACATGATTCCGATGGGTTACACGCAAAGCGGGGAGTTTGCGTCGCAGGTATACGGGTTTGTGATGGTGTTTTTGCTGGGCTTTTTGTGGAGTTCGATGGGCGTGGCGGGGACGGCGTATGCGGCGGTGGAGGAGCGCGAGAAGCTGACGGCACTGTACAAGCCGATGTCGTGGGTGTTCGTGGTGTGGGCGTTTTGGACTCTGATGGAGCCGGCGGTGTTGCGCTGGTATTCGGGCTCGATCGGGCTGGATGCCGGGCGGCTGTTCCGGCAGAGGAATCCGTTCTATTGGCTGGATAGCGACTGGCTGGAAGCTTCGCTGGCGCTAGGCGCCGTGTGTTTGTTCGATTTGTGGGACAGACGGTTCGCACGGATCG
Organism: Paludibaculum sp.; assembly: GCA_029973955.1. GTDB lineage: Bacteria > Acidobacteriota > Terriglobia > Bryobacterales > Bryobacteraceae > Paludibaculum. Next base: position 65,814 of record JARKQJ010000135.1, on the reverse strand, counting down.
GGCATCTGGCCGGCTTCGGCGCGGGCGGGGCGACGGCGGGCTTTGCGATGCAGCGTGGGCTGGCGGCCGTGGGTTGGCTGGAGCCGCTGCTGGCAATGGTGGTGCAGGTGCAGGGCGATTTGACGGCGATCAACAAGGCGACGGGGCAGCCGTACCGGGCGGAGGAGCTGATGACGAACTGGCCGCAGGTGTTTACTGACCTGGGTCCGCATCTCGGATGGGTGCTGGGCCTGGCGGCCGGGCTGGCGCTCTACTTCTGGTTGTATGGGAAGTTTGGCGGCGGCGCTTCGTTGATCGCGCACATCGCGGTGGGAGGGCTGGCGGCATTTGTGGCGGGACCGGTGCTGTTGTCGAACCTGTTCGGCGGCGTGGGGGGATTCCGGATGGTGCCGCCGCGCGGGGACAACTGGTCGATGGTGCTGGGCTACTTCCTGGGCGTGGTGGTGTACATGCGGAAGAACGGGCTGGCGACGGTGGCCGCGGCGGGGACGATTGGCGGCGTGCTGGGCGGAGTGGGGTTCATGATTGCGCAGTTCGTGAAGATGCTGGCGTGGATGCCGGGCAATCCGCTGCTGACGCAGGACCAGGGAACGATTCAGTGGTGGGACCACTGGCGCAAGACCAACTGGCACAGCCTGGTGACGGAGCAGTTTGTGGGGCTGCTGTATGGCCTGGCGACGGTGTTGGCGATGTCGCTGGTGTGGCGCCGGACGGCGTTGCGGAGCGACGAGCCGCGCGTGCGGCGATGGACGGAGCTGTGGAGCGTGTGCTTTGTGGTGAACGGGATCGCTTGGATGAACCTGTGGAAGAACGTGGCGGATTACACTTCAGAGCGGACAGGGGGCTTCCGGTCTGTGCCAATGGCGATGAAGATGCCGTTGTTCGGGGCAGTGGAGCTTTCGGCGGAGATGTGGTTTCACGTGCTGTTTGGGCTGTTCACGGTGATGACCATCGCGCTGCTGCTGGCGCACCGGCGGAGGCCTCTGGCGCTGGTGCCGGCAAGCTGGCTGGGCAAGGGGCAGCTTTTGTATGTGGTGTTCGTTTGGATGATCGTGATCGGGAATTTCGACAGGGCGCTGGTGTCGTTCAGCGAGCGGCGGCTGGTGACTGAGGCGCTGATCTTCGTGAATGCGCTGGTGGCGACGTACCTGCTGCTAGTGGCGCCGGGGGAGAGTGTGGAAACGCGCGGCGAGGAGTTTTCGTGGACACCCTGGGCGCGCAGGGCGCTGGTGGGCGGAGTGGCTGCCGTCGTGGTGTTGACGGGAGTGTTTGTGACCGTGGAGCGCGGGTTGTACGGGGACAAGCCGGACGGCTTCGGCGGCGGGAACAAGCGATTCGGACCGGCGGCGGACTGGCGCGTGAAGGCGATCGTAAAAGATCGCCAGCACATGTGAAGCGAAAAGAGAAAGGCACCCCTGCCTGGCTCCACAGGGGGCCGGGCAGGGGTGCCTTCGGATTCGGACGGACGCTTAAGAGCGCGGGCGGGTGACAGAGGTTTTTTCGCGGATGATTCCGCTCATGGCGGCGAGGCGGACCGGTTCAGGCACGCTCGGGCCGGTGAGGCTGGAGTAGACCGAGAAGGACTCTTCGCGGTGGCCGTCGCCCATGAGGCGTTCGGCGGCGACCAGGAGGGCGTCGCCGACGGCCATTTTGAGCAGGCCGGTAGCCTTGGGCAGGGCAGCCTGCAGGACCTTGACGGTTTCGGCGTTGCCGATGGAGCCGAGGCCGGCGGCGGCGGCGCGGGCGAGATCCGGGTTGGGATCCGCCAGCATTTTGGCGAAGACGGGGGCGGACCTGGCGTCGCGGCGCTTGCTGAGCGAGTTGACGACGCCGATGAGGAGAATGCCCTTGAGCTTGGGGATGGCGGCGCGGAGAGCGTCGCCGGCGGAGGCATCGGCGATCGGCTCGAGGCCGTAGCGGGCGTACATGTTGAGATGCTCGCTGGCGAGGAGGGCGGCGAGGGCAGGAACAGCAGCTTTGTCGGCGTGTTCGCCGGCGCGCTGGCAGGCTTTGGCCTTCTGGAATTCACTGGCGTTGGGATCCTGCAGGATCCTGATGAGGCCGGCGACGTCCATGGTGGCGATGGCGCCTTCCTGGAACTCGGCGGGCGGCTTGGGCGGCGGCGCAGGCGCGGGCTTGGCGGCCTGGGGCTTGGGAGCGGGCGTAGTGGGTTGCTGCATATCGATTCTCCTGTGTGTAGCCTGCCTCAGATTCTCCAGGGTTCGCGCAGGGCGCGGGTGCGCATGTTGTTGGCGATGTCGTCGTTAGTGAAGGCGCGCTTCTCCACGTCCCAGGTGAGGGACTTGCCGAGCTGGTAGGCGATGAACGCGGCGTGGCAGGTGACGTGGGAGTTGGCGGCGGCAGCGGCGCTGGCAGCAGGCTGCTGGCGCGTGCGGACGCACTGGATGAACTGCCGCATGTGGTTTTCGAGCGCCATGGCCGCATTCTCGGTGGGGCGGAGGAGCGGCCGGATGTTTTCGGAACACTCGATTTTGGTGGCGTCGCCGGTTTCCACCCAGCCCTTGTCGCCTTCGATGCGGAAGGAGCAGGAGCCGGTCTTGAGGGCGCCGTCCCAGGCGTTGTCGCGCATGACGAGTTTGACGCCGTTGGCGTACTCGCAGTTGACCTGGTAGGGGCCAACATTGGTGCCGACGGGCTCGTATTTGACGGGCTGGATCTCGTCATAGCCCGCGGCCCAGTGGCAGAGGTCGACGGTGTGGGAGCCCCATTCGAGGATTCCGCCGCCGTGGAAGTCATAGAAGTTGCGCCAGCCGCCGCGGACGTAGGAGGGGTGGTAGGGGCGCCAGGGGGCGGGGCCGAGCCAGCGGTCCCAATCGAGGACCTGCTTGGGCGGCAGGGGTTCGCCGGCGAGCCAGTCGCGGCTGGGGATGGGCGGCCAGTTCACCGACGGTCCGACATTGGCGTAAAGGGCAGTGAGTTTGCCCAGGTGGCCGGCATCGAGAAGCTCTTTGCAGAGTTGAAAGTTCGCGCCGTTGCGGCGCTGGCAGCCGGCCTGATAGAGGCGGTTGTAGCGTTTGAAAGCGGCGGCGAGGGCCCAGCTTTCCTCGATGGACATGGAGCAGGGTTTTTCGCAGTAGACGTCCTTGCCGTGCTGGGCGGCAATGATGGAGAGCGGAGTGTGCCAGCGGTCGCCGGTAGCGATCAGGAAGGCGTCGATGTCGGCGCGGGCGAGAACTTCGTACTGGTCCTCGTACATCTTGCAGCCGCTATCGCCGTAGTTCTTGTCGACGATGGACTTGATCTCCTCGCGGCGTGAGTTGCGAACGTCGCAGATAGCCACGAAGCGGGCTTCGGGCATCTTGAGGATCTTGCTGAGGTCGTGAGCGCCGCGGGAACCGATACCGATACCGCCCATGACGACTTTGTCGCTGGGAGCAACGGCCCCGGCTCGCTGGCCGAGAACGTGCGCGGGCACGATCATCGGCGCAACGACCGCGCCTTTGAGGATTTGTCTGCGAGTAGGCATGGCAGTGATGTGTGAATCATACACGAAGCGCGAGCGGGCGGGCTGTGAACGAATCTTCAGGCACCCCAGCGGACGGACCACTCCGTGGCGGCGGGATCGATGGAAACCGCGCGGCCGGCGGGCTTGGCGGCAGCGCCTTTGGCCGCGCGGAAGGGTGACAGTCCCAGCGAGGCGGGGAGAAGAACGGCGGCGGGCGCGGGGCCGGGGCCGCGGCGGAAAGCGAGGGTCCAGCCGTTGCCCTCGGGGGTGAGGGTCAGATGAATGGGACCGAAGCGAGTGGGCGAGTTCGCCAGACGGAACGGGGCGCGGAAGCTGATCGCGTCATCGAGTCCCGAGAGCAGGCGGAGGGTCTGGCGGTCCTCCAAAGCCAGCATGTGGCGCAGGTAGAGGACACATTCGGCGCTGGCCCAGTTGTGCGGCATGTCACCGACGTAACCGGAGACGAGCGAGCCGCGGAGGGGCTGCTCTTCACGCCAGCAGTAGAGGGGCGAGGCGTGGTTGAGGAAGCCGTGGAAGACGCGGCTGGCGAATTCGGAGTCGCCGGCCCAGAGGGCGGCATGGGCGGCGAAACCGGCGTTGTAGGTCCAAAGGCCCTCGTGCGGGAGCCAGCCGGTTTCGATGGGCACATCTTCGCGGGTGCAGGAGCGCATGAGGGCGATGTGGCCGCGGACGATGGGATGGTCCGGCGCGAAGACGACACCGGGGAAGATGGCCTGCGAGAGCGCCCATTGGGCCGCCTGGGGGCGCGGGCGGTCCCACTCGCTGCGCTGCCAGGCGGGGTCTTCCTTGAGCACCATGGGGAGGTAGTCGAAGCCGGAGGGATGGCGGAGCATCTCCTGTTTGGCGGCGGCGTCGAAGCCGGAGCGGAGTCCGTCACTGAGTGGTTTGAGCGAGCCGCCGCCGGGCGCTGAGGCGGCGCTTTGCAGGCCTGCGAGCGACCAGAGCGTGTTAGTGAACTCGATGCCCTTGGTGAAGCCGCCATCGGCGAAGCCGGGGACGATGAGGCCGTGGCGCGCGGGATCGCGGCGAGAGTCCAGGAAGCCGGCGGCTCGGCGAATGTTGGGGAGGAACTGCTGGAAGTCCGCCCAGGTTTGCGAGAGTTCGCACTGGCGGACGGTGGAGAACATGGCGATGGCGGCGTCCTTGAAATGCTCGGGGCCACCGCCGGCATCCAGCGCGCCGTCGGGACGCTGGTAGTTCCAGGTGGTGCGCAGGCCTTTGTGGGCCTCTTCGTGATAGCCGAGGTAGCGGGCGGATTCCAGGATGAAGTGACCGTCCACCACCCACAGGCCGCGGTAACAGGTGGGGCCGACCTGGAAGGTGAGATCGCCGTTGCGGAGTTCGCGGGCCTGGAGGATGTTGCGGGCGCAGGCGGTGAGGAAGTCCATGTAGGGGCGCGGGAGGTCCCATTCGACGCCGCCGGCGAAGGGCTGCCAGTTCTTCCACCAAGTGCGGGCCTCCTCAAGCAAGGCGCGGCCGTCCGTGGCTGTCACGGTCTGGCCCTGTTGGGGAAGACGGAGCAGCAGTTCCCCGCCCTGCGGCTCCATGGGAAATTGAAGCTGCCAGCCGCTGGCGGTGTCGCGCAGGCGGGGTGGGCGGTTAGCCGTGAGGAGGGGTTTCGCGTCGAGCGTGGCGGAGTTGCCGGAGACGGCCACAGTGCCGCGGGTGCGCAGGTTGAGAATGGGCACGGCACGGGCGCTGGCTGTGATGAGGACGTTATCCACGCGGCCTTCGCCGGCACGGTTGGTGGCGAAGGTGATGATCTCGAACCGGCCCCCGGGGCGCTCTACGTGCGTGTGAACGATGGGCACGCCGGGGGCTTCGAGCTGCTGGCGCGTGACGTGGTTGTCTTCCATGCCGAGGAGCGTGAACTCGACGATGAGCGGGAAGTAGTCGATGCCCTTGCGGCCGGGGTGTCCGCAGAGCAGCGCGCCGCGGTGGTCGACGAGGCTCTTGTGGGGATCGTCTGGGAAGCAGTAAGCGGTTTGCCATTGGAGCGGCGAGTATGTGAAGTCGATGGCCGGCGTGGAATACGTAGTGGCACCAGCCAGAGCGGCCGGGGCTTGGAGAACCTGTCGGCGGGTTGGCATTTCGGCCAACTAGCGTATCGACATTTTGCGCTGGGCAGAAGCGGCAGTGGGGAGAGGCTGATCGCCGGGCTGAGCGCCGTTGGACTGGAGAATGAACGCGGTGATGGCGGAGTAAGTGGCGGCGGGCAGTGAGTTGTGGGCCGATGGCGGCATGGCCTTCACTTTGTTGGAGAGGTCGTGCAGCGTGCGAGCGGACCACTTGCGCTGGAAGCTCTCACCGGCCAGCGGGGGACCGAAGGTGCCATTGGTCAACGTGGTTCCGTGGCAGACGGCGCAGCTTGTTTTGTATGGCGCCTGGCCAGCGGTGGCCTGGGCGGCGGTGAATTGGGGTGGATCGAGATGGGCGTGCCGGGCGGCCTGGGGCTGCCTGACTGGTGCGGAATGGGTCCGCAGAGCTGCGGCGGCTTGGGCGGGGGTCGATTCCTTTTTGTAGGTGAAGGCGAGGATGGCGCCGGGATGATCTAGGGTGGAACGCACGGTGCCGTCGGGGGCTACGGTCATGCCGGAAGAGTCAGTGGCGATGAAGATGGTGCGGCGATCGGGGCTGACGGCGGTGTCGCGGTAGCGGTTGGCGGTGTGGAAGTAGCGGTAGACGGGACCCGCGGCGTTCTGCCCATCGGTGGTGAGCGGCAGCACATAGAGCGAGCCGCGCTTCATGCCGGGCACGAGGAGGACCTTGTTCCAGCCCGGAATTCCGCCGGGGCCCGCGGCGTAGTATTCCACGCTGCCGGGCGCGATGGTGGGCCAGCAGAGGAAGTAGGCATCGCCGCAGGCGCCGCGGCGGAAGTCATACGAATTGGGGACGGTAAAGAGGGTGGCGATGGGCTCAATGAAGGGTTCGGTGAAGGACGATTCTGGATAGCGCGGCACGGAGGCGGGCACGTCGTAATCGCTGAATTGAAGATCGCGGCAGTTGGATTTGGATTCGCCCCAGGGCCTGTAGGTGTAGCCGGAGTCGTCGCGGAAGCCGGCCACGCGGGGCCAGCCGTAGTTGCCGCCGGCCTTGAGGATATTGATCTCGTCGTCGGACTTGGGGCCGTGCTCGGCGGAGTAGTAAGTGCCGTCGGGGGCGAAGTCGATGCCCTGCACGTTGCGGTGGCCGTAGGTGTAGACATGGCTGACGACGCCGTTGAGGCGCGGGTTGTCGGAAGGAATGGAGCCGTCGAGGCCGATGCGGAGGGTCTTGCCGGAGTAGTGGGCGTAGTTGCCGGCCTGGATCTCCCGCGCGGAGGGCAGATGCTGGCTGTCGATCTCGTAGCAGTTGTTGCCGAACTGGTTGTGTCCCTGATCGCCGATGGTGAGGTAGAGCATGCGGTCGGGGCCGAGCTTGAGACGGCCGGAGTTGTGGTCGTTGCCGGCGGGGAGACCGGCCAGGATGGTAACGGGGTTGGAGAGCGTCTGTTTGGATGGGTTGTAGGTGAGGCGGGCCACCTTGAGATAGAGGTAGCGGTAGGGGCTGGAGGGATCGGGTACGAAGGGGCTGGGGGGCAGTTGGCGGTCGGAATAAGTGTAGGCGATGAAGACGAAATCGCTGTTTTTGTTTTTGAGCAGATCAGGATGCAGAGCCATCCCCATCACGCCTTCCTGACCACCCGGAGCGACTGCATCGGACACAGTGATGGCCGTCTTGCGGGCGCCGGTCCGGGGGTGGACGCGAGTGATGCGGCACGCGCCGCGTTCTGTCACCCACAGGTGGCTATCGGGCCCCCAAGTGATCTCCCACGGGCTCTCCAGTCCTGTGGCCACCACGCGCAGATGAAAGAGCTTGTCCCCCGGAAGCGGATCCTCGGGACGAAAAGGGCGGCCCTCGGACTCCGCGGAGGCCGGCAAGCCGAGCGACAGCAGAAGCAATCCTCGGCAGAGAGACTTCGCGACGAGCATCGTTCTGGTTAGGATAGCCCGGGCGTGCTTGAGAACGAAGTGCCGGGCCTATCCGCCGATGTAAAATCCAGCCATGGACAGACTCTCGTTCCTGGGGCTCCCCCTGCTCATGAGCGGCATGCTGATGGCGGCTCCAGCGGCTCCCGCGCGCTTCAAGACCGTCATCTTCGGCCATCATTCCGATTCGCTGGCAAGCTTCGAGTCCTTCGCGCGCAAGGCGAAGCAATCCGGCGCCACGCACGTAGTGATCACGGCGGAAGACCTGCCGTGGGCGATGTGGCAGATGGACACGCCGGGCGACCCGTATCCCGCCTGGGCCGTATCAAACGTGGGTCTGTTGAAGGTTTCGATCCCCGACGCGCTGCAGCCCTACCTGCCCAAGGATTACTCCGACACCGTGCTGGGCATTCTGAAGCAGCGCTGCGAGGTGTTGCGCAAGCTCGGCCTGAAGGCGGCGTTTACGACCTTTGAGCCGCAGATCCTGCCGGAGCGCGTGTATGAAGCGCACCCGCTGTGGCGCGGTCCGCAGGTGGACCATCCGCTGCGATCGCGCGTGCCGCGCTTCGCACCGTCGGTGGACAACCCGGAGGTGCTGGCGCTCTACCGCGAGTCGATGAAGAAGCTGCTGACGCTGTGCCCGGAGATCGAGATCCTCTCGCTGCACACGAACGATTCGGGCAGCGGCATGAGCTGGAGCGGCGGCCTGTACCAGGGCCCGAACGGCAGCGCGCTGGTGCGCGGCCGCAAGATGCACGAGCGCTACCGCGAGTTCTTCGGCGCGCTGCAGGATGGCGCGAAAGATGCGCGGCCCGGGCCGCTGGAGATCGATGCCGAGTGGGTGCGGGAAGCCTCGCCCGATCTGGTGGCCTCGAAACTCACCGCCGGCATGGCCGTGGCCAACATCGAAGGCCCGAACGCGACGGTCTACAAGGCCGTGGTCGGATTCCTGCTCGACTATTTCTACCCGTTCTACCCGGCGCAGGGCCTGCCGCTGCCGGTGCGCTATCTGGAAGAACTGGAGGCGGCCCAGAAGAGCAAGGCGCCGCGGCTGTTTTATCTGATCGGAGACCGCCAGGAGAGCGACCTATACCTGGAGATCTACGACGCCTTCCAGAAGAACCCCACGCACGACGATCTTTCTCGCATGCAACTGCTGCGCGCCATCGCCGCGAAGCGCGTGGGCGAGGCCGGCGCCAGCGCGCTGGTAGATGCCTGGATGGCGCTGAACCGCGTGCAGCGCGACGCCGACATCCTGAACTTCGGCGGCACGCTGTTCTACATCGGCTCCGTGCACCAGCGGCTGCTGACGCGGCCGTTCGTGCCCTTCCCCGAAGAGCTGACCGACGACGAAAAGAGCTACTACCGCAAGTACCAGTTCCAGGCGCGCACGGAAGAGCGCGCCGGCGACCTGGGCGACATCCAGGGTACGCGGCAATACCAGGGGCTGGGCGGCTCGGCCGTGTCGGGCATGATTCTAAAGCGCATGCGCGTGGACCTGGCGCGCGTGCGGGAAGACCTGAAGCAGATTGGCGCATCGGCCGCCGCGCAGAAGGCGCCGATGGAGCTTTTCGACAAGCGCGTGCAGGTGTTCGACATCCTGGTGCAGAACGGCCAGAACTCGCTCGACTATCAATACCTGCTGGACTTCATGAAAGGCGGCCGACTGCTGCGGCCCATCGAGTTCCAGGAGCATCTGACCGACATCACCGAGTGGCGCGAGATCAAGAACATCGCGCGCAGCGAGATGGACAACTCCATCGTGCTGGCCGACCTGATCGAATCCACCAGGGAGATCCTCATCGACACCACCAAAACCAGCGCGGAGGAGAACATCCGCGTACTGGGTCCGGACCTGGCGGCGCAGCTCCGCCGCAAGGTGAAGATCATGGTGAAGCACTGGGAAGACTACGAGCGCCTGTTCGACCCCGAAAAGGAAGGGCCGAGGAAGGCCGCGAAATAGTTACGGCGCCACGCGCTTGACGTAGAGGAACTCCGAGGCGCCTTTCATGGCGTAGTCCGGCAGCTCGCCGAGCAGCGTGTAGCCCTTGCGCTCATAGAGTGCGCGGGCGCGCGGGTTGAACGAGCCGACACAGAGGAAGAAGAAGCGCGCGTTCTCGAAGTAGGATTCGCAGAATTCGAGGAACGCCGAACCGACGCCGCGCGCCTGGTGTTCGGGCAGGACTGCCAGCGAGGCGAGGTAGGGCGATCCGGCCACGCCGCGCTGGTGCATCAGGGCACAGGCAAGCCGGCCCGCGGCGGTTTCCGCGATGAGCAGCGTGTACTCGGGGTGGCGGCACAGGGAGAGCCGCTGATGGAAGTCGCGGCCGAGCTTGCGCCAGGGGTCCATGGAGGCCATGAGCTGCGCGGCCCATTCAAAGTCGTCGCCCGCGGCGAGGCGGAAATGCAGCGTGCCGGAGTCGCCGGAAGATTCCATGCCGTCCACGATATAGCAGATGGGGGAGGCGCGTGGAAGTGAGCGGGCATAGACTTGGTTCCAGCGCCGAAAGGAGCCGGAACCATGCCGCCAAGAGCCGCCATGTTGCTGCTGGCCGCGGGCCTGTTGTGCCGCGCGCAGGAAGCGGGTTTGACGCCGCGCGAGAAGCTGCTGCTGGAACGGATCGCCAGACTGGAGGAGCGCGTGGCGGCGCTGGAGGCGCGCAGTGCGCCCGCGCCGGACCCGGCGACCGCAGCCGCGCGGAACCTGACGGAGCCCAAGGCTCCGCCCGCCGGCGAAACACCCCTAGGCACGGTGAACGTCTTTGTCGATTCCTATTTCGGCTGGAACACCAGCCGGCCCTGGAACGGCACGAACGCCCTGCGCGCCTTCGACGTCACCTCCAACGGCTTCGGCCTGAACCAGACCGGCCTCATGCTGGAGAAGGCGCCCGACACCGCCCATGGCCGCCGCTGGGGCTACCGTCTGGACCTCATGTACGGCCAGGCCACCGAGACTCTGCAAGGCAGCCCGCTGAGTGAGCCGCGGCCCGACGTGTACCGCCCCGTATATCAGGCCTACGGGACTTACGTGGCCCCCTTGGGCCGCGGCCTCACCGTGGACTTCGGCAAGTTCGCCAGCTCGCTCGGCTATGAGGGCAACTACACCAAGGACCAGGTCAACTACTCGCGCGGCTACCTCTTCAGCCTGCTGCCCTTCTACCACATGGGCGTGCGCACCAGTTATCCGGTGAACGACAAACTGACACTGGGCTACTGGCTGGTGAACGGCGCCAATCAGACGGAGGATTTCAACACAGGAAAATCGCAGCTCGCGCAGGTGGTGCTCTCGCCGGCGCAGGGCCTGTCGTGGACGCTGCAATACTACGTTGGCCGCGAAGACCGCCAGCCCGCCAAGGGCCTCACGCACATCGTGAACACCTACGCCGCCTGGACGCGCGGCCGCCTCACGCTGGCCGGCGAACTCGATGCGGTGATCCACCGCGTAGAGCCCGGCGCCGCCCCTCGGCGCGTCTCGGCCGGCGGCGCCTGGCTGCGCTACCAGCTCACGCCGCGGCTCTACTTCGGCCAGCGCTTTGTGCGGCTCAACGACGTGGCGGGCTACTTCACCGGCACGGCGCAAAAGGTGAACGATCTCACCTCAACGCTCGGCTTCCGCTTCGGAGAAGGCTTTGAAACACGCCTGGAATACCGGCGCGACTTCTCCAACGTCAACTATTTCCCCACAGCCAGCGCAAACCAGCCGGACAAGGCGCAGGACACCGTCACGCTCGGCGTCCTGTGGTGGTTCGGCGGCCGGCAAGGCGCGTGGTGATTTCTGCCCCTATTATGGATGGAGAGGAAAATCAAGTGTCTCCGCAACTGAAGCCCCACGATTTAACCAAGACAGTGCTCAGCATTCTGTTTCTGCTGGCTCTGATGGCCGCGTCGTTCTGGATCATGCTGCCGTTTCTCTCGGCGCTGCTGTGGGCCACGATGGTGGTGATCTCCACCTGGCCGGTGATGCTGGGACTACAGGCGCGGCTGTGGGGCAGGCGCGGTTTGGCGGCAACCGTGATGACGCTGGCGCTGCTGATGGTCCTGATCATTCCCCTGGGGGTGGCGGTGGGCGCGCTGGTAAGCCATATGGATGAGATCGTCGGCTGGGCCAAGGCGCCCGAAAAGCTGGTGCTGCCTCAGCCGCCGGGGTGGGTGGAAGGCCTGCCCGTGGTGGGCCCAAAGGCTGCGAACGCGTGGAAGGTTATGACTGAGGCGGGACCGGACGGCCTGGCCGGCAAGCTCAAGCCCTATGCGGGGCGGATCCTGGAGTGGTTCGCCGGCAAAGTGGGCGGGCTGGGCGGCATGGTGCTGCAGTTCCTGCTGATCGTCATCATTTCGGCGATCCTCTACGTGAATGGAGAGACGGCCGCGGCCGGAGTGCGGCGGTTCACCCACCGGCTGGCCGGCGATCGCGGAGACCGCGCGGCGGTGCTGGCCGCGGGCGCCATCCGCGGCGTGGCCATGGGCGTAGTGGTGACGGCGGTTTCACAGAGCGTGGTGGCGGGCATCGGCCTGATGCTGGCTGCCGTGCCCGGCATGGCGCTGCTGACTTCCGCCATCCTGGTGCTCTGCCTGGCGCAGCTCGGCCCCATGCTGATCATGATTCCCGCCGTGGTCTGGAAGTACCAGACCGGCGACGCATTCGGCGGCACCCTGCTTGTCGTGTTCGCGCTGGTGAGCGGCACGATGGACAACTTCCTGCGGCCGGTGCTCATCAGGAAGGGCGCGGACCTGCCCCTCCTGCTGATCATCGCCGGCGTCATCGGCGGCATGATCAGCATGGGCATCATGGGCATCTTCATCGGCCCGGTGGTGCTGGCCGTCACGCACACCCTGCTCAACGAATGGATCCACCTGGACCCATCCGCCGAGTAGCAGGCTGCACTAACCGATGATCTTCTTCAGGTTCTCGCAGGCGATGCGGCAGTCTTCCATCGGATCGCGCCCGCCTTCGCCGGCGGTGTCCTGCTCGATGACGTAGTGCTTCAGGCCGGCCTGCTTGGCGGCGGCGAAGACGGCCTTGTAGTCGATGTCGCCCTCGCCCATGGTGACGATCTTCGACGCGCGCGCCCGGGCGTTCGGCTTCAGCGAGGGATCGGCCTGCTTGTACTTGGCGTCCTTCACGTGCCACAGTTCAAACCGGCCGGGGTGCTTCTTGAACATGGCGAGGACGTCCTGCCCGGCCATGTAGGCCCAGCCGATATCGAGCTGCATGGTGACCAGCTTCGGATCGGTCTCCGCCAGCAGGATGTCGTACTGCGTGGTCTTGCCGTCGTCCAGCACCTCGAACTCGCCGGCATGGTTGTGGATGTAGTACTTCATGCCGAACTTCTTGAGGATGGCGCCCATGCTGTTCATGCGGGCGGCGGACTTCTTCACGCTCTCCACCGTCATGGGCGTTCGCGGAGCCGGCGCCTGGCCGGCGGCCGGGCGCGGCGCGCGCACGGCGGTGTACTTGATGCCCATGAGGGCCTGGCCTTCGAGTTCCTTTTCGAGGCCCGGGCCTTCGGTGGCGTCGGCATGGGTGCTGAACATCTTAATGCCGTGCTTGTCGAGCATGGCCTTGTAGGCCGCCGGCTCCATGTTGTTGTAGGGATCGGCCGGCTCCACTTCGGTGTAGCCGTAGGAGGCCAGCTTGGCCAGGATGCCGTCATAGGTGTCGGGCTTCAGCAGGCGGCGCACGGTGTAGAGTTCGAGGCCGATCTGCTTCTTCCAGTTTGAAGCGATCTTGGCGGCTTCCAGTGCGGGGCTGGCGGCGGCGGCGGCGCAGAGGCCGGCCGCGCCCTTCAGAAAATCTCGTCGGCCGGTGGGGAAAGACTCGGTGAGGAAAGACATGGTGATCTGCCCCACTATATAACGCTCCGGCGCGCGCATGGAAACGAGCCCTGCTACCGATTTTGTTATCATGCGGCTGCATGCCTTCGCCGCGGAAATATTCGGTTGGTGTCGATCTCGGAGGCACCAATTTGAGGGCGGTGGCAGTCTCTGACGACGCGCGCGTCCTGGGCAAGATCAGCGGCGACACGAACCTCAGCGCCGGCCGCGATGCCGTCATCAAAGACATGGTCAATGCCATCCGGAAGCTCGACGACGCCTGCGGCGGGGGCGACCTGGCAGGAGTGGGCGTGGCCGTACCCGGCTTCATCGACATGAAGCGCGGCTTCATTGTCGGCTCCAACAACCTGCCGCAGTTTGACCGCTTCCCCATCCGCGACGAGATGAACCGCCTGCTGGGCAAGCCCGTGATTCTGGAAAACGATGCCAATGCCGCGGCCATGGGCGAACGCTGGCTGGGCGCCGGCCGCGAGGTGGACGACCTCGTGCTCCTCACGCTGGGCACCGGCATCGGCGGCGGCGTCATCCTCAATGGCAAGATCTTCCACGGCTCCATCGGCATGGCCGGCGAGTTCGGCCACATGACCGTCTATCCGGGCGGCAACCCCTGCGGCTGCGGCAACGAGGGCTGCCTGGAAAAGCACGCCTCGGCAACCGCCATTACAGCCATGGCCCGCCTCATGCAACTCGGCGAAAGCGTGCCGGCCCGCGAGGTCTTCCGCATCGCCACGGAGGAGACTGGCGACCGCCAGTGGCGGGCGATCAGGATCTTCGAAAAGATGGGCGAGGCCCTGGGCATCGCGATTGCCAACCTGGTGAACGTATTCAATGCGCCGCTCTATCTGCTCAGCGGCGGCCCGCTGCCGGCCTGGGATCTCTTCGCGCCGGCGATGCTCGATGAGGTGAAGCGCCGCAGCTTCACGTTCCGCAATTCGAAAACGAGAATCGAAAGGGCGGTGCTCGGCAACGAAGCGGGCCTGTTCGGAGCGGCCTACTTGCCGCTGGCGGGCCACACGCTTTTGCCGCACCACCTCGAAATTGAGGAGAATTAGGACATATGTATTGGCTTGGCATCGACATCGGAACCGGCGGCAGCAGAGCGCTGCTGGTGGACGCACAGGGCAAGGTGGCTGCCGGCTTCACCGCGCCGCACGACGACATCACCATGGAGCGGCCCCTGTGGGCCGAGCAGCGTCCCGAGAACTGGTGGGACGCCGCGCAGAAGGCCATCCAGGGCGTGCTCAAACAGGCCGGCGTGAAGGGCGATCAGGTGAACGCGGTGGGCCTCTCCGGGCAGATGCACGGCCTGGTGCTGCTCGACGCCGACAACAACGTGGTGCGCCCCTCGCTCATCTGGTGCGACCAGCGCAGCCAGGCGCAGGTGGACTCCATCAACGCCGCCGTGGGCAGGAACAACGTGGTGGCTCATACGGCCAATCCCATGCTCACCGGCTTCACGCTACCCAAACTGCTGTGGGTGCGCGACAACGAGCCCGCCAATTTCGAAAAGGCCAAAAAGTTCCTGCTGCCCAAGGACTACGTGCGCTTCATGCTCACCGGCGTCCACGCCACAGAAGTGAGCGACGCCTCCGGCACGGGCCTGCTGGACGTGGTCACCCGCCGCTGGTCCAAACCCATGATCGAGCGCCTCAAGCTGGACGCTTCGCTGCTGCCCGAGCTGAAGGAATCCGCTGACGTCACTGGCGCCATCAGCAAGGCCGCCGCCAAGGCCACCGGGCTCAAGGAAGGCACGCCCGTGGTGGGCGGCGCCGGCGACCAGGCCGCCAGCGGCATCGGCAACGGCATCGTCAAGCCGGGCGTGGCCAGTTGCACCATCGGCACCTCCGGCGTCGTGTTCTCCTACCTCGACCGCCCGCAGTACGACCCCGAAGGCCGCGTCCACACCTTCTGCCACGCCGTCCGCGGCAAGTGGCACGTGATGGGCGTCACCCAGGGCGCCGGCCTCAGCCTGCAGTGGTTCCGCAACAACTTCGCCCCCGGCGCCGAATATGACTCACTGATAGCCGAGGCACAAAAGGCCGCTCCGCTCTCCCAGGGCCTCTACTGGCTGCCCTATTTGATGGGCGAGCGCACGCCGCATCTCGACCCCATCGCCCGCGGCGGCTGGGTGGGCCTCACCGCCAAGCATGCCCGGCCCGAACTGATCCGCGCCATCGTCGAAGGCGTCAGCTACAGCCTGCGCGACTGCCTGGGCGTCATCGAAGGCATGAACGTGGAAGTGAACACCGTGCGCGCTTCCGGCGGCGGCGCCAGGAGCGCCTTCTGGCGCCAGATCCTGGCCGATGTCTTCCACCGCAGCATCACCACGCTCGAAAACAGCGACGGCTCCGCCTACGGCGCCGCGCTGCTGGCGCTGGCCGGTTGCGGCGAGTACAAGAGCGTGGAAGAGGTTTGCGACGCGGCCGTGAAGGAAGTCGAATCCAAGGTGCCCCGCGTGCACGAAGCGGCGCAGTACCAGCGCGGCTACGAACTCTACACCGTGCTCTACCCCTCGCTCAAGCCCGTCTTCGGGCTCATTAACCAGATGGGCTGAGCGCCTACCGTTTCTCGAGGGCCATGCGGTTCAACGGCATGGTCCTCCCACCCCAATCCGCTACGCCCGGCAGGTCTTCGAAGTACAGCACATGGTAGTTCATCAGGTGCTTCAGCACCGGGTTCACCTGCGTCGGCGGCGCGCCGCCGAAACCGTCGATCACCAGCAATCCGCCGGCTTTGAGTGAATCGTAGACCCGCTGCATATACGCCTCGTCGCTCAGGTTCGTAAAGGCGTAGCACATCACGATCAGGTCCCATTGCTCGCGGCCCAGGTCGAACTCCTCGTGCGTGGAGCGCCTGATGTCGAGGCTCACCCGCGCCTCGCGCGCCAAGGCCGCCGCCTGCCGCAGCGCTTCTTCCGACAGGTCGTAGCCCGACACCGTCCAGCCGTTCTTTGCCAGCCAGATCGAGTTCCGCCCCTGCCCCATGGCGATATCCAGCGCGCGGCCGGGCTTGCGCGTGGCGGCGATCTTCTTTACAAACCCACTGGGCTCGCGCGTGAATGGCGCGTCTTTCCAGGTGTAGATGCGGTCGAAGTGCAGCGCCAGAGCTTCCTTCGGATGCGCCGCGATGTAGCTGCGGACCTCCGCCACCCGCGCCTCCGCATCCGCCACGCCGGCGCTCTTCAACTGCGCCGCGTACGCCTTCAGCACGTCGTTCGGTGCGCCGGGCACCCCCTCCCTTGCGAACCAGGCGGAGAACGACTGCCAGGCGGAGTCACCCGGCGCCAGCAGCAGCCAGAGCAGAATTGCGGCCGTCATGCCATTGCAGACACCGACGTCCGCGATCTGTTCCGGCGCAAATGTAACAAGCTCTACAGCGACCGCGCCGGATTCACCTTCTTTTCAACAGCTGCCCGCGGGGCGTCTCCACCAGCACTTCGAAGTCCGGCAGATTCATCGGAGCCTCATCCGGGGAGCGCCGTACCCATGCTACATAGTCGGGTTTGCGCACCCTGGCCGCCAGGACATCCCGTCCTCCGGATGCCCAACTGTGCTGCAGCCGGCGGCCTTGCATCAACCAATGCCAACAGGTCTGTGGACTGAATTCATCTTCCAGGACATAGAAGACCTCGCGAGGGGGCAAATCGTAAAGCGGCAAGTAGAGAGGTTGCAACTGCTGAGCCAGAAGAGGACGGCGCCGTTCCACCAGAAACGTACCGGCAGGCATGCTGGCAATGACCACGGCGGCGGCAACGAAGGCGGCCATCTTTCCGCGAAAGCAGGCGGCGCTCAACGCCAGAGCGCCACCGCAGCAGGCGATGGCCACCCACGGAAGGTCGGGGGCGCGGCGCCCGAGAATCGCTGCGCAGCCCAGCGCCTGCACAGCAAGCAGTGCGTAAATGACTCCGTGGGGCACTCTCCAACGATGAAGCAGCCAGACGAGGCTGAGCATCCCAACCAGAAGGGGACCTTCGACGTAGCGCGTACTGTTCAGGTCGTTCCGAAGGAACGCCAAATCCCCCGGGGCGCCGCTGGCGCTGTAAACAGAGCGAAAGTACACCGCCCACGCCAGCACTTGAAAAATGCCCAAGGCTTGCGCCACCCCGCAGCGTTTGCGTTTCAATGCGCCCAGGGCCCAGACGAGGCTGCATCCGAGAATCGCCGGCAGCACCACGGGAAACAGCGTGCCGGCAGGAGAAAGGCCGCCTTCCGGCAGGAAGAGAAACCGGTACACGTCCGGGTCGTGCAAGCTATACGCAATGGAGGTGGCGCTTTGATCCGCACGGCCGGGCAGATGAAGCGGCCCGAGATTCACCTGGTACGGATAGACCGGATTCGCATAGACCAGGTAGTTGTGCAAATAGTAGTGCCCGGCGCCGGCGAACCAGATGAGGGCCATAACACCAATCGACCAAGCCGTCTTGCCCGGATTGCGCCTGATCCAATGCCACGCCGTCACGCTCACGGCCACCGCGGCCGCGATCAGCATCACGGGTCCACTCCCCTTCACTGAGACGAACATCGCCCCCATTCCGGCACAAACCACGTTTTCCCACCCTGTTTTGCCACGCGCCCAACGCGCGGCAACCAGCGCCAGCAGCGCATACCCTGCGGCGTGAATCATATCGTTCTTATTCGTCGATACCCCGCTCGGTCCAAGCCACAGATGGGGAAACGTACACACTGCGGCGATAGTCCACCCGGCCATTCGAGATGGCAACTGCAGTTCTCTCGAAATCCGCCACAGCCCGGCGGCCAACAGCAAAACAGGTTGCAGCGCATGGAACCAGAAGAAGTAGTCGCTCCTGGTCAGCACCAGGGCTGGCACTGCCCCAAGGTCCCAAAAGGGAACGTAATTGTAGGAAAAAGTGTAGGGCGTGAAAGCATGCTTCACCCACCCCGTGACATAGTGCAGGTTATACAGTGAATCGCCCTCTTCCAAGGGACGCAACGAGAGCGCCAAAAGCCCCCCCCCCCCAAAGCAGCACGACACCATGACGGGCGAGTTCCGCAGGTGCCGCACGAACCGGCGCCAAAACGGGCTGAATTCACCCATGGCAACGCCAGCCAGCAGATAGACTGCCGCCGCGCTGCGATACGCTGCCGCCGTATTCCAACCGGCGAATGAGAACAATGCCGCGGTGAGTCCTCCGAGTGTGATGTGAAATGAGAGAAACAGCGGCAATCGCATCGCCCAAGAACGGAAACGAAGCGATATTGCCAAACTCAGTACTGCCACACCCAATTCCCACAACAAATTGTCGGCACACATCCGCGCGATTTCCATAGAAATCGGGATTGTATCAACAACCGGTATGGCGAAACAGGAGCCGCTCTTCCGGGTCGGCCTCTACAGCGGCCGGGCGGCGCTCTGGTAGATCTCGTTCAACAGCAGCTTGAACGTGCCGAACGTCTGCCCGCGGAACTGCGGCCGGAAGCCGAACAGCACCACCTTGCCCTCGCCCAGCCTTGCTTCCACCGCCGCCGGCTTGCCGGCCATCACCCGCTCGCCGGTCAGCCAGCCGCTGGCCAGCAGGTTCTGCCGCGCGTACCACGCGAAGGCCTTCACCTCACGCTCGCCTTTGTTCAGCTCCGGCAGCACGGTGATCTCGAATCCCTGACCGCCGGTGGAGGTCGCATAGGTCTCCTTCGGCATGCCGAACGCCGCCGGGTGCGCCGGATCGGTGGTGATGCGCAGCACGGATCCGGGGCACGACCAGCCGCCGGCGCCCTCCGCTTCCCCGCCCCGCAGCACGCCGCGCACGCCGATCGGGAACAGCGTCATCGGCAACTCCGTGGCCGTATCGATCGCGATCAGCGTCCCGCCCTGCTCCACGAACTGCTGCAGCTCCCGCGCGCCCTCCAGCCCCATGCCGCCCGTGTACTCCGGCCTCTGCCGACTGGGCGTTTCGCCGCCCGCCCGGCCCTGGAACTCGCCGTCCCGCACGCCGTGCAGAATCGACGCCATTGATTGCTGCGCCAGGATGATCACGTCGTATCGCGCGCGCAGGTGGCCCTTCCGCACTTCGTCGTTGCGCAGTTCGGCGGACGGCACCTCAAAGCGGTCCAAGACCCAGCGCGTCCAACCGGTGTCCATGTTCGCCGTCCACGGCTGGTAGACGGCCACGCGCGGCTTCTCGATGAACCAGCCCGAGGCGGGCTTCGCCGTCACCAGCGCGCCGTCGGAGGCGCGATACACAGCCTGCCCGCTCTTCTGTGCCGCGGCAATCGCCAGGAACGCCGAGTTCTGCCTCGCGTCCAGCACCGGCGCCGGCGAGACGATCTCCGACAATGGCTCAGTCTGAGCGGCGAAGGGCTTCTCGATCCGTTCCACCTGCACGTTCATCTGGTAGGAGAGCGTCCAGCCGGCCAGGTCGTACGGCCGCTTCACCGGACCCGTGGTGCCGCTGCGCAGCTCGGGGTACTTCTGCGGCTCCAGCAGGTCCACCACGTAAGAGCGGAACGCCTGCGACGCGGGCACGATCCACGCGCCCGCCGGGTACGATTTGCCGTTCGCCTGAAATGGAGCCGAGGCCCGCTGCACCGCCACGCCGGAGCCGTGCAGCCGCTCGAGCATCTGCGCCGCGGTCCATGCGTCGCTCTGATCGGCCGGCACCACGTACGCATACGGGCCGCCCTTTCTGCCGGCTTCGATGTTGGCCGTGGCCATCTCCCAGGCCTTGTAGAGGTAGTGCGACGGGCGGGACGCAGCCAGGTCGAGAATCGCGAAATCCGCCGTCAGCATGTACTCGACGGCGTCCATGAGCGCCCAGCGGCCGCCCAGCCACGGCTTCTGGTAGAACACCGTCGCCTCCTTGGTCGGGATGCCGGTGGAGAAGCGCTCTGGCAGCTCGGAGGGCTTGTACTCGTGCGGCGTGGCGTACTGGTAGAGCGCCGTTTCGGTCAGGATGCCGTGCATGTTGTGGAATGCCGGCACGGAGCGCAGCCCGCCGTTCCACCAGCCGTCGAAGCTGATGTAGGAGACGGCGCCGGGCTTGTTCTCGCGCGCGAAACGCTCCTTCATAGCGGCGCCAATGCCGTTGATGCCCTCCATCACCGGCGCGGGGATGTTGGGGTTCAGCGGCTCGGCATAGGGCGGGATGAAAATGCGCGCCGGGAACGGCGCCACCTGGTGCTGGTTGTAGACGATCTGCGGAAACCACTCCTGGAAGAGCATCCGCGAAACGTGGCGCGTCTCCGGCAGGTTCAGCATGAAATAGTCGCGGTTGTTGTCGTGGCCGGAGTACTTCTGATAGAGCCCCGGCAGCGGCGCCAGTTCAAAAGGCGTGCCTACGTTCTGGCGGTACCAGTTGGCGGTCATGTCCAGCCCGTCGGGGTTGATCACCGGCACCTGCACCAGGATCACGTTCTGGCGAATGCGGCGCACCTCTTCGCTCTCGTCCGTGAGCATCTTGTAGGCCAGGTGCGGCGCGTGCTGCACCGGCGCCACTTCGGTGGCGTGCAGCCCGGAGTCGATCCACACGATCGCCTTGCCCTCGGCCGCCAGCTTGCGCGCCTCCTCCGGCGTGGCCTCCCCCAGCGCCAAACGGCGGTTGATCTGCTTGTACTTTTCGAGCTGCTTCAGATTCTCCGGCGAGCTGATGAAGGCCGCCAGCATCGGCCGGCCTTCGCTGCTGCGGCCGAACTCCTCCACGCGAATCCGGTCCGACGACGCCGCCAGCTTGCGGAAGTACGACGCCACTTCCTCGTAGTTCGCCAGCTTGTAGTTGTCGCCCGGCGTAAACCCGAAGTGCTCTTTCGGAGTGGGGGGCGCGGCTAGTAGCAGGGCTGGCGCGAACAGGAGCAGGGCGCGGCGGCGGAGGAGCATATGAAACAATCGTAGTATGTCCGGCAAAGTGAGCGAAAAGTTCCGCATTGGCCTCGTTCAGATGAGTTGCTCTCCCGACCCGCGGGAAAACCTCGAAAAGGCCATCGCCAAACTCCGCGAAGCCGCCGCCCGCGGCTCACAGATCGTCTGCCTCCAGGAACTCTTCCGTTCGCAGTATTTCTGCCGCGAAGAGAGCGCCGAACTCTTTGACCTGGCCGAACCCATCCCCGGACCTTCCAGCGAGGCCGTGGGCCGCATCGCCAGGGAACTCGGCATCGTCGTCGTCGCCAGCCTCTTCGAACGCCGCGCCGCCGGCCTCCATCACAACACCGCCGCCATCCTGAACGCCGACGGCTCGCTGGCCGGCATCTACCGCAAGATGCACATCCCCGAGGACCCGCTCTACTTCGAGAAGTACTACTTCACCCCCGGCGATCTCGGTTACAAAAACTTCGACACCCCCTTCGGCCGCATCGGCGTGCTCATCTGCTGGGACCAGTGGTACCCGGAGGCCGCCCGCCTCACCGCCATGCAGGGCGCCGACGTTCTCTTCTACCCCACCGCCATTGGCTGGCACCCGTCGGAGAAGGCGGAAAACGGTGCCGCGCAGCTCGACGCCTGGCGCACCGCACAGCGCGCCCACGCCATCGCCAACGGAGTCTACGTGGCGGCCGTCAACCGCGTCGGCTTCGAAGGCCCGGCCGGCGCCGGCCTCGAGTTCTGGGGCCACAGCTTTGTTTCGGACCCCTTCGGCGTCGTCCTCGCCGAAGCCTCAGCCGATCAGGAAGAGATTCTCGTCGTGGAATGCGACCGCCGCCGCGCCGAAGACACCCGCCGCAACTGGCCCTTCTTCCGCGACCGCCGCATCGACAGCTTTTCCGGCCTCACCCAGCGCTGGAGCAGCTAAACCGTGGTTGCCGCGGCGCCTGCCAGCGTCACCGCCGTGCCCGCCGCCGTCACCATCAGCATGCCGCCGCCGTGCGCGCTGGAGATCGTCTCATAGTCGAGATCCACTCCGATCACGGCGTTGGCGCCCATCTGCTCCGCCGCCTCGCACATCTCCTGAATGGCCAGGTCTTTGGCCTTTCGCAGTTCGTTCTCGTAAGAGGCCGAGCGGCCGCCCACAATGTCCCGAATGCCGGCGAAAAAGTCCTTGAAGATGTTGGCGCCGAGAATCGCTTCTCCGCTCACGAGCCCGTGATAGACGGTGATCTGCTTGCCCTGCAGGACGGAAGTGGTGACAACGAGCATGAATTGGCCTCAGTAGGGGATTTTAGACGAAGACACCGCCCACCTGTCAAAAGGAAGCGATGATTCCGCGGCTAAAAGCCTCCGCGTTGGCAGCGCGCGTTGCTCCTGTGCAAGGGGGATCTGCTGGTAGAGGAAGGAATCGTCAAACCCCGCCCGGGCTGCGTCATCCTTCGAAGCAGCATAGTAAAGCGCATCCAATCGCGCCCAGTAGATGGCGGAAAGGCACATCGGGCAGGGCTCGCAGGAGGCGTAAATCACAGCCCCGCGCAGGTCGTGCCGCCCCAGTTTCCGGCAGGCCTCGCGGATAGCCTCCACTTCGGCGTGCGCCGTGGGGTCGTTCCGCGTCGTGACGTGGTTGGCGCCCTCGGCCACCACCTGCCCATCCATCACAATCACGGCCCCAAATGGACCGCCGCGCCTCTGCTCGACGTTTTCAGCGGCGAGCGAGATGGCGCGGCGGAGGAATTCTTCGTGCATAACTGCGCAGCCTCACGGCTCGCGCGGGCGATGGACGGCCAATTAACGGCCCGCGGTGAACCGTGCTTCGGCCTTCTCCCAGTTCACCACATTCCACCAGTTCGTGACGTACTCCGGCCGGCGGTTCTGATACTTCAGGTAGTAGGCGTGTTCCCACACGTCCAGGCCGATCACGGCATACTTGCCTTCCATCAGCGGGTTGTCCTGGTTGGGGGTCGACATGATGTCCACGCCGCCCTCCGTCCGGATCAGCCACGCCCAGCCGGAACCGAACCGGCCGATGGCAGCGGCATTGAACTTTTCCTTGAACGCATTGAAGTCGCCAAACTTCGCATTGATCGCGGTAGCCAGGTTGCCCACCGGGCTGCCACCCTGCTTCGGCCCCATGATCTCCCAGAAGAGAGAGTGGTTCCAGTGGCCGCCGCCGTTGTTGCGGACCGCCGTGCGGATGGCTTCCGGCACGCCTGCCACGCCGTTGGCGAGCAGTTCTTCCAGGCTCTTTCCAGCAAGCTCCGGCGCGGACTCCAGAGCCTTGTTCAGATTCGTAACATAGGCCTGATGATGCTTGGAGTGGTGGATCTCCATCGTCAGGGCGTCGATGTGCGGCTCCAGGGCGTCATGCGCATACGGAAGCGGGGGAAGAGTGAATGCCATTCGTCGTAAATCTCCTTCAATTGAATCAGATGACGGCAGCTGCGCAAAGGATGCGGCCGATTGCTGCAATTCCTCCCGGTTGACGTGATTCCGCCCCTCTCCCTCGCCCTGGCCGCCGGGCCCCGGACTCACCCGCCAATCGACTTCCGGTAGGGCTTCCCACTGTCGCCGAATCGGGATATACTCCACTCACCGTGTTTCACGATCTCCCTATGTCATGGAGTTTTTATCGATGAGAATCTATAAAAGAATGCAACAGGCGCGGAGGCTCTCGCTCCTCTTCGCTGGGCTGAGCAGCATGTGGCTGTGCAGCGGCCAAGGTCTTACCGGATGGGTCTCGGGAACCATCTCGGATGCGTCGGGTGCTGTGGTTCCAGCCGCCGAAGTGCAGCTCAAGAACGCTGTAACCGGGCAGATCCGCAATACCCAACCCAATGAATCGGGCTATTTCGTGTTCACCGAAATCCTGCCCGGCACCTATGACCTCAACATCAATTCCAAAGGGTTCAAAAAGTTCGAACAGAAAGGCATCTCGGTCAGCTCCTCGGAGCGCGTTACGCTGCCTGCCATTACCTTGCAGGTAGGTGAACTCACCGAAACCGTCTCTGTTTCCGCCGACGCCGCCCGTGTCCAGACCGAAAGCGCCGAACGCGCCGGCCTGATCAATAATCGCCAGATGATGGAACTGCCCATGAAGGGCCGCAGCTACATGGGCACCGCCCGCCTGCTGCCGGGTGTCATCGACACCGCCAACCGCGAATCTCCCGGCTGGAACGACCTCACCGGCATGAACATCAACGGCACTCGCGCCGGCTCCATCAACCTCACCCTCGATGGCGTCAGCAGCCTCGACACCGGCTCCCTCACGGGCCCCTACCTGGCTCCCTCCATCGACGCCGTCGCCGAAGTCAAGGTCCTCCTCAGCAACTACCAGGCTGAGTACGGCCGCAGCTCCGGCGCCACTATCAACACCGTCATCAAGAGCGGCACCCGCGACTTTCACGGCGGCGCCTACTTCTTCTGGCGCAACGAAGTGATGAACGCCAATGAGTGGATCAACAACCGCAACGGCGTCAAGCGCCCCCGCTACCGCTTCAACTACCCCGGCTACACCATCGGCGGCCCGGTGATCATCCCCGGCACCAATTTCAACAAGGAACGGAACAAGTTATTCTTCTTCTTCTCGCAGGAGTTTCTGCCTCTCTCCATTCCCTCCAGCACCTACACGCTGAACTTCCCCACCGCCGCTGAGCGCATCGGCGACTTCTCCAACTCCCGCGACCAGGGCGGCGCGCTCATCCCCGTTTACGACCCCTTCAACAACCGCGTCCAGTTCCCCAACAACATCATTCCCGCTTCCCGCGTCGATGCCAACGGCAGCAAGCTCATGAGCCTCCTGCCGCTGCCCAACACCACCGGCCCCAGCGGCACCTACAACTGGATCGGCCAGAGCATCAACGACCAGCCCCGCCGCGACTCCATCCTCCGCATCGACTGGAACATCGGCCCCAAAACCACCTTCTACACCCGCCTCATTCAGGACTACCAGGCCATTAAGGGTGAGTTCGGCCTCGCCGTCGGCCTCGGCGGCGGCAACAACCAGTGGCCCCAGCTCCCCATCAACTACGCCATCCACTCCGCCGGCGCCGTGGCCACCCTCATCCATACCTTCTCGCCGCGCACCATCAATGAGTTCACCTTCGGCATCAACCGCGCCAAGCAGACCGTCGATCCGCTCTCCCAGGCGCGCCTCGACGCCAATGTCCGCTCCAAGGTCGGCCTCACTCTCCCGCAGTTCTACCCCGAGGCCAACCCCATGAACCTCATCCCCAACGCCACCTTCGGCGGCGTCACCAATGCCGGACAGCTCCTCGTTGAAGGCCGCTTCCCCTTCTTCGGCACCAACAACATCTGGAACTACTCCGACAACCTCTCTCACATCCGGGGCGCCCATACCATTAAGACCGGCATCTACGTCGAACGCACCACCCGCAACGCGGCCCGCTCCACCACCTTCAACAGCGCCTTCGCCTTCGGCCGCGACGCCAATAACCCCCTCGACACCAACTACGCCTACGCCAACGCCGCCCTCGGCGTCGTCGGCAGCTACAGCGAGTCCAACAAACACCCCAGCGCCCACGGCCGCTTCACCAACGTCGAATGGTACTTGCAGGATAGCTGGAAGGTCACGCGCCGCCTCACCATCGACGCCGGCCTCCGCTTCTACTTCATCCAGCCGTCCTACAGCGCTGGCGACCAGCTGGCCGCCTTCGACATCGCCACTTACGACAGCGCGAAGCAGCCGCCGCTCATCCAGCCCTATATCAATCCGGCCAACAACACCCGCGTCGGCCGCGACCCCGTCACCGGCGCCCTCCTGCCGGCCGTGAAGATCGGCACCTTCTCCATGGCTGCCGGCACCCCCTTCCAGGGCATGGCCATCTACAACGAACACGTGGCCAATGCGCCGAGCATTCAGTTGGCCCCGCGCATCGGCCTCGCTTTCGACCTCTTCGGCGACGGCAAAACCGCCCTCCGCACCGGCTTCGGGATCTTCTACGATCGTTTCAACGACGACCAGATCCTCCAGCTCGTCCAGTCCCCCCCGCTCGTCTATACCAACAGCGCGAACTACACCACCATCCCCAACCTGCTTGCCACTCCGCTCAGCCTGAGCCCCACCGGCGTTTTCGGGTTCCAGCGCGACTTCAAGCCCCCCGCCGTCTACAACTGGAGCTTCGGCATCCAGCAGAACATCGGCTTCGGCACCATGATCGACGTCGCTTATGCCGGCAACACCCAGAAGCACCTGCTCAACGGCCGTGACCTCAACGCCACCCCCTACGGCACCAACTTCAAGGCCACCAGCATCGATCCCACCACCGGCCGCGCCTACGACTCGAACTTCCTCCGCCCCAACATCGGCTACGGCAACATCACCTACCTCGAGTTCGGCGGCTACGCCAACTACAACGCCCTCCAGGTCCAGGCCACCAAGCGCTTCTCCAAGAGCTTCACCTATCACGTGGCCTACAACTGGTCCAAGGCCATGAGCCTCAATGATGGCATCGGTAACGCCGTGAACCCGGTGATCAACTACCGCATGCGCAACTACGGCCGCGGCGGCTTCGACCGCCCCCACGTGCTCACCATCGACTACGTCTACAACCTGCCTGAGTTCAGCAAGAAGTGGGACAACGCCTTCGCCAAGATCGCGCTGGACGGCTGGCAGGTCTCCGGCGTCAACACCCACCAGGTCGGCAGCCCCTCCGGCGTCGGCTACAGCCTTTCCTACACGGCAGACCTCACCGGCGCCACCGGCAGCGGCGTCGACAGCCGCATCGTCACCATCGATAAGGTGGCTCAGGAAGGCCCCGCCGGCCAGTGGTTCAACACCAACGCCTTCAAGGCCCCCACCACCGCCTATGCCGTCAACGGCATCGGCTCAGCCGGCAAGGTCCTCTTCACCAACCCCGGCCTCAACAACTTCGACATCTCGGTGTTCAAGAACTTCCGCTACGGCAAGGATGAGGCCAAGCGCATCCAGTTCCGCTGGGAAACCTACAACACCTGGAATCACACCCAGTACACCTCCGTCGACACGGGCGCCCGTTTCGACGCCGCCAACAACCAGATCAACGCCAACCTGGGCCGCTTCACCGGCGCCGCCCTCAGCCGCAGGATGGTCCTCGCTCTGAAGTTCTACTTCTAGCGTCCACCGTCTTCTGATCCACAAAGCGCGCCAGAGCCCACCCGGCTCCGGCGCGCTTCTTCATGAGGTGAACGGCAGCGCCCGCAACCGCCGCCCCGTCGCCGCGAAAACCGCATTCGCCACGGCCGGCGCCACCAGCGTGATGGCAGCCTCTCCCGCTCCCGCCGAAGCGATCTCCCGCCGGTCGATCAGTTCCACCGTGATCTCAGGCGTGTCCGAAAACCGCGGCACCCGGTAGCTCGTCATCCACCGCGACTTCTGCTCCGTCCCCGCAAACACCACTTCCTCAAACCGCGCGCCCCCAAATCCCATCACGAGCGCTCCCTCGATCTGTTTCCTGAGATTCAGCGGATTCACGATCGCCCCATAGTCGCCCACATACGTCAGCCGCTTCACCCGCACCGCCCCGCCTTTCACTTCCACCTCCGCCCGCAGCCCGATCCGCGCCTGCTTCTCGATGGTGCAAGCCAGACCTCCCGGCACGCGCCGCAGCTTCTCCAGCACCGCCTTCAGCCGTTCGTCGGCCAGGTTCCTCATCCGGAACTCCAGCGGGTCCATCTTCAGCCGCGCCGCCCACTCATCCACGTGCGACTCCCGCGCGAACGTATTGGACACCGACGCCAGTGAGCGGTACGACCCCTGCCGCACCGGCGCCGGCGTGCGGTGAAACTCGCACGAGATGTTCGGCGTGTCGTACGGCGTCATCAGCCCTGGCGCGCCGGCATTGTAGTTCCTGTGCCGCCACCCGCTCATCCGCCCGTCTTTCACCGTCGATTCGATCTCCACCAGCGCCGCCGGCCGGTGGTAAGCGCACGTAAACTCCTCCTCCCGCGACCATTGGAGAAACACCGGAGCCCCGGCCAGCCGGGCCAGCCGCGCCGCCTCCGTCTCCACCTCGCCTCGCTGCTTGCACCCGAATCCGCCCCCCGGCCCCAGCGCCATGATGCGGACATTCCCTTCGGCGGTCCCCAGCGCCTTGGCCACCTCCGCCCGCACCGCAAACGGCGCCTGGCACCCCGAACGGATCTCCACGTTCGCACCCCGCCACACTGCCAGCGCGGCTCGCGGCTCCATCGGGACGTGCGTGATGAACGGCAGGAAGTAGCTCGACGCGTGCCACTCGTCCTGCCGCGTCTCTTCCAGATCGCCCCGCCGCAGCAGCGGCGGATAGCGCGTGTTCATGTTCTCCACCGGCGCCACGGCGTTCGCGCGGAAACTCTTCTCCAGCGCCGCGCGGTCCGAAGGCGGCACCGCGAACGGAATGGCTTCCCACTGGCATTCGATCGACTCAGCCGCCCGCTTCGCCGCCACCGGATCGCTCGACACCACGCCGCACAGCTCGCCATCCCGCAGCAGCCGCACGCCCTCCGGCGCCGCGCCCGTCTGCACCAGCCGCGCCCGGTAATGCGGCGCGCGCAGCACCCGGCCGTACAGCATCCCTTCCATCCGCAGGTCGCTCGGATAGATCTGGCGCCCGGTGACGATCGCCGGCCCGCGCAGGTCGCGCACCTCCGTGCCCATCACGCGCCACTCGCGCGCCGCCGTCACCGCCGCGCCGCGCTGCTCCGCCGCCGCCTGCCGCAGCAGAGGCACCGCTTCCGGCGTGGTCAGGCTCGCCCACGTGCCTCCATCGTCCGGACATTGCCCCGTGTCGCCCATCACCAGCCGCACGCGCGACACAGGCACGCGCATCTCCTCGGCCACTGCCATCGCCAGTTCGGTCTGCGCCCCCTGGCCCAGCTCCACCTTCGCCGTGTACGCCGTCACCGTGCCGTCCGCCTCCAGGCGCACGCGCACCGGCCCCGCCGCCAGCGTGAGCAGTGCCACGCCCAGGGCTTCTCTGCGCGTCACCCGTTCACTCATCCCGCGGGTCCTTCTTTGGACCGGCCTTCAGTTCCGCCGCCGCCGACATCACCGCTTTGACGATGTCGTTGTACATGCCGCAGCGGCAGACATGGCCTTCCATGAACAGGCGCACGCGCGCATCGGTCAGCGGCTTTTTGTCGTTGAGCAGCGCCGCGGCTTCCATGATCATGCCCGGCGTGCAGAAGCCGCACTGAAACGCCTCGAAGGAAAGAAACGCCCTCTGCACCGCGTGCAGGCGGTCCCCCGAAGCCAGGCCTTCGATCGTCGTCACGGCCTTGCCCGCGCAGGACTCCGCCGTCACCATGCAGCTCCGGATCGCCCGTCCTTCCAGGTGCACCGTGCAGGCCCCGCACGTGCCCTCCTCGCAGCCGCACTTCGTGCCTGTCATCGCCAGGTAGTCGTGCAGGAATTCCAGCAGCGTCGTGCCCGCCTTCACCTCAGCCGAGCGCGGCTCGCCATTCACCGTCAAAGTCAACTGCGCCATTGCGAATCTGACCGGCAGGATAGCAAGATAGTTCGCGCGCCGGGTAGAGGGCGTGAGACCATGATAGGGTGAGTTCTGCTCCCGCGCCCCGTAAGAGCGCCCTCGGCATTATCTTCCTGATCGTCTTCCTCGACATGATGGGCGCCGGCATCCTCGTCCCCGTCATTCCTTTCGTGGTGAAGCCGTACCGGACCGACGCCCTCACCGTCGGCCTCCTCGCCCTGGCGTTTTCCGCCGCGCAGTTCCTCGCCAGCCCGCTGCTCGGCGTCTGGTCGGACCGCAAAGGCCGCCGCCCCGTCCTGCTCATCTGCCTGCTCGGCACCGCCGCCGGCTACTTCCTCTTCGGCGCCGCCAATTCGCTCGCCCTGCTCTTCGCCGCCCGCCTCATGGCCGGATTCGCCGGCGGCTCCATCACCACTGCCCAGGCCTACATCGCCGATGTCAGCGACCCGCGCGACCGCGCCAAGAACTTCGGCCTCATCGGCGCCGCCTTCGGCCTCGGCTTCATCCTCGGCCCCGCCATGGGCGGCGCCCTCAGCCACATCAGCCTCTCCGCCCCCGCCTACGCCTCCGGCGCCCTCAGCCTCTGCACCTACGTCGTCGCCACCGTGCTGCTCAAAGAGTCGCTCCAACTCGAAAACCGCACCGGCCACCGCCTGACTTTCGCCGATGTCAATCCACTGGCGCAGATCCGCCGCGCCCTGAATCGCATCGAATTCCGCGAACTGATGCTGGCCGTCTTCGCCCTCAATTTCGGCATGGCCGGCTTGCAGACCAACTTCGCCGTCTTCACCCACGCCCGCTTCGGCCTGGATGCGGCCGCCAACGCCGTCCTGTTCGCCTTCCTCGGCGTGGTAGCCGCCCTCACCCAGGGCGTTCTGCTCAGAAAACTCGCCCCCAGCGTCGGCGAAGTGCGCCTTGCCGTCTTCGGCGCGCTCACCTTCGGCGGCGGCTTCGCTACGCTCGCGCTCTCCGGCTCGCTCCCCGCCGTCTACACCTCTGTCGCTTTGACCGCTCTCGGCTTCGGCCTCGCCGCCCCCGCCCTCACCGGCCTGGTCTCCCGCCGCGCCGGAGTCGAACAGCAAGGCGTCATCCTCGGCACCGCCCAGTCCGTCGCCTCTCTCACCCGCGTCATCGGCCCCGTCTGGGCCGGCGCCATCTTCGACCGCATCGGGCCTGCCGCCCCCTATTGGACCGGCGCCGTCTTCAGCGTCCTGGCCGCCTTTTGGGCCTTCCACGCCGCCCGCGGCGCACACGAGCTCAATTAAGTCCCCTCCATCCTCTCCTCTCCTTACTAAGTTTGTCTCTTACTCCCCCGCCCCGCTCCGATATGGGGCTTGAGGGCATGCCGTGCTGCACGGCCTCCCACACCGGTACCGTTCCGGCGCCGGATCACCCCAACAGGAGCAGTTCAATGCAGGCGAAAAGCTCGCTGCCGGTTCCCGGCTCAATGAACGCCATGCACACCGCCGCGCACGGCAATGACACGGCACAGGCGCAGTTCACGGGACGGCGCCAGGGCAAGTACCTCGTCTTCCACCTCGGCAAGGAAGAGTTCGGCGTCCATGTGCTGAAGGTCCGCGAGATCATGGGCATCCAGGAAATCACCGCCGTTCCGCAAACCCCTTCGTTCGTCAAGGGCGTCATCAATCTGCGCGGTAAGGTGATCCCCGTCGTCGACCTCCGCAACAAGTTCAGTCTGCCCGAGGCCGAATACACCGCACGCACCTGCATCATCGTCCTGCAGGTCTCGCATGAACCCGGCGCGCCCTCCATCCAGATGGGCGCCGTGGTGGACGGCGTCTCCGAAGTCCTCACCATCCAGGAATCGGAGATCGAAGACACCCCGGCGTTCGGCGAAGACATCAGAATCCCCTACATCCTCGGCATGGCCAAGGTGAAGGGACGGGTGAAGATCCTGCTGGATATCGACGAGGTGCTTACCCGGCAGGAACTGCACGGGCTGGAACAGTGGCAAGGCGAACCCGCGCTGGCAAGCTAGCCCGCCGGGTCCGAGTGTGCAAATGAACAGGTCGGGACGACCGAGGAGATTCAAATGAAGACCGCAAATATGAGTTTGGGAACCAAGTTCTATCTGAGCCAGGGCATCACCTCCGGGTTGCTCCTCCTGCTGGGCGTGGGCGCAGTCGCCAGTCTGAGCCACCTCGACGGCGTACTGCAACGGCTCACCACCATGGACTCGAAAAAGCTGGAGCTCACCGGCCGGATCAATACCGCCGTCTCCACCGCCGACAGCGGCCAGCGCGGCATGGTGCTCGGCGCGCTCACCGCCAACAAGAGCCAGGTGGACGTCAGCACCCAGGCCCTCCACCAGGCCAGACAGGCGCTCGAGGAATCGCTGCGCGAAATGGAGCCGCTGATTCAGACGCCCGAGGGCCGGCGTTTCTATGCCTCCATCCGGTCGTCCTCCGACGAGTGGATTCGCCAGATCCCCGCTTTCGAAGGCCACATCAACGGGCAACGCTTCGATGAGGCCACCAAGATGCAAGCGGACCTGTTCCTCCCCCTGATGGACCGTCTGCGCAAGGACTCTTCCGACCTGGCCCGCCATCAGCGCGGACTGTTGGACAACGCCGCCGCAACCGCTGCCACCACCACCGGCGTCGCCAAATGGTTCTCCATCTTCCTTTGCCTGGTCTCCGTCGCACTGGCCGCCGCCGCGTTCTGGACCGTCCGCAAGTCCAATGTCGCACTGCGCCGCATCGCCGGCGAAATCGCCGAAGGCTCCCGTCAGGTCGCCTCCGCCGCCCAGCAGGTCTCCGGCTCCTCCCAGGCCCTCGCCCAGGGCGCCTCCGAGCAGGCCGCCACCCTCGAAGAGACTTCCGCCTCCACCGAGGAGATCAACTCCATGACGCAGAAGAACGCCGATAACGCATCCAATGCCGCCACGGAAACCGAGCGGGCCGACCAGCTCCTCAAAGAGACCGACCAGAAGCTCGACCAGATGATCAGCTCCATGAAGGAGATCAACACCTCCAGCGAGAAGATCTCCAAGATCATCCGCGTCATCGACGAGATCGCCTTCCAAACCAACATCCTCGCCCTCAACGCCGCCGTCGAGGCCGCCCGCGCCGGCGAGGCCGGCATGGGCTTCGCCGTGGTGGCCGACGAGGTCCGCAACCTCGCCCAGCGCTGCGCCCAGGCCGCCAAGGACACCTCGGACCTCATTGAAGAGTCGATCGTGCGCTCCAACGAAGGCAAGGTGAAGCTCGACGAAGTGGCCGCCTGCGTCACCAAGGTCTTCGAGAACGCCTCCCGCATCCGGGTGCTCTCCAACGAAGTCCATGTCGGCAGCCAGGAACAGACCCGCGGCATCGAGCAGATCTCGCGCGCCGTCGCTCAGATGCAGCAGGTCACCCAGTCCACTGCCGCCAGCGCCGAAGAGAGCGCCTCGGCCGGCGAAGAGATGAGCGCCCAGGCGCAGACCCTCGAAGCGGCCGTCGAACGCCTCCGCAATCTCGTGGGCGGCGAAGAGGGCGCCCCGGCGGTTCGCCGCCCGCGGCACCACAGCACCGCTCCCGTCTTCCGCAAGCCCGCGGCAGCAATGGCCCACTCCGCCAAGCCCGACGTCCGCATCCCGCTCGACGGCGAGTTCACGGACTTCTAGCCGCTAACGGCCTCACACCCGCATGCATCCTCTGACGGAGTAGAACGATATGGCGAAGGGCAGACGTTCGGCCGCAAACGGTGAACCCGTCACGGCCAAGCCCGGCACGTCGCAGCCGGTCGAGATGATGGAGCCCGAGGCCCCCGAGGCCATCGAAGCCCCGCAGGCATCGGTGGAAGCCGGCCTCCGAGCCTTGGCGGAGAGCTTCGACGAACCCGCGGCGGGCCCCGAAACGGCCGCCCCGGAATCGGCCAACTTCCTCAACCAGGATCCCCAGCTCGTGGGAGACTTCCTCGTGGAGGCCCGTGAGCACCTGGCCAACATCGAAGCGCGCCTGCTCGAGATCGAGCAGGGCTCCCACACCGCCGAAACGCTCCACAGCGCCTTCCGCAGTTTTCACACCATCAAGGGCCTCGCCGGCTTCCTCGACTACGAGATCATCCAGCGGGTCTCCCACGAGGTGGAAACTCTGCTCGACCTCGCCCGCAACGGCCAGCTCGAAATCTCCGGCGCCCAGGTGGACGTCATTCTCCAGTCCGGCGACTATCTCGCCTCCTGGCTGAACGTCATCGAGGCTGCGCAGCAGGGCAAGTCGCCTGCCGCGCCCCCCCCGCCCGACTCGCTCATCGAGCGCGTCCGCTCAGCGTCCACGGGCCAAACCGACCCTGCCGCTCCGGCCGCGGTCCCAACGGACGACTCCTCCCAGCCCGCCGAGGCCCAGCCGGCCGAGGCCCAGCCGGCCTCGGCCCGCACTCCCGAGCCCGGCTCGGCCAGGAATGAGCCCGGCTCTGCCAGGAACGAAGCCAGCCTCGTCAAGGTGGATACCGCCAAGCTCGAGTTCCTCGTGGACATGGTCGGCGAACTCGTCATCGCCCAATCCATGCTGCGCCACAACTCCGACCTCTCCGCCGTGCGCAGTCCGAAGCTGCAGCGCGACATCACCCACCTCACGCGCGTCACCGGCGAAGTGCAGAAGACGGCCATGGCCATGCGCATGGTCCCCATCGGGCAGCTCTTCCGCCGCATGACCCGCCTCGTGCGCGACCTCGCCAAAAAGTCCGGCAAACAGGCCGAACTGGAACTGTTCGGGGAAGAGGTCGAGCTCGATCGCACCATCGTCGAAGAGCTGGCCGACCCCATGGTCCACATGCTGCGCAACTCCATGGACCACGGCATCGAGTCCGTCGCCGAGCGCACCGCCGCGGGCAAGCCGCCCGCCGGCCGCGTGCGCCTGCGCGCCCACCACCAGGCCGGGCTCATCGTTGTCGAAATCAGCGACGACGGCCGCGGCCTCGACCGCGTAAAGATCCTCCGCAAGGCCGTCGAGCGCGGCCTCGTCTCACCCGACGCCTCGCTCAGCGACAGTGAAGTCTTCCAGCTCATCTTCGAGCCCGGCTTCTCCACCGCCGACAAGGTCAGCGACGTCAGCGGCCGCGGCGTGGGCATGGACGTGGTCCGCAAGCACATCAGCAAGCTCCGCGGCCGCATCGAGATCACCTCGCGCCCCGGCGAAGGCACCACGTTCACCCTGAAGCTGCCGCTCACGCTCGCCATCATCGACGGCCTCGTCGTGCTGGTTGGCGGCGAACGCTACATCATCCCCATCTTCGCCGTGCGCGAGATGTTCAAGCCCGCCGTCGGCAGCGTCTTCACTGTCGAGGGCAAGGGCGAGATGGTCATGGTGCGCGACCGGCTGCTCCCGGTCATCCGCCTGGCCGGCCGCCTCGGCATCTCCTCTACCCATACCCAAGCCGCCGACAGGCCCGCCGAAGAGGGCGTCATGATCGTCGGCGAGAGCGACACGCGCACCTTCTGCCTCCTGGCCGACGAACTGGCCGGCAAGCAGGAAGTCGTGATCAAGAGCCTCGGCCCGGTCTTCCGCGACGTGCGCGGCGTGGCCGGCGGCGCCATCCTCGGCGATGGCCGCGTCGGCCTCATTCTTGACGTCGCCACGCTCGCCGGCGACACCGGCGCGGCCCGCCGCGGATAGGACCCACCACCATGTACGATCAGGCCATCGCCGCTTTGCCCATCCGGGCCGCCGACTTCGACAGAGTGCGCAAACTCGCGCACTCCGTCTTCGGCCTGGACCTCCGCAGCGGTAAAGAGGCGCTGGTGAGCGCGCGACTCAGCAAGCGCGTTCGCGACCTCGGCCTCGCCGACATCCCCCAGTACCTGCGCACCGTCGAGGAGGACCGCACCGGCCGCGAACTGGCCTGCCTCATCGACGCCCTCACCACCAACTTCACCAGCTTCCTGCGCGAACCCCAGCACTTCGAGATCCTCCGCGGCCTCATCCTGCCCAGCCTCGAAAACCACGCCCGGTTCCAGCTCTGGAGCGCCGGCTGCTCCACCGGCGAAGAGCCCTACAGCATCCTCTTCACCATCGCGGATCACCTCGGCGAACGCGGCGTCTCGCGCTTGAACCTCCTCGCCACCGACATCTCCACCCGCGCCCTCGACGCCGCCCGCGGCGGCGTCTACCCGCTCGACCGCATCAAGGAAATGCCGCCCTCCTGGCCCAAGCTCTACTTCCAGCGCGGCCGCGGAGCGCAGGAAGGCCTCATCCGCGTGCGCCCCGAGTGGCGCCAGCGCATCGCCTTCGACCGCATCAATCTCATGGAAGATCTTTCGCGCGTTCCGAAGTCGCACGTCATCTTCTGCCGCAATGTCATGATCTACTTCGACAAGGCAACCCAGGAACAGCTCATCCGCCGCTTCACCGACAGACTGGAACCCGGCGGGTGGCTGCTCATCGGCCATTCCGAAGGCCTGATGGGCGTGCGCCATGACCTCGAATTCGTCAGGCCCGCGGTCTACCGCAAGCCGCCCCTGCGTGGCGAGCGCTGACGAGATCGGGAGACAACGACATGAGGAGGAAGCCTTGAGAAACCTCGTCGTGGGCGTGGGCGATTGTCTCGTCTCGGCCGAGCCGGACGCCGAACTCGTCACCTATGCGCTCGGTTCCTGCATCGCCGTCGTCGTCTGGGACCCGGCGGCGCGCGTCGGCGGCCTGCTCCACTTCATGCTCCCCGATAGCTCGGTGGACCTCCGCGGCCAGGGCCAGGACCATCCCTACCGCTACGCCGATACCGGCACGCCCCGGCTCTTCCGCGAGGCCTACCAGATGGGCGCCGAGAAGCGCCGCCTCATCGTCCGCCTGGCCGGCGGCGCGGCCGTGGTCGAAGACAACGGACTGTTCAGCATCGGCAAGCGCAACTACGCCGCGCTCAAGAAAATCCTCTGGAAAGCGGGCGTCATGGTGCACGGGGAAGACGTCGGCGGAAACGTCAGCCGCACCGTGCGCCTCGAATTGCAGAGCGGCCGCATGTTCATTCGCGCCGCCGGACAGACGGAGCGCGAACTGGCCGGCGCCGCCCGCCTCGCGAGGATGCCCGCCGCCGCCGGCGGACCAATTGTAGGAGTTGCAGGAGGAGTATGACCAAGCGACTCATGATCGTCGACGATTCTCCCGTGATGCGCGCCTTCGTGCGACGCACCATCCTTGTCACCGGCCTGCCCGCCTCAGGCTTCCTC
Source organism: Paludibaculum sp. (assembly GCA_029973955.1). GTDB lineage: Bacteria > Acidobacteriota > Terriglobia > Bryobacterales > Bryobacteraceae > Paludibaculum. The sequence goes on along the minus strand of JARKQJ010000135.1, from coordinate 29,091 downwards.
GAAGCCTCCAACGGCGCGGAGGCGCTCGCCCACCTGCGCTCCGGCACCACCGGCGTCGACCTCATCCTCACCGACATCAACATGCCGGTGCTCGACGGCGAGGACTTCCTCAGAGAACTCAAGCGCGACCCCGCCCTCGCCGCCATCCCCGTCGTCGTCGTTTCTACCGACTCCACCGAGCAGCGCGTCGGCGCGCTCCTGCGGCTCGGCGCCAGCGACTACGTCCGCAAACCCTTCCCCCCGGAACGCCTGGCCGAAGTGCTCTGCCAGCTCCTGCCGGACTGGGGCCCGGAAGAATGCCCGGAAACCGGCCCGGAAACCGGCCAGAAAAAAGGAGCCTCGCTGTGAGTGCCATCGATCTCAGCCACGGCACCCTCAAGGCCGCCTGCACCCAGGCCGCGCTCGAGGTTCTCGAAACCATGTTCTTCGAACTCCCCACCGGCGAGCCCACGCTGGACGGCTCCCCTCCCGCACCCGCCAGCCAGGCCCGTGCCGTCTTTAGCGGCAGCGCCTGCGGCGAACTGCGCGTCGCTCTCTCCGGCGGCTGCCCCCGCTCACTGGCCGCGGCCTTCCTCGGCCTCGAAGAGGAGTTCACCGGCGAATCCGAACAGCACAGCATGGTCGTGGAACTCGCCAACGTTCTCTGCGGCTCCACCCTCAGCCGCATCCAGCCCGACGGACGGCTGCACATCGAACAGCCCGTCTTCGGCGCCGCCGGCCCCGCGCCCCCCGGCCCCTGGCTCAGTTTTCCGCTCGAACACGGCCGCATGGACCTCTACGCCCGCATCACCGGGACTGAACTCCAGGAGGGCCTATGACTGCCGGCCTGCCTCGCACCAGGGTCCTGGTGGTCGACGACTCCGCCATCGTCCGCAAAGTCATCAGCGACATTCTTGCCGCACAGCCCGATATAGAGGTCGTCGGCACGGCGCCGGATCCCTACGTCGCCCGCGACAAGATCATCGCCCTGCGGCCCGATGTCCTCACGCTCGACATCGAAATGCCGCGCATGGACGGCCTCACCTTCCTCGACCGTCTCATGCGCCACTACCCGCTGCCGGTCATCGTCATCAGCTCCCTCACCCAAAGCTCCACCCGCGCCGCCCTGGAGGCCATGAACCGCGGCGCCGTCGACGTCCTCGCCAAACCCGGCGGCCCCTATTCCGTCGGCGATCTCAAGGAAGATCTGCCGCGCCGCATCCGCGCCGCCTCGCAGGCGCGCCTGCGCCAGCGCCAGGCCGACCCTGCTGAAACCCAGACCTCCGCCACCCCCAGCGCCCGCACCCAGCGCCGCGCCGAACTCCTCCTCGCCATCGGCGCCTCCACCGGCGGCACCCAAGCCATCGAACAGGTCCTGCGCGGCCTGCCCGCCGACATGCCGCCCATCGTCATCACTCAACACATCCCCGCCGGCTTCTCCGCCGCCTTCGCCCAGCGCCTCAACCAGATCTGCGCCCTGCAAGTGCTCGAAGCCCAGGGCGGCGAAACCCTCGCCCACGGCCGCGCCTACGTCGCCCCCGGTAACCACCACCTCGTCGTCGAGCGCTCCGCTTCCGGACTCTGGCGCCTGCGCCTCGACGACGGCCCCAAGGTCTGCTACCAGCGCCCCTCGGTCGACGTCATGTTCCAATCCGTCGCCCTCAGCGCCGGCCCTCAGGCCTGCGGCGTCCTGCTCACCGGCATGGGCAGCGACGGCGCCGAAGGCATGCTCGCCCTGCGCCGCGCCGGCGCTCACACCATCGCCCAGGATGAGGATAGCTGCGTCGTCTTCGGTATGCCCCGCGAGGCCATCCGCCTCGGCGCCGCCCAACAGGTGCTACCCCTGCCGGCCATCACCGGCGCGCTCACGCGCACCTCCGTCCTCCACTAGCTAGCCCTGTAGTAGCTCCGCCAGCCGGGCCGCCGCCGCCCCGAACGGCCGCCCCGCCGCATGCGCCTTCGCCGCCGCCCGCCGCCGCTCGCGCGCCTCGGCCCCCTCTCCCAACAGCCGCTGAATCGCCGCCCGCAGACCGCGCCGCGCCTCGCCCGCCGCCACCATCACCCCCACCTCCGGCGTCATGATCTCCTTCGATCCCTGGTGCTCCAGACACAACGCCGGCACGCCCGCCGACAGCGCCTCCATCAGCGTCAACCCGTAGCTCTCGTGCCGCGACGGAAACACATACAGATCCGCCAGTTGGAAAAACGCCTGCTTTCTCGCCCCGCTCGCGTAGCCCGGAAACACCACCTTTACCCGCTTCAATCGCGCCGCCAGCGCCCGCAGTCTCGCCATGTGCCGCTCGCCTTGCATGAACGCCGGCGCGCCGCACACAAACAACCATACCGGCCCGTCCGCCGGTCCGCCCTCGCGCTCCCAGTCGAGCAGCGCTTCCAGCAGCGTGTCCTGTCCCTTCTCCGGCGAAATCCGGCTCAGGCACAGCAGCACCCGAGCCTCCCGCGGCACCCCGAACTCCCGCCGCAGCTCCTCCGCATCGCCCCCGCTCGCCGGTTCCGGAGCCCCCCACGGCAGCACCTGAATCCGCTCCGCCGGCGTCGCCGGATAGCAATCCAGCAGCACCTCCTTCATCCCCGATGAGGGCACCACCACCGCCGCCGAATGTTCCAGACTCGCCCGCTGCTGCGCAAAGATCAGCTTCAGAATCTCCGGCGCCAGCCCATCCAGCTTCAGCCCCCGCATCCCTTCCCACACCCGCGTCAACACGCTCGGCGCCACCTTGCCGCGCAGGTAGATCGCCGCAATATAGGCGACCACGTCCACGTGGTACACCGTCACGATCCGGAACCCGGCATCCTCCATCCGCCCGAAATCCGGCCCCTCGCTGATGTCGTTCACCAGCACCGCGGCCTCTTTCGGTTCCTCCTCCAGCACCGCCCGCGTCGCGGCCTCGCGGAACTCCAGGCAGAACCGCGCATACTGCCGCTCGTCGAACTCCACCAGATCCTGCCCCGACGGCGCGTTCGCCCCCAGAATCGCCGGCCCCAGCACCTTCAACTCGAACGGCCGCGTCCGCCCCCACTCCCGCGCCAGCATCTCCGACACCGCCGCTCCGCCCCCCAGCGGAATCGCCTGCCCGCCGAAGCCCCCGTGCGCCGCCGTGTATAGAACCCGCCTCACGCTAAACGCTCGCCGCCACTGTCGAATCCTCGATGTGCAGTACGATCACATACCAGCAAAGCCCCGCCAGCATCGCCGCGTCCTGCCTCTGCCGGCCCTCCGGCGTGAACTCCAGCACCGCTCCATGATGCAGCACCCCCCGGTTGTGCATCCGCAGCAGCGCCCGGCCTTCTCCGTCGCTCAACACCCACTCGCTGGCCCAGAAGTTCGCCGCGCCGAAGCTCAGCCCCTCGCCGCCCGCCAGCGTCAGCGCTCCCTTCCGTCCCATGAAATGCGGGTGGTACGTCGCCAGCTCCGCCTCGCCGTTCTCAACTCGCGCCGTCACCACGGGCGAAAGATAACCCGTCCGCTTGAACGTCCAGTTGCCGCTCAGCGTCGCCATCCGCGCCAGCGTCCCAAAGGTCTTCAGAAACGTCAGCTCGGCCAGCACGGAGTCGCCGCTCTTCAGCTCGTAGTGGCGCTGAAACGCGCTCGTTTGCCGCCACTCCAGCCCGCTAAGATTTGCTTCCCGGATCGGTACCATTCTGCGCTCCTTTCTCGGAAACCTGCACCTGCCGCTGCGCCGTGGCGATCGTCACACCGCGCTCCGCGCACAGACCCAGCACCCGCCGGTTCAACTCCCGGCCCACCGCCCACTGCTCGCCCGCCTTCACCTTCATCCGCGCCTTCACTGCAATCCCCTGTTCGGTGAACTTATCCACCCCTGCCACTTCCAGCTCCGCCAGAATCCGGCCCGCCCACTCCGCCTCGGCCCTCATCTCCATCGCACACTCCCTCAGAATCGCCAGCAGCCGCTGCGGATCTTCCTCGAATTCCACCGCCAGGTCCACCACCACGAAGGAGTAGCCCAGCGTCATGTTCGTGAAGTTCTGAATCGTGCCGTTCGAAAAGACGTGCACATTGCCGTCGTAGCTCCGCAGCACCGTCGTCCGCAGGCTCAGGTGCTCCACCACGCCTGAAATGTCGCCGATCTTGATCACGTCGCTGATCCGCACCTGCCCTTCCGCCAGCAGGAAAAAGCCGTTGATCCAATCCTTCAAGATGCTCTGCGCCGCGAAGCCGATCGCCAGTCCCGCCACGCCCGCGCCGGCCAGCAGCGGACCCACATCCAGTTGGAACTCCTTCATCGCCAGCACCGCCGCCATCAGCCAGATCAGCATGAACAGCACCCGCCGCGCGATGTCGGCGATCGTCGTCGTCTGCTTCTCCAGCTCCGCGTCCGGCACGCCGCCCCGCTCGCGGATGATCTCCGCCGAAAACCGGCTGATCCGCCGGAACAGCTTCGACAGCGCGAACGTCAGTAGCCCCGCGCCCGCCAGGTAGATCGTCGCGTGCAGCCCGCGGACCATCCATTCGTTGAACTGGTCCACCGCCGGAATGCCCACGAAAAAGCTCATATGCCTTCATGGTAATCCGCGCCGCCCCGGCGCCGCGCTCTGTACGATTCCGCTCTCTGATACCCTGTACACCATGAACCGCCGCAGCTTCCTGCCCGCCGCCGGCCTCGGCATCTCCGCCCTCAACGCCGCCGCCCAGTCCCCTACCCCAGCCGCCGGCCGCGTCCGCCAGTCCGTCTGCCGCTGGTGCTATTCCAAAACCCCCATCGACGAACTCGCCCGCGCCTCCGCCGCCATGGGCATCCAGGCCATGGACCTCGTCGCCCGCAACGAATGGGATGCCGTCAAAGCCGCCGGCCTCACCCTCACCATCGTCCCCGGTCCCACCACCATCCCCGATGGCCTCAACCGCAAGGAAAACCACGCCGCCATCGAAGAGAAATTCAAAACCATGGTCGCCGAGGCGGCCGCCGCCAAGGCCCACTCCATCATCGTCTTCTCCGGCAACCGCAAGGGCATGAGCGATCAGGAAGGCGCCGAAAACTGCATCATCGGCCTCAATCGCATCAGGAAATACGCCGAAGATGCAGGCGTCCTCGTCGTCATGGAGCTGCTCAACTCCAAGGTCAATCACAAGGACTATATGTGCGACCGCACCCCCTGGGGCGTCCAGGTGATGAAGGCCGTCAACAGCCCCATGATCAAATTGCTCTACGACATCTACCACATGCAGATCATGGAGGGCGACGTCATCCGCACCATCCGCGAATACCACCCCTGGATCGGCCACTATCACACCGGCGGCAACCCCGGCCGCAATGAAATCGACGAAACCCAGGAGCTCTACTACCCCGCCATCGTCCGCGCCATCGCCGACACCGGCTTCACCGGCTTCATGGCCCACGAGTTCATCCCCAAGCGCGAACCCCTCGTCAGCCTCAAACAGGCCGTGGATCTCTGCCGCGTCTGATCACCGCTGCCGCACCAGCCACAGATTCACCAGCAGCAGACCCGCGCCCACCGAAATCGCCGTGTCCGCCACGTTGAACACCGGGAAGTGGTGCGCGCCCCAGTAGAAGTCCAGAAAATCGGTCACGCTGCCGAACACCACTCTGTCATAGAGGTTCCCCGCCGCCCCGCCCATCACCAGCGCCAGCGCCGCCGCCAGCGTCCAGTGCTCCTTCGCGTTCCGGCACGCCCCCCACAGCAGGTTCGCCACCAGCCCGATCACCGCCACCGCGAACACCACCAGAATCAGCCGCCCGCCGCCCGCGCCCTGCTCGGAAAAGAAGCTGAACGCCACGCCCGTGTTGCGCGCGTGCACGATCTGGAACAGCCCCGGAATCACCCGGATGATGTCCCAGTCGCGCACCTGCGTCTCGATCACATGCTTCGTCAGGCGGTCCACCGCCAGGACCGCCACCGCCAGCGCAAACGGCCAGCGCCGCACCACGCCCTTAGCTCCCCACGATCTCGCGCACCGCCGCCGCGCACGCCGCGCACACCGCCGGCAGCGACGCGTCCGCGCCCCTGTCGAACGTGAACTTCCAGCACCGGTCGCACTTCTCTCCGCCCGCCCGTTCGATCGCCGCGCCCAGAGCCTCGCCCTGCTTCAGCTCCACCTGCGACGTGATGAACAACCCCGGCAGCTCCGCCTGGTACTGCGCCAGCAGCGGATGGAGATCCGCCCCGGCCGTCAGCACCACCTTCGCTTCCAACGGCGCGCCGATCAGCTTCTCGTTCCGCGCGCTCTCCAGGCTCTTCAGCACCGTATCGCGCACGCCCATCAGCTTGTCCCAGTTCTCGCTCAGCGCCGCATGATCCGCCGCCAGCCCCTCGGTCAGTTCCGCCGCCGCCGGAGCCAGCGCCACGTGCACGCTCTCCGGTTCCCCGTCCCGCCGCTTCATGTGGCTCCACGCCTCTTCCGCCGTGAACGCCAGAATCGGCGCCACCAGCCTCAGCAGCGCGTGGTTGATCCGGTACAGCGCCGTCTGCGCGCTCCGCCGCGCCTTCGACTTCGGCGCCGACGTGTACAGCCGGTCTTTCAATACATCGAAATACACCGCGCTCAAATCCGTCGTCGCGAAGTTATACACCGCCTGGTACACGCGGTGGAACGCCAGCTCTTCGTAGTTCGTCCGGCAGCTCTCCACCAGCGCCGCCGCGCGGTACAGAATCCACTGGTCGATCTCCAGCAGTTCACCGCCCGGCAACGCATCCGTCTGCGGATCGAAGTCGTGCAGATTGCCCAGCGCGTACCGGAACGTGTTCCGCAGCTTGCGGTACGCCTCGGTCAGCCGCGCCAGGATCACGTCCGATAGCCGCACGTCCTCCTGGAACGCCACCGACGAAACCCACAGCCGCAGCACGTCCGCGCCGTACTTCTTGATCACCTCTTCCGGCGCGATCACATTGCCCAGCGACTTCGACATCGCCCGGCCCTCGCCGTCCAGCGCCCAGCCGTTCGTCGCGCACTCCCGGTACGGCGCTTCTCCGCGCAGCCCAACGCCCACCAGCAGCGAGCTGTGGAACCACCCGCGGTACTGGTCGCCGCCTTCCAGATACATGTCCGAAGGCCACGGCAGCCCGTTCCTGTCGTGCAGCACTGCCAGGTGCGATGAGCCCGAATCGAACCACACATCCAAAATGTCGTTCTCTTTGCGGAACTCCTCGCCGCCGCACTTGGCGCACTTCACCCCCGGCCCCAACAGCTCGGCCGCCGTCTTCTCATACCAGACATCCGCCGTGTGCTCGCGGAACTGCGCCACCACCGGGTCCAGATGCTTCCGGTCCGTGATGCACTCTCCGCAACTGTCGCAGTAGAACACCGTGATCGGCACGCCCCACACCCTCTGCCGCGAGATGCACCAGTCCGGCCGCGTGGCGATCATGTTCGACATCCGCTCATCACCCCACTCCGGATGCCACTTCACTTTCTTGATCGCTTCCAGCGCCTTCGCCCGCAGGTCGTTGCGGTCCATCCCGATGAACCACTGCTCCGTCGCCCGGAAGATCGTCGCCTTATGGCACCGCCAGCAGTGCGGATAGCTGTGGTCCAGCTTCTTCTCGCCCAGCAGTGCCCCGGCCTCTTTCAGAATCCCGCTCACCACCGGGTTCGCTTCCCAGATGCTGATGCCGATGATCGCTTCCGGCAGCCGCCCCGCCGCGCCTTCCGCGTGGTAGAACCGCCCGTGCGCATCCACCGGGCAGAACGTCGGCAGCCCGTACTTCTGGCCCGTGATGTAATCTTCCGCGCCGTGGCCCGGCGCCGTGTGTACCGCGCCCGTGCCCTGCTCCAGCGTCACGTAGTCCGCCAGCACGCCCAGCGAATCGCGCTCCAGGAACGGATGCCGGAACACCGCCCCTTCCAGCCGCGCGCCCGCGAACGTCGCAATCACCTTCGCGTCCGTCCAGCCGCAGTTCTGCGCCGTCGCCTCCAGCAGCCCGCTGGCCACGATGTACACCGCATCCCCCACTTCCACCGCCGAATACTCGAACGTCGGATGGTACGCAATCCCCACGTTGGCCGGAATCGTCCACGGCGTCGTCGTCCAGATCAGCCCGTAGACGTTCCGCCCGCGTAGCGCTTCGTCCACCGCCGCCGCTTCCGACATCAGCTTGAACCGCACCCAGATCGACGGGCTCGAGTGGTTTTCATACTCCACTTCCGCCTCCGCCAGCGCCGTCCTGCAACTGATGCACCAGTTCACGGGTTTGAGGCCCTTGTAGACCGAGCCCTTCTCCAGAAAATCCACAAACGCGCCCGCGATCACCGCCTCATACTCGGCGCTCATCGTCAGGTACGGATCTTCCCACCGCCCCAGCACGCCCAGCCGCTGGAACGATTCGCTCTGCAGCCTGACGTACTTCTCCGCGTACTTCCGGCACTCGGCGCGCACCTGCGCCGTCGTCATCTTCGCCTTCTTCGGGCCCAACTGCCCGTCCACCTTGATCTCGATCGGCAGCCCGTGGCAGTCCCAGCCCGGCACGTATGGCGAGTCGTAGCCCGCCATCGTCTTCCACTTGATGATGAAGTCCTTCAGGATCTTGTTGAACGCATGGCCCAGGTGGATGTTTCCGTTCGCATACGGCGGCCCGTCGTGCAGCACGTACATCGGCCGGCCCGCGCGCGACGCCCGAATCTGCTGGTACAACCCGCTTTCGTTCCAGTGCGCCAGCATCTTCGGTTCGGTCGTGGCCAGGTTGGCCTTCATGCCGAACCCCGTCGCGGGCAGATTGACGGTCTTCTTCAAATCGAGACTTCCGTTTTCCATTTCTATTTTCCAGTGCCCAGGGGTGTCCGTAGGGGTGAAACTTCTATGGTACAAAATGGGTGCAACGGCCTGTGGAATGGCCGCGTCCCATAGCCAGATGAAACCAGCGCTATTTCTCTGTCTCTCCTTGGCGCTGCACGCCGAGCCTGCGTTGCTGACCTACGACGCCGGCGGCCGCCTGCTCCATCAGGCCCGGGCTGTCGTCCGCCCCGGCGGAATCGCCTACGTCGCCCGCGACGCCCTCGCCGGCGCCGCTTCCGCCTCCCTGCTCGACGACAACGGCCAGCTTCACCCCCTCCTCTGGATCACCGGCGAGGACGCCGACTCCGGAGTCCTCGAAATCTACATCGGTGCCCAGGCCCCCAAAGGCCCCGACGCCGCTTCCGCCCTCGGCAAGTCCGTCCGCACCGCCACCCACGACGCCACCGTCCGCTACACCAGGGAGGCCGGCGGCTACGGCTTCATCTCCCGCCTCGATTGCGGCGCCTCCAAAGACAACGCCAACTCCCCCCTCTACGACGAACACGGCCTCCTCGCCGGCTGGCACGCCGTCAAAACCATCGACGGCCAGCCCCTCGCCTTCGCCATCCCACTCGCCCGCCTCGAATCCGTCAATCGCACCATCCGCGTCTCCCTCCGCGACTGGAACAACTCGCTCGATCCCTCCCGCGGCGAAGACTACCAGCGCGGCCTCGGCCACATCTGGGCCGAAGACTTCGACGGCGCCGCCTTCTACCTCCGCAAGACCGTCGAATCCTCCCCCACCTTCGCCCGCGCCTGGTACCACCTCGCCTTCGCTGAAGGCAAGCTCGGCCACGGCAAGGCCAAAACCGCCGGCTACCGCAAGGCCGTGGAACTCGACCCCACCTTCGCCCCCGCCCGCTACTACCTCGGCTTCTCCCTCCTCATGAACGGCGATACGGACGGCGCCCAGGAGCAGTGCCGGAAGCTCGCCCAGCTCGACCCCGCCTGGGCCACCCGCCTCCAGTTCTTCCTCAGCGCCGCCCATGTCGACACTCTCGAAAAAGGCAAGCCGCCCGCACACCAGCACTAAGCTGTATACTGGCCGAACTACGATGCTAGTTCTTGTCGGCATCCTCCTCGCCGCACTCACCCTCTGGGCCGCCGCCGCCCTCGCCATCGATCTCCACCCTTCCGCCTCCGCCGCCTACCTTCTTCTCCTCGTCTTTCTCTTCTGGCGCCTCCGGCCCTACCCCCGCGCCCTCGCCGCCGGCTTCGCCGCCTTCCTCTTGGTCCTCCTCTGGTGGATCAACCTGAAACCCTCCAACCAGCGCAACTGGCAGCCCGACGTCGCCCGCACCGCCTTCGCCGAACGCACCGGCAACATCGTCACCATCCACAACGTCCGCAACGCCGACTATCGCTCCGAAACCGACTACGACGTCCGCTGGGAGACCCGCCAGATCGACCTCGACACCATCCACGGCGCCGACATCGCCATCACCTGGTGGGGCTCCCCCTACATCGCCCACCCCATCGTCAGCTTCCATTACGGCGACGGCCGATACCTCGCCCTCTCCATCGAAGTCCGCAAGGAGGTCGGAGAAGGCTACTCCGCCGTCCGCGGCTTCTTCCGCCAGTTTGAACTCATGGTCCTCGCCGCCGACGAGCGCGACGTCATCCGCCTCCGCACCAACTACCGCCAGGGCGAAGAAGTCTATCTCTACCACCTCAACCTCACCCCCGAACAGGCCCGGTCCGCCTTCCTTTCCTATCTCGACCGCATGAACGCCATGCACCGCCAGCCCGAGTGGTACAACGCCCTCACCACCAACTGCACCACCGAGATCCGCACCCTCGCCGACGCCTCCCTCGGCCGAACCTCCCCCTGGGACTGGCGCATCCTAGCCAACGGCAAGCTGGACGAGTTGCTTTACGAGCGCGGCCGCATCGCCGGCAGCCTCCCCTTCCCCGAACTAAAGGCCCGCGCCCACATCAACCAAATCGCCCGAGCCGCCGACCAAAGCCCCAATTTCTCCGCCGCCATCCGCCCCCGCTAGCCCCCCGCAAGCCAGCAAGGTGCAGCGCCGAAAGGGAAGCCCTGTTCCCCCGGACGCCAGTCCGGGGTGACGGGCCAAAGCCGTGCCCCCGGCGCCACAAGCCCCCCGTCTCCCAACTTCCCCACCAGGGAAGCCCTGTTCCCCCGGACGCCAGTCCGGGGTAGCGCCGGACAACACTTCCCTCTACAGCAGCAGAGGCCCCCCACCCGCCTTCTTCCCCAGCCGAGCCGCCCGTTTCCGCAAAACCTCAGTCGGCTCAAACTCAAACGCAGCGAGAGTCATCTCCAAAGCCAACCCATAATTCCTCTCATTCCGCTCATAATACAGACCCAATTTCTCCAACGCCTCCCCCCGCCGCGGATTCGCCACCGTCGACAACTCGCTCCAAAGCGCAACCGCCGCCCCCATCCGCCCCAGCTTCCTCTCCATCTCCGCCGTCTGCCACAAAGTCTCCCAAAGCAGCGCGTCATCCAACTGCCGCGAAAGCGCCCCGCGCATCAGCGAAACCGCCTCCTCCAACCGCCCCTCATTCCGGAAGTACCGCGCCAGCGCCACCATCTCCGCCCCGGCCGAAAGCCGCGCCGGCTCCCTAAACGCCACCGGCACAATCGCCGTCAAACACGCCAGCGACAGAATATCGATCGCATTATGAGTAATTACCGGCGCCAGCGGACGGAAATCTCGCGTATTCAAATACTGAAAATACAAATTCGGAATCAGCCCCCCGGCCACATCCCCGTGCCGTTCCACCCCCAGAATCCGCTGCTCCAGCTCCTGCAGCCGGCACGAATCCAGCGCCAGCCGCCACAGCCGCCGCGCCGAATACAGCAGATCCACATGCTTCATCCGCGGAAACGGCTCCGGAATCCTCGACAGCCGGTACCGCGTCTCCAGCAGCGGCTGATCGAACGCCCGCCCGTTGTAGGTCACCAGCAGGTCGAACCCTTGCAGACACTCCGACAGCGCCTCCAGCAGCGACGGCTCCTCCCCATGCTCCCGCATGAAGAACTGCCGCAGCTCAAACCCCCGCTCCGAGATCCACCCCACCCCCACCAGAAACGCAAACGTTCCGGATCCGCCGCTCAGCCCGCTCGTCTCCGTGTCCAGAAACGCCCACCGCCCCACCGGCGCCGTCACCTCTTCGTTCACCAGCGCCTGCAACAAGTCCGCCGGCAATTCGCTCAACGCCCCCACATCGGCCGTCCCATGCCGGTAGTGCGCCGGCCACAGCTCCTCAAACTCCCAGTGCGCGCCGCGCCCCGTCTGCACTTCCCGGCCCCCCGGCAGCGCCCGCGTCTCCGGCGCCGGCTCGCCCTGATAGCGCGCGTCGATCCGCGCCATCCGGCGCTTCAGCTCCTCCAGCCGCTCTGTCAGCGAATCGCTCATTTGGCGTCGCGCCACTTGCCCCCGTGCCCCACCTCGGCCAGCAAAGGCACCTTCAACTGCGCCACCCCTTCCATCGTCTGCTTCACCAGCTTGCTCAGCTCGCCCATCTCCTCCCGCGGGCATTCGAACACCAGTTCGTCGTGCACCTGCAGCAGCATCCGCCCCCGCATGCCCTCTTTCAGCAGCGCCGCGTCGATCCGGATCATCGCCGCTTTGATCAGATCCGCCGCCGTCCCTTGCAGCGGCGTGTTCACCGCCGTCCGCTCCGCGAACGCCCGCACATTCGGGTTCTTCGCGCCGATGTCCGGAATCGGCCGCCGCCGCCCCGCCAGCGTCAGCGTGTAGCCCTTCTCCCGCGTCTCCTCGATCGTCGCCGCAATCCACTTCTTCACGCCCTCATACCGCAGGAAGTACTCGCGGATATACCGCTCCGCTTCCTCCCGCGGAATCCCCAACTGCTGCGACAGCCCGAACGCGCTCTGCCCGTATACGATCCCGAAATTCACCGCCTTCGCCGCCCGCCGCATCTCCGGCGTCACCATCAGCGGCGGCACACCGTTCACTTCCGACGCCGTCCGCGTGTGAATGTCCTCGTTGTTCCGGAACGCGCCCGTCAGCACCGGGTCGCCCGAAAAATGCGCCAGCAGCCGCAGCTCGATCTGCGAATAGTCCGCCACCACCAGCACCCAACCCGGCTCCGGCACAAACGCCGCCCGGATCTCCCGCCCCAGCTCCGTCCGCACCGGAATATTCTGCAGATTCGGATTCGACGACGACAGCCGCCCCGTCGCCGCCCCCGCCGGATTGAACGTCGTGTGGATCCGCCCGTCCTCCGGCGAAATCAGCGCCGGCAGCGCGTCCACATACGTGCCCTTCAGCTTCGCCAGCTGCCGATAGTCGAGGATCTTCTGCGCGATCGGATGCTTCTCCGCCAGCGCCTCCAGCACGTCCGCCGCCGTCGAATACGCCTTCGTCTTGCCCGTCTTGCCCTGTGCCGGCAGCTTCAGGTCTTCAAACAGAATCTCGCCCAACTGTTTCGGCGAGTTGATGTTGAACGGCTTGCCCGCCAGCGCGAAGATCTCCTCCGTCAGCCCGCCGATCTCGCTCTCCATCCGCTTCGACAGCTCCGCCAGTTGCGTCGTCTCGATCCGGATCCCCGTCCGCTCCATTCGCGCCAGCACCGGCATCGCCGGCAGATCCAGCTCGTCGTAGATCCGCCGGAACTCCGGCGTGATCATCGGCCGCAGCTTCCGCGCCAGCGCCCGCAGCGTCTCTTCCTGCGTCGTGCCCGGCCGCTCCAGGTAGCGCGCGATCAGCGAGTCCAGCGCGCACGCCGACGGGTCGGCCAGCACCAGAAACGCATACAGCAGCACGTCCTCCACCGGTTTGCCGTGCCCCTCGGCCCCGCTGGCCTTCCAGTCGTACACCACCTCTGTATCCGGCTCCGGTGCGCTGTCTTCCGCCGCCGCGGGCTCTGCCGCCGGAACATCCGCCGCCAGCCCCAGTTCCTTCAGAAACGAGAAGAACTCATACTCGCGGTAGAACGCCGCCAGCGTCTCCCGCTCCGGCTCGCTCACCGCCAGGCTCTCCAGGCGGTACTCCACCGGCACATCCGTCTCGATCGTCGCCAGCTTCAGGCTCAGCTCGATCTGCTCCCGGTGGTTCTGCAGACTCTCCCGGTACGCCTTCCGCTGCACCTCCTCCGCCCGGTCCAGCAGCTCCGCCAACGATCCGAACTGCTCCAGCAGTTGCACCGCCCCCTTGTCGCCGATCCCCGGCGCCCCCGGAATGTTGTCCACCGAATCGCCCGTCAACGCCAGCAGATCCGCGATCCGCTCCGGCGGCACGCCCTTGAACTCGCGCACCTTCTCCGCATCGTACAGCGTGTCGTTCTTCATCATGTCCAGCATCCGCACATGTCCGCCCACCAGTTGCAGCATGTCTTTGTCGCTGGAGACGATCCACACCTCCACGCCCTCCGCCGCCGCCTTCCGCGCTACCGTCCCAATTACATCGTCCGCCTCATACCCCGGCGCCTGCAGCACCGGCACCCGCATCGCCTCCAGCATCCGCGAGATCGCCGGAATCTGCTCCACCAGCTCCGGCGGCGTCTCTGAGCGGTTCGCCTTGTACGCCTCGAACTGCTGTTCCCGGAACGTCGGCCCTTCGCTCTCGAACACCGCCGCCAGGTACTCCGGCGCGTACTGCTTCCGCAGCTTCCGCACCATGTTGTGGAAGATGTAGATCGCTTCGGTGGAGGTGCCCCGCGACGTCCGCATCGGAGCGGCATTCATCCGCTGCCGCGCGTGAAACGCCCGGAAAATCAGGTTGAACGAGTCGATCAGCAGCAGACGCGGCATAGCTTGATTGTGGCAGACCCGTGCCGCCCGCCGGCGTGCCCGCTACTTCTTCTCCGCCGCCGCCTTCAACTGTGCCAGGCCCTTTTCGAAATCCGGCCCGATCATCTTGTCCATCCCCCCCATGAACAGACACATCGCCTTCGACAGAAAGTTGTTGTTCCCCGCCATCTCCCACTCCACTCTTGTCCCCACGCCGTCCGGCGAAAAACGGAAGCGCGTGTCCGCCACGTCCGCAAACGGCTCGATGAACTCCAGCTTGATCCGCACCAGCTCCGCCGCCTTGCTCTCCAGAATCGTCATCCGCCCCTTGCCCACGTTCTTGTCCCCCGCCCAGTCGTACACCGATCCCTGCCCCGCCTCCGGACCCGTGAACGTCTCTTTCATCCGCGGATCCAGCTTCGCCCAGGGCGACCACGCCGCCCACTTCCTGAAATCGTTCACCTGCGCAAATACCGCCTCCGGCTGTGCCGCCATCGTCGCGCTTCGCGTCACTTTGTATGTGTCCGGCTGCGCGATGATCGCACCCACCAGCAATACGATCACTATTGCGATTCCGATCAGAATCTTCTTCAACATGGCCCAGGCCTCCCAGGGCATCTACATTACCAGAAGATCTAAACCTTCGCCAGTTGCCGCGCCCGCAGTTGCAGATAGCTCCGCAAGGTAATCTCCAGCGCCGGCATCGCTTCCAGCCCCAAAGACTCCATCTTTGAATTCGAAAGCGCCGAATACTTCGGACGCCGCGCCGGCGTCCGGTATTCCCGGTCTGTCGTCGACCGCAGATCCGGCTTCAACCCGGCCTCTTCAAATACCATCTGCGCGAATCTGTGCCAGCCCACGGCGCATCCGCCACCGCAGTGCACCACCCCCGTCACCCCGCGCTCCACCAGGTCCGCCGTCCGCGCCGCCAGCAGCGGCGCATACGTCGGACTCCCAATGTGGTCTTCCACCACCCGGATCTGCTTGCCTTCCGACGCCAGCCGCAGCATCAGCTCGATGAAGTTGCCCCTCGGCGTCTGCAGCGCCCCCAGTCCGAAGACGCCCGAAGTCCGCACGATCAATAGCTTCGACAGATACGCCTGCGCGTAGAGCTCCCCGGCCAGCTTCGATACCGCGTACGCGCCCAGCGGATGCGTCGCGTCCTCTTCCGTGTAGGGCCGTCCCGCCTTGCCGTCAAAGACGTAATCCGTCGAGAAGTGCACCAGTTCCGCACCGCTCTGCCGGCACGCCAGCGCCAGATTCCGCACCGCCAATGCGTTCACTTGATACGCCGCAACCGGCTCGCTCTCCGCTACGTCCACCTGGTTGTATGCGGCGGCGTTCAACACCACTTCCGGGTCGAAGGACGCAATGGCCTGCTCCACTGTCTGAGGGGAGGTGATGTCCACTTGCGAACGATCCCATCCAGCCACCGAGCAGCCTCGCTGGTTGAACTCCCGGCACAACTCCACGCCCAGTTGTCCGCCACAGCCAAATACCGCGATTCTCTTTCTCATCTGAGTGGTAATATAGCGCGTTTCAGTGCTCGTGAGGAGTCGGTTCTCAGGCTCCACTCTTCCTTCTTTCGCCCCCCATTCATCCCATTCCAAAGACGGGGGATAGCCAAATTGTTGCAATTCTGTTACACTGCTTCCAAGTCAAGATCAAGGGGAGAATGAAGAAGATGAGAGTCCTTCTTGGTAGGGATCTCAGACACAGCCGCAGAACCCACAGGCTCGGATGGGCGCTGCTGGTCATGCTGACCACCGCGCTAGTTCTTTCGCTCTTGCTGGGCCTCCGTAGCTTGGGCGCCGCCTGAGATCGAAATTTCGACTGACACGCTGCGGTCCTCCGGTAGTGGAGATTCTCGCGGCCTGATCTCCTGATCCCCGCCGCTTCCTTCCCGAAACAAGGCCAGCATCAGCCGCCGGATTCCGCTCAGCGACGCCAGCGCGCAATCCAGATGCAACCCCACCAGATAGCCGCCCTCATCGGCTCCACAGTGCACCACTTCGCCCAGGAAGAGGTCGTCTTCCACCACCAGTTTTACCAGCGCGCCCACCCGCAGCGGCACATCCATCTGCACGCTGGCGCCGTTGCCGGATAGCGCGTTCACCAGCACCGGCTGTGAACGCTCGTCGGAAGGGTTCTCCGCGCCTGTCGCCAGAACGGTCAGCGTCCCGGGCAAGCGCACCCGAATGCGGGGAGACTCGCGGCGATCCATGCCCACTTATCGTTCGGAATGGCTGCCGGTTTGAATGTCAGTTTGAAAACAGGTGGGCTTACCGCAGCAGCCAGTATGCCAGCAGCGACAAAGCGCCCAGCAGGCCCGCGCCCACGCCGGCCGTCCACTTCCACCGTTCGGGCCGCGCCGGCGCCGCGGCCGGCTGCGCCGCCGCCACGCCGGCGGCCTCTCTCCGGTTCTGCTCTAGCGCCGCCTTCCAGGCCGCCAGGCCCTCGCGGTCCGCTATCACGAACGTCGCCGCTTCCGGATGGTCCAACGCCTTCACGCAGGTCGCCCGCATCACCGTGGGCATCTCTTCCAGCGCGTCGAACAACTCCGTGCCCTTGCGCGTCGACGCAAGAATGGTCTGATACTGATAGATCTCCGGCTTGCCCCGCTTGTTCATCGCTCCACCGCCACCGGCCCCGCGGCCCGTACCATCACGCTTTCAATGAACCCCAGCCCCGCCTTCGACAGCGCCTTGTCCTTGCGGTACACCAGGCCCAGCCTCCGGATCAGCGGCTCCGGCGCCAGCGTCACCGCCACAAACTGCCCCGCCGCCACCTGTTCTTCAAAGTGCGACGCCGCCATGAACGAGATGCCCATGCCCGCCAGCACAAACCGCTTGATCATCTCCGTCGAGTCCAACTCCATCGAGATCTGGATGCGGTCTTCCACGCCTTCCAGCCAGCCGTTCAGCCTCGTCCGCGTCGTGCCGCCCTTCGGCAGCAGCAGCGGGTACGACAGCAGATCCTGCGGCAGCACACTCTCCATCGCCGCCAGCGGATGGTCCGCCGGCGCCAGCAGCTTGATCTCGTCCGTGTGCACCGGCACCACCTGCAGCCGCTTCTCCTGCACCGGCAACTGCGTGAAGCCGAAATCGGCCAGGTTGTCCAGCACCGCTTCCACCACGTGCCGCCCATAGCTGCGGTCCACCAGCAGCTGCACGTTCGGAAATCTCTTCTTGAAGCTCGAAAACACCGTCGGCAGCACGTACACGCAGGTGGCTTCGTTCGCCGCGATCACCAGCTCTCCCCGCGGCACCCGGTCCAACTCGTTGATCGAATCCTGCGCCTGCCGCCGTAAATCCAGAATCTGCTCCGCGTACTCGCACAGAATCCGCCCCGCCGGCGTCAATTGAATGCGCGTGCCCAGGCGTTCGAACAGCGAAGTGTTCAGCTCCTGCTCCAGTTGCCGGATCTGCGCACTGATCGCCGGCTGCGTCCGGAAGCAGGTCTGCGCGGCCTTGGAGAAACTCTTCAGCCGGACGATCTCCAGGAATGTATGTAGTTGGTCCAGATCCATGGCAGGGACGGCTACGGAGGCGGCCACAAGTTCAGGCTCTCGGGCTGACCGCTGAACTCCCTCATATATTACCATCGGCATGATGATTCGCCTCCGGAGTTTTCCTCTGGCCGCGCTCTGGGTCCTGCTCGCCGCCACTGCCTCGGCCATCGGCCCCGACCAGGTCCTGCTCCTCGGCAATGCCAACTCTCCGCTCTCCCGCTCTGTCACCGAATACTACGCCCGCGCCCGCTCCATCCCGGCCAGCCAGGTCCTGCTCCTCCCCATGTCCAACAATGAGGAGATCAACCGGCAAACCTATCAGCAGCAGATCGCCGCGCCCGTCGCCGCCTTTCTTCGCCGCAAAGGCTGGCAGGACCGCATCCTCGTCCTCGTCACCACCGCCGGCATGCCTCTCAAGATCAGCGCGTCCAATCCCTCCCCGGGCGGCCCCTCCACCGACGCCGCTTCCGTCGACTCCGAACTCTCCCTCCTCTACCTCACCCTCCAAGGCGCCTCCTACCCGCTCCCCGGCGTCCGGCCCAATCCTTATTACTCCAAGGACACGCCCTTCGCCCATCCCGCCTGCCCCATCTACCTCGTCGCCCGCCTCGCCGCCTACAACTTCGCCGACATCCGCGCCATGATCGATCGCGCCACGCAGGCCCGCAACCGCGGCGTGGTCGTCTTCGATCTCAAGTCCAACGGCTTGGAAGACGGCGATCTCTGGCTCCTCTCCGCCGCGCACCTCCTCCCCCGCTCCCGCGTCCTGCTTGAGGAATCCACCACCGTTCTGTTGGGCGCCAAATCCGTCATCGGCTACGCCTCCTGGGGCTCCAACGATCCCAACCGCAAGCAGCGCAACGTCAACTTCGAGTTCCTCCCCGGCGCCGTCGTCACCGAGTTCGTCTCCACCGACGCCCGCACCCTGCGCGAACCGCCCGCCGATTGGCAACTCGGCTCCTGGAAGATCCTCGCGTCGCAGTTCGCCGGATCTCCGCAGTCCCTCTCGGCCGACTGGCTTCGATTCGGCGCCACCGCCGCCACCGGCCACGTCTACGAGCCCTACCTCCACTTCACCCCACGGCCCCAGATCCTCTTCCCCAACTACCTCAAAGGAATGACCTTGGTCGAAAGCTACTACGCCTCCCTCCCCGCCCTCTCCTGGATGAACGTCCTCCTCGGCGATCCCCTCTGCCGCCTCGCCCCATAACCGCCTGCACCCCTTCCGCCCCTTCGCGCGTCTACTAATACTAAGAACTGCTGAGCGGCCTGGATGGCGTTGATATACTTGAGACAGTAGACGGTGACTTCGCGATCCGAGCTGGGGCCCGGGAGGGGCCGACACTAGAATGAGCAAGAACTTTAAGTATGGAGTGGTGAGTCTCTCGGCGTGCCTCGTGGCGCTGCTGCTCGCCGGAGCCTTGCTGGGACAGAACCCGGAGTCCAATCCTTCCGACCCCTACCGGCACATCAACGTCTTCACCGAGGTCTTCGCCAAGATCAAGGCCGACTACGTCGAAGAGCCCGACATGAAGAACGTGACGCTCGGCGCCGTCAACGGCCTGCTCGTCTCCATCGACCCCTTTGCCAGTTACCTCAACGCCGATCAGTACAAGCAGTATCTGAAAACCAAGGAGAATCCCAAGGCCGGCGTCGGCCTCGTCCTGAGCCGCAAGTACGGCTACGAACTCGGCGTCGTCGACGCCATCCCCGGTTCGCCCGCCGATAAGGCCGGCCTCTCCACCGGCGACATCATCGAAGCCATCAACGGAATCTCCACGCGCGACATGCCCCTGGCTTACGCCGATGTCGTCCTGCACGGCGACGAAGGCAGCACCGTCGAGCTGACCGTCCTCCGCCTGCGCAAGCCCGAGCCCGAGAAGTTCACGCTCACCCGCGCCAAGCTCAGCCCGCCGCCGCTCGAGTCGAAGATGCTCGACGCCGAAACCGGCTATATCGCCGCCGAGGACCTCACCGCCGGCAAGACCGCCGAAGTGCAGGCCGCTGTCGCCAAGCTGGCCAGAAGCGGCGCCAAGAAATTGGTGCTCGACCTGCGCCACTCCGCCATCAGCACGCCCGAAGAGGGTGTCGCGCTGGCAAACCTCTTCCTGGAAAAGGGCACCATCGCCTCGCTCTCCGGCCAGAAGATCAAGAAACAGGTCTTCGAAGCCGATCCGGCGAAGGCCGTCTTCAAAGGCCCGCTCGTCGTGCTCACCAATCGTGGCACCACCGGCGCCGGCGAAGTGGCCGCGGCCGCCCTGGTGGAAAATCAGCGCGCCCAGGTAGTGGGCGAGCGGACCTACGGCGATGCCGCTCTGCGCAAGGCCGTTCCCACCGACGATGGCGGCGCCGTTCTGCTGGCTGTCGCCAAGTACTATTCGCCGCTGGGCAAGGCCATCCAGGACACCTCCGTGACCCCGGCTTTCGCCGTGGCCGATAGCGAACCCCAAGTCCCCGACGACGAGGACGCTGCGCCGGCCGCCCCGGCTCCCGCGGCGCCCAAGCCGGCCGAACGCTCCAAGGAAGACCCCATCCTCAAGAAGGGCCTTGAAGTCCTGGCCGGCAAGACCACACAGGCCGCCGCCGGCGCCAAGTCCGCCGCACCCGGCCAGGCGCTCGGTCCGCTGAACGTCCCGGTTCCGGTGCAGCACTAAGTTGAGAAGGAAGATCAGGAATGCCGTTGTACGAATATAAGTGCAAGCGCTGCGACAGCGTCTTTGAAGTGATTCAGAAGTTCTCCGACGCCCCCATCCAGACCCACGAAGGCTGCGGCGGCGAGGTGGAGAGGCTCCTGTCGAGCCCCGCGCTTCAATTCAAGGGCAGCGGCTGGTACATCACCGATTACGCCCGCTCCGGCGGCCGCGCTGCCGGCAACAACGGCGGCAAGTCTGAGTCCAAGTCAGAGTCCAAGGCCGAATCGAAGTCAGAAGCCAAGCCCGCCTCTACCGACAGCTCCAAGAAGTAGCCCGTGGAGATCCTCTTCCTATCGCACTGTGTCCCCAATCCCCCGGACAAAGGCGAGAAGATCCGGGCGCACTTTGAACTCAATGAACTGGCCAAGAAGCACGATGTGCACCTGGCCTGCTTTGCGAAGACCCCGGAAGAGATCGAAGATGCCCGCAAACTGATCGACCGCTGCGCCTCCGTCTACACCGCGCCCCTGTTCCCCCTCCCCCTCCACCTGGCCCGCGCCGCATGGCCGTTCCTGCGCGGCGCCTGTCTGAATTCCGCGCTCTACACCAGCCACGGCATGGGCAAGGACATCGCGGCCCTGCTCCAGCAGCGCAGCATCCGCGCCGCCTTCAGCTACTCGGCCGTGGCGGCGCGCTACGTACCGCCGGGTCTGCCCTTCGTCATGGACATGATCGACGTGGACTCCGAGAAATGGCGCCAGTACGCCGCACACCGCCGGCCCGGATTCCTTTACCGCCTGGAGGCCGGCCGCATCCGCCAGCTCGAATTGGAGCGGGCGCGGCAAGCCTACCTCACCTATCTCTCAACGCGGCCCGAAGAGGCCCTCTTCCACGGCTTCGCCGCCGGCGTGCGCACCAGCGTGCTCGAAAACGGCGTGGACTTCTCTTACTACGATCCGGAAAAAGTACCCGCCGCCGCGGGTCTCGACCAGCGGCGCTACCTCCTCTTCGTCGGCTCCATGGAGTACTTCCCGAACCAGCAGGCGGCCATCGACTTCGCCGTGAAGATCTTCCCCGCCCTGCGCCAGCGCGACCCGCGGCTTGAGTTCCTCGTGGTGGGCCGCAATCCCTCTCCGCGCGTGCTGGCCCTGGCTCGCGACCCCGGCGTCGACATCGTCGGCGGCGTGGACGACGTCCGCCCCTACTACCGTTGGGCGCAGGCCGTCGTGGCGCCTCTCAGCATCGCCCGCGGCATTCAGAACAAGGCGCTCGAAGCGCTCGCCATGAACAAGCCCGTGCTGGCCAGCGAGGCGGTCTGCCGCACCTTCGGCGGCAAGCTGCCGGTCGGCGTCCAGCAGTGCAACACTCCACAGGATTACTTCGAGTACCCCGCGCCCGCGGACACCCGGCGCTCGGCCATGAAACGCTTCTCCTGGCGTGACAACCTGGCGGGCCTGGCCGAAACCGTGAGCGACGCGGCCCGCGCCAAACAGCCGCGCTGACGGATTGCCGCTAGCGGTTCGCGCGCCACGCCCGGCTCAACAGCAAGGACAGCCCAGCCATGCCCAGCCCGGCCACCGTGTCCACCGCAAAGTGGTAGCGGCCGTAGACCGTCGCCAGCGCGATCGCGACCGCCAGAATCAGGAACGCGCGGCCCACCCACGGCCGCTCCGGAATCAGCTTCATCACCGCGAACGCCGCTGAAAACGCCGCCGCCGAATGGCCGCTGGGAAAGACGCTCGTGTGGATGCCGTACTCGCCCACCACGCGCAGATTCAGCTGCCGCAGAAAGACATCCATGGGCAGGTCCGCACCGGGGAAAACCGCCCGGGGCGGCTCGCTGGGAAAGTATGGATAGAGCGCGTAGGTGGTGAGCGTGCCGAACAGCAGAATCGAGTAGGCGTCGTCCAGCCGCCGCCGCGCGCCGGAGGTATAGAACACCACCACCGTCGCCACCGGCACGGCATAGACCAGCAGGTAAGCCAGCTCCAGCAGGTTCGGGATCACCGGCCCCAGGCACTCCATCGCCGTCTTGAAGCCGAATTGGTAGAACAGCGCGCGGTCCCACTGCACCCAGTAGTTTTCAAAGTCGCGATTCAGGTGCGGCAGCGCCAGCCAGCCCATCTGGCGGTAGGCCAGCAGGATGAGCGGCAGCGGGTACCAGTCCCGCACGTGATCGAGGATGGTGAAGCCGCGCCCCTCGTGCGCCCAGGCGAAGAGGAAGAACCAGAAGACCAGCGCCGCGTTGCAGAACAGAATGAGGGAACGGACCTCGGGCGCGATGGGCCGCACTCCCGCCAGCAGCGCGGTGTAGACGAAATAGGCCGTCAGCAGCAGTTCGCTGCGGCGAAATTTCACCGGCTACTCCTGAGCGCGGGTCTAAAATGGAGGCATGGCATCGACCAGACGTCACTTTCTGCAGGCAACGGCCACAACGGCGGGCGCATTGCCGGCCGCGCTCGGCGCACAGGCGCCCAAGAGCGCCAATGATCGTATCCAGTTTGCCACGATCGGCATCGGAGGCATGGGTTCTGGCGACACCGCCTCGGCCGCGGCCGTGCCCGGCACCAGACTGGTGGCCGTGTGCGACATCTATCAAGGCCGGCTGGAACGCGCCCGCGAGCGTTGGGGCCAGGACCTCGGCATCACCCGCGACTACCGCGAAATCCTCGCCCGCAAGGACGTCGATGCCGTCATCATCGCCACGCCCGACCACTGGCACGCGCGCATCGCCATCGACGCCATGGAAGCCGGCAAGGACGTCTACGTCGAAAAGCCGATGGTGCAGAAGTGGCAGGACGGGACCAAGGTTGTGGAGGCGGCGAAGAAGACCGGCCGCATCATTCAAGTGGGCAGCCAGCGCGTCTCCAGCGCCGAGTACAGGAAGGCCCAGGAGATCTTCGCCTCCGGCGCCATCGGCGAACTCAATATGATCGAAGCGTGGTGGGACCGCAACTCCGCCATGGGCGCCTGGCAATACTCGATCGCGCCCGACGCCACCCCGGCCACCGTCGATTGGGACCGCTTCCTCGGCTCCGCTCCCAAAGTCCCCTTCGACCCCACCCGCCTCTTCCGCTGGCGCTGCTACCGCGACTACGGCACCGGCGTGGCGGGCGACCTCTTCGTCCACCTTTTCAGCGGCATGCACTTCGTCACCGGCGCCGTCGGCCCCAACCGCGTCTTCGCCTCCGGCGGCCTGCGCTTCTGGAAGGACGGCCGCGACGTGCCTGACATCCTGCTGGGCCTGTTCGACTATGAGAAGACCGCCAGCCATCCGGCCTTCAACCTCGCGCTGCGCGTGAACTTTGTCAACGGCGCCGGCGAGACTTCCGGCTTCACCTTTACCGGCAGCGAGGGCGTGATGACCATCGGCGACGGCGTTTCTCTTACCCGCCTGCCCAAGGAGAAGGACCCCGGCATGAGTTCCGGCAACTTCGACTCCGCCACCCAGCAGCTCATCATCGCCGAGCACCGCCGCAAATACCCGATCCAGCAGCAGACCGTCGCCGACCTCGGCGGCGGAACCGTGGAGCGCTGGGAAGCCCCCGACGGCTACAGCGACCACGCCGCGCACCACGCCAACTTCTTCGAGGCCGTGCGCACTCGCAAGCCAGTGGTGGAGGACGCCGTCTTCGGCCTGCGGGCCGCGGGCCCGGCGCTGCTCTGCAACTTGAGCTACGAGACCGGCAAGACCATCCAGTGGGATCCGGTTGCCATGCAGGTGAAGGGATAAGGGGGGCACCATCATGAACTACGCAGCGAACGACAACATCCAGATCGCGCTGATCGGCTCCGGCGGCATGGGCCAGGGCGACGTCCGCGACGCCCTGCTCAATCCCGGCGTGAAGATCGTCGCCGCGGCCGACATCTACGACGGCCGCCGCAAGAAGATGGAAGAGAGCTACCCGGGCATCTTCACCACGCGCGACTACCGCGAAGTGCTGGCGCGCAAGGATGTGGACGCCGTCATCATCGCCACGCCCGACCACTGGCACGCCCGCATCTCCATCGACGCCATGCGCGCCGGCAAGGACGTCTACTGCGAGAAGCCGATGATCCAGAAGGTGGAGGAAGGCAAGCAGGTGATCGCCGCCCAGAAAGAGACCGGGCGCATCTTCCAGGTGGGCAGCCAGTACGCCTCCGCGCTCAGCTTCCACAAGATCCGCGAGCTGATCTCCGAAGGCGCCATCGGCGAGCTGAATATGGCCGAAGCCTGGCTCGACCGCAATACGGCCCTGGGCGCCTGGCAGTACTCGATCGCCCCCAACGCCTCGCCCGACAACATCGATTGGGACCGCTTCCTCGGCAACGCCCCCAAGCGGCCCTTCGAACCGATCCGCCTCTTCCGCTGGCGCAACTACGTGGACTACGGCACGGCCATCGCCGGCGATCTCTACGTGCACCTGCTCACCGGACTGCACACCGCCACGCGCTCGCTCGGCCCGAAGAGGATCTACTCCACCGGCGGCATCCGCTACTGGCAGGACGGCCGCGAAACGCCCGACGCGCAATACGGAATCATCGAATATCCTAAATCGGATACGCACCCTGAATTCACGTTTTTGTTGAGGGTAAACTTCAAGAGTTCGAAGCCGCAGGAGGACTTCGGCTTCAAGTTCATCGGCAGCGAAGGCACCATCACCACCGACGTGCGCACGGTCACCTTGAAGCGCCAGCCGCGCGAAAAGGCCCCCGGCTATACGGTGGACACTTTCCCCAGGCAGGCGCGCGAGCAGTACCTCAAGGAATACCTGAAGAAATACCCGCGGGAGAAAGTCACCGCGGCGAATCTCAACACCAACAGCGAGAAGAAATTCGTCAGCGAGGTGGACGCCCACCGGCTGCACATGTCGAACTTCATCGAGGCGCTGCGCACCCGCAAGCCGCACTTCGAAGACTCGACCTTCGGCTTCCGCGCCGCCGGCCCGGCGCTGCTCTGCAATACGAGCTACTACGAGAACCGCATCTGCACCTGGGATGCGCAGACGATGACGGCGGGGTAACCGCCGGCGCTCACCGCATTTTCAAAGTCAGGCTGGCGGGCCCGGAGACCGCAAGATCGCCGGGCCCAGTCCAGGTCAGTTGGAGCTGCAGCAACTCGCCGGGTTTCAGCTCCGGCAACGGCGAGCGCGTTGCCTCGCCTTTCAGATCTACAGCCGCCACGGAACAGCGGCGCCCGTGCTCTTCTCCCTGCGAGTCGTCGCTCGGGTCGCCCGTCCAATCGAAGACGCAGTCGATGAAGGCGATTCGGCGTGAGTCGGGCGACCAGTGGAAATCGGAGGCGAACTCATGGATGCCAGACCAGGTACGGCCTTGCGCCGCCGGAGGAGCGGGCGCGGGATCGAGGCCTTTGCGCTCCCTGGGACGGCTACCCGCGGGTAGCGGGTAAAGAACCAGATCGTCCACCTGCAGCACGTTGCTCTTCGCGAAGGGCGGCGAGAAGTGCGGATACCAGCCGACATGGGCGACGCGCGAGCCATCGGGCGAGCGGGTGAAACCGTAGCCCAGCAGATCGCGCCGGATGCGGCCGGTGGCGATCTCGATTTCCACGAAAGCGTTCAGGGACGGGTTGAGGTGGCAGGTGACGGCCACCGCGTCTTCGCCCACCCACTCCAGCTCGGAGATGCTGGCGCAGGCGGTATTGGAGGCGCCCGGGAGACGCGGGTGCAGGTTCGCGATGACACGGCCAGACCGGTCCTCTACGGCGATGAAAGGCAAGCCGTCGCGCACGCTCACGGAAGCGACGCGGGACGCGTTGGGGCTCGGCCTGGAGAGCATTTTCGGCGGGCTGGCCGGCGGAGCGAGCAGCACGAACGCCAGGAAGGACCACATGCGTTCATCTTACTTCCGGCGCTAAACCGCCGCCCTGGCGCCGCCGATGGTAGAGGTGATTGCTATGTCACGCAAAGCCGCACTCTATGTCGACGGGTTCAACTTCTATTACGGCGTCCGCAACCACTACAAAGCGGAGCAGGAGGCACGCGGCTACTCGCTCTCCGGCCTGTGCTGGTGCGACTTCCGCGCACTGGCGGAGCGGCATTTCGTGAAGCCGGGCGATGTCCTGGGCCCGATCCGCTACTTCACCGCTCCGGTGACGGAGGGGGTCGAGTCGACGCTCGAGGAGCATGAGCGCTATGAGCTGTGGCTGAGCGCCGCGCGCACCATTCCGGGCCTGGAGGTGATCCACGGTTTTCACCGCAAGGGCGCCAATGGCAAGGGGCGCGAGGAGAAGGAGTCCGACGTCAATCTGGCGGTGGAACTGCTGCTGGACGGGCTGGCCGGAGTCTACGACCACGCCATTGTGCTGAGCGGAGACGCCGATCAGATTCCGGCGATTCTGGCGGCGGCGCTGCGCCAGCCGCAGCCGCGCTGCATCACCGCGCTGCTGCCGCCGTCACAGGACAAGGACGATTGGAAGAAGCACTACTGCCACCTGGCGTCGCAGGTGAAGGAGCGCGGCGGGTTGCGGCACCAGCAGGCGCTCAACCAGATTCAAGTGGCGGTGTTGAACGAGGAGATTCTGGCCAACAGCCTGCTGCGCTATGACCTGGGCGCTGTGCGTGCGCCGGAGTATTGGCGGCTGCCGGGGCACTTTCTCAGCAAGCACTGCCGGGCGGTACACCGCCCGGACCAGCGCATGTGACGGTGGATCGCTTTACTCGATGGGATCGGCGATGCCGTTGTTGTTCTCGTCGGGGAAGTTGACGAGGAAGATCTGGCGGAAGTCGTTGTTGTTGATGTCCTTCACCAGGTTACCCGTGGAGTCGTAGGTGGGCACGCGGCGATTGAAGGCGAGCCGGCGGCCGTCATGCGACCAGACGAGGGCTTCGGGCGCGGGCAGCGCGCCGCCCTGGTCGGTGATGAAGTAGGTCTTGCCAAACAGCGGGCCGGGCTTGACACAGGTGACGGCGACGCCATTGTTGCTGAGGACGGCGATGGAGTTGCCGGAGG
Source organism: Paludibaculum sp. (assembly GCA_029973955.1). Taxonomy (GTDB): domain Bacteria; phylum Acidobacteriota; class Terriglobia; order Bryobacterales; family Bryobacteraceae; genus Paludibaculum. Next base: position 1,524 of record JARKQJ010000135.1, on the reverse strand, counting down.
GGTGCCAGCGCAGCCCGCCGGAAGCGCCGGCCGGTAGAGAGGTGGCCTGGACGGGGCGCAGGGCGGGATCGGGGCTGAGGTCGGAGCCGTTGGAGGGGATGATGAAGACCTGGCGCGAGCCGTCGGCGGCATTGGCGTAGTAGCCGACGCGGGTACCGTCCTGGGAGCCGCGCACGATGCCGGAAGCGGCGGTGTTGGTGAGGCGGCGGATGGTGAGGCCTTGCGGCGGCGTGGGGTAGCGCGTGAGGCCGCCGGCGTCGGCGGTGGTGACGTCGACGGTTTGAGGGATATCGACGACAAAGAGGGAGCTCTGATAGGAGCCGTCGGCTTCCTTCACGCGGCCGATGAAGCCGCGCATGAGGGCCTTGGCGCCGATCCAGGAGTCGTTGTCGGCGCGTTCGAGTTCGCCGGGTTGGGCGGTGTTGGCCGGAACGACTTTCACCAAGAGAACAGCCCAGTGGGAGACGCCCTCGGGAGCGCGCGGGTGCGGGACCAGCATGCCGATGGTGCGGCCGTAGGTGGTCATCAGGTAGTCGTCGTAAGTGAAGCCGACGCGGGTGCTGTCGATGGCGAACTCGTGGCGGTGGGTGCCGCCGCGATGGGCGCCGGGGGTGGTTTCGGCGGAGGTGACGTCGCGCTTGTCGAGGAAACGGATCTCGCCGCCACCGTCACCGGGCACGACGCCGCCGCGGCGGTTGGTGGTGCCGTAGAAGCCGAGCGTGGGGGTCTCATCGACGAAGGGTCCGTGGATGAAGGCGATCTCGTCGGCTTTGTGATTGAAGGACGCCGCGCCGAGGCCCGGAGCCGCGGCGGTGGAGGAGATGATGTAGGGAGTGGGCGCGTAGACCGTGTTCTCCAGGCCCGTCACCGTGGAGACTTTCATGATGGTGGTGCCGTTGCCGATGCCGCCGCCGAGGGTTTCGCGGGTGTCGAAACAGAGGAAGCGGTCGTCCTTGGAGAAGTTGTCGTTGTTGTCCAGCAGATGCTGGACGGGCGAGGAAGTGAGCTGCCACTCACCGAACGGCGCGCTGGCCGGACGCTGGGGGTAACTGGTGAAAGCGGCGAGCAGGAGCCCGGCGCATAGGAAAGTGAAACGCATAACATCCTCCGGGAACCGGTCCGAGTTCGGATCGGAGTGACTCGCATCATAGGACAGGGCGACGCCAAGCGGAAGGGGGTAGACCGATTGGAATGAAGGGGCGGTCTACTGTTTCGGCGGCGGCGCGGCAAATAGACACACTACGGCCTTGGGCTGGGATGGTTTCTTCGCCTTACCCCGGAGTGGCGCGGGCACACTACGGCCTTGGGCTGGAAGGGCTTCTTTCCGTCACCCCGGACTGGCGTCCGGGGGAACCTGGCAATGGTTGGTTCGCCCGGTGGGACGCAGTTCGAAACTGACCATCCCACCGTATTTCTTCGGGCTCATCAGGACTTACCTTAGAGCGCTTATGACCCTGCTTCCCGCGCCCGGGTTTCCCCTTGCGCGAGATCTGAGGCTGCCTGGATTGGAAACCGCCGAAGCGG
>JARKQJ010000153.1 GCA_029973955.1 Paludibaculum sp. | reverse complement strand
GGGGACACAGGTGGCAGTCCCTGGGCGAGATGGGGGGGCGGGCCAGCCACGCTGTGTCCACGGGGGGACACAGGTGGCAGTCCCGGGGGGAGATGGGGGGGCGGGACAGCCACGCTGTGTCCCCGGGGGGACCCAGGTGGCAGTCCCTGGGGGGGCTCCCATTCGGGGGCGTAAGAGCCTTCGGGCAGGCGGAACTGCCAGGGTTCGGCGGCGCCTTCGGTGGCGTAGTATTGGGCGAGTTTGCGGCGCAGGCGGCGGGCCTCGACGCGGACGATGGAGTCGATGCGGGGATCGAAGTCAGGCCCGCGGTCGAAGACCTCGACGCCGATGATGGATTCCTTCAAGGCAGAGCGGTCGCCGGCGAGGGAGCGTTCCACGGCGAACTGGAGGAAGCGCCGCATGCGCACGGACTGGGCGAAGGGCTTCGAGGCGAGAATCCTCGCGAGTGCGGAGAGGACGCTATCTCTTTCGATTGGCAAGGTTTGCCGTCCTTGGATGCACCAATTCTACCGTGCCTTGCTCACCGTTAGCTCACCCCATCTCACTGAGGTAGCAGGGAGTCCGGCTGGCATTCTGAGACTGCACCGGAGGGCGCAACATGACAACCACAACTCAGATTCGCTCAATCGACACGCTCACGGAGGCGCAGCTGGTAGGGCTGGCCCGTGAGCGAAACCGCACCGCTTTCGACATCCTGGTGAGCCACCACTACTCGAGGATGAACCGCACCGCGCTGCGCATGGTGCGCGACTCGGACGACGCCGAAGACGTGGTGCAGCAGACGTTTCTGCTGGCTTGGCAGAACATCGAGCGGTTCCGAGGCGATTCCGCGTTCTCGACCTGGTTGACGCGGATTGCGATGAACGAATCGCTATCGATGCTGCGCGGCCGCAAGCGCCAGATGCAGGAGTTGAACGAAGAAGTGGCGGTGCAAGGCGAGGTGGAGGGGACGGGTTTCTCGACGGCGCAGGAGACGCCCGAAGAGCAGTTCCTGCGTGAGGAGACCGGCCGGCTGTTGCGGGAAGGGCTGTGCTTTGTGAAGCCGGCGTACAGGGAATCCCTACGGCTGCGACTGGAGGAGGATCTGAGTTTGGAAGAGATCTCGCAGCGTCTGGACATCCCCGTGAATACGGTGAAAGTACACCTTTTCCGAGGACGCCAGACGATGAAGACCTTTCTGGAAGAACGCCGGTATATGAGTGCGGCCTGAGCGGGAGCTTAGACCGAAGCTTCCTTGCGCGGACCCAGGGGGCTGTTCTTGCCATCGCCTTCATAGGCGGGGCGGGCGGCGGCCTTTTTGGTCCGCTTTTTCGTGGCCGGGTCGAACAGCTTCATTTCGCCGCTGCGCCAGCTTTCGCAGCCCATCATGACGGAGACCATGATCTGGTGGGCGAGCTCGGGTCCGAGGTTGGGCGTTTTGCGGGAGCGCATGCAGGAGAAGAAGTCGTCGGAGTGGCGCTTGCCCATTTCGCGGACGGCGGTGGGGAAGTCGAAGGAGCGGGTCTCGGTTGGGCGGTTGAGCGCCTTGGCGACGGCGGTTTCGGGGGTGACGGTGACCTTGGTGTTCTCGACGAGGATGGTGCCGGAGTGGCCGTAGATGACCTCGGGGAGGTAGCGATTGGGGGCGGAGTTGGCCATGGAGCCGGCGACGACGATCATGAAGTTCTGGAACTCGGCGATCATGGCGAGGGTATCGGGGACGTCGCGGTCCTTCTGAACGAAGATGCCGCCGCCGCCGGAGACGCGGGTGGGGTACTGGGCGCCCATGGCGAAGAGCATGGGGCCGACGCGGTGATAGAAGAGGTCCGAGGCGATGCCGTTGGAGTACTCCCAATATTTGCGCCAGCGGAAGAAGCGCTCGGCGCTGAAGGGGCGTTTTTTGGCGGGGCCGAGCCAGCGGGTCCAGTCGATGGTTTCGGGGGAGGCCTCTTCGTCGACGTAGTAGTTCCATTCGCCGACGACGGAGTTGCGGCTATAGGTGGTCTGGCCCCAGAGGACTTCGCCGATGGCGCCTTCGCCGATGAGTTCGCGGACCTTGTGCCAGCGCTGGTCAGAGAGGAACTGGCTGCCGACCTGGAGGACGCGGTTGTACTTGGCGGCGGCGGCGATGACCTGGGCGCTTTCGTCGACGGTGAGGGTGATGGGCTTCTGAAGGTAGACGTCCTTGCCGGCGGCGAAGGCGTCGATGGCCATCTGGGCGTGCCAGTGGTCCGGGGTGGCGATGAGGACGCAGTCGATGTCGTCGCGGCGGAGGACCTCGCGGTAGTCGAGGACGATGTTCTTGTCGTCGAGTTTGGTGATGGCCTTGGCGCGGTCGCGGTGGCGCTTGTAGACATCGGAGACGGCGGCGACTTCGATGTTCTTCTCCTGGTCCTGCTGGCGGACGAAGGCGCGGAGGTGGCCGGTGCCCATGATGCCGACGCCGATCATGCCGACGCGGATGCGGTCGTTGGCGCCCACGACGCGGGCAGCGTTTTTGGCCGGCAGGCCGGGCTTGATCAGCTTCTCTTTGGCTATGGCGGTGGTTGCGGACGCAGCCATAGCTGCCGCACTCAGGAAGGCGCGGCGGGAGTTCATCGGTTCGTTATTCATCGGATTAGAAGAAGTCCTTATCTTAAGATTCTACCCTTCTGGCCGCGGCATTCCATTTGAGGCGCCGGCCGGCGAGGAGGGAGTCCATGGTCATGCAGAGGGCGATGGCGGTGCCGAGGCCGGCCTCGACGGGGGCGGTGGGATCCTGGCGCGTGCGGATGCAGCCGAGGAAGTTGCGGATGTGATCGCGAGTGGCCTGGGCGAAAGAGCCGGGGTGGGTTTCCTCGCGCTCGGCCTTGAGCACGGGCTCGGAGGTTTCGGGGATGAGGCGGAACATCTCGCGGCCGACGTCGAGGCGGGCGCTGTGGCCGTGGAAGTGCTTGCACTGATCCTGCGTGGGGTGATAGCGCATGGCGCTGTAGCCGAGGGTGAAGGTGGCGAGGTAGTTTTCGGGGTATTCGACGCTGATGGTGGCGGTTTCGGGGATTTCGGCGTTCTTGAGGTTGGGACGGCCGCCGGTGCAGGTGACGGCGGCGGGGGCGGGGGAGCCCATGAGCCATTGGATGCAGTCGAGGATGTGGGCGGCCTGGCCGATGAGGATGCCGCCGGAGTAGTCGTAGAAGTGGTACCAGTTGAAGAAGCGGGTGGTGTCGAGTTCGCGCGCCGGGGCTGGTCCGAGCCACTGCTTCCAGTCGAGTTCGCCGTCGAGCTTGCGGGGCTGGAGGTCGAACATGTGGTTCATCCACCAGGCGGTGACGAGGCGGATGTCGCCGAGGCGGCCGGAGGCGATGATGCGTTTCACCTCCTGGAACATGGGCGCGCTGCGGCGCTGGGTGCCGACCTGGACGATGCGTTTGGTGCGGCGCACGGCGGCGACCATGTCGTAGCCCTCTTCGATTTTGTGGCACATGGGCTTTTCGACGTAGACGTCCTTGCCGGCCTCGACGGCATCGATGACCATGCGGGAGTGCCAGTGGTCGGGGGTGGAGACGATGACGGCGTCGAGATCCTTGTCGTCGAGCATGCGGCGGTAGTCGGAGTGGGCTTTGGCGCCAGTGTTGGCGACCTTGAGACCGGCTTCGAGATTGGGCTTGTAGACGTCGCAGACGGCGGCCATTTCAGCGCCGATTTCCTTAAACTCGCCGGTGAGGAGGCGACCGCGGCCGCCGCTGCCGATGACGCCGACGCGGATGCGGTCATTGGCTCCGAGGATGGTGGCGGCCGGCAGAGCGGCGGCGAGGAAATTGCGGCGTTCCATGATGGGGACATTTTACGCCCGCGGGCGGGTGGACGGCTGAAGAAGAGGCGAGGGGACCGTTCGGGGAGCCGGCGGCGTGATAGAGTTCAGGAAACTCATGAGGCGTACCACATTGCTCCATGTTCTCCTGGTGTCCGTTGCCACGGGCTTCATTGCCATGGGGCAGGGTCCTGCCTGGCAACCGATGTTCGACGGCAAGAGTCTGGAGGGGTGGAAGAGCGCCGGGTATACGAATCCGGGCGAGTTGAAGGTGGAGAACGGCACGCTGATTCTCAAGCACGGGAATCCGCTGACGGGGGTGAACTACACGAAGGAGTTTCCCAAGACCGATTACGAAGTGCGTTTCGAGGCGATGCGGGACCAGGGCAACGACTTCTTTGCGAGCCTCACGTTTCCGGTGGGGGATTCCTTTGCGACATGGGTGCTGGGCGGGTGGGGGGGCGACATCGTGGGCATCTCATCGATCGACAACTGGGATGCGTCGGAGAACGAGACGCGCGTCTATGAGAGCTTCACGAACGGGCGCTGGTACAAGTTCCGGCTGCAGGTGACGGCGGAGAAGATCCAGGCGTGGATTGACGATGAGCGGATCATCAACGTAGGCATCGCGGGGCGCACGGTATCGCTGCGCCCCGGACCGATCAAGATCTCGACGCCGTTCGGGTTTGCTTCCTACAACACGACGGGCGTGCTGCGGAAGATGGAGTACCGGCTTATCCGTTGAGCGTCCAGTTGGCGCGGTAGGTGCGTTTCAACCAGTCGTTGGCCTCGGGCATATTGGTGACGCGGCCGGTGGCGGGATCGTATTCGAGTTTCTTGCCGGCGCGATGGGCGACGAGGCCGAGGAGCATCATTTCGATCATGGAGCCGGAGTAGTCGAAGTCGCAGTGGGTCTTGCTGCTGGTGCCGTGCTGGACGCCGTTGCGGTTGCCTTTGCAGGCTTCGACCCAATCGGCCTGGAAGGGGTCCTGGCGGGGGGCTTCGCCGCGTTTTTCGGCTTCGATGGCGCGGGTGACGGAGTCGTTGGGCATGCCGATGGCGGGGGGGATGCCGCCTTCCATCATCTGGATGGCGGGGAAGCCGGTGGAGGTGACGTTGGCGCTGGGCATGGCGGTCATGCCCTTGGGCAGTTCGGGGGTGCGGCCGGATTGCTGCGGGCGGCGCGGAGGCGGGGTTTGGGATTGAGTGGGCTGGCCCTTGCCCATCATGAGGGGGAGCAGGTCAGACGGGGAGCGGCGCTTGTAATAAGTGAAGTCGCCGTCGTCGTTGAGTGGGAGGATGATGCGGCTGGTGAAGTCGGCGAAGATGGAGCCCTTGGTGCCTTCGAAGATGGCGCCGTTGCCGACGCGGGAGAGATCGACGTAGCCGCGGGGATTTTCGGGTTTGAGGCCGCCCTGGTACCAGACGACCTTGATGGGGCCGCGCCAGGAGTTGGCGGGGGAATCGAAGGTGACTTTGCAGCGGACGGGGCAGATGTCGGGGTTGTACTTGTCGGTGAGTTCCTGATCGACTTCGATGGCGGTGGGGGCGCCGGAGTCGATGGAGTTCCAGACGAGGTCCATGGTGTGGGCGCCCATGTCGCCGATCTGGCCGACGCCGAAGTCGCGGTACATATTCCAGAAGAGGCAGTTGAGGCCGGAGGAGCCGCCGAAGTACTGCGGGCTATAGGGATGGTAGGGGGAGGGGCCGATCCACTGCTCGTAGTGGAGAGAGGCGGGGGGCATGCCTTCGGAGGCGGGATAGCCAGGGCGCGGGAGAACGCGGGCGTCCCAACTGTGGACGGCTTTGAGATCGCCGATGGCGCCGTCGAGGACGAGTTCGCGGATGCGTTCGAAGTTGGGATAAGCGTGGCGCTGTGTGCCGTGCTGGGTGGCGACCTTGGCTTTGCGCTTGAGGTAGTTGGCGCGGACGGTGCGGACCTCGTCGACACAGATGCCGAGGGGTTTTTCGCAGAAGACGTGCATGTCGCGGTTCAGGGCCCAGTTGGCGATGAAGGCGTGGTGGTGATCTGCGGTGCAGATGATGACGGCCTCGATGTCCTTCTGGTCGAGCATTTTGCGCCAGTCGTAATAGGGCTTGGCCTTGGGGAACAGCTCCAACGCTTCCTTGGTGCGGAGGTCGTTGACATCGCACATCGCGACGATGTTCTCCTTCTGGAGAGTGGCGTAGTGGGCGGTGCCGCGGCCCCAGACGCCGACGAGGGCGATGTTGAGCTTGTTGCTGGGCGCGTTGGCGCCGCGGAGGGTGCCGCTCTTCAGGATGGTGAGTCCGGCGGCGGATTTGATCAGGTCGCGTCTTTGCATGGGAGAGTCCTCGCGACTATCGTACAGGAGGATCGGGCCGTTTGCTGCGCCTCAGGGCGTCCACTCAGCGAAAGAGGGGGAGCAGTTTCTGGCGGGCGGCGGAGAACTCTTCGGGTTTGAGATGTTCGGCGGCGATGGGGATGCCGGCGGGCAGATTCTTCAGGAGGCGCGCGTAGAGGGGGTAGTTCATCTCGCCGGCGAGGGGGCCTGGCAGTTGGTAGGAGTGGCCGTTGGGCGCGAGGCGGAAGTCTTTGAGATGGACGACGGCGATGCGGCCGCGGAGTTGCTGGAACATCTCTTCGAGGACGGCGTCGCGCTGGGGGTAGCGGGCGATGGGGGTGAGGTTGGGGGGATCCATCACGGCGCCGACGTTGTGGGGCAAGCGCTTGAGGAGGCGGGCGAGGGAGGGGGCGTCGGGGCAGGTGAGGGTGATGTAGGATTCGAGCGCGAGGGTGAGCTTGGCCTTTTCGAGAGAGGGGAGATGGGGTTGGAGGAAGCGCAGGATGGCGTCCTCGGATTCGGGCGTGTTGTTGCGGGGATCGGGCTTCATCAGGTCGGTCTGGTGGGAGCCGGTCCAGGCGACGAGGCGGAGGCAGCCGAGCTCGGGAGCATAGCGGATGGCGCGTGCGAAGTCCTCGGCGCGGGTGCCCATGAGGACGGCGCCGGGCTCGACGCAGTTGACGTAGGCGCCGAGGGCGTCGCACTGGAGGCCGGCGTCGCGGAGCCAGGTGGGGAGGCCTCTGAGGAAGGGTTCATCGACGGCGGTCCAGGAGAAGTTGACCATCACGCGGCGGAAGCCGGCGCTGCGTGCGGCGTCGAGGGCTTTGTGGGCGGAATCCGCGGAGGCGCCGAGCTGGCAGAGGATGCCGAGGCGATCCTCCGCGCGCAGCGCCAACGCGGCCGGCATTGTCAGAAGTGCGCGACGCGAGATCACGCGAGTTTCCACGGAGCGCGGTAGGGGCGGAAGAGGAGGCGATTGGCGTCCTCGTTGTTGAGGATGCGGGAGTTTTCGGCGTCCCATTCGATGCGGGACTTGGAGCGGAGGGCGACATCGCCGAGCATGGCAACGGCGGAGACGTGGTGGCCGACGTCGAGGTTCTCGACAGGCGCCTGGCGGGACTTGACGCAATCGAGGAAATTGCGGGCGTGCTTGGCGCGCACCAGTTCCTTGGGGTCGGCCTTGCGCTTCATCTCGACGACGGAGGAGCGCTTCTTGGGCTCGGCGATGAGTTCCCAGCCCCACTGATCGAGAATGAGGGTGGCCTCGGTGCCGGTCCAGATGACGGCATGTTCGCGCCGGTCGGGGCCGAGCCCGCATTGCACCTGATGTTCCCAGATGAGGGTGTAGGACGGGAAATCATAAATGGTGATTTGTGTATCGGGGGTTTCGGAGTTGTCTTTCAGGGCATACTTGCCGCCGGAGGAGACGACGGACTTGGGCCACTCGGGGCCCATGGCCCAGAGGGCAATGTTGATGAGGTGGACGCCCCAATCGGTCATGAGGCCGCCGGCATAATCCCAGAACCAGCGGAAATTGAAGTGGAAGCGGTTCTTGTTGAAGGGCCGCAGGGGTGCGGGGCCGAGCCACATGTCGTAATCGACGCCGGCGGGCGGGGCGGAGTCTGGTGGATTACCGCAGTCGGTGATCCAGTCGAGGTAGGCGAAGCAGCGCACCTGGCGGACCTTGCCCAGTTTGCCGGAGCGGACCATTTCGACGGCCTCGGCGTAGTGCTGGCCGGAGCGCCAGTGGGTGCCCATCTGGGCGATGCGGTTGTACTTTTTGGCGGCGTCGCGGACGACGCGGCTTTCGTTGACGGTGACGGCGAGTGGCTTTTCGACGTAGGCGTCCTTGCCGGCCTGGAAGGCGGCAATGGCGGGCAGGGCGTGCCAGTGGTCGGGCGTGCAGATGATGCAGACGTCGACGTCTTTGCGGTCGATGACGCGGCGATAGTCCTTCACGGCATCGGGCGATTTGCGGTTTTCATCGGTAAGGCGTTTTTGGGTGGCCGCGATCATGGCGTCGTCGACGTCGCAAATCGTGACGATCTCGCATTCGGGATGTTCCAGGAATGCATTCGAATCGGCTTTCGAGATGCCGCCGCAACCGATGAGGCCGATGCGCACTTTGTCGCTGGGAGCGACTGCAGCGGCGCGCGCCGCGCCCGCTGCCACAGATGCAGAAACCGATGCGCCGACAAAATTCCGGCGGGACCATTGGGACATTCGGATCTCCTTCACACGACAGCATATAACTTTGTGGGAGCAATTGGGGCCGGAAGGCCCTATACTGGGGGCGAGTGGCAAAACAAAATGGCCGAATAATGATTCGGGGAGGAGGCCGCTCGGTTCGTGTTCGAATCACTTTGGAGGTGGATTTCTCCGATGCGTAGAGTCCAATTGAGATGGATGATCGCGGTCCTGCTGGCACTGTGGGCGCCGGCTGCCATGGCCGCGATGAACTACTCGTTCACCGGCGTCAGCTCTGATGGCCGCACAGTCACTTTCCAACTCGCCACGGGCAGCGGAATCACCACCGCCACCGTGTTTGGCGCCGGCCAGGTGACCTGCGCACCGGCCTGCGAGGCAGTCGGCGTCTTCCCGAGCCCCCAAGCGGGTTTCGACCAAGTGGTAGTGGATGTCCGGAACGTGAGCGGGCCGCCTACTTCCTACGGCTTCTACTTTGCGAGCGGGGCATTCGCCAATCCGGGCACATACTCGTCGATCAACGTCGGCGGCTCCTCTTCGAGCGGGTCGTTGACGGTTCAGACCACCGGCGTTCCCACGATCACCAGCCCTTCCCTGCTGGCGAATGGCAGTGTCGGTTTGGCGTACAGCAGTACGTTCACAGCCGGCGGCGGGACGCCGCCGTATGTTTTCTCCAGTGACACGGTGCTGCCGGGCGGACTGTCGCTGACGCCGGCGGGGTTGTTGAGCGGCACGCCAACCACGGCGGGCACGTACACGCTCACCATCCGCATCACCGATTCCACCAGCGCGTATTCTTCGAGGACGTATGTGGTGAGCTTCGCCTCGGGGGTGAACATCGCCACTCCGGTTCTGGGCAGCGGCGCGGTGGGCACGGCCTACAACCAGACGCTGTCGGCCACGGGCGGCACGGGCATCTACACCTGGTCTTTGGCAAACGGCACGCTGCCGCCGGGACTGAGCCTTGGCCCCAACGGCACGATCAGCGGCACGCCGACCGTGGGAGGCGGCTATTCGTTCACGGTGCGCGCCACGGACACGGCCGCGGCGAGCGCCACGGCCACGCTATCCATCGCCATCGGATCGGCGGTGACGATCACGTCAGAAAGCCCGTTGCCGAGCGCCTCGGCCGGCGCCGCGTTCATCTACAATCTCAGCGCGGTGGGCGGGACGGCTCCGTATACGTGGTCACTGGCATCCGGCACGCTGCCGTTCGGGCTGACGCTGGCGCCGAATGGAACGCTGAGCGGGACGCCCACCTCCAGCGCGAATTACTTTTTCGACCTGCGCGTGACCGACGCAGCGGGCGCCTCCTCCACGAAGAGCTATCAGATGTTTGTGGGCGTGGGGGTTACGATCACGGCGGTTCAACCGCACTCGGCCACCATTGGGAAGCCGTATACGTTGACGATGTCGGCCACCGGCGGGACGGCTCCGTATACGTGGAGTCTCATCGGCGGCAGCCTGCCGCCGGGCCTCAACATCTCCAGCAGCGGGGTGATCAGCGGGACGCCCACCACCCTGGGTGTGTATCCGGCGACCGTCCGCGCGTCGGACAGCGCCACGAGCGCCAATTTCGCGAACATCTCCATCACGGTGCTTCCGGCGATCACGATCACCACGACTCCGGCGCTGCCGCAGGGCACGCCTGGCACTTCGTACAACGTGACATTGGCGGCCAGCGGTGGAGCGGGTCCGTATAGCTGGTCGATTGTGAGCGGCACGCTGCCGAGCGGTCTCACGCTCTCCACGGCGGGCACGGTGAGCGGGATTCCAACGGCCAGCGGCAGCTACAACTTCGTGGCGCGGGCGACGGACATCACGACGGCGTATTCGATGCAGTCGTTCGTCATCAACATCGGCGCCGCGCTGGTGATCACGACGCCGGTGCAGTTGCCGAACGGCACGGTGGGGGTGCAGTACGCGCAGACGTTCGCGGCCACGGGCGGGACGGCTCCTTATGTGTGGACCATCGCCAGCGGCTCAGTGCCGACGGGGCTTTCGCTCTCCGCGGCGGGGGCGCTGGCGGGCACGCCGACGGCGGGCGGCAGCTACTCGTTTGTGGTTCGGGTGACTGACTCGGCCGGACTCTCCACCATCCAGACGTTCTCTTTGACGGTGGGCACGGGGCTGGCCATCACGACATCGCCGCAACTGCCGAACGCCGTTCCGAACGTTCCTTACTCGCAGACACTCACGGCGGTGGGCGGAACGGCGCCCTACACGTGGAATTTCGTGGGCGGCTCGATCCCGCCGGGGTTGGGGCTCTCCACCACCGGGGTGCTGAGCGGCACGCCGACAACGGCGGGCAACTACAGCTTCCAGGTGCGCGTGACGGACGCGACCACGGCGAACACGACGCAGACGTTCAGCCTGAACGTGGGCACCGGACTGACGATCACGACCACGTCGCCGCTGCCGGCGGCGGTTGTGGGGCAGGCGTATAACCTGACGTTCTCCGCCGCCGGCGGCACGGTTCCGTATGTATGGACGCTGGCGGGCGGCGCAGTGCCTCCGGGCCTGTCGTTCTCCGCCAACGGCATTTTGAGCGGACAGCCCACGCAGCAGGGCGCGTTCTTCTTCACGGTGCGGGTGACGGATGCGACCTCGGCGAGCGTGCTGCAGAACTACAGCCTGACGGTGGCGACGGGGCTGGCGATCACGTCGACATCACCGCTGCCCAACGGCAGCGTGGGCGTGGCCTACTCGCAGACGCTGCAGGCGACCGGCGGCGTGGCGCCGTACATCTGGTCACTGACCTCGGGCACCTTCCCGGCCGGTCTGACGCTGGCCAATAACGGCGCGATCACGGGCACGCCGCAGCAGTCCGGCGCCTACTCGTTCGGTGTCCGGGTTCTGGACAACACGGGAGCGAGCATGAGCGCGACCTTCGCCCTCACGATCGGGTCCGGGATTTCCATTACGACCGGCACCCTGCCCAACGGCGCGATCGGCGTACTTTACAACCAGACCTTCACCGCCACTGGCGGCACGGCGCCCTACATCTGGAGCCTCAGTTCTGGGACGCTGCCTCCGGGGCTGGCGCTTTCGAACTCGGGCGTTCTGGCCGGCACGCCGACGGTGGTGGGCCAGTACACGTTCAACATGCGCGTGACGGATACGACCGGCGCCGCCGCGGAGAAGACGTTCGTGATTACCGTCAATCCGGGGATCACGATTCTCACGCCGTCGCCGCTGCCGAACGGCTCGTATGGCATCGTCTACTTCCAGACGCTGGTGGCGTCGGGCAGCGTGGCGCCGTACACGTGGACGGTAAGCGCCGGCAATCTGCCGCCGGGTGTGACGCTGGCCACCAACGGCACGCTCTCGGGCACGCCGACGGCGGGAGGCGCTTACACCTTCACGGCCAAGGTGACCGATGCCGTGAACACGAGCGCCACGCAGAACTACCAACTCACCGTGAACGCCGGAGTGATCATCACCACGACGTCGCCGCTGCCGGATGCGAACGTGGGTTCCAACTACTCGCTGACGTTCGGCGCCAGCGGGGGGACGGCACCCTATACGTGGACGGTGTTCAGCGGTTCGTTGCCCCCGGGGCTCTCGCTCTCCACCACCGGCACCCTCACGGGCGTTCCGGCGGTGGCGGGGAACTTCACCTTTATCGTCCGCCTGGCGGACGCGGCGCAGGTCTCCACGCAGAGCACCTTCAGCCTGACGGTGAACTCCGGCAACGTGTACCCGCGCTCCGGCGTGATCTCGCAGATCGCATCGGGCGGCGGGTGGAAGACGACCATCTCGCTGATCAACCCGGGCAACGCGCAGGCCACGGTCCGGGTGAACCTGTACGCGGATGACGGCACGCCGCTGCAACTGCCGCTGGTGATCACGCAGTCCGGACAGTCCGTCACGGTGGTGGGCGCCGTGGTGGACCGCACGATTCCGCCGGGCGCGACGCTGCTGATCGACTCCGAGGCCGCGGTATCCACCACCTCAGTGGGCTGGGCCGACGTGCGCAGCACATCCACCATTTCCGGCTACGCCATCTTCCGCCAGAAGCATGAGGACGGGCCGGACAGCGAAGGCACATCGCCTCTTGAGAACCGCCTCCAGGCCAGCGTGATCATTCCCATGGATAACCTGATCGGCTACTCCACGGGCGTGGCGCTGGTGAATCTCGCGGGCGACACGCAGGCCACGGTCACCGCCATCATGCGCGACGACACGGGCAGCGAGGTGGCGCGCGACACGGTGACCATCACGGCCAACGGCCACACTTCGTTCTCCCTGCCGGCGCGCTTCCCGATTCTGAGCGGCAAGCGCGGCACGGTGGAGTTCGTCACCAACGTTCCGTCCGGGATTACGGGCCTTGGGCTGAGGTTCAACCCCACGTTGAGCTTCACGTCCGTGCCCGCCATTGTTCGCTAACGACACCGGCAGAGAAGCGGCCCGGCCCAAGCCCAAGCGGCTTCGGCCGGGCCGGTTTCTTTTCAGGCGTGCGGTCAGCGCGCGGCCTGGCGGGTGTAGAGTTTCACGTTGCCGGTGGAGGCGCCGATGCAGGCGATATCGGGCTTGCCGTCGCCGGTGAAGTCGAGGATCTTGCAGTCGGCGGCGGCGATGCCGCCGTCATCGAGGATGGTGCGGGTCCACTTTTTTCCGGTGGAGTCCGCGGCTTTGAAGAGGAACAGCTTGTAGCCCTTACCGCGGAAGCCGGCGACGATCTCATCGTTGCCGTCGCCATCGACGTCGCCGATGGCGAGGGCGTGGCCGTTCACCATGGAATCCTCGATGACGGTCCGATCCCAGGCTTTTCCGTTCTGGACGTAAACCACCACCTGGTTGCCGTGCCACGGCTCGATGGTGGTGATGACGCGCTTTTTGCCCACTTTGCCCACGCGCACTTCGCTGGCGCCGCACTCCGGACAGGCCCGCGGATCGCCCTTGCTGAGTTCGACGAACTTCCACGGTTCCGGGCCGGGCGTGTACAGGCGCAGGCCCTGGAAGCTGGCGGCCAGCAGGCTTTCGCCCTTACCCTTCCAGTGCACGGGCTGGATGGCATGGGCCACGCCGTGGAGGTCGTTGATCACGACTTCGCGCTTCCACACGCCGGGCCTGTACATGAAGACGGGGGTGTCCTGGTCATAGAGCGGCGGCTGCGCGGTGGGGCCGACGAGCGGGGAGAGGAGGAGGTTCTTTTTGCCGTTCCCCTCGAGGTCGATCCAGCGGATGCGGTGGGCGGTGGGGGTGCGGTCGATCTCCTTGCCGGACCAGGGTTGGCGGACGTCCGGGCCGGCTTTGTAGAGCCACATGTCGCCGATGCTCTTGGCGGGATTGGATTCGAAGTGGAAGGCGATGGCGCATTCGGGGATGTGGTCGCCGTCGACGTCGAAGCACTCGAGATTGATGGGCCGGGCGATATTAGCGGCGAGAATGTGCTTCTCCCACTTGGGCGCTTCGAACCACGCCAGCTCGCTGCCGCGCTCGTCCAGAGCGATGAGATCGAGCTTGCCGTCCGCGTTCAGATCGGCCGCCACCAACTGGTAGCCTGTATTCAGGCCCGAAGTCACGGTAAAATCTTTGAATGGGGTTTGCTGTGCGAGCAACCCAGCTGAGAAGAGAAGCAACAGTCCACGCATAGCTAGAAGTTACTCCATCCGGCGGATACCGGGAAACCCGCTGCGACCGGAAGACATCATATGTTCTATCCGTCCACGCGGAGCAAATATCAGTGTTCAACCTAAAGTTCAGGAAGGGGTGTGTCCTCTGTTGGCTGCTGGCTGGCGCCGCGGGAGCGGTGCGTGCGCAGAGCGCCGGAGAGGCTACCAGTGAAAGCGGCGCCGGCGCCGGCGCCAGTTACATTAAGTCAATTGAACCCGTGGCGCGGGATCCGTGGTGGATCAAGCCGGGCAACAAGAAAGGCGTGGATTGGAAGGGGCTCGCCTGGCAGTCCGGGCTCTTCATGGGGACGCAGCATTTGTTCCGGCTGGCGACCGAGCCGGGCACGCGCGAGGAACTGAAGGGCAAGTTCTTCCCGGACTACGCGGACACGCTGGGCAGCCTGCACGGCTGGTCGGACGGCGATCCTTTCTACGTCAACTATGTGGGCCATCCGATGCAGGGCGCCGTTTCGGCTTACATCTGGGCGCACAACGACCGCGATTATATCGGGGTTCAGATTGGAAAGAACGCGCAGTACTGGAAGAGCCGCGCGCGGGCCGCGGCCTTCGCCTGGGCCTATAGCGCGCTGTTTGAAATCGGCCCGATGAGCGAAGCCACCATCGGGAACGTCCAGAAGATCTATCCGCAGCAGGGTTTTGTGGATCACGCGGTGACGCCGGTTGTCGGCATGGGCTGGATGTTCGCCGAAGACGCCCTCGACCGCTACGTGATCCAGCCTTTCGAGGGCCGCTTTGAAAACCCGGTGCTCCGCGTCTTCGTGCGCGGATTGCTCAACCCGTCCCGCTCCTGGGCGAACGTCATGGCCCTCAGGGTCCCGTGGGCGCGGGATGACCGGCCCGGGGCGTTCTCTCCGCTGCTCACCTCCTACCTGGCGGACCAGCGCGCGGGCCGCGTCCGGCAGCCTGTCATCGCCAACAAAGAGATGAAGGGCGAATTCGGCCTCTCGAACGTCGAGGTTTCGATGAACTTTCGGCCCTACTTCTGGCTTTCCAGCGCCAGCGGCGGGCCGTGCCTCGGCGGCAGCGGCGAAGCCGCCTTCCGGGTGACGGACTCCTGGCAGATTGTGGGCGACGTGGGCGGCTGCAAGCTGACGGGCATGGACAGAAACTTCTCGGGCGATGTGCTGACATACGCCGCCGGTCCCCGCTGGTCCCCCCGCGGCACGAGCCGCTGGAACCCTTACGCGCATCTCCTGCTGGGCGGCATGCAGGTGCGCGAGGAGAAGATCGATCCCGTCATGCGCGCCGTGCTCACGTCCAGCGCAGCCGCGGAGGGGCGTGACGCGGCCGATGATTATGCCCGCTATGCCAAGGCCTGGGACGCCAATTCCTTCGCCATCACGGCGGGCACGGGCGTCGATCTCCGCCTGCATCCCGCCTTCGCCCTGAAACTCGCGAATCTGGAGTACCGGCACGCCTGGCTGCCCACCATCAACAACCGGAACTACAACAACGGCCTCAGCTTTACCATGGGCGCCACGCTCCGCATGGGCACCTGGTAAGAGGGCCCTCCAAATACAAAAAGGCCGCCGGACTTGCGGGTCCGGCGGCCTTTGGGTTCTGTTCCGTTACTCCTTGCCGCTTTTGACGACCACTTCCTGCGTGTGCATGCCGTTGCCCATCACATGCTTGACGTTGACGTCTTCCAGTTTGTAATCGGCCGGCACCTCAAAGAGCGAGCGCGGCTGATCTGCCCGCACGATGCCCGTCACGCGGTAGGTGGTTTCGCCGGAGCGCGGATCGGACTGTTTGCGCAGAACGTCGAAGCCGAGTTCGGGCGAGGTCCAGCGTTCGACCACGGATTTGATTTCACGCTCGTTGCCGATCTTGCCGGCGGGGATGGTGATGGTCTGCCGGGTGCCATTGCAGAGAACGCCTTCGATGGTCTGTTGGCCCAGGCTCTCTTTCTGGGTATTGCTGTCGGAGATAGTCACACCGCCTTCGCGGCGATCGAACACCATGGTGGCCGGGCCCGTCACAGCGGCGACAGCCGGAACAGGGCCGCCAGGCGCCGCGTGAATCATGATGTTGCGCTCGATGTTCACAGTTTTGCCGTCGGCCGAATGAGACACAGTGGACGAGGCGGTGCCGGCGCCGGTGGGGAGCGCGAGCTTGGTGGCCGTCTTCTCCCGGTTGTTGAGGGTATAGTGCACCTTCGCCACGGGATCGGAGATGAACGTCATCGAGAACTCGCCGCCCGCCGGGGTCCACATGGCGGATCCGGGGAAGGTGTTCTCCATGCGGGTGCGCCCTTCGGCGTCGCGGTACATCCTGCTGGTGTTCCTGTGGACGATCCGGTTGCCGTCGGAGAGCACCTGCACGGACTCCGTGGTGGCTTCCGCGGCGTAAGGGGCGCCCTTGACCGCCTGCGCGCCGAAGCGCTCAATCTGCATGCCCGGACCGCTGGAAAAGAAGACGGCGTCGGCGGCCGGGGCGGCCATGCCCGCGCCGGCTGCATCCATGCGGATGTTGAAAGTGCGGACTTCTCTTTTCTCCTGGGCATTCTTCTCCTGGGCAGTGGCGGCCAAAGCGGCGGCCAGCGCGAGGCACAAGGTGAATCTGTTCATCGAGTCTCTCCTTCTTGAATTTGATCTGTGAGCAGGAATCCTCTCAGCGCACGAAGCGGATGGCGCGAACCATGCCGTCGTCGCCGATGAAGAGCTGAGCGGGCACGGTGTCAGTGCCGCGGAACACGCCGAACTGCGCGGCTGTCGCCGCCGGCACGGTGATGGGGACCACGTGACCCTTCTCGGCCAGGGGCGCGGCGTTATAGAAGAACCACGGCGTGGCCGGTGGCGCGGTCCGCGCCGGAGCGGACCTCACCAGGCGGGCGCGCGGCGTAGTGGCCGGAAGGGGCGCCGGAAGATCTGGAGCGGTTTCCGAAACAGTCTCGGCGGCCGTGGCCGGAAGCGGCTGCGGCTGCGTGATGGCGGCGGTCTGAAGATCCGAGGCAGGCGTGGCGGGATGGCTGCGGCCGATCCAAACCCCGATCACCAGCGCCGCGGCCACGGCCAGCCCCACGGGCCAGAGGGCGGCGAGCCGCCGTTTCCGGGCGCGCGCCCGCAGCTCGGCCTGCAATTTTCCTCGAAGACGTTCCGGCGCCCCGGCGCCGGCGCTCTCGGCCGCCAGCGCACGCAGCGCATTGTTGAGTTGTGAATTCCCGTGACTCATGCGCGGCAACCTTTCTGGCTCAATTGGGTCTGGCTCAATCTCGTCAGCAGCAAGGCGCGGGCCCGATGGAGGCGCGAACGCACCGTGCCGACGGCCAGCCCCAACATCTCCGCCACCTGGGCGTAAGGCATCTCTTCCATGTCACAAAGCGCGACAATTTCGCGATAGTGCGCCGGCAATCCTGAGAGCGCGGCGCGGACCCGTTCCACCTGCTCGGCCAGTGCCAGGCCCTCCAGCGGATCCATTTCCGGCGCCGCCGTTTCTTCTTCGAGTTCCACACCCGAAGTGCTCGCCCCCAACAGGCGGAACGTCTGGTTCCTGGCCATTCCAAAGAGGTAGGAAGAGAGCGAGCCGCAGCCGGGGTCGAAGCCGCGCGCGCCCCGGATGAGGGCCAGGAACACTTCCTGGACCACGTCCTCGGCGATCTGCGGAGAGCCGGAAACCCTCAGCGCATAGCGATAGACCGGCCCCTGATGGCTCTCATAGATCCGGTCAAAGGCGCTTTCGTCGCCTGACTGGATGCGGCGCAACAGGGCGGCTTCGTCATGACTGGAAACTACGGTCAGCAACTGGTCTCCACTCCGAATTGACGCACAAGCGCCGGAAAGTTCCAAATTCTTTCCTGGTTCTGGCGGCCCTCCAGGAGTCCGTATGATGAAAGGGCATGAACCTGGAGCGGAACGCGCGGCTCAAAGTGGTGCTGATCGACACCCGCAACCCGCTCAATATTGGCGCCGCGGCGAGGGCGATGAGCAACTTCGGCTTTTTCGAACTGCGGCTGGTGAATCCCTACGACGTGGCGTTCCGTGAGGCGGTTTCGGCGGTGGGCGCGGCGGAAGTTGTTAAGAACGCGGCCGTCTTTCCCGATGTCGCCTCGGCCGTGCGGGACTGCAGCCTGGTGGTGGGCGCCACCGGGTTGGGCCACCGCCAGATGCAGCACCCGCTGCACCGGCTGGAGAAGGCGGGCCGCCTGCTGCGGCGGCATCTGGAATCCGCCAACGCGGCGCTGCTGTTCGGTAGCGAGAAGTTCGGTCTTTCCAACAGCGACGTGGCGCACTGCCATTGGCTGGCGCATATCCCCACGCGCCCGGACCACGACTCGATGAACCTGGCCCAGGCCGTGGCCGTCTGCCTGTATGAACTGATCCGCCACCCGTCGGCCGCGCGCCGCCTGCCGGAGCCCGCCGAAGCCGCCGGCGGGGAGGAGGTGCAGCGTTTCACGCACCTCTTGGAGGAGTTGCTCCAGCTCAGCGGATACACCGACTACGACCTGGCCAAGAACGGCTCGGATAAGACGCACCGGTTGGTGCGCCGCCTCAATCTGCGCGCCCGCGATGCCTCAGTGTGGACCGGCATGCTGCGCCAGATTCTCTGGAAAATGAAGAACCCGTAGCGGGGAAGCTTGCTCGCCCCGAGTGTTATTCTGGCAGTTGCCATGACCAAGATCGAAGCAAAGTACCAGTTCACCAAGCCGTTTGAGGAGGGCTGGACGGCAGCCATCGAGCGGCTGCACTCGGTCTACGGCCTGCAGGCTGTGCAGCTCGCGCCGGACCTCCAGCGCCTGACTGTTTTATACGACGCTTCCCGCCTGGATCTGACGGACGTGGAGCGGCACTTACGGATGGCCGGACTTCCCTTGGGACGCCTCTAAGACCTTGCCGCACTCCACGATGAAACAGTTCGCCGAGTTCCTGAGGTTCTGGGGCGAGTGGCCCGGGACGTGGCGCTTCGTCGCGGTACTGGCAGCCGCCATCTGCCTGCTGGGCGGGCTGAGGCTGCTGATTCTGCACGGCATGAAGAAAGCCGCGCAGAGGACCCAAACCGGGGTTGACGACGAGATTGTGGCTTCGCTGCGCGGCCCGGCACGGCTTTGGGTGATCCTGGGCGGCCTGATCTGCGCGGTCCGGTTGCTGGACGAGAGGGACATCCCCAAGTCGGTTTCCGGGGTGCTCGCCAACATCATGGCGATTCTGTTCCTGATCTCGGCGACGATGGTGGCGTCGCGGGTGACCATCATCATCCTGCGGTACAAGATGGAGAACTCCGGCGGCAGCCAGCGCATCACCACGCTCACCGCCACCATGATCCAGTTCCTGTGGGGGATCCCCGGCTTTCTGATCGTGCTGCGGATGCTCGACGTCTCGCTGGCGCCGGCCCTCACCGCCCTGGGGGTGGGCGGACTGGCCGTCAGCCTGGCGCTGAAGGACACGCTGGCCAACGTCTTTTCGGGCTTCTACATCAGCATGGCGGGCAACATCCACAAGGGCGACTACATCAAGCTGGACAGCGGCCAGGAGGGCTTCGTCGAGGATGTACGGTGGCGCATCACCAGCCTGCGCACACTCCAAAACAACCTCGTCGTCATCCCCAACTCCAAGCTGAGCGAGGCGCTGGTCACCAACTACTCTTTCCCCGAAAAGCGGATGTCGCTGTCCATCCCGATCGGCGTGGAGTACGGCAGCGACCTGCCGAAGGTGGAGGCCGCTCTGCTCGCGGTGGTGCAGGCCTCCGCCGGCCAGATCGACGGACTGCTGCTCGATCCGCCCCCGGTGGTGCGGTTCAACCCAGGCTTTGGCGACTCCTCACTGAACCTCACGCTGGTTGTGCAGATCGAAGAGTTTGCAAAGCAGTTCGGCGTGATGGACGAGCTGCGCCGCCGCATTCTGCTGCGGTTCCGCGAAGAGGGGATCGGGATTCCGTTCCCGGTGCGCACGCTGGATCTGGCGCCGGGCTCGCTCAAGCGCGCACTGGAAGACACCGCGGCTTCGGGCGCTTCCAGCTAATCTGCCGGTGTGCTACTTCTTGACGGCGTCGCCGGTCTTGGAGATGGCCGACCCGGTCTTGTCCAGGCCAGAGCCGACGCCCTTCTGCACGGCCTTGCCGGCGTCCTTGCTGGCGTCGACGGTGGCGTTGGTCGCTTTCTTTGTGCCAGCAGCGGTGGCTTTTCCGGCGTCTTTGGTGAAGTCGACCGTGGCGCCGGTTGCCTTCTTCGTGCCGGAAGCGGTGGCCTTGCCTGCGTCCTTGCTGAAGTCGACCGTGGCGTCGGTCGCCTTCTTGGTTCCTTCGACGGTGGCGTGCGTGGCCTTTTTGGCGCCCGAGGCGGTGGCCTTGCCGGCGTCTTTGGTGGCGTCGACGGTGACGTCAGTGGCCTTCTTCGTCCCCTCGACGGTGGCGTTCGCGGCCTTCTTGGCGCCGGAGGCTGTGGCCTTGGCCGCGTCCTTGCTCACATCGACGGTGGCGTCGGTGGCCTTCCTGGTTCCCTGCACGGTCGCCGAGCCGGCCTTCCTGGTGGCATCAACGGTCGCGCTGGACGCTTTCCTGGTTGCATCCGAAGTGGCATGCGCGGCCTTCGTGAAGGCGTTCTCCTTTTCCTTGGCAGGGGTGGTGTCCTGAGCCGCTCCCAGGGCCGCCGACAACGCGGCTGCCAAAACAAGAAAAGGCATTTTTGTCATAGCTTTATCCTGCCCTATGTCCTATGGCATTGCAAGCGTGTGGTTTGACAGCCGTTCCCGGGCAAACCTATACTGGAACTTGAGCCCTGAGGACACAGGGATATCTTTGTGTCCGCAAACGCGGAGTGGCGCGGGGCAAAGTCTTAGGAAGAAGCAATGCCGAAGAGAACGTTTCAGCCGAACAATCACAAGCGGGCAAAGACCCACGGATTTCGCGTCCGTATGAAGACCAAGAATGGCCGGGCGATCCTGGCCCGCCGCCGCGCGCGTGGCCGGCACAAGCTGACGGTAAGCGACGAGAGAGCGATCCGCCACGCATAACCAGCCCGAGAAGCCCCGCCGAAACAACCTTCCGAAAGAACGGAAGTTGTTGAAGTCCAGCCAGTTCCGGCAGGTGTACGATGCCGGCCTCCGCATCCCCAGCGACAGCTTTGTTGCCTTTTGCTGGAAAGCGGCTGACGCTGATGGTCCGAAGGTTGGATTCACCACGCCGAGGGCGCTGGGCAAGGCGGTCCGGAGAAACAGAATGAAACGCCGGTTGCGGGAGACCGTCCGGAAAAACCTGTGGAAACTCGCTCCGGAATGGCGGATCGTGTGGAATCTGCGGCGTGCCTGTGCCGATGCCCCGCAAGGCAAACTGGATGAGGAAGTAGAGAGGGTGTTTCTCAAATGCAAGGGTTGATCCTCGCGCTCCTCTCCGCCTACAAACGGTGGGTTTCGCCCCTGCTGCCGGGCGCCTGCCGCTTTCACCCCACCTGCAGCGAATACATGATGGAAGCGGTGACGCGTTACGGCTCCCGGCGTGGAGTGTGGATGGGCTTGCGCAGACTGGCCCGTTGCCACCCATTGAACCCCGGCGGCCTCGATCCCGTTGTTTAGAGAGAGACCCCCCACATGGCCGAAGAATCGAACGGAAACACCCCCAAACCACCCGGCGGCAAACGCGAACTGAGCATGGAAAAGCGCATGCTGCTGGCCTTTGGCCTGATGGCGCTGGTACTGTTTGTCACGCAGTACTTCATGCCGAAGCCGGCCAAGCCGGCGCCCGAAAAGGCGCCCGCGGCCGTGGCTTCCGAGGCTGCGCCGGGCAAGTCCGCCGAATCCGCTCCTACCCCCGCCTCGCCGGCGGCGCCGGGCAAGCAGGCGTCATCTACGCCATCATCCGCGGCCGCCAAGGCCACGCAACCCGCGGCGGCCGTTTCGGGGTCCAAGGAAGAGCTGTTGACGGTGGACACCAGCGTTTACCGCATCGTGTTCTCCAACAAGGGCGCCGTGGTCCGCAGTTGGGTACTGAAGAACTACAAGGACGTCGCCGGCAAGCCGGTGGAACTGGTCAGCGCCACGGCCGCACCGAAGGCCGGTTGGCCGTTCGCGTATGTCTTCCCTCGGGAGAAGCCGGGTGCTGAGCTCAACGGCGTCCTCTTCTCCGCTTCTCAGCCGGATCCGCTGACGGTGGAGTTCGCCTACAGCGACGGTAAGGTTTCGGCCAAGAAGTGGTTCCGTTTCGAGGCCAAAGGCTACCGCAGCGACCTGCGGAGCGAGGTGACCAGGGAAGGCCGGGGAGTGGATCACCAGCTCTCCTGGCGCGGCGGCTTCGGCGACCGGACGGTGCACAAGGAATCCGACAACCAGAAGAGCGTCCATTACGACGCCAGCCGTCAGAAGCTGGTGGAGGAGGGCAAGGGCTACGCCGACAAAGGCCCCATCACCGTGGCCGGTCCCTTCCACTTCGCGGGCATCGAGGACACCTTCTTCGCCGGTGTGGTGCTGCCCAAGGCCGGCAGCCAGATCGAGTTCGTCACCTGGAGCGATACCGTCAAGACCACCCCTGCCGCGGAAGAGGAGGCCCACGTGGGTGTCTCCTTCGGCGGTGGCGCCGTGATCGACGGCGATCTCTTCGTCGGCCCCAAAGACACGGACATTCTGCGGTCCACCGATCGCAAGCTGGAGACCATGATCGACTGGGGCTGGTTCTGGTTCATTGCCAAGCCGCTCTTCCTCTCGCTGCATTGGGTGGACGAGAACATCACTCACAACTGGGGCTGGGCCATCATTCTGGCCACGGTGGTGATCAACCTCCTTATGCTGCCGCTGCGTTTTTCGCAGCTGAAGAGTTCGCAGAAGATGGCGGTCCTCCAGCCGGAACTGCAGGCGATCCAGGCCAAGTACAAGGGGATGTCCATGAAGGACCCCCGCAAGCAGAAACAGAACGAAGAGATGATGGCGCTGTATCAGAAGCACGGCATCAACCCGATGGGCGGCTGCGTGCCGCTGCTGCTTCAGATGCCGTTCTTCATCGCCTTCTTCAAGGTGCTTTCAGTGGCGATTGAACTGCGCGGAGCCCAGTGGCTGTGGGTGACGGACCTCTCCCAGCCTGAGACGCTGCCCATCCGGCTGCTGCCGGTAGGCATGCTGGTCTCGCAGGTTCTGATGCAGAAGATGACCCCGGCCGCCAGTCCGGATCCCACGCAGCAGCGGATGATGATGATCATGATGCCCGTGATGCTGACGGTGATGTTCTACGGCGCGTCGAGCGGGCTGGTGTTATACTGGCTGACTGGAAACGTGGTCGGCATCGTGCAGCAGTTCTTCTTCAACAAAGCTGCCGCGAAGCCAGCGCCCGCCCAGCCAACGGCCAGGAAGAAGTAAGTTTTGAAGGCCGGGAATTAGTAGAAAAGAGACGGGTTGGCTCATGAGCGACCGGACATATACAGTCGACACGGTGGGCGATGACATCGCCGACTTTCTGGATGCGGTACTCGACGCGGCGGACTTCGACGTCGAGTACGAGATATTGGACGGAGAAGAGGCCGGGGCCTATTTCGAGAAGCCCTCGGTTGTCGTCAAGTTCTCCGGCCCTGACCTGGAATTCCTGATGAACAACAAGGGTGAAGCACTGCTCGCCCTGGAACAGCTTACTCAGGAAGTCCTCGAAATGGCGCCCGACGAGCACGCCCTGATGTGCTTTGACGCCAACGACTACCGGCTGTTGCGCCAGGAAGAGCTGCGCCTGAGTGCCATTACCGTGGCCGAGCGGGTGCGCGAATCCAGCACGCCCTACCGCTTCAGCCCGATGAGCAGCCGCGAACGGCGCCTCATCCATCTCGCCATGCGCAACGAGACCGACCTGCGCAGCGAGAGCGCCGGCGTCGGCCCGCACCGTCATGTGGTCATCTATCCGGCCGGCATGGCATCGCTGCCCGATCCGCCCGTGCCCACCGGTCCCCCGCGCCGCTCCGGCGACAGGGACCGCGGACGCGACGATCGTGGCCCGCGCGGCGGCGATCGCGGCCGTGGCGGTGACCGTGGCCGGGGCCGCGGCGATCGCGACCGCGGTGGACGCGGCGGCGACCGGGGTCGCGGTGGCGACCGCGGCCGGCGCTAAGCCCCTCCGCCAGTTTTTCCCTCAGTGCCCGCTGCCGACACCATCGTCGCCATCTCCACGCCTCCCGGCGCCGGCGGCCTCGGTGTGGTGCGTATCTCCGGACCCGCGGCCCGCGACACCGCCGCTTCCATGCTCCGCTTTCGCGCGCCGTACTCCTGGACTCCCTGGACTTGCGCGCTCGCCGAGCTACTCGATGACGCCGGCAACACCATCGACGAAGTGGTCCTCACGTTCTTCGCCGCACCTCGCTCCTACACCGCGGAAGATGCCGTCGAAATCTCCTGCCACGGCTCGCCCGTCGTCCTGCGCCACTGCGTGTCGCGCGCTCTCGCCGCCGGCGCCCGCCTAGCCAACCCAGGCGAGTTCACACTCCGCGCTTACCTCAACGGCCGCATCGATCTCCCCCAGGCCGAAGCCGTCGACGACCTGATTCGCGCCACCACCCTGCATCAAGCCCGCATCGCCACCCAGCAGCTCAACGGATCCGTCTCGCGCGCCGTCCGCCCCGCCAAGGAGCAGTGCCTCGAACTCATCGCCCTGCTCGAAGCCGGGATCGATTTTGCCGAGGACGACCTCTCTGTCGCTACAAGTGAAGAAATAGATGCGCGCCTGGCCAGCATTCATGTCGCCCTGCGCCGGCTGATCGATTCCTTTCAATTCGGGCGCCTGGTGCACGACGGCATATCGCTGGCCATTGTGGGTCGTCCCAACGTCGGAAAGAGCAGCCTTTTCAATGCGTTGCTGACGCAGGACAGGGCAATTGTTACAGATATAGCAGGAACTACCCGCGATACCATCTCCGAACAGTTCTCGCTGGAAGGCCTGCCCGTCCGCCTGGTGGATACCGCCGGCATCCGCGACTCCGAGGACTTGGTGGAGCGTCTCGGCATCGAGCGCAGCCGGCAGGCGATGGCGGACGCTGACATTACACTTGTCGTTGTAGATCTCTCCGCCGAACTGGCGGCCGACGACCAGGAGCTGATCCGCCTTGCCGGCGAGCAGGGCCACACGCTGACGGTCGGGAACAAGAGCGACCTGCCCCGCCTCTGTATGTCACAAGTAGAAGATGTGGCGGTCTGCGCTAGAAGCGGTGCCGGCGTGGATGAGTTGAAGCGCCACCTGCTGGCGCGTATCGCCCCGGGCGGCTTCGTATCGCCGCAGTCCGGGCTGATCACCAGCGCGCGTCACGAGGCGCTGCTGCAGGAGAGCAGGGAGGCTGTGGAGCGGGCGCGCCTGGCAGTGCAGGCCGGGTTGCCGCACGAGTTGCTGCTGCTGGATTGTTACGCCGCCCTGCAACCGCTGGACGCGCTCACGGGCGCCACGACGGCGGACGACATCCTCAACCGCATCTTCTCCACGTTTTGTATTGGAAAGTGAGCCGGGCTACTTCTTCGCGTCGGGGAACAGCAGTTTGCGCACGGCATCCAGCACGCCGTTGAGGAACGGCAAGGCCTCGGGTTCGGTGAAACGGCGCGCCAGTTCCAGCGCTTCGTCGATCACCACCGGGGGCGGTGTGCCGAACTCTTTCATCTCGAAGATGGCCATCCGCAGGATGTTCCGGTCGACCACCGGCATGCGCTCCAGCCGCCAGTTCTCCGCGCGTTGCGCGATCAAAGCGTCCAAAGTGACCACTTGCGAGGCGGTGCCGCGCGCCAGCGACTCCATGAAATGGTCCGGGGCCAAAGGGGCATCGCTCTCCTCGCCGCTTTCGTCTTCGTTTTCAGAGGTATAGAGCGACTCGTAGAACGCCGCGATGGCATCAGAGACGGCCAGTTTGCGCATGTCCCAGAGGAACAAAACCTGGATGGCGCGCTGGCGTGACTTTCGGCGGGCTGGCATGGAATACTGCTTCTACTTGCGAAGGCTGCGGAGAAGATTCGCCATCTCGATGGCGGTCATGGCGGACTCGAAGCCCTTGTTGCCACCCTTGGCGCCGGCGCGGTCGATGGCCTGTTCGAGGGTGTTGGTCGTCAGGACGCCGAAAGCGATGGGGATGCCCGTTTCCAGGGAAACCTGGGCCAAGCCCTTCGCGGCTTCACCGGCAACGTAGTCAAAATGGGGCGTTTCGCCGCGAATCACGGCGCCGAGGCAGATAATGCCGTCGTGCCGCTTCTGGCGCGCGAGCTCGGCCGCCACAACAGGCATCTCCCACGATCCGGGCACCTTCGCCACTTCGATGTCGTCATCCCCCACACCTGCGCGATGCAGCGCATCGAAAGCACCCGACAGCAGCCGCTCCGTGATGAAACTGTTGAACCGGCTGGCGACCAGGGCGAATTTCAGCCCCTTCGCGTCTAGATGTCCCTCATAGAGCTTGTGCGACATATGGGATAATTGTAGTTCTCTCCCAATATTACAGCATGGATCCAGCCTACATCCGGAACTTCTCGATTATCGCGCACATCGACCATGGCAAGTCGACGTTGGCGGACCGCCTGTTGGAGTACACCGGCGCCCTGAGCCAGCGCGAGATGATGGAGCAGGTCCTGGACTCCATGGACCTCGAGCGCGAACGCGGCATCACCATCAAAGCCCACGCCGTCCGCTTGGAATACCACGCCGAAGACGGCAAGCTCTATCAGTTGAACCTGATCGACACGCCGGGCCACGTCGACTTCACCTATGAAGTTTCGCGCAGCCTTCAGGCCTGCGAAGGGGCCCTGCTGGTGGTGGACGCCAGCCAGGGGGTGGAAGCGCAAACTCTTGCAAACACGTATCTTGCCATTCACCACAACCTCGAGCTGATCCCCGTCATCAACAAGATCGACCTGCCCTCGGCCGAACCCGAGCGCATCAAGGAGCAGGTGGAACACATCATCGGCCTGGACGCCAGCGAAGCGGTGCTGGCCAGCGCCAAGACCGGCATCGGCATCCACGAGATCTGCGAAGCCGTCGTCCAGAAAATCCCTCCGCCCAAGGGCGACCCCGGCGCCCCCCTGCGCGCTCTCATCTTCGACTCCTGGTTCGATCCCTACCGCGGCGTCATCATCCTGGCCCGCATCATGGACGGCCGCGTCCGCAAGGGCCAGAAGATCCGCCTCTGGACCACCGACACCGTCTACGAAGTGGACGGCCTCGGCTACCAATCGCCCAAGCCGATCCCGTGCGACGAGCTTTCGGCCGGCGAGGTGGGTTTCCTCTTTGCCAACATCAAGACGGTCTCCGACGCGAAGGTCGGCGACACGATCTACGACGCGGCCACGCCCATCTCCGCGCCGCTCCCCGGCTTCGAAGAGATGAAGCCCATGGTCTTCGCCGGCCTGTACCCGGTGGAGAGCCACGAGCACGGGCTGCTGCGCGACGCACTGGAAAAGCTGCGCCACAACGATTCCGCCTTCAACTTCGAGCCGGAAAACTCCGTCGCCCTGGGCTTCGGCTTCCGCTGCGGCTTCCTCGGCCTGCTGCACCTGGAGATCGTGCAGGAGCGCCTGGAGCGCGAGTTTGAAAT
>JARKQJ010000123.1 GCA_029973955.1 Paludibaculum sp. | reverse complement strand
CAGCCCCAGGGTGCGGCGCAGGCGCAGCAGTTGCGGCAGTCGCAACAGCATGTTGGCCGGGGTGCAGGCCAGGGATAGGATCAGCAGCACCAGGGCAACATTGCCGGTACGCTGCTGGGCGGCCTGGATCGGGTTGGCGGTCAGGTTGTCCGTGAAGAAATCGAAGATCAGGATGACCAACGGCGCCCAGGCGGCCAGGTGTGTGATGAGTTGCAGCGGTGTGGGTTGCTGGTGCTTTTTCATCGGCTAATAATTGATGCGCAGGTCCATGCCATCATACAGGGCCGCAACCTGATCGGTATAGCCGTTGAACATCAGCGTTTCGCGCCGACCGATCTCGCCGATACGCCGTTCAGAAGCCTGCGACCAGCGCGGGTGATCGACGGAGGGGTTTACATTGGCGTAAAACCCGTACTCTTGGGGGGCGATGGTGGACCACAGCGTATGCGGCTGTTCTTCGACCAGGTCGATCTTGACGATTGACTTGATGCTCTTGAAGCCATACTTCCAGGGGACGACGAGGCGGAGGGGGGCGCCGTTCTGATTGGGGAGGGTCTCGCCATAGAGGCCGACGGAGAGGAGCGTGAGGGGATGCATGGCCTCGTCGAGGCGGAGGCCTTCGACATAGGGCAGCGGGATGCCGGCCCAGCGGGACTCGGGCATCTGTTTGAGGTCGTGAAAGGACTGGAAGGCGACGAATTGGGCTTTGGAGGTGGGCTGGACCTTCTGGAGGATTGCGTTGAGGGGGAATCCGACCCAGGGGATGACCATGGACCAGCCTTCTACGCAGCGCATGCGGTAGATGCGCTCTTCGAGCGGGGCGAGCTTGAGGACGGCGTCGAGGTCGAGGGTGATGGGTTTGGCGACTTCGCCTTCGATGGTGAGGGTCCACGGGCGGGTGCGGAAGTTTTTGGCGTAGGCGGCGGGCTGGTCTTTCTGGGTGCCGAACTCGTAGAAGTTGTTGTAGGTGGTGACGTCTTTGTAGGGGGTGGGCGGCTCAGTGGTGGAGAATCTGGATTTGGCGATGCCTTCGAGCCTGGTGCCGGCGGCCAGCGTGGGAGCCAGGGCGGTGAGCGCCGCCAGGAAGCGGCGGCGGTGGAGGTAGGTGGATCTGGGGGTGACCTGGGAGTATGGCAGATCGGTGGGTTTACGGATAAGCATGGATTCCCCTCTGTTCTGATGGATGCGGAGAGGGGGGGCGGCGGACTCACGAAATGGTGGGAGTCCGCCGCGGGGAGGGGTACCTACTGGAGTTCAGCGGTGAGTTTGGCACCGCCCATCTGGGCCATGACGGCTTCGATTTTGACGGTTTTGCGTTCTTTCTTGGCGACGTACATGGTTTGGCGGTCGGCGCCGCCGTCGGCGGAGGTGAGTTCGACTTTGAAGCAGTCGAAGGTGCCGGCGGGGACGGTGACGGACTGAGAGCCGGCGACTTTGAGCTGCATGAGCTTCACTTTGGAGCGCTGGAAGTCGAAGTTGCGGAAGGTGAGGGAGTAGTCGTCGGCGAGGGGGAGGGCGGCGACGGCCTGGGAGGCGCCGGCGGCGTCGGCGAAGATGGGGCCGCCGAGATCGGTATTGATCGGCCGGTCGGTACCGTTGATGGTCATCTTGCCGGTGGCCTTGCCGTCCTTGAATTCGATTTCGATGGCGGCGGGGCCCTGCTTGATGGAGCGTTTGAGGACGGTGAGGGTCTTCCTGTCGAGGACGGCGCTATCGACGGCCTCGCCCATGGGGGTCTTCATGGTGTCGGTGGCGATATAGCCTTCGGGGCCGTCCTTGATCTCCGAGATGAGATCGATGGCGATGGACTGCGGGCCGGCCTCGATCTTGGCCTTGTAGGTGAGGGGACCGAGGGTAGGCGGCGCGGCGAGGGTGACGGCGCCGGCGGGAGCGGCGGCGGCAGGCTTGGCGAGGGTGACGGTAGCCGGATCGACGGTAAGTTCCTTGAGGCGCTTCTCGACGTCGGGAGTCAGGCCGGACTGGAAGCGTCCATCGAGGAACTTGGCGAAGAACTTCTCCATGGCGGCGAACATGGCGAGGTTGTTCACGGGGCGGGCGAAGCCGTGGCCCTCGTCGTCGGCGACGAGGTACTCGACGGGGAACTTGCGGTCGCGGAGGGCGATGACGATCTGGTCGGACTCGCGCTTATTGACGCGCGGGTCGTTGGCGCCCTGGACGACCATGAGCGGGGTGCGGATTTTATTGGCCGAGTTCAAAGGAGACTGGCGGTTCAGCTGAGCCTTGCCTTCGGGGGTATTGGGATCGCCCATGCGCTCATAGAAGGTTTTGCGGATGGGTTCCCAGTAGGCCGGGATGGAGTCGAGGAGGGTGATGAGGTTCGACGGGGCGACGATGGCGACGGCGGCGGCGTAGATGTCGGGGGTGAAGGCGACGCCGGCCAGGGTGGCGTAGCCGCCGTAGGAACCGCCGGCGATGCCGATGCGCTTGGGATCGGCGGTGCCTTCGGCGATGAGGTGCTTGACGCCCCAGGTGATGTCGTCCTGCATCTTCTGGCCCCACTCGTTGTTGCCGGCGTTGAGGAACTGCTTGCCGTAGCCGGTGGAGGCGCGGAAGTTCATGGAGAGGACGGCGTAGCCGCGGTTGGAGAGGAACTGGTGGATGGGGTTGTAG
Organism: Paludibaculum sp.; assembly: GCA_029973955.1. Taxonomy (GTDB): domain Bacteria; phylum Acidobacteriota; class Terriglobia; order Bryobacterales; family Bryobacteraceae; genus Paludibaculum. The sequence continues at coordinate 1,805 of JARKQJ010000123.1, read as the reverse complement.
CCCCAGCTATCGCGGCCCCAGGGGCCGCCATGGGGGAAGACAACCAAGGGAAGGTTTTTGGCCGGGAGGCCCTTGGGCAGGGTGAGATAGGCGGGGATTTCGAGGCCGTCGGAGGACTTGTAGCGGATGGCCTTCATGGGCGAGAGGGCTTCGCGGGGGAGTTTCTCTCGGATGCGGTATTGGAGGGCGAGTGTCTTCTTCGTCCGGTCGAAGAGGTAGGATTCGCCGGGCTCGACATCGCTGCTGGCGGAGATGATGTACAGGCGCTCATCGGTGGTGTGGGAGCCGAAGCCGATGCGGCGGCCGGGGAACTTGGACTGGAGGAATTTGTAGTCGGCCTCAAAGGCCTTGTTCTTCCAGTAGAGGCGTTCGCGGTCGTCCTCGTAGGAGGTGAGGATGAGTTCGTCGGAGAGGTCAGAGAAGGTGGCGCCGCCGAAGTCGACGCGATTGAGGGGATCCTTCTCGACCAGGGTGGCGTTGCCGGTGGCGGGGTCCATCAGCATGAGCTGAGCGAGGTTGAGGTCGCCTTTGTCGGTGGTGAAGTAGAGCTTCTCGTTGGCTTTGTCGAAGCGGACGGGGCCGCAGGACTCAAGGACGCCGCAGGAGTAGATTTTGGTGAACTTGTCGGGATCGACCCGGAGGAACTCGGTATCGCCGTTTTCAGCCGAGCGGGTGGCGAGGCGGAGAGCGCCTTTGTTGTCGAAGATCCAGCCGGTGACGCGGTCAGTGTTTTTGCGCAGGAGAGTACGCTCGCCGGAGGCGAGGTTGAGTTTGTAGAGATCGTGCCAGGCTTTGTCGCGATCGTTGATCCCGACGAAGATGTGGGCCGGATCGGTTTTGGGGACGGAAAAGATCATGGCGCGAACGCCCTTGGCTTCGGTGAGGTTGCGGGCCTTGGGAGCCTGGGCGCCGGCGGCGGGCGCTTCGGAGGGGTTCACGGCAAAGACATTGAAGTTTTCGTCGCCGGCCTGGTCCTGAACGTAGAGGACGAAGCGGGAGTCGCGCGACCAGAAGTAAGCGGGGACGGGGCGCTTGGTTTCGGCGGTGAGAGGGCGGGCGGCGGAGAAGGGCTCGGACGCTTTCTTGATCCAGACGTTGCGGGTGCCGTTGAGGGGCTTGAGGAAGGTGATGTACTGGCCGTCGGGCGAGATTTGGGCGCCGGCGATCTCTACTTCGCCGAAGTAGAGGTCGCGGTCGACCAGCGGGGGCAGTTGGGCGGGCAGGAGAGTGGCGCCGGCCAGAGTGGCGGCGGCCAGAGTGATGAGACGCATGGGCTGTTCGGTACCTCCAGAGTGAGGGTGGTTGGAGACACCCTCTCGCTAGTATGAACGACGTGAGAGGGGGAATTGTTCAGTGGTGTGTGGGGCCGCGGGGCTGGTTTGGTTGGGGAGGACGCCGAGACGGGACAGCCGCGCTGTGTCCACGGGGGGACACAGGTGGCAGTCGATATGGGGGCGCCGCGCTTCCACTGTGGCCCCGGGACTGGCGTCCCGGGGGAGACGGGCTTTCGCGCCGGGGAGGAGGTTGGGGTGGATGCCTCGGGGGAGATGTGCTTTCGCGCCGGGGGCGACCGGGGGGCGGCCGCGCTTCCACTGTGGCCCCGGGACTGGCGTCCTGGGGGAGACGGGCTTTCGCGCCGGGGGCGACCGGGGGGCGGCCGCGCTTCCACTGTGGCCCCGGGACTGGCGTCCGGGGGGAGACGGGCTTTCGCGCCGGGGGGGGAGGTTGGGGTGGATGCCTCGGGGGAGAGGTGCTTTCGCGCCGGGGGCGACCGGGGGGCGGCCGCGCTTCGACTGTGGCCCCGG
>JARKQJ010000152.1 GCA_029973955.1 Paludibaculum sp. | reverse complement strand
GAAGACGCCGCAGCCGATCACGGAGCCCAAGACGCGCGAGGTGCCGTCGAGGAGGGAGATGGACTTTTCGAGTCCAGGGCGTGGGGAGGTAGTTGTCGGGTGCGGCAATTTGACCATGATAGTTCATCGAAGGGACGCTGTTGCGGGAGAAGCCGCGCGTGCCAAATTCGTACATTACAATGAGCAGATATGCAACCGACGGAACACCTGCCTTCGGACCGGAGCCGGCGAGAGCGAGAGTTCTACGACAAGCACTGGAACGAGCGCCAGGCTATCGCGGGCTGGGAGGTCGACCTTGCACCAGTGGAAGGCAAGGAACGGAGGCCGCAGAACTATTTCTGGTCATCCTGGGAGCATGTCCGGTCGCTATCGCCGGAAGGCAAGAGCGTGCTGGAGATGGGGTGTGGGCTCGGCCACAATTCGGTGCGGCTGGCGATGCTGGGAGCCAACGTGTGGGCTTTCGACATCTCAGTTGCCGGGATTGAGAATTCGAAGCAGCTGGCGGGGAAATACGGACTGGCCGACCGGATCCATTTCTCGGTGGGCGATGCCGAAAAGATGGAGTACGAAGACGAGTTTTTCGACATCGTGTATGGCTACGGCATCCTGCATCACGTAGACGTGGCGAAGGCCGCTCTGGAGGTCCGGCGTGTTTTGAAGCGTGGAGGACAGGGGATTTTTATCGAACCCATCGAGTGGCCGCTCTTCGAGAAGATTCGGAATATTCCCCTATTTGTGAAAGTGCTGCCCAAGGACGGATTCAAGGCTCTGCCGAACGTCACAGAAGACGAGCGAAAGCTCAGCGAGGCGGACCAGGAAGTACTCCGGTCGACGTTCCCGGCGGTAGAGTTCCGCAAGTTCTATTTTCTGAGCAGGATCGCCACGTTCATTCCTTCCACTGAGATGTTCCTGCAAAAGGTCGACTACCGCCTGTTCAAGGTTCTGCCGTTCCTCAAGTCCTACGCCGCGGCTGCCGTCATTGTGGTGAAGAAATAAGGCCAAATGAGTTGGCTTCGGTGTGAGTGGCTGCGGGGAGAATGGAGGATCGATTCCCCACGGCGGTCGGATTTGGTGGTGAGGACCTGTCCGGGAACATTCCGCAAGCAGGTTGTCAGAGTCCTTTCTCAGCGCCGATGGCGGGCATGATCTTCGCGTAGGAGATGAGGGCGGCGCCGTTGTGAATGGACGGTTGTTCGGGATCGGCGGGGCATGGCTTGGCCTCATTGCGGAAGCGGCGATCGGTCTGGATTTCGCGAAGGGCTTTGGAGGCCTGGTTGAACGAGCGTTCGGCGCGCCTGGCAGATAGGTCGATTTGCCTGAGGCGGTTTTCGTTGGAGCGATCGAGGGCCTGTGAGCAGCCCTCCATTGGGCGCGGGCGATTTACATAGGATTGGAGTGCAGCCACTCGACCATGGCACGGACGCCATCCTCAAAGGTGGTTTGAGGCTGATAGCCGAGAACGCGGCGCGCTTTGGAGATGTCGGCGTAGGTGATGGGGACGTCGCCGGGTTGTTCCGGGTGGCGCTCGATGATGGCCTGCCGGCCGACCACTTTCTCGATCGTGGCGATCATGTCGCGCAGGAGGATGGGGTGGGAGTTGCCGAGGTTGAAGACGTCGAAGCGGATGTTGGAATGGATGGCGGCGACGATGCCGCTGACGGTGTCGGCGACGAAGGTGTAGTCGCGGCCCGTGCTGCCGTCGCCGAAGACGGGGATGGGGCGGCCGGCCTCGATGTTCTGAGCGAATTTGCGGATGGCGAGGTCCGGGCGCTGGCGCGGGCCAAAGACCGTGAAGAAACGAAGGCATGGGATGTGGATGCCGTAGAGGTGGGAGTACGTGTGGCAAAGTGCCTCGCCGGCGATTTTGGTGGCGGCGTAGGGGGAGATGGGCCAGCGGACGGGATCGTCTTCGGAGAATGGGACGCGGCTGGCGGCGCCGTAGACGGAACTGGAAGAGGCGAAGACGAACTTGGGCACGTTGTTCTTGCGGGCCTCTTCGAGCAGAACGGTGGTGCCTTCGACATTGGCGTGCTGGTAGAGCAGCGGGTTTTCGAGCGAAGGGCGGACGCCGGCGCGAGCGGCGAGGTGGACGACACAATCGGGCGCGAATTCGGCAAAGAGCGCAGACACGGCGGGCTGATTGCAAAGATCGGAATGAAGAAAGCGGATGTCGCCGGCGCGGCGCACCTCGGCGAGGTTAGCGAGCTTGAGGGCCGGGTCGTAATAGTCGTTGAGTTCGTCGATGACGGCGATCTCATGGCCGCTGGACAGCAACCGCTGACACAGGTGGGAGCCGATGAAGCCTGCGCCTCCGGTCACGATGATTCTCATAGTTCCGCTAGTCCTCCGGGCAGGCGGCCGGCAGTACTCAAGTAGAGCCGGCGGTATTTCTCGATCATAGTCTCTTTGTTGAACCTGGACACGCAGATGCGGCGGTTCGCAGCGGCGGCGGCGCGCCGGAGTTCGTGGTCCTCCATGAGGACCTGGATGGCGTTGGTGAGAGCTTGAGGCTGGGACGGCGGCACGACGAAGGGGGGCGCGGTGCGGTCAAGCATCGAGGCGCAGTCGCCGACATCGGTGCAGACGGCGGGAAGGCCGGAGGCCATGGCTTCGAGGAGGGCGACGGGCATCTGCTCGGTGGTGGAACTGAGAACGAAGAGGTCCATCGCCTGGTAGGTGGTGGCGGTTTCGTTGAGGAGTCCGGCGAAACGGATGCGATCCGCGCAGCCGAGGGTCTTTGAGAGCGAGGCGAGATCTTCCCGGCAGGGGCCGTCCCCCACGAGCATCAGGCGGGCGCGGGGATCTGCAATGCGAGCGAAGGCGCGGATGAGATTGGGGTAGTCTTTTTCGGCGCGAAGGTGGCCGACGGAGCCGATGACAAAAGACTCCGGGGGGAGGGCAAAGCGGGCCTTGGCAGAAGGGTCCTGGTGTGGGGCGAAGGTCTCGATATCCACGCCATTGGCAAGGTAGATGATCCTGGACCGTGGCAACTTGTAGCGATCCAGGGCGATGCGCTCGAGAGTGTGAGAGGGCACGACGATGCCGTGGGCTGCCTTGAGAACGATGCGCCGAGCCCAGACACGGCGCGACTTCAGGCCATTGGCCTCGTCAGCGCCGAAGCCGTCTTCGGCGTGGAGCAGGGGACAGGGGCGGTGGAGTGCGGCGGCCAGCGCTACGTCGATGGCGCCCCAGTTGTAGGTAATGAGGAGATCCGGGCGAGTGCGGCGAAAAAGACCGGGAGCGGAGCGGAGAACGCCGGGTACGCTCTTGGGCAATGCGGGCAGGATCTCGAACCGGACGTTGGGTCGAATGCGTGGCGCGGCGCTGGTGACATTGTCCATCGCGCAGATCGAGTGCTCGAAATCCGGTCCCAGGTGGTTCATCAACTCGACAGAGCGAACCTGCGGGCCGCCGGGTGCGAAAGTAGAAAAGACGTGTAGGATGCGCAGCGCGCTCATCGGCCGAGTCTCAGGTCATCGGGGGGGAACGGCGGCAGATTCGCGTCGATGGTCTCCTGGAGGAACTGTTCCCTGTCCGACACGGGACGCCAGGCGAGTTTCTCCCGGGCGACTTCGCAGGGGAGGACACTGCGCAGGCTCCGGCTGGCATAGTCGCGGAAGTAGGGGAAAGGATTCTCGGCCTTGCGGGCGGCGATTTTGACGAGCCACTTGAAGACATCGGTGGCCCAGAGGAGGCGGAGGGGGCGGGGATAGAAATGAATCAGGCGTTTGGAGCGTTCCGCCATCTCCTGGACGAATTCCCGCGCGGTGATCTGCACATCGCCGGCGAGGTTGAAGGCGAGTCCTTCCATTCCGCGGGCGGTGCGGGCCTGCCGGAGGGCCTCGGCGACATCCTGGACGAGGACGAAGGGCAAGGGGTGGTTGCCGGCTCCCCATCCGATGCAATCGAGGTCGGTGGTCCAGCAGCCGAGGCCGCTGTGGGTGACGGGACCGCCGCAGCCCATGACGACGCCGGGCCTGGCAATGGTGACCGGCAGGCCTTCGGCTTTGTGGCGTCGAAGGAGTTCACCTTCAGCGAGCGCCTTCGCCCGGGCGTAGTAACTCCGCTTGAGCAATAGCGGGTCGGCCGGCTCTCCATCGGGGACGGAGCGGTTGTCGCCGAGGTATAGCGCCGCGATGGAACTCACATAAATGAGCCGGCGGACACCGGCTTTCGTGCATGCATCGGCGAGATTCCTGGCTCCGCCGACGATATCCCTTTCAAATGCGTCCCAGTTGTCACCGCCTCCGGTGGAGAGGCTGTAGACGCAGGTGGCGCCTTGGATAGCCTGAGTGACCCCGGAGGGGTTGCTGACGTCGGCGGCAACGCACTCGACGCCGGCCAAGGGTGAGCTGCCCTGGCGGCTGGCGACGCGGACGCGGCAACCATCTCGAAGGAGCAGTTCCACGAGCCTGCTGCCAATGAAGCCATTGCCGCCGAAAACGACCACGAGTTCGCTATTCATGGTCAGACTCCCCGGCCGGATTCATGCGGCCTCGGGCACTGGCGAAGATTCGTTCACAGGTCTCCACAATCATGCGGCCTTCCGCAATTGGGACGGGCACTGCCCGGCCCCCGGAGAGCGCATCATAGAATGCGCTGATACTGTTGTGCATGCCAGCCGAAAAAGTGTCCTGCGGCGGACCAAGCTTGAGGAAGCCACGGGTGTAGCCGGTGAAACCCCGGAGGCCCTGTCCGGCCAGGGCGGCGGCATTCCGGGAGGAGTCCAGCAGGTCTGCCAGGGCTGGGGCCCAGCGGCGTTTCCGGTGGAGAGTGATCGTGTTGCGGCGTAGATCGGCGTGGGCGGAGGCGTCCTGGCCGACAAGATGAATCCAGTTGTCGATGTCGTCACGGCCGAAAGCAAGCAGGAGTTGCGCCGTGCCGCGCTCGCAAAGCAGGTTGATCTGCCAGGTATCCCAGAATGGGCAGCCCGTATTGAGGATCCGTTTGCCGGAGGCCAGACTGGAAACGTCGCGGATGGGGCCCATGAGGCGCACGATTTGAGAGAGTGGGTGAGGCGCTTGTTCGAGCAGGATGTTGCCGGGTTCTCTGAACATCCAGTGGCTGTGCTGGCCTGCGCTGAGCTGGCGGAGCCCGGTGCTGAGGCAAACGCTGAGGTGATCGATGCGGCCGAAGACGCGAGTGCCGGCCAACTCCTTCAGCCTCAACACCGCCGGATGCCAGCTTTGGTTGTGATTCACCGCGGCCTGCACCCCAGCTTCCTCGGCGTATTTCTCGAGAAGCGCTGCTTCGGAACTGGTAGGGGTCAGGGGTTTTTCAATAAAGGCGTTGCACCCGGCGCGAATACAGGCCGCCGCAGTCTCGAAATGGGCCGTGGGGGGCGTAATGATATGAACCGCATCCGGACGGTCAGGCCCTTCGATCATCTCATGCACGTTCGCCACGGCGGATTCGATTTTCCACTGCCTGGCGAAAGCCTTGGCGCGCGAGATGCTGGCGTCACAGACCGCCGTGACCCGGACTCCCGGCGTCGCCCGCAACGCCATCATGTGCGCGCCGGAAATATACCCGGCACCCAGGATCCCGACCTTCCACCGGCCGCCATCTTCCTTCAGACCTTGTTGCATAGATCGCGAAATCACCCTAGTCTAGCAAGCTGCGCGGGCCGCGTCTCGCGAGACTTGGCAAAACAGACCGGCCAACTCCGCGGCCACGTTTTCCCAGCTTCTGGCGGCGCCCCATCCGGCGATCGCGTCGCGGTCCCATTGCCGCTCCAGGCAGTGAATCAAGCCTGCCGCCAGCGCCTCCGCGTCGTTGGGAGGGACGACGATACCATACCGTTCTTCCGGCAGCATGTCAGGTACTCCTCCTACGTCGGCAGCCAGCACTGGTGTGCCGCAGGCCAGCGCTTCGTTTACCACGTTCGGCCACCCCTCCCGGCTGGTCGCCAGACATAGTAGGTCGCTTGCTGCCATATAGGCGGCAAGTGTTTCGGGCGGGACGCTCCCCGTGAGATGCACGAATGAAGTCAATCCGGCGGCCTCGACCGCGCGCAGGATCAGATCCGTGGCATCGCCTTCCCGGCCTCGCCCGCCGACGATCCAAAGGTGCGCCCGAATTCCGGCGGCATGCGCCCTGGCGAGCGCCTCAACCGCGCGATGGTGCCCTTTTCGTTCGATCAGGTAGCCCGCCGAAACGACATGTTGAGCCTCCGGATCCATGCCGAATCTTTCGCGGAGCGGCTGACGCGCGCGCGGGTGAAATACCGTGGAGTCGACGCCGTTGGGGATTACGTGAGCCCGCTCAGGCCGCACTCCCAGTGATACGGCAAAATCGCGAAGCGGGCGCGAAACCCCGATGACGGCCGCCGCTCCGCGCAGCGCTTCCCCCATCCTGCGCCGTTTCGCCGGGTCTTCGGCATGTAGAGTTTCGTTGCCCCGTAAAGTGATGACATAAGGGCAACCGAAGCGGCGTGCGAGCCGGTGGCCGGCAACCCCATCCGGGTGGCCGAAATGGGCGTCGATCACTTCGAACGGGAAGCGGGATCTCAGTCGCCCAGCCTGCCGGGCCACGCAGGCCGACATCAACCAACCGTTCAACGCGCCATACAGTGGCGGATAGAACCAACGAACGTAATGGACGGTGAGCCCCCCGTGATCGATTTGCCGCCCATCCACGGAAGGGAATTCCAGTCTGCCGCTGGAATAATCCAGATAGGGGACCGGACAGAGCACCTCCAGGGGCAAGCGACGGCTCAGAGCGATCAGGCGGCTTCTCACGAACAAGCCGAGCCGCTCTTCGCCGGGCCGCGGGAACACGCTGGAGAGGCTCAGCACGCGAGGTGGGCGGGTTTCGCCGGGTTGATTGCGGGCAGGCACTATGGTTGCCGCCATCCGCTTCTGGGCCTCGTCATCTTATATCTGCGGGGGGGAGCCTGTTCAGGCGCGGGCGGCACAAAGGCCGGCTGAGCCGGTTCTGGCTGGCGGGCGGCTATACTCTCCGGGATGCCCCGGGCGGAAAGAACCGGAACGCTCTGGTCCACGGTCCTGCTCTCCGCGTTCAAATACGCCGCCGCCGTCATGGCGAGCACGTAGAAAAAGTCAAAGGAGGTCCGGGACAGGAAGGTGGAGCCTACCGCGTAGGTGATGAGCGACACCATGATGGCGTTCGCCGCGGCCGCTGCCACGAGATCTCCCGCGTTCTCAGCCCGCCTGGCCGCCCTTCTCATCTGGACGATCGCTCCGAAAAGCAGCCATACGTAGAGTATGAGCGCGAAAATCCCGCAGTCGGCGAGCATCTGCATGTATGTGTTGTGGATGACTTTGTTCTGGTAGCTCTCACTGTATTCCGGCGGCACGTAGCGGCTGATCAGCCGCTGTTCGTTGGTCTCCGTGAACCCGACTCCAAGCAGAGGATAGTCCTTCCACATCTTCGCCGCGGCCACCGCAAGCACGAGGCGCGATTGCGCCGAGGATTCGGCTTCCTCCGAGCCGACGGTCTTGATCGTAGCCATTCTCTTCAGGAAAGTGTCGCGGATGAGAAAGGCCGTCCCTCCCGCGATGCCGGCGAAGAGCAGAAAGACAAGCAGCTTGCGTTTCGATTTCATCGCGATGAAGACCAGCGCGGTGGCTACCGACAGCACGCCGCCCCGGCTGTGCGTGAAGAACACGCCGCCGATGCTCAAAATCGCGGCGAGCAGCAGAATGCCCCTGCCCCAGACTGAAGCCACCAGCGGACGGCAGAAGTAGCAAAGTGGAATGGCCAGGGAAAACGCGAGCGCCATCGTGTTGTTGTCGTTCATCATGCCGCCGTAGCCTTCCGCGTAACGCGCCCCGCCATGAAGCACGCCCGCAAGACCGTACTTGGCGGCCAGTAGTCCGATCGAGGCGGCCATCACCACTATCAGGATCTCCACCTTGCGCCTGTCGGAGAGCGCCAGCGGGATGAGCAGCGCCATGATAATGATCCGGATGAACTGCAGGTACGGAGGAATGGAGAGGCTCGGATCAACCGCGGCAACAACAGAAAGGCTGATCACGATGAACAGAAGAATCAGCGTCCGGCAAAGCGAATTGGTGATCAGGATGGCTAAGTTCGGCAGGACACGGGGAAAGTTGAACAGCAGGCTGGCAACAGCCATCGCGAAAGAGTAATTATTGGGCCCAGACCACGACAGGATGTCAGGTCGCATGATGGCGAACCAGTAATATCCGTAAATGCCCAGGGACGGGTTTATCGGACTCAGCAGGCAGACGAGCCCGCAGATGATCATGACCAGGATGTTCCTCACGAAGCCAGCTCCTGGGTTCTTTGTCCCGATTCAAAGCTGAGAGCAACGCAGTTCCACCCCAGCATGCCCGTCTGCCCCTTCGCCGTCTCGACCTGCAACGAGAACACCTCCATTTGTCGGTCCGGGTTTCAAGGCCACGGAGCGATTAACACTCAGTGTAGCCCGGAGTTGGCCTTCGGGGTAGATGAGCCCGGCGCCTGACGGTAGAATCTGGGACTCCGAATGTGCAATTGTGTCTATTGTGGGCGGGGGCACTTCATTCCATCCCGATCCGGCCAAGGTGCTGCTTGTCGCCAGCACCTTCCCTCCTGTGATCGGCGGTTCCGCGACGGTCTATGAGAGGCTCTGCCACGAATCTGCCGGTGCCGTTCAGGTTCTCACCGCAAGCCATTCCTACCGGGATGGGCAAGAGATTCCGGGTTGGGCTGAATTCGATCGTCGGGCCACATATCCGGTCCACCGGACGCGGTTGCTTCGTCCCGTTCTCAGCGATGCGCCTCAGGGGCTGATTTCCAAGGTGCAGCGGTACCTTGTCGGAGATCGCCGCATCTATGCCCAGGCTTTCTCTGCGTTCCAGCGGATCCTGCCGGTTGTCAGGCCGGGATGTCTCTGCCTGGGTGAACTTTACTCACTCCGGTGGCTTGGGAGGCAGGCCTCTCGGGGGCTGGGGTTGCCCATTGTCCAGTACGTGCATGGTGAAGAAATCACGATGGGAGGCGGCTCCCGCCACTATATGTGGGGCTTGAACTCCTATCTCAGCGAGTGCGCCGCGGTTGTCTGCGTGAGTAGCTTCACCAGGAGTCTCCTCATCGAGCGGGGGGTGGATCCTCAGCGGCTGCACCTCATCCCGAATGGCGTGGATGCCGGCCGGTTCTGCCCGGGGCCGCGAGACGAACGGCTCCTGGCAAAGCACCGGTTGCAGGGGCGGAGGGTCTTGCTGACTGTCGGTCGGCTGGAGCCGAAAAAAGGGCAGGATACTCTCATCCAGGCTTTGCCGGGCATCCTCGCCCGCTGCCCCGGCGCGGCGCTGTTGGTGGTCGGAGACGGATCCTACGGGGACTCGTTGCGGCGGCTCGCCGCCGATCTGCGCGTGGAGGACTCTGTTGTCTTTGCCGGCAAAGTGGATGACGGCGTACTTCCGGACTACTATCGCATTGCGGACCTTTTCGCCATGCCGAACCGCGTTGCCGAAAACGGAGATACCGAAGGGTTCGGCCTGGTATTTCTGGAGGCTGGCGGATGCGGCCTGCCGGTGGTGGGCGGGCATGCGGGCGGAGTTGTCGATGCCGTCGAAAACGGCGTGACGGGCCTGTTGGTGGATGGCAAATCCGTGTCCGCCGTGGCGGAAGCCTGTTGCCGCATCCTGGACAATCCGGATCTGGCATCCCGGATGGGAGCGGCTGGACGGCAACTGGCCCTCGGATCCAGTTGGAGCGAACGCGCCTCGCGGTTCAGGTCAGTTTGCCAGGGCGTGGCCCGGCCGGCAGGTGCTTAGCGGCTCGCGGAAGTGCCCGCGCGGGTGGGCGCAATTGCTTTGGGAGCAGGGTAGTGTCCTGTCTCTGAACTCCACTGGCAACGGCGTGCAAACGATGCGCGGATCACCTCGGCGGTCTTCGTCCCTATGAATGGTTTGGGCGAATGGTTGTTCGACGCCAGGATGAATTCAGGCCTTAGATTTGTTGCTGCAGGGCCGCCGGCGGAAGGCGCCGGCTGAGTTGACATGGTCTGCTGTTCAGGCTAGAGTTGGTTAGTTCGTCGTGGTGTTGTCTGTTGTATGCTGCCCGAGTCGCATTTGTTGTTCAGCAAGTATAAGTCTTACGGTTTTTGACGGCGCGCAGTTTGTCGACTTGATCTAATTGTGAATGCGATTATTTATATTGTCTTCTGTGATTTAAGTCTGCGAAAAACACCTGGTAATGAAAGACTTCTTAGCTGCTCTATTGCCGATTGGATGTATTCCATGGATCCTCAAGCACCATCCATGGTTCCTGCTTCGAGCTAATAACCTGATAACTCAGGCGTTTAGCGCCAATTATTATCATTTGGGTCACCAGACTGTGTTTAGCACTTACTATCACGGCGTACAGATCGTCAAGTGCCCTCTGGATCTCTGGACCTATCAGGATATATTTTACGAGGTCCGGCCTGACCTTGTGATTGAGACCGGTACCCATCAAGGGGGCAGTGCCTACTGGATGGCTCGCCAATTCGATCTTCTTCAACACGGAAGAATCGTGACCATTGACATCGGGAAGCCTGAAAAACCACCTCAGCATCCCAGAATCACTTACATCAACGCCTCGTCGTCAGATCCTGCAACGCTGGCTCAGGTCGAAGCAATGATCAAGCCGGGAGAGCGAGTAATGGTGATACTCGATTCCTGTCATACTAAAGATCATGTTTTGGCGGAAATGAGGCTCTTTCATAAGTTGGTGACTCCGGGGAGCTACATGATCGTGGAAGATACGAATGTCAATGGCCACCCGGCGAGTCCCTCCCACGGCCCTGGCCCCATGGAGGCCGTCTGGGCGTTCCTGGCGGAGAATCGTGATTTCGAGCAGGACAAGAAAAGGGAGAGATTGCTCCTGACTTTCAATCCGGGTGGTTACCTCCGGAAGCTGGCTTGAATCTGAGTGGCTCGGACGTGTGCGCTTTCCACAGGCCGGCCCATAATGTCTTTTTCTCCTGAGAAGGTTCTGACGATGAAACTTCGTTTCCGGTGTGACTCTCAGATCCGGCGTGTCGCCGTGATCCAATTGCTTTTGGTCCTGTTCTGCGGATGCAGTTCTGCTCAGGTGAAACCTGCTCCACCCCGCAGGCTCAAGGCTCCGGTCGTCAAGCCGTCCAACGATCCGTACGAACGGATCCGAGTGCCCAACCTGGTTTACGTGAATGTGAAGAAGGCCGTCCGGAGGCCGATGTCCGTTTCGCGGTTCTTTGCGCAGGGCGAGATCCCGGCCTCGGTGAAAGCGCTGGTGAATGGCGAGCCGGTTCAGACTCAATGTGACACCAAGACGCGCTGGCCGGATGGCAGCCTGCAGCACGCGATTCTCTCGTTCTGGGCCGACCTCGGTTCGGGCCTGAACTCGGTCGAGTTCGTGAACCAGGAGAACCAGCCCGATGCGCCCCCACTGGACGCCCGAGCCATGTTGGGCGGCGATTTTGACCTTTCCGGCACTATGGAGTTGACCGCCGACGGACGGACGCTTCGCGCCGATCTTCGCGAGATGTTGGAAGCGGGTTCTTTTCGCTATTGGTTGCGCGGGCCGGTCTGTACGCAGGTGATCATCGAAGACCGGACGCCGGCCCTCCGCTTTGACCTGGGTTGGGACCAGTTCCGGTCATTTCATCCGATCTTTGTCGCCACGTTTTATCCCGGATGGCGTGGCGTGAAGGTGGAATTGATCGGAGAAAATGCATGGATTGAGAAAATCCAGGACCTGAAATACGGATTGAAGCTGAAGACGGGCCCTCCCTCCGACCAGAAAGTTGTCTTCACCCTCGACTCGTTGCTGCACGCTGCCCATACCCGCTGGCGCCAGGTCTTCTGGAGCGGACCCGAGCCGGCTGCGGCGTCGGTTGATTTCAACCTCGCGTATATGGTCCATTCCCGGGTCCTTCCGAACTTTGACCTCTCGCTCAAGGTCTCCCCGCGAGGGATTGCTGACGAAGTGGAAAATTTCAATAATTCCGACAGGGGCGGACTGTCCGGCACCGGACAGTGGACCAAGTATTTCCCGACGACCGGTGGCCGGGCTGACATCGGCCTGTTCCCGCGGTGGTACATGAGGTACCTCTACACTTTCGATCCCAGGCTGGAGAGCGTGATGCTCGCGGATGCCGCCGTCAGTGGAAACATGCCCATTCATTACCGCGAGAGTGCCCAGCGCCGCTACACCGCGGCGGCAGGCGCTGACGGCGATTCCTTCGGCCGGCCTGTTTCCGTGGAAACCCGGCCCACCGTCTGGCTTGCGAACCCTGAATTCAATTGGACGCGGCAGCAGGACCGGCCTGTGATTGTCGGCCCCCTCGCCAAGTCGGACTGGACGGTGGATCTCAGCCACCAACCCAGTATCGTCTTTATCCCGTATCTTCTCACCGGGGATTGGTACTACCTGGAAGAGCTGCAGTTCTGGGCTTCATTTAATCTTGGAAATGCGGGTGATCCCGGCGATGCCCACTATGGAAGGCACTTCGATTGGGGATACATCAACACGGAAACGCGCGGAATGGCCTGGGGGCTGCGAACCCTGGCGCATGCCGCGCTGCTTTCACCCGACGAGACCCCGGAGAAGAAGTATTTCTTTGACAAAGTGCTCTATAACGCCGCGGTTCGCGAAGGAATCCTGGATGTCCGCGATGGTTATTTCTATGATAATGCCCCTGATTCTCCCTGGCGCTGGGGACGGGAGCGCGTCCTCTTCGGGCATGCCAATCCACTCCATTTCATCGATCACAATGACGCCTACGCTTCGGTGGACCCGCAGGCTTTCGTGACCGAAGCGGACTCGCCGGATGCGGTGCGACTGGTCAATTCTCCATGGCAGCTCAACTTCATGCACATCGTCCTGGGACACCTGGATGAGATCGGCATGCCTGTAACCCCGGTCCGAAAAGCCTTCGCCACTAACCTGCTGAACATTCTGACCTTGCCGGAGTTCAATCACTTCCTCGTTGGCGCCTACAGATTGCCTGTCCAGAAAAAAGACACGAATTTCTTTTCCACTTGGGATTCGTTTAAGCGTGCCTATCGGCCGAAACTCATGGAGATTACTACCTGGGATAGCAACTCGGACACCGACGTGGAGCACGGGTATGCTCATATCGCCCGAGCGGCTGCCAGCTTTCTGCCGGGGCTTTGCGACAACGGCCATTGCGGCGATGAGGCGTGGGAGTGGATCAACAGAAATGTGAAGTATCAGGACCGCCTGAACGACAATCCGAAGTGGGGCATTGTGCCCCGGGTCGCCCAACCCGATCAGGCCATCCTCCAAATCGCGGAACGCAGGGCGCAGGCCGTCAAATCCAGGCAGTCGGAGAGATCGAAGCACTAGGCATGCATTTTCTGCCGCTCTTCAGGCGGAGTCCATCAAAGCCGTCCTCTCCCTTGCTGCGGAAGGCCAGGGTGGCCGTGCGCCGGTCGGATATGGTCGCCAGGCGGCGGGCGAGTGACGGCACTTCGACCCGCTCCGTAACTCGGCTACCCTGCTCCCGCATGGTGCTGCTGCCGCCCTCGGCCAGTAGAGCAATGCGCGTCGCGCCTCTCGCCTCGCTAGCCGCGAACCGTTATCCTGTAATGAGATTCCAATAGACTGCACTCTATCGTGTCCCTTGCCCAAACCATACTTCGGCGGACTGCCGGGTTTTCCATCGCGCCGCTTGTCACGAGATTTCTGTCCATTCTGCTGCTTCCGGTCTATACCCGGCTGCTTTCGACTGCCGACTACGGCATCCTCGAACTGCTGGACCTGACGCTGGCCGTCTTCGGAACCATCTTCGGCGTCCAACTCTCCTCCGCCATCTTCTACTTCGTCTCTTTGGATTCCCCGGAAGACCGGCACAGGACTTTCAGCACCGCCCTGTTGGGCGCCGGCCTCATCGGCTGTGCCGCGGCTCTCCTCGGGTTCGTCTCGGCGCCGTGGATCGGCCAACTTGTTTTCTCCAGCCTGAACTACACGTTCGCGCTGCGCCTCTATTTCCTCGGACTCGCATTCAGCGTTCTCGTCGAAGCCGGGTACGCGCAACTGCGCGCGGAGCAGTTGGTGCATCGCTTCAACGTTCTGACAATCTGTCGAGCGCTTCTTCAGGCCGGGCTCAACATTGTCTTCCTGGTGTGGCTGAAGACCGGGTATCTGAGCATCCTGTGGAGCAATCTCATCTCCTCGGTCCTCATGGCGATATACCTGGCCGTCGGGTTCTACAGGGTGTTTCCCGTGACCTTCGACCGGCAGTTGTTCATGCGCATGATGCGCTACTCCCTGCCCATTGGGGTCGGCTCCCTGGGCATGCTTTTCATCCACTACGGCGACCGGTTCGTGCTGCAGCGCTACGTGAATCTCTCCGAGGTTGGAATCTATGCGCTGAGCTACAAGATCGGCATGCTCACGTCGAATCTCCATGGACCATTCCTGACGTACTGGAGCGTGGACATGTTCCACATCGTCCGGCGGCCGGATGGTGACCACCTCTATGTCAGGATCTTTACTTACTTCGTGCTGGTCATGGCTCTCGGCGGCGCATTTCTGTCCATTTTCAGCGTGCCCGCCGTCGCTCTGCTCGCGGCCCCTGAGTATTCGCTTGCCGCGAAGTTCATCCCTCTGGTGACCTTTGCATACGTCCTCAGATCGATCGGCGATCACCTCCGCAGCATCTTCTTCATCGAAGCCCAGACTGTCACCAACACCAAGGTGACGGCCGTCGGTTTTGTGGCCTGCTTCTCCGGCTACTTCCTCCTCATCCCCAGGCTCGGCGTTTGGGGGGCGGTCATCGCTACCTTCGGAGCTTTCACGGTGATGTGTTTGTATTGCTTCTATGAGGCGCAAAAAGTGAGAGCGTTCGCGTTCGAATATCGCCGCCTGTTCCTCATTGCGCTCTATACGGCCGCCTGTACCTTGCCGTGCGCGCTGTATCGGCCCGCGACTCTGTTCGGCCAGTTGGCCTTTTCGTCCGCCTGCCTGCTGGTGCTTGTGGCGCTTTTCTTGGGGACCAAATTCTTCGACAAGGAAGAATTGAAACTGATCAGGAGCGCCGTGGGCGCCCTTGTGCGGCCGCCCAAGCCGGCCTGATTCCGGCGCCATCCCGCGCCCGGTTCAGGTTCCCGTCCACTCTACGATTTGCCGTTGCCGGCCGAGGCCCGCTGGTCCATCCAGCGGACCAGTCGCGGAGCCTGCAAACGACGGTCTCCAGCCTTCCACTCCCCCGTTTTCTTTTGGAGGCCGCACCAGATTCCGTCCAGAACCGCAAGCCTGGCCTCGCCAGTGAACTTCCCTGTATTGCGATTCCGCAGCAGCGTTTTGATCGTCCAATAGACGAACTTCCAGCGGCTTCCGCGAGGCGCGTGTTTGCGCCAGAACAGAATCAGGTTCCTCGCCAGGTAGTAGGCCCTGTGTGGCGGCGGCGAATACTGGACGGACTGACGCGTTGGGCCGTGAATCACGCGTGCCGCTGAAACCAGGCTCACGCCGATTCCCGCCTGCTGCGCCCTTACGCAATAATCGGTGTCCTCGTAATAGGCGAAGAACTGCTCGTCCAATGCGCCGATTTGCTCGAAGGTCTTGCGGCTGACCAGCATCGCCGTGCCCCAAACGCAGAATTGCTCGGGTGCCGTTTCCAGGCAGCGCTGGGCCTGGTCCAACCTGTCGAAGGCTTCAATTTCCCCTGTCTGAATGTTCACCTGCGTTCCGCAGTTCTCGATCTCGGCATCCCCGCCTTCCGAGCAGATCAAGGGGCTCCAGATTCCGGTCCCCGGCTCACGCAAGGCTGCCGCCATCAGCGTGGAAAGCGTCTCCGCTTCAACCACGGCATCGGAGTTGAGAAGCCATACGAAATCGGCGCCGCCCTCCATCGCATGCCGGATCGCTGTGTTGACTCCCCCCGTGAAACCGAGGTTCCGGCGCATGCACAACAACTCAAAGTCCAACCCGGAACCTCTCAGGCTGGATTCGGAATCCTGAGTGGAGCCGTTATCGACGACGACAACCTTCAAATGCGGGTAGGATTGATCGAGTACGCTTCGAACACAGGCGATCGTGTGGTCTTCCGACTTCCAGTTCAATACGCATACCGTCACCAGCGGTTCCGCTATTCCGCTGCTCTCCATGGGTTGCTTCATGCAGTTGGCGAGGCCTGGAGTGATCTCAATGGAGTGATCTCAAGGCCATTCAGGTATGTTAGCAGCAAATCACGCAGCCCACGCTTTCCCGCTGGCCCTGGCGGCGTTCCTGGGCGGAGACATGCCGTGCCGGCGATGCATCATGGCTGCCGCGTCCACGCAGTGGCGATGGCACTGGTGCTGTACCTGCTAGGCTTGTCATAAACTGGCTAATCTGGAAGCCATTCTTGGAGTTGAAAATGTCCTTCGATGTAGCGGTGGTGGTGCCCGCGTTCAACCGCGCCCGGTTCCTGCCTGCCACCCTCGACTCGATTCTCAATCAGGAATTTGCGCCCTCTGAGGTCGTGGTCGTTGACGACGGCTCCACCGATGACACGCCGGCAGTTGTCTCGGCCTTCAGTAGTCGGGTCAAGTATGTGCGCATTGAAAACTCCGGCGTTTGCCGTGCGCGAAACGTGGGCGTCTGGGCGACTTCCTCCGAATGGCTTACTTTTTGCGACAGCGACGACCTCTGGTCACCACGGAAACTGGCGGAGCAGGTCGCCCTTGCCAAGGCGGCGCCCGGCGTCGAGTTCCAGTTCTGCGACTTCGTCCGCGTAATTGATGACCGTTGGGAGGATCTGCCAAAGTTCGGCCAGGCCCCGCCAGGATACTGGGAACCAGGGCGGCACATGATCGGCGATGCTGGCTGGCGATACTCTTCACCGCTCTACCCGCGTGTCCTCGAATTTCAGCCGGTTTTTCAATCCAATACCATGATGAGCCGGGCGTTCTTTGAGAGAATTGGCGCCTATGACGAGTCCTTGGGACGAATGAAGTCGGAGGATCTCGAATTCACCTTGCGCTGCGTTCAGGAGGCGCCGGTTGCGGCCTTGGCCAAGCCGCTGGTTGGCATCCGGCGTCATCCGGGAAACTTCTCAGGCGATCAACTGCGGGTGCTTCTCGGAGAGCTCGAGATCCTGCGCTTTGCGCTGGCCCATCACCGCGACGCGGGGCTCTACAGGGAGGCGATCGAGCGGCAGCTCGAACTGCGCTCGCGGCAGGCCGCCGACGCTGCATTCGCGGCGGCCGAATTCCCCATTACCAGCCAAGCCTTGCGCCAGGTGCCCTTCTCCCATCGAAGTTTGAAGCTGCATCTCAAAGCCGTGATCAGTTCTCTGCCACTCCCCCTGGCTCGCCGGTTTCATGCACTGTTGGGCGGCTCCTCCTGAACGCACCTATTCCGGCGCAGAGCCCCGCGGCTCTGCGCCGGATTTCGTCCGCGCGTCTCAGTTCACTGTCACTCGACCGATGGTCCGTCCGGATCCGCAGCTGATCCGGTAGCGGTAGGTACCCGCGGAGAGGCCGCTGACTCTGATTGACCGCCCCGGGGCGCCTCCGCCGTCGCTCGCATCGGCTTCGTCGGAGGAGTCCGGCAATGCCGCCGCGATGACGGTCTTGCACGCCCCAACGTCCGGCGCATTGTACTCCAGCGTCACCGTTCCAGCGCTAACCAGAGCCCGGACATTGGATGGGTCGCGCCTGGGAACGATCGCCCAACTGGTGCTGTTCGCCCGCTGGGAGATCCCATACCCGCTGCCCAGGATCGCTTCATACGCCCGCCGCCAGGACCCATTCGCGGTCTGACTTTCGGAGACCGCCAGCGCGTTCAGAAAGATGTTCGGGTAAGTATGCCCGGCTAGCCCGTCGTCCCACCCATATGATCGCCAATCCACAATCTCTCCCGCGCTGTGTGCCGCCGCCGCCGTGCCGAACATTCCGCGGCCGCCGGCGCAGACCTGGAAAGTTGTAACGGGCGAAGCCGCCGTCGTTCTGCACATCAGAACCCACTCGCTGCCGATCTTCACCGGATAGGTTCTCCAGTCGGTGTAAAACGTGGGGTTGCCGCCCGGCGAGTCGATCAGAATCGTGGTGGACGCAGCGGTGATGGCTGTATTCAGGGTTGTTGCTGGAGTATAGACCGAAATAAATTCGTCCCAATTTTTCACAACGCCAGTCGGGAGGCGTACTGGCCAGTTGTACTTGCCCGCATAATACATCGCGCCAGGATATAGCACCATGTCAGTCAGGAACTTACCGTAGCTAGGAGCTATGAAGTCCCAGGCATACGTCTTCGCTGCCGTCAGTGACCGCGTTTGCCGGAACCAGCCGTAGACCAGAGCGCCGTACGTGTACTGCCAGCCGTGCATATTGCGGCGCGACTGCGGATACACCGCCGACCACAGTTTGTCTGACGTGTCCCCGTTGATCGACAGATTGTGCATGGGGTTATCCACGCCCATCCCCAGCACGCCGCGGCCAATGCACCACGGAGACGCCGCCTGCCGGTGCTCCCTGATTGTCGCGCTCACTGTATCGGAAGGCTGAATCAGCGTTCCGGATGCGTCCTGTTCAATTGCTACCGCGCCGGGAAAGATGTAAAAGTCGTACCCCGACTGTCCCTTCAGTCCCACTGTCTTCGCGACTCCGTTGACGCTGATCGTGGGCTTCCTTGATGCAGCCTGCATCCAGTAGAGCCCGAACATCCGGTTGCTTCCTGTCAACTCAGTCGCATCGGTCAGCGTGGTGCTCAGGTCGCGCTGATAGCCGCCCGGCTCGCAGTTCACCGTATAGTGATTCCCGTCCGTCACGTTCAGCAGGCCCTCATGGGCGGCATCGTTGTTCTTCACTTTGTCGGCGAAATAGTCTCTCTCCACTCCGTCCGGAGTCAGCAGGTACGCCAGCATCAACTCCCTGAGTGACCATGCGACCGCGCGATATGAGCCGCCAGCGTCATAGCGTATCCCCCAGGCTCCCCCTCTCACGCCCTCTCCTGATGGCCTCCAGTCCCCAGTGCCCAGCAGGTAGGATATCGACTCCTGCAAAGTGAGCAGGTAGCCGTAGCGTCCGGTGAGAAGATACGGAATCGCGTACATCGACCCATGATGAGCCCCGCCGTCCATCACCCACACGTGATCTGACAGTTGCCAGCTCTCGCACGGCTGCCCCGCGGCGCATCGCCACACTGTCCGATCCTCTGCCGTAATGCTTCCATCCGCCTCGTAGTCTCCCAGCCGGATCGTCGGCCTGGCGTTCAAAGAGAGGAAGCGGCCGAAGGCTGGGGTCGATGTGTCGGAAGGTGCGAAGAAGTAATACTTCGTCCCGTATCCAGGCCCCGTCCTGTACGTCGTGTCGCTTTCCCGAAAGTGCACGGTCGCCGGGATCGCCGCATCTCCAGCCCTGACCACCATGCTCTGGTAGACCGATAGCTTCTGCGCAACGGTCTTCGTCGGGTCGCTCAGAATATAGAGCGCCCCGGTGTAAATCTCAGGCTGGAACGCCAACTCCTGCCTGCCCCCTGTAGTCAGTTGGTATTTATCCCAGAACGTGCATGGCTTACTCGAATCCCCGGTTGCCGTGCAGTTGTTCGGATCGGGCCGCGCCTGGTCGTCATTGGCAAGGTTGCTCGTCGCTCCCGCCATCCAGGAGGTAATCCATGAGGAGGGAACAACCAGAGAGGTGTCATAGGGCGGCAGCAATCTGGAGTACACCAGGTAGTTCAGGTTCCGGTCTACAACAACGTCCGACGGGGCTGTCCCGCTCCAGGTGACATAGTGCGCCGCGCTCCTGGCTCGCAGAGTGAATGCCGATTTGGAGTACACCACCGATGGAGAACCGCCAGCTAGAACGGCGAAGTCGAAGACCTGCCGCTGGAATTTCGTGACCCATGGATTTTCCAACCACGCGTCGGCCTCCACCCCGCTCCAGCCTGGGTAGAACGAGACCTCAAACCACGGATGCAGCGGCTTGTAATTGGCGTTCGATGGGGCGACCCATGCCGAGCCATCCCACTGCCAGCCGAAGTCGTAGGCTAGTGCCGTGGTCATATCCTCCGCAATCACCCTAGTCGCCACCGGGCCTCGAAGCTGATAACGCCACGCCCCCGCGCCGATCATCGTCTTGGCGCTCACCGTGTTCGTGATCGAGTTCGCCGTCCCTCGAATCTGAACGTCCCACGCCCCGCCGAGAAATCCAGTCATGCCGGCTTGATCCAGAGCCGCCGCCTGGCAGGTGGAGAGGTTGCCGAGGTGGCACGGATTGACGTCATGAATGAAGTCCACCGTCACGCTGCCGTTAGCGGAAAGTGTCACCGGGAAAGAGACGAATGCCTGTTGCAGACTTCCATCAGGCCATGCACTCTTCTTGTCCACTTGCCATGTCGCCGGGATGGTCGTCCCGTCCAGTCTGGGCTTCGCGTACACCCCGGCGGGAAACTCGCCCTGGGCGAAGAACATCAGCACAGTGTACGGGCGGGCGGTCTGCGCTGTGCCCGCCGCTTCATAAATCGTGATGTGATTGTCCAAAGCCGGCAGCAGCGGGGAGAGAAAAACCAACATGAGAGCGAGTCGCATACGCCTAATTCCTCCTGCCGCCGGTGGAACCTGCCGTTCCATTGAAACTCCAATAATCGGCGTAAATCGACTTCGTCGCGGCTTCCAGCGTCGTGGCCGTGAAGAACGGACCCTTGTAGTTCCACGAGGCGTCGTTGGACCAGTCCGTGTCAGCCACGTTCATATCGCACCCGGCGGCGCAGAGCGATTTCTCGGCGCCTCCGTCCAACGACAGCCACAGCTTCTTGTTCAGCGATCCATCGCTGCGGATCTTGAATACGTGGAAGTTCGTGTCAGCCGCCACGCCGCTGTCGGCATACGCTGTCCCACTGCCGGAGTTGCCCATGAATTTGAATGTCGTGTCGCCGGCGCTCGTGTCGTACTTGACCACCGCGCAATTGCTCGGCGAGATCAGGGCCGCGTCAGTGCTCTGTTGACCCTGAAAACCAACGAACGCCTTGATCGCGCTCGTCGAGCTGAGCCGGAACACGAAGTATGATTGCCACGCCACCGCGGCGCCGAAATTCCACAGCAGCCGGAACTGGCTTTGGCTCTTGTTCCGCCCGATATAGGTTCCTGAGCCGCTCGTCGCGGCCGTGGTGCCGTACACCTGCCCGATATTTGGCCATTGCGCGGAGTAGTTCGAGTAGAGCTGTGTGCCGCCGTAGTAGTACCAATAGCCCTCGGAGCCGATAAAGGACGTCCCTGAGTTGACTCCGCTGGCGTTGCTGGCAAACTCCTCGTGCATCGACACAACGGATGGATCGGCCGCGTTCGGAGCTGTGTTTCCTCCTGGCGATATTTGTGTCCACGTGTTGGCCGCTGTGCAAAGGTAAAGGTTCGCTCCCGCGGCGGCATCGGTCTTGAAAAACGTCTGGGCCACGGTGCAGTTTCCCGGCAGCCCTGTGCCGCTTTGGTTCGGAGACGTGGCGCTGGCCCCAGAGAAATCCACTGAGGCCGCTGTCAGCCGGCCGAGCACATCCAGCGATCCGTTCACCACCATGCCCCAAATCAGGCTCGCGCTCAGAATCCCGAGCAGTATTGCTGTTCTTGTCTTCATCGTCTCCTCCTAGTACGAACGAATGATCCGTGCCGTATATGCCAGGCCCGCCGTCACGGAAACCGCGGCTGAGCTCACGTTGCACAGCCTCACCACCACCATGTTCGGAGCCCCGAACATTACTCCAGTCAGCTTCGCCGGCAATACCATCGGCCACCCGGGTACCATCGTGTCCGCCGCCGTGACTCCGTTTTGCGTGATGTTTCTCTCGACACAGTCCTGTGCCGGCACCGATCCGAAATCCAGGCTCGCCGTGACGGCGAACTGTGACGCGAGCCCGCTGTTCTGATCCACCCGCAATGGCGCCCCGGCGCTCCCGTCGCCCGTCAGGCCCAGGCCCGTGACTATCGTCCCGGATCCGCCGCTACCGCACCCCGACGTGGCGCTCTCCAGCCGCACGCCGTCCTGCGAAACCTGGACGCACCGGCCCGCCGTCCAGGCCGTCTGATTCGTCCCGCCCTGCGCCAGCCCCGCCGTCCCCGATACCTGCGCGAAGCTGTAGTCCCCCGTGGCTGCCGTTACCGCGCCGGTCCGACCGAATACGCTCGTGACCGCGCCGGATCCCGAACCGCACGGAGCGCCCGCCGAGACCAGGTTTCCGCTGCCGTCGAACTTCGCGCAATCGTTCGTCGCTGAAGTTCCGCTGAAGAGCTGGAGCTTGGTTCCCGTGCCGCGCAGCGCCGTGTTCGCAATCTGGCTCAACGCCAGAGTTCCGCTCAGTTGAGTGAACGAGTAATCGCCCGTTGCCGCCGTCACCGTGCCTGTGCGTCCGAACACCGAACTCACCGCGCCGGCGCCAGAGACGCCGCTGCCTCCGCCTGTCGCGTTCGCCACGCACCGCCCGCTCTGTGGCGAGCTGAATGTCACCGCCACCTGATTCGCGCTGACAATCCGCATCGAATCCGGGATCACTGTTTCGTCCGCCGCGTCGAAACAGCCCACCAACACGTTCATCAGCCCCAGATTGTGATTCAGGATTACGTTCGTCTGGCCTGAAAAGGACTGGCTGTAATTCGCCGTGTTCTTCGCGCACGGCGCATGCGCCGAAACAACATTGCCGGCTGCGTCGAATTCAGCGCAATCTCCGCCGCTGACACTCCCGCCGCCGAACGCCTGCAGTTGCGTTCCGCTGCCTTGCTTCCCGCTCACGCCGCTCAACTCCGTCAAGGCGTGAGCGTGCGCAACCACGGCGCTCCACGTCCCTGCGGGCGTGCAGTAGTACAGGCCCACGGCCCCCGAAGTCAACGCCACCACTTCTCCGCTCGTGCAACCGGCGGGCAACGAATTCACCGTCCGCGCCGGACGCGTGAAGCTCTGCCCCCCGAAGTCCCCGCCCCTCGTCTGACCGGGAATTGTGACGCTGGTCTGTCCCATCGCCAACATCGAAGCGGCTGCCAGCACCGGCAGCACGCCGATGCACCTCTTCTCGTTCATTTCTCGCTCCTTTCGAGCGCCGCGTTCGCGTTGTTACGCAATACCGCGCCCGGTAACGAGCACACGACGAGCCATCATTCTCAGGAGGAGAACTGCCCTGAGTCTCTGAAAACAAAGAAAATGATTCTTTTCACAGAGCTGTGACTGGCTCTGTCGGCAGGGCGCTGCGCCGGCGCGGCGGGCGTCCGCGGCGCGCGCGTTATGGCTTGGGTTCCACCGTGTAGAGGTAGAAATTTTCGTCCGCCACGATGCTTCCCTCAAACGCCGCCAGTGCGGGTGGCGCGCCCGCTCCGGGTGGCAGCTTCCAGTTCGAGATGAGCAGAATTTCCTGCTGCCGCTGCGTGGCGAGGCGCCTCGCATCCTCGAACAGCGTCAACGGCGTGGGGGCCTTCTCAATGTGGCGCCAGACCTTGTAGGAGCCCGGCGCGCCGGTGGTCAGGAAGAAGATCCGCTGGCCCAGATAGCCCGAAACCCCGGTCACGACGTTGTCGACGTGCCCTACCAGCAGGACCCCGGGCCGCGCCGAATGCCGGATGAACTCAGCCGTGGCCTTCGCCTGGGAGAACGGCAGTTTCCAATCCGCCGCCGCCGCTATCACGCTGCCGGCGCACTGGGCGACGAGGATTCCGGTCACCGCCACCTCCCGCATCCGCAGGAATCGCCGTCCGCCTTCGCGCGTGCCCCGGTTCTCTTCCAGGCGCGCCAGCCACAGGCAGGCGACGAAGGCCAGGAAGAGGTGGCCGAAATGCCGGGCATAGGGAACCAGTCGCAGATAGATGAAAACCAGAGTGCCGCCTGTCGCCAGGCAGTATGTGACAAACGCGGACCTGCTGCGTGCCAGGCAGTAGCCGAGGAACGCCAGCAGCACTACGCTCGCCGGAAGCAGCCATCTTGCCCGCAGAGAGTCACTCACCAGGTTCGTATTCCAGAAGTGATCGGTGGATGCGGGGAGTGGGAGATGAGCGACCCATGCGCCCGCGGCTGTCATCGCCACTCTCATCGGATCGAGGTCCAGGCGCCACTTTTCCGCAAAGCCGGCATCCGGTGGCGGATTCATCTGCAGCGCAGCCAGCAGGCAGGCGGCGATCACCAGGCCTGCGCCCAGTGCCACTTCCCGGCCGCTCCAGCCCGGACGCTCCTCCTCGCGTTTCCCCGCGATGAATGGCAACACCAAGGTTCCAGCCGTCAGGGAGAGCGCCAGTATCGTTCCGAAAACCGACGTGTTGGCGAGCAAAGCCAGAGTGCCCGCCGCCACCCACCAGCGGGCCTGCCGGGACGCAGTTACGGCGCAGTACAGCAGCAGCAGAAAGACCCCGGCTCCGTAGTTCCTGCTGATCGTCCCATACTCATAAAACACGAAGTAGGAGGCGCACAGCAGAATCCTGTGCAGCAGGCGGAACGGCGCCCGAGACAGGATGAGATACGCGCTGCCCGTGGCGATCGCCAGGTTCAGCATCTGCATCCAGAACGGAGAGGCGGCGCATCGCGTGACCGCATAGAGCAGGAAGAACCAGACACCCGGGTGCCCTTCATAGCGATAGTTCTTCAGTAGTTCCGCCACCGATCCGCTCTCGCGCGCGATCAGCCAGGACTGCATCTCATCCCGCCACAGTTCGTGATGGGCGACCGCGGCGAATGCGATGACGAAGTACAACGCCGCGCCCAGCACCGGGCCCCACGCCAGCGGTTTGAGGCGCGTGAAAAGGCCTGCGCTCAGGGTGTTCGGCTCAGTAATTGAACTCATGCATCGGCGGGAGACCCGGACAGGGAACAACCCAGTTTAGCAGCGGACCGGCTTCCGGTGTCCTCGCGCGAGTGTGCGGCGGCCGCATCAATCCAAGGCATACCCTTCCGGCATCTCGAACGTCGCCGGCTGCCTGCCGTCCACATCCGTGAAGCCGTACTCGCGCGCCAGTTGGCCGGCCGTCAACACCTGCCCGCTGAAGCGCAGCACCTCGGGGTCCTCGGCCAGGTGCACCACGGCCCGCCCTACATACTCTGGCGACTCGGTCGCCGAAAGATCGAACGGGTGCCGCGCGTGCGCCGCCATCACCGCCTCCGTGCGCACGAAGCCCGGCGCCAGCGCCACCGCCGCCACGCCATGCGGCTTCAGCTCCAGCGACAGCGCATAAGCCAGCCGCACGCACGCCTGCTTCGACAAGTCGTAGTAGAGGTGCCGCAGATACTTCCCGCCCAGCCACGCAATGGTGTTGACGATCAGCCCGCGCCGGCCCCCGATCATCTTCGGTATCGCCAGCCGCGACGCCGCCATGTGCGCCCGCAGCCCGCGCGTGAACATCCCATCCCAGTCATCCAGCGGCTGTTTCCAGAACGGCTCCATGCCCAGCCCGTCCGGATGATTTTCATAGCCGCCCCACACGTTGTTCACGAGCAGATCCAACCGGCCGATCCGCGCAAACACCGCCTCCACCTGCGCGTCGTCGGTATGGTCGCAAACGCACGGCACCGCCTCGCCGCCGCGCTGGCGGATCTCCTCCGCCGCCGACTCCAGCGCCGCTTCCGTGCGCCCGGTGAGAAACACCTTCGCGCCCGCCTCCCCCAGCGCCAGCGCGATGCCGCGGCCCACGCCGCGTGAAGCGCCCGTCACCACTGCAATCATGCCGCGAACGCCTCCCGCTTCTCCACCCTCGCCTCGTCGATCTCGATGCCGAAGCCCGGCCCCTCCGGCAGCGCAAACCGGCCGTCCACCGGCGCCAGCGGCCGCTTCTCGAAATGGTAGTAGCTGCGCATCTTCGCAATCAGGTACTCCACCAGCGGGCACGTCCCCGGCGACTGCGCCGCCACCACGTGCAGCGCCGCGTGCAGCGAGTGGCCGTGCGGAATCACCTGCGCATCGTAGGTGGAGGCGATGTGGCAGATCTTCACCAGTTCGCTCACGCCGCCGCACCACTCCGGGTCGGCCTGCACCACCGTGATCGCCTGCGCTTCCAGGAATCGTTTCGCCTCCCAACGGCCGTAGAAGTGCTCGCCCGTCGCCACGGGGATGGAAGTCGCGCGCCGCAGCGCCGCGAACGCCTCCAGCTTGTCCGGCGGAAACGCCTCTTCAATCCAGCGTGGATTGAACTTCTCTGCTTGCTTCGCCCACGCCACGGCGAAGTCGAGAGACCAGCCCATGTAGGCATCGAACATCAGGTGCACGTCGTCGCCCACCGCGTCACGCAATACCTTCACCATGTCCACTGATTTCCTGATTCCATCCGGCCCGTCGCCCGGTCCCCAGGCCATGAACCACTTCTGGTGCCGGAAGCCCTGCTGCTTCAGCTCGGCGGCCTTCTTTGCCGCCGCCGGCAACTCTACCGAAAAGCCCAGGCACGATCCGTAGGCTTCCACGCTCTCTCTGGTCGGCCCACCCAGCAGGCGGTAGACCGGCGCGTTGTAGACCCGCCCGCGCAGGTCCCACAGGCAGTTGTCGATGGCCGAGATCGCCATCATCGGATGCGACGCGCGGAAGTGGCGGTTCGCGCGGTAGAGCTGATCCCACACCGTCTCGATCGCCAGCGCGTCTTTGCCCATCAGCAGCGGCTTCATCTGGGCCGCGATCACCGCCGCGGCTTCGCCGTCCACCGGGCCGTAGAGGCCCTCCGAACCCTGGTCCGTTTTGATGGTCAGGTAGATGGCGCTCGCCGGCACGTCCCTGGCCGGCTGCGGATTGTCGCGATACGGCTTGGGCCGCTGCGCATCGTAGATGTGCGCCGCCTGCACCTGGAACTGGTTGTCCACGCCTGGTGTGGCCATCCGCCGGCCGCGCAGACGCACCAGTTCCACGGCCGTGATGCGATGCGGCTTGGGCGGGGCTGCGTAGGCGGAGAGGGCCGGCAGAGCGGTCAGGAACGATCTTCTTTGCATAGGACCAGGCACACCCATTCGTGGTCAGTCAGCGTGGCGCTGAGCGCGAAGCCGGCTTGTTCGAGCGCGGCCTTCACGCGCGCGGCCCCGCGATCGGGGAATCCGGAGACCACCAGCGTGCGCCGGCAGATGCGCGCATATTCGTGGGCCATGGCCTCGTGCGTCACGGCGTTGATGTTCGCCACCAGCGTATCCACACACCCGCTGCGGACGGCCCGCGTCGAGCCCGCGAAAAGCAGCGGCGGCACGCCGTCGCTGATGAGGTTCGACCTGGCGATTTGCACCGAATGGAACTCGATGTCGCAGCCGACGGCGCGCCCCGCCCCCAGCAGCACCGCGGCCGAAGTCAGGATGCCCGACCCGGTGCCCACATCCAGCACCGTGTCTCCCGGCTGCAGATGCTCTTCCAGCGCCGCCAGGCAAAGCTGCGTGGCCGGATGCGCGCCGGAGCCCAGCGCCTGGCCGGGGTGAATGGTCAGCCGCAGGCGTCCGCGCGGCGTCGGGTTCTCGTCCCACTCCGGCGCCAGGCGCAGCCGCGCGCCCACGTCGAACGGCTGCCAGGCCTGCCGGCAGGCGGCCTCCCAGTCGATCTCCGGTTCGGCTTCGATGCGCGGCTGGTACTCCGAGAAGCGCTCCGCCAGGCCGTTTGGGTCTTCAAACCACGCCCGCAGCAGGCAGCGCTCGCCGGGCAGCGAGTCTTCCTGCACACCTGTGGCGCCCTCCTCCCACAACTCGGCAGAGAGGAACTCTGCCTCCTGCTCGCCGCATTCGACGTATAGAGAGAACATGGTGCGTCGCTAGGGGTGTGAGTCCCTGTTTATCAAACGCCGCCCTGCGGCGCAAGCTGAAAGCGGATTTCAGGCCGAGGCTTTGCTGGCCTTGTAGGCGTCGCGCGCGGCGCGAATCTGGCGGGCGTGCCCTTCGGCGTGATCGGCATAGATGCGCAGCAGGTCCTTGAGCGTCAGCGGGCCGCGCTCGTTGTGCGTTCCAATCCGCGGCCAGGCCGTTTCGGGCTGGTCTTTGAGCAGTTCGTAGTTCTCGCCCCGGATGCGCCGGAACGTCTCCAAAGCCTGGGAAAACTTGCGCTTGCGGTAGTCCAGCTTCTCGGCCCAGGCATCCTGGTCGAAGCCGATGATCGTGGGGTTCTCTTCGGCGATCACACGCGACAGCCGGTCCCGCCCGACGATCTCGGAATCGGCCAGATGGCACACGATCTGCCGCACCGTCCACTTGCCCGGGGCAGGGCAGTAGTCCAGTTCAGCGCCGGCCGCGCCCGTCGTGACCACGGCGATCAACTCCGCGCCGCGGCGGAAGCGTTCCAGCAAATCTTGAATCTCGTTCTGATCAGGCATGGGCGAGCTTTTAGTTTAGCCTAGCGGGCCGCCGGGCGCCGCCGAAACTAGTCCAAACGGCGCACGACGGTGCGCACCACGCCTTGAATCACCAGGTCCGCGCGCGGGTGCAGTTCTGGATAGGCCGGGTTCTCGGCCTTCAGAAACCAGGTGTTGCGCAGCTTCACCAGGCGCTTCAGCGTGCATTCGCCGTCGATCAGCGCGGCCACAATCTGGCCGGCGCGCGGCGAGGGGTTCGGCTCGATCACCACAGAATCGCCGTTCAGGATGCCGGCGTCGCGCATCGAGTCGCCGCGCACCTTCAAAACGAAGCAGCCCTGCCTGGGCCGGAAGCCCAGCACGGTCTCATCGAAAACCGGCGTCGATTCGGCCTCTCCGGTCTGCACTTCCTGCGGAGGGCCGGCCGGAATGGAGCCGTACATCGGCAGCGCGTGCAGCGCGGCGGGCGGCGCCGCCTGGGCCACGTCGATCTGCCGCGAGCCGCGCTCGGCCCGGCGGATGATCCCCTTTGCCTCCAGCGCGTGCAGATGGCCGGCCACGCCGTTCGGGCTGCGGATGCCGAAGTGGCGCTGGATCTCCGGAATCGACGGCGAGCAGCCGTTCGAGCGCCGGAAGTCCAAAATGAAGTCGTAGATCTGCTGCTGGCGATCCGTGAGCATCATAGTGTAATTATTTACAGTTTCTCATGCCCTGTCAAGGGATTGGGTTGTCATGGCTTGGGTTGTCTTGGCCCTCCCGCCGCTAGTATGATGCCAGCGGGTGGGCCAGTAGGCGGGAGAGTTTGGAAGAGAGAGGATCAGCATGGCAGTTTCACGACGGCATTTTTTCTATGGATCGCTTCTGGCCGGGGCCGTGCCCGCGGCCGGCTACGGCAGCACGCCGAACCTGAAGGCGGCAGGCTATAAGTCGCCCAACGAGAAACTAAATTTCGCGGCCATCGGGTCGGGCGGGCAGGGAGCTTCGAACCTCGGCGCCGCGGCGCCGACCGAAAATGTCGTCGCGCTGTGCGACGTGGACGACCGCCGCGCCGAGCCCAGCTTCAAGCGCTACGAAAAGGCCACCCGGTACAAAGACTTCCGGCAGATGCTGGATAAGGAAAAGAACAACATCGACGCCGTCATCGTGGCCACTCCCGATCACATGCACGGCATCGCCACCATGTGGGCCATGGAGCGCGGCAAGCACGTCTACACGCAGAAGCCGCTGGTCCGCACCGTCTGGGAAGCCCGCCAGTTGCGCGCCGGAGCGAAGAAGTACGGTGTCGCCACGCAGATGGGCAACCAGGGCTACTCGAACGAAGGCACCCGCCAGTGCGCCGAGATGATCTGGAACGGCGAGATCGGCAACGTCACCGAAGTCCACGCCTGGAGCGACCGCCCGCTCTGGCCGCAGGGCCTCACCGAGATCCCCAAGGAAGATCCCATCCCCTCCACGCTCGACTGGGATCTGTGGCTCGGCGTCGCCGAGAAGCGGCCCTTCACCGCCGGCGGCACCACCACGCCCGACCGCTGGGGCGGCTTCTTCTACCAGCCCTTCAACTGGCGCGGCTTCTTCGACTTCGGCTGCGGCGCCCTGGGCGACATGGCCTGCCACATCCTGGGCGCTCCCAACATGGCGCTGCATCTCTCCAAGCGCAAGATCGTCGGCGTCGAGTGCATCAAGAAAGAGGGCCCCAGCCCCTTCATGTTCCCCAAGGGTTCGGTGACGCGCTACGACTTCGCGCCCTATGAGAACATGCCCGCGCTCAAGGTCTTCTGGTACGACGGCCTGAAGGAGAACCCCAAGATCGAAGGCGTGCCCGCCGGCGAATGGATCGGCGATCCGCCCTTCCTGGCCAATGGCCAGGGCGGCGGCCGCGGTCAGGGCCGGGGCCAGGCCGGCAACAACTTCCGCTCGCCGGGCCGCGTCTTCAATTGGGACGAGTTCCAGACGCTGCGCGCCCCCGACGCCAAACTGCGCTTCCCCACGCCCGACGGCAGCGTCTTCATCGGCGACAAGGGACTGCTCACCACCGGCACCTACGGCGAAGTCACCCGCCTGCTGCCCGTGGACAAGATGAAGGACTACCAGATGCCCGCGCCGCTGCTCACCCGCTCGCCCGGCCACATGCGCGACTTCATCCGCGCCTGCAAGGGCGGCGATCCGGCCTGCTCCAACTTCGACGTCGCCGCGCCGTTCGTCGAGTGGATGCTGCTCGGCGTGATCGCGCTGCGCCACGAAGGCAAGCTCGAATACGACCCGGCCAAGATGCAGATCACCAACAACTCGGAAGCCAACAAGCTCCTGAAGCCCATGATGCGCAAGGGCTGGGACTTCCACCCCGTCAAGCTGTAGATCTGAATCCGTTCGAATCCAACGCGGCGGAGGCTCTTCGTAAAGGGCCTTCGCCGCGTTCTTTTTTGAGGCGTCTCTTAGCGCGGCCAGCGTTGCTGCAGCGGCGGAAATGCCGGAAATGCCATGTGCGGTTCGGCCTGATACCAATAGGCCACCGACGCGATGTCATCGGCCAGCGGCTGGTAGCGGCGGGTGGGCCACCAACCCAGCGCCTGGATGGTCAGTTTCAGATCCTTGTGGAACGCCACCGGGTCCGGAATGTGCCAGCGGTAGAGGCTCCACTTGGGGGGGCCGTCCTTGCCCTTGTGGTCCAGAGTGCTGCCGGCATAGGGCGTCGAGTAGACCTCGGGAAAACCGTAGCTGCCGCCGAAGTAGTCCTCCGTGCCGGTGCCGGCCAGAGTGGGGAACTGCGTGTCGCCGTCGATGTAGAACTTCACTTCGCCCTCGCCGAACCAGCCGTCGGAAAGCTGCGTCCAGGCCAGGAATGTTCCGACATAGCGGCCCTCGCCCTTGGCTTCGAGGATGGTGTAGTCGGGCTTGGCGCGGTCGGTGACGGCACGCCGCCACTGGGCGTGGAAGTAGCCGGCGCTGGCGGCGACGGGCTCTTCGGAGTAGTCGATCTGCCAGGTGAGCAGGTCCAGGTCCTTGTCGGAGTCGTTGGTGAAGGTGGCGCGCGCGGACTTGCGGAAAGGCATCGGCCAGTAGCAGTTCAGCGCCGATTTCGGCAGCACCACGACGGCGGCGGAGTTGACGCGCGCGAACTGCTCGTGGCCCACGGCGAAGAAGTCCGTCATCGGCGCTTCGATGGAAGGCGTGGCTTCGCCGTCCCAATAGAACCGCAGCACGGAGGCCCGTCCATTGCCCTTCCAGTCGCCCAGGGTGGCCATCCAGATGTGGCGGATGACGCCGGGGCCGGCCACGTCCATCAGGGTGGCGGTGGTGTGCGCCTTCACCTTGATGAACGGCCGCACCTTCCAGCCCTGGCCCAGGTCGACGGCGGCATTGGAGAAGGGCAGGTCCGGATCGGCGGGGTTCGGCACCGCCATGGCCCCACGGCCCTTTTGCCCAGTGGGGTTCTCCGGCGACACCATGCGGTTGTTGGCGTTGGGAGTGAGCGTGGCGAGAGAGTCGAGTGGGCTTTGCGCCAGAGCGGGCCAGGCGAGGAAGAAAACGGCGAGGATGCTGCGCGGCATGGCGTGATTATGCCACGAGCGGCCGGCCGGTTCAGGCGCGGCGGGTGATCTCCACCGTGCCGGCGTCGGCGTCCACGCGGACGTGGTCGCCGGTGCGGATCAGCGGGAAGGGGTCGGCATCGAGGTCAGCCACCATCGGCACGCCGTGGACGATGCAGCCCAGTGCGGCCAGGCAATCGGCCTCGACATTGACGAACGCCGCGGGTGCGTTGCCCTCCAGCTTGCACAGCCCCAGCACCATGGGTGTGGCGGAAGATCCCTTGGTGGAGCGGATCACCAGTACCTTGCCGCGCAGCGCGCAGCCTTCCAGCGGATGGCCGACGGCGATCACCGTGCCTTTCACCGGGTCCACTTCACCCCAGAACGAGAGCATGGCATCTGCCACCAGGGCCTCGCCTTCGGCCGTGCCGCCGGCGATGCGGCGGCCGCGAATGACGGTCTTCTCCGGCATGGTCCTCTCCGGCATGGTCTTAATGATCTCCTGATTACTCATCGCCGCACCACTTTCCGGCCAGCGCCGCGCGCACGCAGGCGGCGGTTTTGGCGATGATCACTTCCGCGCCGATCATGCCGCGCGAGTAGTGCGCCTGCTTGAACCCATGCGTCACCAGCCGGCGCGCCGGAATCCGCATGTTGGTGGGACAGGTGTCGCAGAGCACGCGGCCCCCGGCCGCGGTGATCTGCTGCGCGATGCCCATGGACTCGGCCAGCGCGCGTGTGGGCCGGGCCGTGTTCACCCACAGCGCCACGCCGTCGGCGACGTGCTGGCCGCGCAGCAGCGCGGCGATTTCGGCGATCTCCTGAATCGACGCATGCGGGCAGCCGAGGATGACGGTGTCGATCTCGTCGCCCGTGTGGTTGCGCAGTGAGAGGTAAGCCTGGCGCAGGGTTTCGGGCGTGAACTGCAGAGCATCAGCGGGCACATCGCCATGGAAGGCGGCCTCCAGCGTGGGCGCCTCCGGCGTGATCCCGGCGATATGGCACATGGTGACGCCGCCGCCGGTGGCCAGCGCGGCGCAAAGCTGTTTGGCGTCGTCCTGCGACGGCCGCGGCGTGCCGTGGAAGACGGGGATCCCCAAGCCGGCGGCGGCTCCGGCCACGTAGCCGAGCGCGCCCCAGTCCGACGGGCAGGTGAGCGGTGCGGTGACCTCCACGCGCAGCGTGCCCTTGCGGTTTTCATCGAGCAGCACGCCGAACTCCGGCACCAGGCCGAGCAGCGAGGCGGCCATGGCGCTCTCCGTGCCGTGGCGCGTGGTGCGCGCGCCGAGAATCGAATTGGCGTAGACCACGGCGCTCGATTCGGTCCAGGCGCAGATCTCTCCCTTGAGCGGTACGTTGCCGGTGAGATAGGGTGCGCAGGTGAAGGTGGTCTGAAAGCCGGATTGCGTGGCGAGTTCGGCGATCTCGCGCTGCACTTCCACCTGCGCCGGATCGTTCTCCGCGACATTCAGCGGATCCAGGGTGAGGAACAGCGTGTGCACGGTGCAGAGGCAACCGGGAGCGGTGGGATGCGCGCAGGCTTCCCGCAACTCGGCCGCCTGCTGGGCGATGGTGGCCGGGCTGGCGCCGCGGGCCAGCGTGTTGGCGATCGGCATGAGGGCGTGCGTGTTCGTACAGCGGACCAGCCGCCGGGCCCCCATGACGCCGCCCCACTCGACAATCCAGCGCATGGCGCGGCTCAGGTACGGTCCGCGCGCGCCGTCCAGAATGGACTGCTGTTCGATGGTGAGTTCCATGGCGTTATTTGCGTCCATCATATGGCAATTGAGGCATATGGCAACCGCGGCGGCGTGGAAGGCGCCCTTCGGGTGTACACTGTTTTTCACCTGGGTACCCAAATGATCAGCAAAGCCGCCACTGTTGCCGAATACATGAGCGAATTGCCTGAAGACCGCCGCAAGGCGATCGATCAGGTGAGAAAGGTGATCAAGAAGAACCTGCCGAAGGGCGTCGAGGAGGGGATGAGCTACGGCGCCATCGGCTACTATGTGCCGCACAAGATCTATCCGGCCGGCTACCACTGCGACCCGAAACAGCCGCTGCCCTTTGCCGGGCTGGCATCGCAGAAGGGCCACATGTCTCTGTACCTCTGCACGCTCTACATGAATCCCGAGATGGAGCAGTGGCTGCGCGCGCAGTTCGCGGAAAATGGCAAAAAGCTGGACATGGGCAAGGGCTGTCTGCGCTTCAAACATCTGGAGGATCTGCCCCTGGATGTAGTGGGCGAGGCGGTGCGCCGCGTGCCGCTGGAAGCTCTAATCGCCCGCTACGACGAGAATGTGGCCCAATCGAAAGCGCGCCGCAAGGCCAAAACGGCGCAGAAGCCGGCCGCCAAGAAGAAATAGCACGCTTCTTTTTGTGCGGGGCCGGGTTCATATTGGAGGAAGGAGGCCTACGCGGATGAAGCTGGCGGTTTGTCTTGTAATGGCTTTGGGCCTGACCGGGGGCCTGGCCGCGGGCCAGGAGAGCCTGCGCGAAAAAGCTCCGGCCGGAGCGAGCCGCGTGATGGACGACGGCACTGTGATGCTGGCGGCGGGCACGCGCATCCCGCTGGTGATGATGAACTCCATTAGCACGCGCAATGCGGAACCCGGCGATCAGATCTATCTGCGGACCATGATGCCCGTGGCGGTGGAAGGGCGCATCGTGATTCCGGAGGGGACTTACGTCACCGGCTCCGTGGTGAAGAGCGTGCGGCCGGGCAAGGTGAAGGGCAAGGGCGAACTGGCGGTGCGCTTCGATTCCATGATGCTCTCCGATGGACGCACCATCGACCTTACCGGCAAGCTGGGTTCACTCGACGGCGACAATCCGGGCAAGCTCGACCGCCAGGAAGGCAAGGTCACCGGGCCGGGCTCGGAGGGCAAGGACGCGCTGACGGTGGGCTCCACGGCCGCCGCCGGCACGATGATGGGCGGCTGGATTGGAGACCACGGCACGGATGCGGCCATCGGCGCGGGCGCCGGTGCGGCGGCCGGCCTGGCCGCGGTGCTGCTGACGCGCGGCCCGGAGGCGATGCTGCACAAGGGCGCCACGGTGGACATGGTTCTCAATCGCGACGTGCGGATGGACGGTGCGGCGGCGGGCGGACGGCCGGCGAGAGGCCGCGGATTTCAGCCTGCGCCACCCGGCAAGTGAGGCTCAGGCTCTGAAGCCCTGCGGTGTTTGACGCTCGCGGCGCAGAATGCGGGGCAGGCCGATGAGGGCGCAGCCATAGATCAACAGGGACAGGACCATGGCGAAGGTGTTGGCTTGGTGGAAGTCCTGAAACAGCAGTTTGTAGGAAGCGAGGCCGGTGAAGAGCCACGCGAACCAGCGGGGTTCGCGGCTGTGGCTGCGGATGGCCGTGAAGGCGGCCAGCACGGCGGTGCCGATGAGCGCGGTGGTGAGCAGGGTGGGGCAGAAGTCACGCGGGGCGTTGGCGCTGGAGAGCAGGCGGCAGAGCGGGGCGATGGCCATGGCGGCGGCGCCGGCGATGCTCCACAGGGCACTGGCGGAGAGCAGCAGAGCGGCGGCGGCATAGAGGCGCGATCCCAGTTTCGACAGTGCGGGCGGCAGCGGGGTGCGCAGGAAGAGCGCATAGGCGAGCACGCAGGCGGCCGCGGCGATCCAGGCCGGGTAGTGCTGCGCGAGCGAATCCGGATGCGCCTCCGAGGAGAAGAACAGCGAAGCCGCGGTGACGGCCAGTCCGGAGGAGAAGAGCGCCAGCACGGCATAGACGCCGGAGTGCACCTTGAGCGTCATGCGACCCGAGCCGCCGCCCGCCTGCACGAAGAACACCGCCAGCGAGGACCACAGGATCACCAGCCATGCGGCGTTCAACAGGAGGCTGGAGCCGGCCAGTGCCAGGGCGAGGCCGAAGGTGGAGTAGGTGAGGAAGTTGCGGTCCTTGCCGGCGTGGCGCTCCAGGAAGAAGAACGACACCACGTAGCAGGCGACGCCGCACAGGCTCCAGAAGCCGCCCACGGTGAGGGCCGCTGCGGGGTGGCCGTGCGCGATGGTGATGGCGCCCCAGGAGCCGATGACGGCGGCGGCGACACACTGGGCGATTTCGAAGGCGGTGATGTTGAAGCCGCGTCCCAGGGTCCGCACGAAGGTGCTGGCCAGGTAGATGACGGTGAGGGCGATCTGGAGAGCGAGCACCTGGCCCAGGGGCAGGACCGGATAGCTGGGGAGCGAGCCTGCCGGTTGGGCAGCGGCGAAGGTGGTGAGGAGGATGGCCAGGTCGGCGACGACGGCGACAATCCAGCGCTCGCCGAGGTAATGCTCCAGGCACGCGGAGGCTTCCACGGCGACGGCGAGGCCGAGCAGGGCCGTTGAGTAAGGGATGAGATCGTGCGTGCGCAGGATCAAGGCGCTTGCCAGCAGGAGTCCGGCGACGGAGCTGATGAGAGCTACGACATTCAAGCTCTTGCGCCAGGAGATGCCGAGGCCGAAGGCGGAGAAGAAGACCAGCAGGCCGGCGGTCTGCCAGGCGGAGATGGCCTGGAAGCGCACGCTGGCTTCCCACAGCAGCGGCGCGAGAATGAGCCCGCTGGTGAGCGAGCGGAGGCAGACCGGCATGGTTTCCGTGGCCGGCGTGCGCGCGGCCCAGATGAGCCAGGCCAAGGCATAGACCAGGCCCAGCCCGACACCGGCCCCCACGGACAGCGTGCCGTTTTCGGTCAAGGCGCGCAGCAGGTAGGCCAGAGCGAGGCCGAGCAGCGAGGTGCCGATGGCGGTGGTGGTGGCGGCGGTGTCGCCCATGTGAGGGAGCACGAGGCCGGGGAGGAGTTCCTCATCTTCGGCGTCTTCGTGAAAGCCGTGGATGGCGAGCTTGTGCTCGACGGCGGCAAGCCGCTGGCGCAGTTCACCCACCTGGCGTGCGAGTTCATGGTATTCGGCCGCGTTGTGTCGGGACAAAGGTTGCATGGGCACACCTCACAGCGTCTGCGGCTCCTCGAAAGGAGGCAGGAGTTTTACGAGCACCCAGAGGATTCCGAGCGGGAGGAGCATGAGCGCAAGACTGGGCAGCAGGCCCTCCCGGGCGGCGAATTGGAGCTTGTAGCTGGTGTATCCGAGATAGCTCTTGGAGAAGAGCTGGCCGCCGATGACGACATTCCAGCGCATGGCGAAGATGCCGATGAGCGTGAGAATGCCGGCCGCGGCATAGAGTTTGCGGCGCAGGGATTCGGAGAGGCGCAGGATCTGAGTGGCGCCGAGCATGAGGAGCGGCAGGCAGGTGCCGAGGAGGATCTGAAGCACCACCTGCGAGGTGTAGAGGCGCGTGTGGACCATGAAGTCGAGGCTGCGGAAGGACTCGTCGGCTTCGTAGATTCTGTGCACCAAATCGAGCATTTCGAGCGAGAAATCGATCACAAACACGTAGAAAAGGTACTTTGCGATGGTGTCGAGGCAGCCCATGTCGAGGGCGCGCTTCTGCAACAGGCAGGAGGCGTGGTAGAGGAGCATGACGGCGGCGATGCCGGAGACCATGGCCGAGAAAAGGAAGACGATGGGCATGAGCGGGGTGGACCACCAGGCGTTGGCTTTCACGGAGCCGAAGATGAAACCGACGTAGCCGTGGAGGAGGAAGGCCGAGGGGATACCGATGATGGTGATGATGTAGCCGGCGCGGTCGTCGATGGTGCGCGATGCCGGGCTGACGTTCATGGAGCCGAGGGTGAGGATCCTGTAGATCCAGCCCAGCGGGCCTTTGGTGGAGCGGGCCAGGCGGACGATGTCGGCGCGGTAGTCGAGCCAGATTTCGGCGAGCAGCACCACCATGAGGTACCAGAGGTAGACGAAGCCGAACATGGCCATGGCGGAGGAGCGGTGCGGGGTGAGGTACATCTCGATGGAGCGCTCGGGGTGGCCGAGGTGGAGTTGCAGGGGCAGGGGCGCGACGAGCAGGAACGCCAGGGCGGTGAGTAGCGCCAGGCGGTAAGTGGGCTTGACGGCGGAGACGCGGAAGACGCGCTCGAGGGAGGCGAGGATGAAGGCGCCGGCCACGAGTCCGGTGATGTAGGGGTAGAGGACGATGAGGATGCTCCACTGGAGCTCGACCTCATTGGGGTACATGAAACCTTCGACGCCGGGAATTGGGTGCATCGGGATCTCCTTTCAGCGGACAGCGCCGTCCAACTCGCGGTAGAAGACTTTGGAGCGGGTGGCCATGTGGGGTTTGAGGACCTGCACTTTGTTTTTGCGGAGGAACTCGTGGACCGGGTCCTTGGGATTTTTGAGGTCGGCGAGCTGGCGGGCCTGGGTGGGGCAGGCTTCACAGCAGGCGGTGGTGAGGCCCTGCGTGATGCGGTGGTAGCAGAGCGAGCACTTGTCCACGGTTTCCTTGGCGGGGTTGATGTAACGGCAGCCGTAGGGGCAGGCCTGGATGCAGTAGCGGCAGCCGAGGCAGTAGGACTCGTCGACGAGGACGACGCCGTCGGGCGAGTCAAAGGTGGCGCCGACCGGGCAGACCTGGACGCAGGGCGAGTCCAGGCAATGGTTGCAGAGCTTGGGGACGAAGAACTCTTTCGCTTGCCGGGGCGGCGCGGCGGGGACGCCGTTCTTGCCGCCGTCGGTGGAAGTGACGCGGGGGTGTTCCTGGTCCGCGCCGTCGATTTCGTAGCGCTCCACCCAGGTGCGGAAGAAGCCCTCGGGCACGTCGTTCTCTCTCTCGCAGGCGCGGACGCAGTTGCCGCAGCCGATGCACTTCTCGATGTCGATGGTCATGCCCCAGCGGTGGGCATGGGGATCGTAGGCCGGCAGTGGGGGTGGAGAAGGCACGGCGGAGGGCGACGAGGAGACGGCGGCTGAGCCGAGGATGAGGAGCTTGCCGGCTTCCATCAGGACATCGCGGCGGGACGTGGCCATGGCGGATACCTTTCGTTCGGGCGAACTAGAGCTTCGGGCTGTGCGGCTGGTGGCAGATCTCGCAGGAAGTGCCGGCGTTGTGCGAGGCGGTGGAGACCTGCTTGAACCAGGCGGGCTTGGCGGGATTGGCCTCGTGGCAGCGAGTGCAGAGAGCGGCGATCGCTGTGATGGCCGGCTTGGACTTGCCGGGATCGTCGGCGTGGATGGAAGCCGGGCCGTGGCAGGCTTCGCAGGCGATGGTGCGGTGCAGGCCGGCGTTGCGGACTTTGAGCTGGTCCGTGTGGCAGACGGCACAGGCGTCCTGGCCGGCGAAGTGGATGGGCTTGCGGCGGATGTCGTCGAGGGCTGCGGCGCGGTAGTGGCCGTACTGGCCAAAGGTGGGGGGGATCACCGCCTTTCGAGCGACGGCGAAGAGACCGAGTCCAATGAGGAAGACGATGGCGGGCCGGATGAGGTGGGCGGCCTCTTTCCAATTGCTGAACACGGGCAGCTCGCTTTCCGCCGGCGGGCAAGCCGGCGCGAATGGAGAGAAGAAGACCGGGTGGTGCTCCGCCCTCGAATGCCTCAGTGCCAAGGGTACGGGCGCGTCATCAGCGGACCCGCATCCAAACTTGATTTATCTATGCAGATCAGATAATAAGGTCTTGTGGGGTGCTTGTCAAGAAATTCGTGCGAGCGGCACGGGAATTTCCGGGCGATGAAATGAAAAGGCACCTGGCGATTGGTGAGGGGCCCCTGGAGATGCGGCTCAGAAGGTGATGCCGAAACCGGCTCCGCCGCCGGCGGCGTAGTGGTAGCCCCTGGCGACGATGACGCGGAGCTGAGGCCGGACGTAGAAGCGGCCGCCGATGTGGATGGCGGCGCCTCCGCCGAGGACGAAGCCAGGGTTGGTGTGCCGTCCGGTTGCGGACGGGGCGCCAAAGCCCATGTAGTAGGTGTAGGAATCAGTGGCGGCGGCGAAGCCGGCGTCGAAGAAGGGCCTCACGCGTTTGCCGCCCTGGATGCGCAGGCCGGCGCCAAAGACGTTGAGGCTGGTGATGGTGCGGGAGAAGTCCGTGCTGGAGGGCTCCCAGTGGTTGTATTCGACGAAGATGGCGAAGCGGCCCCGGCACAAGGCGCAAAGCTCGGCGCCGAAGGAGACGAAGGGAGTGGCGGAGAGATCTCCCGCGCCCGCAGCTCCAAAGCCGACAGTGGCGCCAAGCTCCACATTCTGGCCGCAGGCGGAGGCAGCGAGCAGGAGTGAGACGAGGGGGCAAAGAAACAGGAGAGAGAACCGCAGGGGACGCTGCATGGAGTTCCTCCAAGCCGCTGCTTGAGATTTGTAGAGCCTTGGCGCGCTGGAGTCAAGGGGAAAGCGCGGGCGGTAGAATGCGGGACGAGGTGCAGAAGATGAACCAGCGGATCGGGCGCAGAGAGGTGATGGCGGCGATGACGGCGATGCCGGTGCCGCGGAGCGTGCTGGGCGGGCGGGGATTCGTGGCGCCGAGCGACAGGCTGGTGATCGCCGGTGTGGGCGTGGGCGGTGTGGGGAGAAGCTATCTGAAGGGATGTGCCAGCGAGAACATCGCGGTGCTGTGCGACGTGGACTTGACCTACGCCGCGAAGACGTTCGCCGCCTATCCGGGGGCGAAGGTCTATCAGGATTACCGGGTGATGCTGGAGAAGGAGAAGGGGATCGACGCGGTGGTGATCGGGACGCCGGACCACACGCACGCGCAGATTGCGCTGGCGGCGCTGGAACTGGGCAAGCACGTCTACTGCGCCAAGCCGATGACGCGCACGGTGGTGGAGGCGCGGAAGCTGAAAGAGATGGCGGCGGCGAAGAGACTGGCCACGCAGATGAGCGTGCAGACGTGCGGATCGGACGATGCGTTGACGACGGTGGAGTGGGTGCGGGCCGGGGCGGTGGGGCGGGTGCAACGCGTGGACGTGTGGAACGACCGGCCGCTGTGGCCGCAGG
Source organism: Paludibaculum sp. (assembly GCA_029973955.1). GTDB lineage: Bacteria > Acidobacteriota > Terriglobia > Bryobacterales > Bryobacteraceae > Paludibaculum. The sequence continues at coordinate 130,401 of JARKQJ010000152.1, read as the reverse complement.
ATCTGGCGCGGCCGAAGGAGCAGGTGCCGGTGCCGGAGGGCCTCAATTGGGAGCTGTGGCTGGGCAACGCGCCGAAGCGGCCGTATCATCCGCTCTACCACCCGTTCAACTTTAGGGGGTGGGTGGACTTCGGCACGGGAGCGCTGGGCGACATGGGGTGCCACACGTTGCACGTGATCGCACTGGCGCTGGAACTGGGCGCGCCGCTGTCCGTGGAGGGCTCGCGCAGTCTGGTGAAGGAGTTTGCCGAATCGGGCCAGGGAGATCTGAGCTGGACGCGCAGCCGCACGGCGCGTCATGCGGAGACTTTTCCGCACTCTTCGATGGTGACGTGGCGCTTCCGCCACGGCGGCGGGATTGTGCCGGTGACGTGGTACGACGGCGGATTGAAGCCGCCGAAGCCGGAAGGGTGGGAGCGCGCCAAGGCGCTGCCGGATTCCGGGATTCTGTTCCATGGCGAGAAGGGCGTTTTGTGGAGCGGCTTCACGGGGCGGCCACGAATGTTGGGCGAACGGGAGTTTGCTGCGCCGCCAAAGCGGTTGAAGCGGACGGAGGATCACTACCTGGAGTGGATCCATGCGGCCAAGGGCGGGCCGGCGGGAGCGTGCGAATTTGGATTTGGAGCCTATCTTACGGAGCTCACCCTGCTGGGAGCCGTGGCGCAACGCACGGGACGGTACTTAGACTGGGATAGTGCGGCCATGAAGTTCCCGGGGGACGAAGAAGCCACGACAATGCTTCGCGGGTGAATCTGTTTACGAAGATTAGCAGGGCAGGCTGTAATCGCAGACGGGGAAAGTTCCGTCCAATTGGAGTGCACTATGGCTACCGAATCCGTGCGTGCTGAGTTCCACGGCAGGGTTGTCGCTGTTTTGGCGGCAATGACAATGGCGGCGGCGTTGGCTCCGGCGCAGGTGGTGCTCGTGAACGACGAGCGGGCGACCGGCGGCTACCGGCTGATTTCCAGGCTGAACGACAGGGTGAGCAAACTGATCGACCGCAACGGCGAGGTGGTGCATCGATGGACCAGCGAATACGAGTTGGGCACCATCGCCACGCTGCAGCCGGACGGAACATTGATGCGCACGGCCAAGCTGGATCCGAACGGCCTCAACGTCGGCACGGGCGGCAGCGGCCGGATCGAGCTGCTGGACTGGGACAGCAACGTGGTTTGGACCTACGATCTGAGCAACGAGAACCAGATCCTGCACCACGACGCCAAGCGGCTGCCGAACGGCAACTGGCTGCTGCTGACATGGGACCGGATGTCGAAGGACGAGGCGGTGGCCACCGGAGTGGATCCCGGCAGCGTGGGGGAGAAGGGGATTCTGTTCGAGCGGCTGATCGAGGTGAAGCCGGACTATCCCAGCGGCGGCGAGATCGTGTGGGAATGGCGCCTGGCGGATCACATTCTGCAGGACCGTTTCCCCGAGATGCCGAACTACGGCATCCCCTTGGAGAACCTGCGCCGCGTGAACGTACACTTCCTGACCTCGGACACGGATCCGGACTGGTTCCACGCCAATGCCGTGGATTACAACCCGCAACTGGACCAGGTGCTGATCAGCATCCGGAACTTCTCCGAGTTCTGGGTGATCGATCACTCCACGACGATGGAAGAGGCGGCCACCAGCACCGGCGGCCGGAGCGGCAAGGGCGGAGACCTGCTGTACCGTTGGGGCGATCCGGATGTGTGGGGCTATCCGGGCTGGGACTGGGCCGGCCTGGGGGTGCAGCACAATGTGCAGTGGATTGAGGAAGGGTTGCCGGGAGCGGGCCATATCCTGGCCTTCAGCAACATGGACCCGACGAACCCCGGCCAATCGCAAGTAGTGGAACTCGCCACGCCGGCGCCGGACGAGCGGGGGAACTACTCGTTGGATGAGGACGGCACCTTCGGTCCGAAGAGGTTTGAATGGACTTACCAATCCAACGTTCCAGGCGAATTCAGCTCTCCGTTTATCTCCGGAGCGCAGCGGCTTCCGAACGGGAACACCCTGATTTGTTCCGGGGCGCAGGCGCAGGTCTTCGAGGTGAATCCACAGGGCGAGGTGCTGTGGAAGTTCGATGAAAAGAATCCCGATGGCAGCGACAGCGGGGCGGTGTGGCTGTTCCGGGCGAACTGGTATCCGGACGATTTTCCCGGGCTGAGCGGAACAGCGGCCTACCGGATTCCCACGAAGAAGTAGGGCCGGGGGCCGGGCAGCGGATCAGATGCGGCCGAACTTGGCGACGGCCTCCGCGATGCTCTTCAGCTTTTCGATGAAGGGGTACATGCGGTGTTCGGTGTCGTCCAGTTCCTGGGCGCGTTTGAGGACTTCAGCGGCCTTGTCTTTAGGCACGACGACAACGCCGTCTTCATCGGCGGCGACGATATCGCCAGGGTTCACAGTGACACCGGCGCAGACGACGGGGACGTTGGAGGCCTTGAAGCGGTAGTGGTTGACGGAGGTGGATGGGACGATGCCGCGGGAGTAGACGGGAAACTGGATGCGCTTGATCTGGGGGATGTCGCGGACACCCGCGTCGATCACGGCGCCAGCGAGGGAGCGGAACTTCATGGCGGTGGCCATGAGGCCGCCGATGCCGGCGACATCGGCGCCGTCGGGTAGCACCATGACGTAGACAGAGCCGGGGGGGGCGGCGTCGATGGCGTCAAGCATGCCCTGGCTGGCCTTGCCGCCGTCCTTATGTTCCACCTTCTCCATCTGCACGGTGACAGCGGGCCCGGCGAATTTGGTGGTGAAGACGGGCCGCATGTCGTGGAACATGTGGGCGGGCTTGCCGTAGAGCTGCTCCATGGCATCGGCGAGGGAAGCGACTTCGACAAGGCGGTAGCCCTCGATGAGCGGGTCACTCGACGGCTGGGCGAGGAGGCCGATGGCGATGATGAGAACCACGGGGGCGCTGGAGAGGATGAGTCTCATGGAAACATCCTCTCACCAATGCGGGGAAGTTAGTTCTGGTCGATGGCCATGGGGTCGGCGCCGATGGAGCCGATGAGGCTGCCGAGGAAGGCAGGGGACTGGACGAGATTCAGGCGCTGGCGGGCATAGGCAAGGCGCTCGGCGAGATCGAGGCCGGAGTACCAGTTCTCGTAGTCGGGGCGGGTGAGCGCCTGTTCGAGGGCGGAGACGTGGCGTTGCCAGAGGGCGACCTGGAGGCGCTGCTGGGTGTGGAGGCGCTGCTGGTACCAGTCGCTGGAGAGCAGAGACTGGCGGTTGAAGAGGCCGCGGATGACGGGATCGGAGGCGGTGTGCCCTTCGTAGTGGCCGTGGGCCATGATGTGGAGGAGGGCCTTGACGGGCGGGCAGGCGAACTCGATGGAGCCGTCTTCGAAGTAGAGCAGGGCGACGCGGCGCTGGGCTTCGACAATGGCTTCGACGCCGGCGGCGAACTGCGCGGGGTCCTGGGTTTCAGGCCGCAGAAGGGGTTCGGTGAAGACGGAGTCGGGGGTTTCGAAGAGACGGCCGAGGAAGCGCTCTGAGAACAAGGCGGTGATGCGATAGCCGAGGCGGGAGGCCTGGATGGTGCGGCCCTCAAACTCGAAGTCGTCGAGCTTTTCCAGATAGCCGCTGGCGATGAGCATCTGTGGATCGCGTTCGGTCACTTTCATGCGGCACCAGATTTCGGGCACGAGCATGGAGATGTCGTGATCGACCTTGTAGTTGGGGCCGATGTAGCCGGCGACGGAGGAGTAGCCTTCGTAGCCGGTGAGGATGGCGTCGATCAGGGCGTTGTTGATGTCGATGATGGGGGGCAGGGCATTGAAGGGGCCCTTGGTGAGCGCGCCTTCGCTGCCGAAGCCGGTGGTGGAGGGAGATTTGCCCGTGATGCTGCAGATGAGGTCCATGAACAGTTCGGGCAGTTCCTGGTAGTGGATGGGGCCATAGACGGCGAGCGGGGGCAGGCCAATTTCAGGCTGCGGGGGATTGGCGCGGCGGCCGGGCAGGACGGAGTTGACGGGGAAGGGGACAGGCTCGGAGAACGGCACGCCGCGGTCGAGGTGCGCGCCGATCTTGGCGAGGTAGACTTCGCGGGGGTTGACGAGATCCGGCCGGCGCTGCTGATAGCGCGGGTTCTTGGAGGGCTGGCCGTCGACGATGCGGGGGAAGGCGGTGCAGACGACGTAGCTGGGCTGGCCGGATTTGACGAATTCGAGCAAGCGGCGGCGCATGGGTTCGGAGAACTTATCGAAGAGGACGACATGGTCGACGATGGCGCGGGCGGCTTCCACGGTGAGAGGTTCGTAGTTGGAGAGGAAGGTGCCGGCAGAGGCGATGTCGGCCTCGGCGATGGGGTCGAAGCCGGGTTCGATGGCATCGTCGGGGCGCTGGAAGAGGAGCGCCTCGCAGTTGTCGACGAGTTTGACGGAAGGGTGGAGTTCGCGCGGATCGAGGCCGGTGAGGGCTTCGCGGGGCAGGACGGCAGAGACGGTGATGTCGTCCTCGACCTGGACCTTTTCAGCGGGGTGGAAATCGGGGCGGAGTTTGTAGATGCGCCAGGAGCCGTCGGGGTCGTGGCCGACGCGGAGGTAGTTGCCGATCAGGTGCTGGTTGTCGTACTTGAGTTCGTGGCCGAGGTAGCCGTTGACGCGATCGACTGTGAATTGGTCGCGCCAGTGTTCGTCCCACTCGGGCCGGTAGTAGCGCTTGACGGTAAAGACAAGCTGCCGGATGGTCTGGGGGATGGAGCGCAGCCACTCGTTGTAGTCGTCGACGTACTCGGAGGAGGGGGTGAGGAGCTTAATGACGGAGCCGAGAGAGCGCTCGACGCTGAGGATGGGGCGGGCGTCGCGCTCGGGATTCTTGGACTGCTTGTGGATGCCGGAGTAGTCGCGGCGGAGGATCTTCTCGACCTGGTCGAAATCGGAGTGGTAGTCGCGGACGAAGACCGGACCTTTGAGGATGGTGCTGGCGATGGACTTGGAGATTTCGCTCTTGCCGCCGCCGGAAACCGTGGAGGGTTTGTGGATGAGGGTGCCATCGGCGCGGGTGCCGACCAGGCGCCAGGAGGTGCCGGAGATCTGTTTTTGGATACGGACGCGGTAGCCGGAGGGCAGGACGTAGACATCGCCGGTGCGGAGGGTGAGGCGCTGCGAGGCGCCGTTGTACTGCCAGGAGATGAAGCCCTTGCGGACGTTGAACTCGGAGGTCTCGTGGATGTAGAAGACGTTGGGGTAAGTGCGGTCGACGGCGTAGCCGAGCGGTGTGGCCTCGACGGCGCCGCCGAGCAGGGCGATGGCGCTTTCGAAGGTGGCCTTTTTGAGGGGCACGGTGCGGTCGGCGATGAAGTCCTGGCCGAGGACGTAGGAGGGGAAGGCGATGGCGCCGCCGGCGTGCTCTTCCTGGGCGAAACCGAAGAGGTTGGCGGCGTAACCGATCTGAGTTTTGATCTCTTTCTTGCAGTAGCCGAAGTAGCTGTCGGCGATGATGGTGACGATGACGCCGCGGTGATCGCGGCAGGTGATTTTGAAAGCGCCGCCGTCGTTATAGGGCTCGTCGGGGCGGGTCCAGCACATCTTGTCGCGGCGCTGGCGCTCGGTAGCCTGCTCGTAGCGGGGCAGGCCGACCTCCTTCTTGCTGATGCCGGCAAGGTGGGGCGCGAGGATGACGCAGCCGGTGTGGCCGGTCCAGTGCTGGGGATCGAGGGCGGCGTCGTTTTCGGGGAGGTAGGGATCGCCGGCGTTGCCGAAGATGCCTTCCACGAAGTCGAGGTTGGAGACGAGGGAACCGGGGGCGAAGAAGCGGGTCTCCATGGTTTTGGAGGGCTCCAGGCCGGCGGCGGGGCAGACGAGCGGACGCAGCAGGAGAGAGACCCAGGCGTGGGCTTCGTTCCCTTCGCCGACGGTGAAGGGCAGGCGGAGCACTTCGTTGGGGGGCGTGAAGGCGCGGGCGAGCAGGGCGGCGAAGGTCTGCAGTGGGACGGCGGCCTTGTCGGCGGGAATGGGCAGTCCGCCCTCGGTGACGTGGAAGATGCCCTTGGTGGTCCGGCGGTCGCTGCGCGGGTTATGGAGCACGCCTTGAGCGACGCGGTAGGACTCGAGGTAGGGGGAGTGGCAGTGGTCGCCGTGCAGGGGGAGGCTCATGGCGCGAGCGAGGCCGGGGCGGTCGAGGACGAAGGTGCGGGCGGGGATCTGCGGGACGCCGGTGGGGCAGATCTTGGCGAGCATGGCCTGGAGGTAGTTCTGGATGCGGAGGTCGGCGGGGCAGAGGTGGCCGCCGAGCATCTGGTCTTTGACGTAGTAGTTGCGGAGCAGCGGGCGCGCCAACTCGAGGAAGCCGGCATGGTCGCTGCCATGAGTGGTGGGCTGGCCGAGCGAAGCGAGCTTCAGATTGATGTAGCGGACCAGGCCGCTATCGTAGTTCCCGGTCAGAGGATTGAGAGGTGTGGCAGAGCTGGATTGAGAGTTGGGCATAGAAAGAACCGGAGAAGAGAAAGATCCGCCGTTGCGGGCAGGGCACTGCGGGAGAAGCGGAGCCAGCAGGGCGGCTTCTCATCTTAGATCTAGGCTAGCAGGACGGAGGCTAGCGTTGGAACGCGGGGTTGTATTTGCCGGATTCGGAGAAGCCGCCGAGTTCGGGCCGGGTGGGGGAGTAGCGGGGGTAGCTCTCCCAGAGATTGGGGTTGGGGCCGAGGCGCGGGTCGCCCTGGGCTTTGAGCTGGGCGGTGAGAGAGCGGCGGAGTTCAGCGAGGACGCCGCGCTTGCCGGGCTGCTGGGCGAGGTTCCTGAGGCAACCGGGATCGGTGCGGAGATCGAAGAGTTCTTCGGCGGGATGCTTGCCGTAGCAGGTTTCAAAGAAGGGGGCGATGGCGGGGTCTTTCTGGCGGGCGAGCAGGAGTTGATGGGTGGGACCGTCGTCGACATCGTAGAACTTGGGCGGATCGCCGGCCGGCCAGCGATCGGGCGCGAAGTTGCGGACGTAGAGGTAGTAGTGGTTGCGCAAGGCGCGGGCGGGGTAGCCCAGCAGATCGTGGCGGGCGTGCGAGTGGCGCTCGCGGCCGGAGAGGACGAACGGCCGGTTGAGCGGCTTGTCGAGGGTGAGGAGCGGCAGGAGGTTGGAGCCGCAGAGGCCGGAGGGCGGCTGGAGGCCGGCGGCGGAGAGGAACGTGGGCGCCAGATCGGTGAGGCTGATGAGTTCCTGGCTGACGCGGCCGCTTTTGGCGCGGGCCTGCCAGGAGATGGCGAGAGGCTCGTGGATGCCGTAGTCGCGCATCTGGGCTTTGGAGCCGGGGAAAGACATGCCGTTGTCGGCAGTGACAACGACGATGGTGTTTTCGAGGTCGCCGGATTTTTCGAGGCGATCGAGCATGCGCTGGAGGTGGAGGTCGAAGTGCTCGATTTCGGTGAGGTAATCGAGGATATCGGAGCGGACCTCGGGGGTGTCGGGGAGGAAGGGCGGAACGGTGGCGTCTTCCAGGCGCTTGCCGGAGCGGAGGCCGAGGCCGGGGGAGTATTCGCGATGGGGCTCCTGGCCGCCGTACCAGAAACAGAAGGGGGCGTCTTTGGGGCGGGCGGAGAGAAAGTCGTCGAAGTTGGCGGCGTAGTCGTTGCGGTTGATTCCGGGGAGGGGCTGTTGGAGCTTGCGCTTGTCGAAGGCGGGGCCGGCGGGATTGTGGGGCCAGCCGGCGTCATTGAAGTTGCAGGGGCCGGCGCCCTTGCCGGTGAGGCCGGTGAAGTAGCCGGCGTTTTGAAGGAGTTCGGGGTAGACCTGAAGATCGCGCGGGAAGAGGCTGGCGTGAGTGCCGGCCTCGCGGAGTTGCCAGGGGTAGCGGCCGGTGAGGATGGCGGCGCGGGAGGGGGCGCAGCCGGGCGAGGCGGAGATGCACTGTTGGAACCGGACACCGGCGGAGGCGACGCGGTCGAAGCCGGGCGTCTTGAGGGCCCGCTCACCGGAGGCGGAGGTGTGGAGCCAGGATTGATCGTCGGCGATGGCGAAGAGGATATTGGGGCGGCGCGCGGATTGAGCGCGAAGGATGGCAGGCGCCGCGGCGGCGCCGGCGAGCAGAGCGCGGCGGGTGAGCATGGTTTTCATGGATGATCAGTCACCCAGCACTTTGCCGTAGGGGCGCAGGGAGGGGATGTTGTCGAATGAGGCTTTCATGCCGGCGGTGATGGGGATGGCCAGCACGAGCCCGGCGCCGCCCCACAGCAGGTACCAGAGCATGAGGGCGACGGTGACGGAGAGCGGATTCAAGTGGACGCGGGCGCCGACGAGCTTGGGGTAGAGCAGGTTGAGGGCGAGCAGGTGGAAGACGGCGGTGGTAGAGCCGATGAGCAGGTAGGCGGGCAGTCCGGAGTAGACGGGCAAGGCCGCGGCGAAGGGCGGGATGACAGCCAACGGCAGGCCGAGGTAGGGGATGAGGCTGAGGAAACCGCTCATGGGGCCGACCACCTGCCAGTAGGGCAGCTTCACGAACCAGAAGAAGATGGCGCTGGCGATGGAGAGCACGACGCCGAGCAGGAAGTTGCCGACGAGGTAGGCGCGGGCGACATTGGCGATGCCGTCCCAGGCGCGCTGCATGTTCTGGCGTTGGCCCTCGGTGGGCAGGAGGGCAAGGATCGACTTGCGCATATGGTCGCGCCAACTGAGGAGGAAGTAGACGAGGAAGGGCACGAAGGAGGCCATGAGAGCGGCGTCGTAATACTGGCGCAGTTCGGCGTAGATGGCGTTGACGAGCTGGCGGTCCTCCTGCATGATGCGGACTTCCTGCACGGGGGGCGGGAGATTGGGATCTGGCGCGGCGGCCTTCTTCTTCTTGCTGGTCTTCTTGGGATCTGGCGCGGGCGGCTGGGCCTCGCGCATGCGCTTGGGGACGAAGATGTCCTGGGCCACTTTCTCGACGTTCTCCACCTGGGAGGCGGCGGCGTCGACGAGTTCAGCGACGCGGCGGCTGTAAGCGGGCAGATCTTCCCAGAGCCCGATGGCCTGCATCCAGAGGGCGAGGCCCATGAGGTAGACCACGGTGAGCATGAGGCTGCAGGCGAGGAAGCTGGCGGCGCCGCGCGGCAGGCGGAAGCGCATGAAGGCGTTGACGATGGGATCGAGCAGGAAGGCGATGAGAATGGAGGAGATGAAGGTGATGAAAAAGATGCGGCCGAGGTAGAGCAGGCAGGCAAAGAGGAGGATGCTGGCAAGCAGGCCGGCGAGTTGACGGGTGCTGGCGGACTTGGCTTCCTGTGTCATTGTTCCCTGCTAGCTCAGCGTTCTCTGGTAGCTCAGCGATGCCCGGCCGTTCAGCGCCGGACGAGGACCTCCTGGAGATTGTCACGCGTGAGGAAGAACTTCAGGGTCTGGAAGCGCTGGAAGTAGCGCTCGATGGAGCGGGTATTGAACTGGACGATCGGCAGTCGGGCAGGGGAGGCGGTGAGTTGAACCTGCTTGTCGCTGAGGATCCGGCACTGTTGCGGAGAGGCCGTGGTGGCGCTGGCATCGGTATGGAAGAGAGCCAGCAGGAGGGCGTCGGGCGCCAGCACGCGGTGCAGGCGCTGGAGAACGGCGGCGCCCAGGGGCGCGGGGAGGAACTGCAGCCGGTCCCAGACCAGAGCGCCGTCGACGGACTGGTCCGGGAAGTCCAGGCAGGAGTCGAGGAAGTCCTCGATGCGCTGAGTGGTGAGATGATCCTGCGAGCGTTCGGTGGGGGGGAAGCTGGATTCGAAGGAGCGCAGGAGGTCGTCGAAGTAGAGACGGTGGCCGAGGCCGGTGACGTAGTCGAGGTTCTGCTGATTGGCCGGGCTGAAGTCGATGATCTGGAGCCGCTCCTGGCCGGCCAGCCACTGGCTCATGCTCTCCAAGGCATAGGACCGGCGGCCCGCGGGCTGCGATTCATGCGGAGAGAGAGGAGTGGCGGAGGCTGGCCGGGACGCGGGGTTCATCCTTTGCGAGGCTCCTGCTTGGCATCGCCGGAGAGCAGGCTGGGCTGGGCTTCGGCGGCGCCGGGGGTGGCGGGTTGGGGTTTGACGGCGGCTTTGGGCGGCTCGACGCGGATAGTTTCGACGTTGCCCTTGAAGTAGGCTTCATCCTCGATCACGGGGCGCTGGGCCTTGAGATCTCCGATGACGCGAGCGTTCTTTTTGATCTCGACGCGCTCGCTGGCTTCGAGATTGCCCTGCACGCCGCCGTGGATGACGATCTCGCGCGCGCGGACCCGGCCCTGGAGTTGGCCGGAGGGGCCGACGGTGAGGCGGTTTTCCGGCAGGTCGACATCGCCTTCGAGGCGCCCGTCGATGAGCAGGTCTTCCTTGCCGCTGATATGCCCGACAAAGGCGAGGTTCTTGCCGATGGCGGCACCGGCGCGAGTGTTGCCGAGCTCGACCTGCCGAGTGGGATAGGTGGACATGGGGATGGCCTCCTTGGAATAGTCGGGCGCTGGGGCGGGAGCGGGCCGTTGTTGGATATCATCCTCCTTCTTGCCGCGGTTCCACATGGATTTGGATCTCCTCTCCTCAGATTCTTGCAAAGACCAGGCCGGCCGGAACGGATGGGCGCTCTGGCTGGATTGTCTCTATGGTAGAGGCCCGTGGGGTGTGCGCGCAATTGCGGGCTGTAAATTGCAGGAGTTTCGCAGCGGACGAAGTGGGATAATGGCAGCGTGGCAAAGGGCAAGGAACTCGAGGCGCGCGTAGAGCGGCTGGAGCAGCAGTTGGGGGTGTACCAGCGGGTGAGCCGGCTGATGGTCCGCGAACTGAGCCTGGCGGATACGCTGCAGGCGGTGGCGCGGCTGGTGCAGGAGTTTACCGGTTGCGACAGTTGCCTGCTGTACCTGATCGACGACGACGAACTGGTGCTTTGCGCCACATCCAGCCCGCATCCGGCGGAGATCGGGAAAGTGCGGATGAAGAATGGCGAGGGCCTGACGGGCTGGGTGGCGCGCGAGCGGAAACTGCTGGCTATCACGTCGGAGGCTTACCGGGATCCGCGGTTCAGGACATTCAGCGAGCTGCCGGAAGACACGTTTGAATCTTTTCTCTCCGCGCCGGTGATTGCAAGAAACCGGGTGGTGGGCGTGATCAACGTGCAGCATCGCATGCCGCACCGGCACACCGGGGCGGAGATGGAGATGCTGACGACGATCGGCGAGCAGGTGGGGTGCCTGCTGGTGTTGGCCAGATTGACGCCGGCGGCGATCGAGGCGGCCAACCATGTGGAGCTGGTGAAGACGCACGGCCACATCGCGCGCCGGGATGAATTGGCCGACGGGGAGTAGGATGACGATGGCGTTGAGTCGCAGGGGGCTGCTGGGTGGAGTTCTGTGGGGTGGCGCCGCCTGGTGCCAGGAGCCGCGGAAGGGGGCGCCGGGCGCGAAGCCGCCGGCGGTTTTGAGCGACTCGACCTTCCTGCCGGAAGTGCCCGTATTGCGTCCATTGGGTCAGGATCAGATTTCGGGCAAGTTTGCCACGAAACGCTGGACCATTCAGAAACTGGTGGATGCCGACGAGACGGAGTTCCAGTTGCAGGACGTCACCTTCGCCTCCGCGCAGCGGGGCATCGTGGTGGGTGTGGAGACCAAGCGCGAGCGCCGGGAGCAGCAGGCGTGGATCACGCGGGACGCAGGCGCCAACTGGAGTACGGTCAAGCTGAAGGATTTTCCGCTGTCGCTGTACATGCTGGACGAATCCCGCGGGTACATGGTGGGCGAAGACGCGCTGTGGTACACGAGCGAAGGCGGGCTGCAGTGGGAGAAGCGGAAGCTGCCGAGGGACAAGAAGAGCAGGCCGATGTTCCGGGTCTACTTCACGGACGAGAAGCATGGCTGGGCGATGGGCGGGGGCAAGGTCTTCCATGAGACGGAGGACGGGGGGCAGACGTGGCGGAAGGTGCGCGAGTCCGAAGAGCTGGCGATCAAGGATGAGAACACGGTGTGGTCGTGGATGAGCGGGATGGGTCCGGGGGTGCTGGCAATTGTCGGCCAATCGGCGTCGCCGCCGCGGGATGTGTCGAGGTTTCCGGATTGGATGATGCCGGAGCGGGCCCTGCGGAGGAACCTGACGCCGAGCACGTCGCTTTTGGGGCAGAGCCGCGATGGGGGCAAGACGTGGAAGATGAGCACGGTGTCCCTGTTCGGCCGCGTGGCGCGCCTGCGGACGCTGGGCGTCCAGGCGCTGGTGATCTACCATTACGGCGACGGCATCGAGTTCCCGTCCGAGGTCTACCGGGTGAACCTGACCACGGGCAAGAGCGAGCCGTTCTTCCGCCGCAAGGACGCCTGGGTGCACGACGCCGTTCAGTTGCGGGACGGAGGCACGATTCTGGCGGCCGTGGAGCCGCCTGGAATGCTGCGGAACTCGCCGATTCCAGGGCGGCTGCGCATCTTCTACACGCCGGGTTCGCAGAACTGGTTTGAGATGAAAGTGCCTTACAGGGCCGCCGGGCGGAAGGCCTGGCTGAGCCGCGCCGACGATGACAACATCTGGGCGGCGACCGACGAGGGAACGATTCTCAAGTTGACCTGATTAGGGAGGAACGTAGACGATGGCGATTGGACGCAGGAGTGTATTGGCGGGCGCGCTGGCAGGCGCTGCCTGGGGCAGGGAAGCGCGGGCGCAGTCCGGCGCGGCCGGCGGCGGCAGGGTCAAGCTGGCCGTTTCCAGCTATTCCTACTGGCATTTCAAGCCGGTGAAGTTTCCCATCGAGGATGTGATCGACCACGCGGCGGAGCTTGGCTTTGAAGGCGTGGAGATCCTGCACCGGCAGATGAAGGACGAATCGGCGGGTTACGTGAACGCGCTCAAGAAGCGGGCGTTCGAGCGCGGGCTGAGTTTCCCGCTGCTCTCCATCCACCAGGACTTTGTCTTCCCGGCGCGGGACGAGCGGCGCAAGCATGTGGAGCACACGCGGCGCTGCCTGGAACTGGCCGCGCGGCTGGGCATTCCGTGCGTGCGGCTGAACTCCGGGCGCTGGAAGACCATCCCGTCGTTCGATGACCTGATGAAGGTGAAGGGCAATGAGCCGCCGCTGCCAGGCTACCAGTTGGCGGACGCGATCGGCTGGTGCGTGGAGTCGATCGAGCAGTTGCTGCCGCACTGCGAGCGGCTGGGCGTGATGCTGGCGTTGGAGAACCACTGGGGGTTGACGACGGACGTGGGGACCCTGCTGGAGATTCATCAGAAGGTGAATTCGCCGTGGCTGGGGATCAACATGGATACGGGCAACTATCCGGGCGACCCGTATTCAGGCATCGAGCGGCTGGCTTCGAAGGCGACCATCGTGCAGGCCAAGACGTACTACGGCGGCGGTGAGTGGTACACGCTGGACCTGGACTATCCGCGCATTGCGGGCATCCTGAAGCGCTCCGGATACCGCGGGTGGGTGAGCCTGGAGATGGAAGGGAAGGAAGAGCCCCGCGCGGCGGTGGCGAAGTCCTACCAGGTGCTGCGCTCGGCGTTTGCCTGAGGTTTAGAATTCCTCTTCCGGCGGTTGGTGGGTCAGCATGGTCTGGGAGATGTGGTCGTGCCAGGTGAGAGATTCCTGGTCGGACAGAGCCCAGACCACGCCCATGCCGGCGCTGGCGACGCTGAGGCACCCCGCGAAGAGGCGCATGAAGCGCTGCGCGGGGGTGGGCCGGAGGCCGTCGAAGCTGACGATGTGGAGATGCGCGCCCTGGAGTCCCAGGCTGGGGCGGCCAGCGGCGCACCAAAGCAGCTTGTAGAAGACGTAGACCGAGATGGCCGCCACTCCGTAGGCGATCAGGAATGGGGACTGCGTGGGCAGCGAGCCCAGGCAGAGGCGGACGACGCAGAGGAAGAAAGCGGTGAAGCCGACGGCGAGGCCGGCGTCAAAGACGGTCGCCATGGCGCGGAGGTGGAGCGGGGCGACGGCGAAGTCGGTCCGGCGGTGGATCTCACGGGTTAAAGGGCGCGACGGCGGAGCGGGCGTCTCAAAATCGAAAGCACCCTGGCCCGCGAGGAGGTCTCTCCGTTTTTGAGTGGCGCGCGGCAGTTCTACCGGCCTCTTGAGAGGCGACGGCGCGGGCTGCGCGTCGCGGCCCACGACGCGCAGGTTCTCACGGTAAGGAAACAAGGCTGGCTGGACCGGCGCGGCGGTGCGCGAACCGCCCTCGGTTTTGACCGCGGCGAGGCGCGGGCGTGGCGATTCCGGCGCTGCCGGCCCCACATGCAGAGCAGGCGCGGCGGCGGTCTCCACGTAAGGGAAACGCTGCTCCGGGCGGGTGGCGTCGATGGGTGTCAGACGGCGCTGGCACTTGCTGCAACGCAGTTCGATTTCGGGGTTCTCGACTCCGCAATAACGGCAACGCATGCTCTTCATCCTCCATAGATGCAAGTCTGGCCGGCGACTGGGAGTCCGACCGATTTCTCTCTGCTCACCCTGGGGAGTTGCCCGCTCCATTTTGGAGGGGGGAGCCCTTCTTGCGGGGCCCTCTCAGCTCGTGATAGGGTTGAGCCTTGAGCCTTGCTTTTTCACGCCGCAGGCGTTCCGAGGCATGCGCCCGGCGATACCGTCTTTACTTAAGTATCACAAAGCCAGTTATTTGTCACGACTTTTTGCATTTCATCGTGAAGTCAGCCAGTGAATCACTGAGGCGTGGGCAGAGAGCGGGCGGATATTTTCTTTGGGCCGCGGCCTCTATTCTTCCCCTCTTCGCCCAGTTTCCAGTTCCCCCGCAACAGTTGCCCTCGCGGGCGGCGGCCAAGTCGCCGGCGGCAGCGCGCATCCGGCGGCCCGACCCGCCGCCGCCCGGCATCGTCCTGGTGCGCGGCATCATCCAGAGGCGCGAAGGCGATTACTGGCGGCTGCGCGAGAACGCTGAAGTGGAGTCGGTCGACTACTTTCTGAAAGCGGATGAGATCGACTACAGCGACAAGAACGGGCTGGCTGAAGCGCGCGGGCATGTCTACTTTGCGAATCTCGCCAGCGGCGAGGAGATCTGGGCGAACCGCGTGGAGTACGATCTCAACAACGGCACGGGGACGTTTTACGAGGTGAAAGGCTCGGCCTATGGCAAGATCGACCCGCGGCCAGGGATTCTTACCACGGGGAAACCGTTTTTGTTTCATGGGAATTGGGCGGAAAAGTTCAACGATCGCTACATCCTCTATGACGGCGTGATCACGAACTGTGACGACGTCAAGCCGTGGTGGACCCTCAGCGCGCCCAAGATGGACATCATCCCCAACGACCGCGCGCTGGCGTACAAGAGCTGGTTCAAGTTGCGGGGCGTGCCGCTGCTGTATGTACCCGTTTTCTATAAGGATCTGTCGAGCGGCGCGCGGCGCAGCGGCTTCCTGACCCCGAATTTCGGCAACAGCAACCGCCGCGGCATGATGTTCGGCGTCGGCTACTTCTGGGCCATCAATCGCAGTTACGACGTGCTCTACCGCCCGCAATACTTCACGCAGCGCGGGCTGTCGAACATGATCGACTTTCGCGGCAAGCCCACCCAGCACTCCGACTTCAACGCCTACATCTACGGCGTCAACGACAAGGGGCGCACGCTGGACGACGGCACTGTGAAGAAGGAAGGCGGTTACCTGATGGCGATTCAGGGCAAGGCGGACCTGCCGGCCGGCTTCTACGCCAAGGGCACCTTCAACTACCTGAGCAGTTTCGCCTTCCGGCAGGCGTTTACCGAGAGTTTCAACGAGGCGGTCTTCTCGGAAGTGAACAGCGTCATCCAGGTCTCCAGGGACTGGTCGACCTACCATCTGAACTTCCTGGTCACGCGGCATCAGAACTTCCAGAGCGACCAGCCGGGAGACACCATCCTGATCCGCAAACTGCCGCAGGTGGAGTTTATCAGCCGGGACCGGGAAGTGAACGAAAAGGTGCTGCCGATCTGGGTGAGTTGGAGGACGAGCGCCGGACTGCTGCGGCGCACCCAGCCCTCGTATCAGACCCGCCAGTTCGTGGAGCGGATGGACCTGGAACCGCAGGTCATGACCGCGTTTCGCTGGAAAGACATCCACCTGGTGCCGGCTTTCTCCGTGCGGGAAACCTATTACGGGTCCACCTTTTCAGAGCATTCGCAGCCGGGCGACCCGTTGACGGTGAGCGGAAAGAACCTGCACCGCTTCACGCAGCAGTTCACAGCCGACCTGATTCTGCCCACGGTGCACCGGGTGTTCGACGCGCCGAAGTGGATGGGCTCCAAGGTGAAGCACAGCATCGAGCCGCGGGCGTCGTTCAAGGCGGTCTCCGGGGTCAAGGATTTTCAGCGGCTGGTGCGCTATGACGAGACGGAACTGCTGGCCAATACGAGCGAGGTGGAATACTCGCTTGCCAACCGGTTGTGGACGAAGAGCAAGGACGGGGAAGTGCGCGACTGGCTGACCTGGGAGCTGCGCCAGCGCCGCTATTTCAAGCCCGATTTCGGCGGGGCGCTGGTGCCCGGGCAGCGCAACGTCTTCCTGAGTTCCACGGAGCTGACCGCCTATGCGTTCCTCGATCAGGCGCGGCGCTACTCGCCGATTGTGAACAGCCTGCGTTCGCAGCCTATGACGCGCCTGGGCGTGGAATGGCGCGCCGACTACGATCCGCTGCGGAGCACTTTCACCAACAGCAGCATCACGGCCGACACACGGTCGGAGAACTACTTCTTCTCGATGGGCCATACGCGGGTGAAGTGCATTCCCCTGACCACGTTGGGGCCCGGCGAAGTGGATCACTTCTGCGCCAATGCGCCGTCGGGGCAGGTGCTGGCGCCGGCGTCGAACCAGATCCGCGGCACTTTCGGGCTGGGCAACGAGAGCCGCCGGGGGTGGAACGCGGGGGTCTATGTGGTCTACGACTATTCCACTCAGATTCTGCAGTATGTGAATACACAGCTCACGTACAACACGAACTGCTGTGCGTTCAGCGGCCAGTACCGGCGCTTGAACTTCGGCACGAGAAATGGAGAGAACCAGTGGCGCGTGTCGATGGTGATCGCCAATATCGGCAGCTTCGGGACGCTGAGGCGGCAGGACCGGCTGTTCTAAGGCTGGCCGGAGACGAGAAAGCCGCCGGCATGCGGGGCATGGCGGCGGCGGTTGGAAGCGGGCGGGGTTAGTCGATCTTCAGGATATTCGCCACGCGAGCGTCGAGGCCGGCGATGCGGGCATTGAGCGAGTCGTAGTCCTTTTCGAGCTGCCGCACCTTGTCGGCCAGATGGAGGCAGGCGAGCACGGCGACGCGGGAGGAATCGGCGCCCGCGGCGCGCGAGGCGATCTGATGCATGAGCGAATCCACCGCCTCGGCCAGAGCCTCGGTTTCGCCGGAATCACCAGAGGAGCGAAGGGTATAAGACTGCTGGAAGATGGTAACCCGGACGAGTTTCTTGTCGGCAGAGGGATCCACGTTGATAGCCCCCCTTAGGCTACTCAGAGAGCAGGTCCATCTGCTCCACCTGGGTGAGCAGTGTCTTGATGCGGGAAGCGGCCTGCTTTTGGCGGGTCTTGAGAGATTCGGCTTCCTGCTGGACGGATTGAACCTGCTGGTTCGCGTTTTCAGCTTCGGCCACGGCGGCGTCGCGCTCTTCGAGAGCGGAGCGGAGCTTGGATTCCAGCTCCGCATTCCGCTGTTTCAGAGCAGAGACGACACCGAGCACAGACTCCAGGCGCGCTTCGAGGCGTACCAGGACATCCTCTTCCTCATCATGAATGGGACTCATGGTTGCACCTTCAGCGAACTGGATCAGGCGAGTGCCGCCTGGGCTTTGGACACGAGGCTGGCGAAGGCCGCAGGTTCGTTGGCGGCGAGGTCTGCCAGCATCTTGCGGTTCAGTTCGATCTGAGCCTTTCTGAGGCCGCCGATGAACTTGGAGTAGCTGATGCCATTGGCGCGGCAGCCGGCGTTGATGCGCAGGATGAAGAGCGCGCGGTATTCGCGCTTCTTGCGGCGACGCCCGACGTAGGCATAGCGCAGGGCCTTCTCCACCGCTTCCTGAGCGGCGCGGTAGAGCTTGCTCTTGGTGAGGAAGTAGCCTTGTGCGAGTTTGAGGGTTTTCCGCCTGGAATCGCGGCGGTTTGTAGATCGTTTGACTCTCGGCACGTTTGTTCTCCTTGTGTGAGTGAATCAATGCCCGCCTGGCGAATGGTGGCGAAATGCCAGCCTGGCGGGGTTACGGCGGCGGCGCGGGCACATGCCTGTAGCACCGGCACGCACGCCGGAAGGCCCTTAGTAGGGCAGCATCTCCAACAGTTTGGCCTGGTCGGCGGGATCGGCGACCGTGGACTGGTGGAGCTGGCGCTTGCGCGAACGGCTCTTGGAGGTAAGGATGTGGCGGGCGAACGCCTTGTTGCGAACGACCTTGCCGGTTCCGGTCTTCTTGAACCGCTTAGACGCGCCTTTGTGGGTCTTCAGCTTCAGCTTTGCCATTAGTTTGTCCTGGTGGATTGCCCTCGGTGGATACCGGGGGCGCAATCGCTTCTGTCATTGTAACAACAAGTTGCGGCGGAAGGCTACTTGTCGGGGCCGGGCTCGAAAATGAGGTTGGTGGTGCTGCGGAAACGCTGGTATCCGGAGTATCTCTGGTCTGTCCGGTAGATGACTTTGACGCCGCCGGACTTGCGGGCGCCTTCGCTGTGGATGCGGTCCAGCAGCCAGACGCCTTCGTGCCGGCTGGACGAGATTTCGGTGACAGTTCCTTTGTGGGAGTTCATGAAATCATAGAGTTGCGTGGCCACCAGGTGAATGGGGAAGCCGGTTTCCTGGTCGATCCAGTAGCGAATCTTTTGCGAAAGGCTCCATTGGGAACGCAGCTTGGGTTTGGGCGCGCCGGGCCGCGGCGCGGTGTCGACCACCCAGCAGGGCCGGCCGGCCCAGGTCTCCTCGCCGGCATAGCTGGCGTTGTGGTGGGCCAGGACGTTGGCGGAGTCCACTTTGAAGCGGTTCTCCTCGGCGGCGAAGTAGCGCTTGCGGCGTTCGGCGAGCGGGGTGGTGCGGCGGTACTCCTCGACTTCGCGCAGGCGTTTCTCTTCGTAGGCCTGGTCTACCGGCGAGAGGGGTTTGCCGTCCACCATGGTCCGGCGATGGTAGGGCTCGCCTTCAAGGATGGAGACTTCGTAGGTAGCGGTGGAGTCGCGCCGGAAAGAGCCATCCTGGAGCTGTTCCGTGTAGCGGATGTCTTCGCGAAAGACGAAGTAGGCGGAGTTGCGGCGGTTGGCGGCCTCGGAGGCGGCCATCTTCTCGAGCAGAGCGCGGGCATCGGGCGGCGGAGCCTGGGCGCCGGTGGCCCGAACAAGCCATAGAGCGGCGATTACTGTGCGTCCTGGAATTCTTCGAGCCACGCCATTTGGATCGCTTCCAGTTTAGCTTCGTTGGACTTGGACGGGTCGTCGTCGAAGCCTTCCAGTTCAGTGACCATGCGGTGCAGGTCAGTGAACCGTACTGTGAGCGGGTCGAGTCCGGGATGTGCCTCTTGGAGGGCGATGCCGATGTCTTCGAAATCACTCCAGGTCATAGTGTGGGGGTTCCTCGAGTCAGATGCGCGTGCCTTTGAGGGCCTCGCGGACGGCGGAGTTCATCATATTTTCGGCCAGCTTGCGGGTGGCGTTATCGAGCTTCTCGATGGCGGCGCGGATCTGGTGGTGATCGCCATTGTGGTAGACCAGGCGCAGTTCGTTGAGGGCGGTGTCGACAGTGAGGCGCTCCTGATCGGTGAGGCGCGGCCAGGCGTCGCTGCCGCGGGCCTTATCGACGGCGGCGAGGATGGAATCCGCCTCCACCTGGGCTTCGCGCACCTGGCGGGCGGAGAAGTCCTCGTCGGCCTTCTCGTAGGCTTCGAGGATCATGGCTTCCACCTGCTGGTCGGTGAGGCCGTAAGAGGGCTTCACTTCGACGGACTGCTCCTTGCCGCTGCGGAGTTCGCGGGCGGTGACGCTGAGGATGCCGTTGGCGTCGATCATGAAGCGGACCTCGACGCGGGCCATGCCGGCGGGCATGGGGTCGATGCCCTTGAGGTCGAAGCGGGCCAGGGAGCGGCAGTCCTTCACCAGTTCTCGCTCGCCCTGCAGGACGTGGATGAGCACGTTCTGCTGGCCGTCGACGGAGGTGGTGAAGACCTCGGTGGCGGAGGCGGGGATGGTGGAGTTGCGGTGGATGAGTTTGCTCACCACGCCGCCCATGGTTTCTATGCCGAGCGAGAGGGGGGTGACGTCGAGCAGGAGCTTATCCTGCACGTCGCCGGAGAGGATGGCGGCCTGCACGGCGGCGCCGAGGGCGACCACTTCGTCGGGGTTCAGATCCGTGTGGGGCTTGGCGCGGAAGAGGATCTCGACGGCCGAGCGGACCAGCGGGATGCGGGTGGAGCCGCCGACCATCACGACTTCGTCGATCTGCTCGGGTTCCAGGCCGGCATCACGCAGCGCCTGGCGGCAGGGGCCGAGGGTGCGGTCGACGATGTCGCGGATGAGGTTATCGAAGAGTTCGCGGGTGATTTCGCGCCGATATTGGCGGCCTTCGAAGGTGAACTCGATGGTGGTGGATGGCGCGAAGGAGAGTTGCTCCTTGGCGAGGATAACGGCGCGGCGGATGGTCTGCACGGCATCGCCGCGGTGCGAGAGATCCTGGCCCCATTCGGAGGCGATGTCTTCGAGGGCGATGGCGAGGAGGCGGTGGTCGATGTCGTCGCCGCCGAGGTGGGTATCGCCGTTGGTGGCGAGCACCTCGAAGATGCCGTCGCGCAGGCGCAGGATGGAGAGATCGAAAGTGCCTCCGCCGAGGTCGTAGACGGCCACAATGCCGTCCTTGCGCTTGTCGAGACCGTAGGCGAGCGAAGCGGCGGTGGGCTCGTTGACGAGCCGGAGCACCTCCAGGCCCGCGATGCGGCCGGCGTCCTTGGTGGCCTGGCGCTGCGCGTCGTTGAAGTAGGCCGGGACGGTGATGACGGCCTGGGTGACCTCTTCGCCGAGGTAGGCTTCGGCGCGGCGCTTGAGTTCGCGCAGCACCTGGGCGGAGATCTCGGGCGGGGTGAAGTTGCGGCCGCCGAGGGAGAGGCGGATGACGGATTCGCTGCCTTCGGCGACGTGGAAGGGGAAGAGCTTCAGTTCCTCGCCGATATCGGCGACGCCGCGGCCCATCAGGCGCTTGACGGAGTAGACGGTGCGGTCCGGCTGGTCGATGAGGAGCTGGCGGGCCGGGTCCCCGGTGGTGAAGGTGCCGTCGGAGTTGAGGCTGACGATGCTGGGGACGAGGCGCGAGCCGTCCTCGCCGGGGATGACGACGGGGCCGGTGAAGTCCATGAAGGCCACCAGCGAGTTGGTGGTGCCGAGGTCGATGCCGAGGATGCGTTTCTGTTGGGAGGCGGAGAAGTCGATTTGGAAAGTGCTCATGACGGTAAGCGCGGCGTGCTAGGCGTTACGCGAGGTCAGTTGGCGGTCCACTTCGCTCACCAGGTTCCGGATGTAGCGGCGGCGGTGGAGGATGGAGCGGATCCGATCGAGGACCTGGCTGCGTTCCTCGTCGGTGGAGAGGGTGTCGTGGCGGCGGAAGTGCTGCTCGAGTGTGGCGTCGACGTCGCCGAGCATCTCGAGGAAACGGCGGCGCATCTCATCGAGCTGCGGGAGGACGTCGGTGTCGCCCGAGCGGAGCTCATCGAGGGCCATGTTGAGTTCGAAGACCTCTTCGAGCAACTCGGGGGGGACGTCTTTGCTGCGCTGTTCGCCGATCTCGTAGCCGGCTTCCCTGAGGACGTATTCGGCGCGGCGGATGGGGTCGCGCAGGACGCGGTAGGCGTCGTTGAGGATGGAGGAGGCTTCGAGGGAGTAGCGCTTTTCCTGGTCGCTGCGCCGGGTGTAGCGATCCGGGTGCAGGAGGCGGCTCATGGAGTAGAAGCGATCCTGCAGGAGGGTCTGGTCGAGGGAGAGAGTGCGGGGGAGGCCGAAGAAGTGATAGTAGTCCGGTGTGGGGGCCTGCAGAGAGTTGCAATAGCGGCAGAACAGGGAGCCGGCGTCAGCCGACCCGCACTGCCAGCAATTGTGTTCGTGTTCCATTACGCCGAAAACGACGTTCCGCAGCCGCAGCTCTTGGTTGCATGAGGATTGTCGAAGGCGAAGCCGGACTGCATCAGCGATTCCTTATAGTCGAGGGTCATTCCGTCGAGGAAAACGATGCTCTTGGGGTCGACGAACACCTCGACGTCTTCGAAGTGGAAGACGTGATCCGTGGGGCGGGCTTTGGGCTCGAAGCGGAACTGGTAACTAAGGCCGGAGCAGCCGCCGCCGAGCACGCCGAGGCGGAGGCCGCCCGTCACGCCCTGTTTGGCGAAGGCGGCGCGGATCTTCTCGACGGCTTTGGGGGTAACGTGAATCTCGGGCATGAGTGTTTTCTCTCTCAGGAGAGCGCCAGACTCTGGCGCCCTACCTGCAATTTTACGCCGTTTGCACAGCGCCGGCGTTGGCGTCCGCTTTGGCTTTGTAGTCGGAGATGGCGGCCTTGATGGCGTCTTCGGCCAGCACGGAGCAGTGGATTTTCACCGGCGGCAGGCTGAGTTCGTTGACGATCTCCGTGTTCTTGATCTGCAGAGCTTCGTCGACGGTGCGGCCCTTGAGCATCTCGGTGGCCAGCGAAGAGCTGGCGATGGCGGAGCCGCAGCCGAAGGTCTTGAATTTGGCGTCTTCGATGATGCCGGTGTCCGGGTTGACCTTGATCTGAAGCTTCATGACGTCGCCGCACTCGGGTGCGCCGACGAGGCCGGTGCCGACGCCGGGGTCCTTCTTGTCGAGGCTGCCGACGTTGCGGGGATTGTTGTAGTGGTCAAGAACCTTGTCGCTGTATGCCATGTCGTCTGGGATCCTCTGTTAGATTTGACTGCCGCACTTTGGGGAACAGGTAGGGTGGCCAATTAGTGCGCCGACCACTCCACCTTGCTGAGATCGACGCCCTCTTTCACCATTTCGTAGAGGGGCGAGAGTTCGCGGAGCTTCTTCACCACGTCGGTGACTTTGGCCGCGGTGTAATCGATTTCCTCTTCGGTGGTGAAACGGCCGATGCCGAAGCGGATGGAAGAGTGAGCGAGATCGTCGCCGGCGCCCAGCGCCTTGAGCACGTAGCTGGGTTCGAGGGTGGCCGAGGTGCAGGCGGAGCCGCTGGAGACGGCGATGTCGTTGATGCCCATGAGGAGGCTTTCGCCTTCGACGTAAGCGAAGCTGATGTTGAGGTTATGGGGCAGGCGGTGCTCCATGGTGCCGTTGATGTAGACCTCGTCGAGCTCGGCGGTGAGGAGATCCTTCAGACGGTCGCGCATGGCGGCGTGCTTGACGGACTCTTCGGGCAGCAGCTGCTGGCTGAGTTCGGCGGCCTTGCCGAGGCCGACGATACCGGGGACGTTGAGCGTGCCGGAGCGCATGCCGCGCTCGTGGCCGCCGCCGTCGATCTGGGCGGTGAGCTGGACGCGCGGGTTCTTACGGCGGACGTAGAGGGCGCCGACGCCCTTGGGGCCGTACATCTTGTGGCCGCTGAGGGAGAGCATGTCGATGTTGCCGGTGTTGACGTTCACCGGGATTTTGCCGACGGCCTGCGTGGCGTCGGTGTGGAGCAGGACGCCGCGTTCACGGCAGATGCGGCCGATTTCAGGGATGTCCTGGACGGTGCCGATCTCGTTGTTGCCGTACATGATGCTGACGAGAATGGTCTTGTCGGTGATGGATTCGCGCAGCAGGTCGAGATCGATGAGGCCGTCGGGGCGCACCGGGAGGTAGGTGACGCGGGCGCCGTGCTTTTCGAGGCGCTTGCAGGTGTCGAGCACGGCCTTGTGCTCAGTGGCCGCCGTAATAATGTGGTTGCCCTTCTGGGCGTACATCTCAAAGGCGCCCTTGATGGCAAGGTTGTTCGACTCGGTGGCGCCACTGGTGAAGACGATCTCTTTCGAAGTGGCTCCGATGAGGGCGGCGGTCTGTTTGCGCGCCTTCTCCACGGCCTCTTCGGCCGCCCAGCCGAAGGAGTGGTTGCGGCTGGCGGCGTTGCCGAAGAGATCCTGAAAGTAGGGCAGCATGGCATCCAGGACACGCGGGTCCATGGGTGTGGTGGCGTGATTGTCGAGATAGATCGGGAATTTCAGCATTGTGTCTGCTTCCTTGGTGAGGCGGTCAGCGCGCCGTGCGGCGCGAGGGAGAGGGTTGTCAGCCGGGCTGCGGCGAGAGTGTCGTCGTCCGTGGTGAGATCCGCGATGGTGATGTTCTCGAGCAGGCGCAGGATGCCCTCGTGCACCTTTCTGAGCGGTTCCCGGACGGTGCATTGGCCTGTGAGTTCACACTCACCCTGCCGCGAAAGGCAGGTGGTGAGGATGATGGGGCCGTCGATGGCGCGGATGACTTCGAGCGTCGTGATGGCCGAAGCCTCCCTGGCCAGGCGGTAGCCGCCATTGGTGCCCTGTTCGGAGACCAGAAACCCTTCTCGCACCAGCTTCTGAAGGACTTTAGATAGGATTGGAGCGGGAATGCCGTAGGTTTCAGCCATCTCCTTGGCGCTGGCAGGCCGTTCGAGGCCGTGCGTGGCCAGGTGCTTGAGGCTGATGAGGCCGTAGTCGGCTTTTCGGGTGAGCTTCAGCATTCCGCCAATCTATCTAGGACCAAATCGGTCCCACATTCACGATACCACCCAGTCAGGATGCCGTCAACTCCGGCAAGCGTTGAATTTTCAATCCGTTAAATCCAGACTAGATTGGTCTCTGATCATTGGATGCGGCAGATTCGCGGAAGGATTCCAGAGGGGGGGTGACATGGTAAACTGACAATCTGCCGATATGAAAACAGGGAACCGATGATTCGATTGTTCAGGATCTCGTTGCCGGTCTCCGTTGTCGGCCTGCTGGTATCGGAGGCGGTACTGGCATTTGTTTGCTACCTGGCAGCGTGGGCGCTGGTGGGGGACGTCGACGTTCAGTTCTATCTGATGTTCGAGAGCGGCGGCGAGCGGATTCTGGTGGTGGTGACCAGCATTCTGCTGGGGGCATATTTCAACGATCTGTTTTCGGAAGTGAAGGTGGTCTCCCGGCTGCGCCTGGCGCAGCAGTACTGCCTGGTGGTGGGGATGGCGTTTCTGACGCAGGCGCTGCTCAGCTACGTCTACCCGGAGCTGATCCTGGGGCGCTGGCAGATGATGATCGGCAGCTTCCTGGCGCTGACCATCCTGCCGGGCTGGCGGAGTCTGTTCAGCATTTTGGTGCTGCAGGTCTGGTACCGGGAAAAGGTGCTGTTTGTAGGCGCCAACTCGCTGGTGCAGACTTTGGCGGAGACCTTTCAGAAGGAACCTCAATTCTCGATGGTGAGCGTCGGCTACCTGGCCGCGGAGCCACTGGAGGAGGAGTGTCCGGGGCTGGGCCCGTGGCTGGGCAAGCCTGCCGAGGTTCTGGAAGTGCACGAGAAGCAGCAGCCGGACAGGATTGTCGTGGGTCTGAGCGAGCGGCGGGGCCAGATGCCGGTGAACGAGCTGCTGTCACTGCGCCTGAAGGGCCGGATGGTGGAGTTCGCCGCCTCGATGTATGAGCGGGTGACCTGGCGAGTCTCGGTGGAGGCGCTGCGGCCGTCGCACCTGATCTTTTCGCAGGACCTGGGGCCGAATCCGCACAACCTGATGCTGCAGCGGATCTACTCGTTCCTGATCGCATTGATTGGCGCGGTGATCACGGCTCCGGTGATGCTGGCGGTGTGGCTGGCGGTGCGGCTGACCTCGGCCGGGCCGGCGGTGTACCGGCAGCGGCGGGTTGGCTTGAACGGGAAAGAGTTCAACGTGCTGAAGTTCCGCTCGATGTATATCGATGCGGAGGCGCGGACGGGCGCGGTGTGGGCGCAGAAGAACGATCCGCGGATCACGCCCATCGGGCGTTGGCTGCGGAAGCTGCGCCTGGACGAGCTGCCGCAGTTTTTCAATGTGCTGAGGGGCGACATGTCGATTGTCGGCCCGCGGCCGGAACGGCCGGAGTTCGTGCGGGTGCTCACCGAGCAGATCCCTTTCTACGGCCAGCGGCATACGATCCTGCCCGGCATTACAGGCTGGGCGCAGATCAACCACAAGTACGGGGACACGCTGGAAGACACGATTACCAAGCTGGAATACGATCTCTATTACCTGAAAAACGTTGGTCCTTCGCTGGATCTTTACGTGATCTTCCACACGTTCAAAGTGATGCTACTGAGCCGGGGTGCGCAGTAGGTCCGGCAGAGCGGTTTGACCGCGCCCCGGCCGGTTCCTTACAATCGACATAGAAACGAGCCTTCCTGAGCGGGAGTAACTCAAGGGTAGAGTCACAGCCTTCCAAGCTGTTGGTTGCGGGTTCGAGTCCCGTCTCCCGCTCCATTCCGATCCTGGAACTCCCCTCAACGGTAATCCATGCAAGCACTGCACCTCGCCGGCGAGATCGGGTTGCGCTTTCGCAGACGGCGAATGGCGCGTCTACTGGAGCAGTTCCCCATGAGCAGCCAGTGGCGCGTACTGGATGTCGGCGGCACGCCGGCGATCTGGACGGTCTGCCGTGTGCGGCCGAAACTGGTGCTGCTGAACACGCCGCGCGCCTATGAAAGCGGGGGGCCGGAGCAATGGGTGCAGGGCGACGGCTGCCGGCTGCCATTCCGGGACCAGTGTTTCGACCTGGTCTTCAGCAACTCCGTGATCGAGCACCTGGGCTCCAGGGCCGCGATGCGGAGATTCGCGGAAGAGGTCCGGCGGGTGGGCGTGCGGTATTTCGTGCAGACGCCGGACGCGAGTTTTCCGGTGGAGCCGCACCTCTACACGCCGTTTCTGCACCAACTGCCGCGGGCGCTGCAGCGGCACCTGGCGCCGCGCTTCTCGCTGTGGTCGATGCTGGCGCGGGCGACTCCGGAGGAGCGCGCGTTCTATATCCGGCACTACCTCGACGAGATCCGGCTGTTGCATGCCGAGGAGCTACAGGAGCTGTTTCCAGGCGGGCGGATTGTCCGCGAGCGTTTTCTAGGCTTGAGCAAATCCCTGATCGCGCTTTCGGGCTGAGCCGCACGGCGCGCCGGGGATATGATGGCCTTGCCATGAAGAATCTCCAGACGACTCGCCGCCAATGGCTGGCATCCTGCGCTGTTCTAGCGGGCCCGGCAGGGGCAGGGAAGCGGCGGATCTACATTGTGCCGAACTTCCACCCGGCGAGCTGCGGCTGGCTCACGAACTTCTCGATGGAGCGCGTCTACTGCGCCAACTCCTACTTTGACCACCTGGACCGCGTGCGCACGGATCCGAACTATGCCTTCGTGTTGAGCGAGTGCAACAACATGATCGCCATGCTCAACTTCCGTCCGGACCGCGAGGCGGAGCTGAAGGCGGCGGTGAAGTCCGGCCGGGTGGAACTGGTGAACGGCTTCTTTCTCGAATCGACCACAAACCTGAGCGGCGGCGAGGCGCTGGTGCGACTGGGGATTGAAGGGCTGCGCTGGCAGCAGCAGGTGTTTGGCGTACGGCCGAGATTCGCGTGGTGCATCGACATCTGCGGCACGCATCCGCAGATGGCTCAAATCACGGCGGGACTGGGCCTGGAGGCCTTTGTCTACACGCGGGGCAACAACACCGGTTCGGCGCTGCACTGGCTGGAGGCTCCGGACGGCACAAAGGTGCCGGCGATTTCGCCGGGTCACTACAGCGACGTGGGCAACATTTTCGCCGCCACGGGGCCCCTGACGGGCGAGCAGCGGGCGGCGCTGGAGAAGCAGTTTGAGGTGAAGGCAAAGATGGCCCCTGCGGGCGCGCCGATGCTGGCATTCGGGGGCTATGGAGACTACAACCTGGCGCCGAAGCGGCCGGAGTCTCCGGCGGCGTTCCTTCAGGAGTGGGCGCAGGTGGAGCCGGGGCTGGAGGTGCGCTTCTCCACCCTGGGCCAGTACATGGACGAAGTAGGGCCGAAGCTCAAGTCCGGGTCGATCAGCATTCCGACGATGCGCGGCGGCGGCGGTTATTTCTTTCTCTCGTTCTGGATCCAGAACCCGCGGGTGAAGACCGCGTATCGGCGTTGCGAGCACCAGTTGCAGGCGGCGGAGATGCTGGCGGCCGCGGCCAGCCTGCGGACGGGCCATGCCTACCCGGCCGAGAGCCTCTACCAGAGCTGGCTGCAGATGTTCCTGAACATGGACCGGAACACGCTGTGGGGCGCGGCGGGCGGCATGGTGTTCGAGCATGAGACGTCGTGGGATGCGTCGGACCGCTTCCGGAGTGTCGAGATGGCGTCGAAGAGAGTGATGGACGAGGCGGGGCGCGCGCAGCAGGGCGTGGGCCGGGGGGCGGCGCTGTTCAATGCTTTGCACTGGCGGCGCCGGGATCCGGTGGTGCTGGGGGCCGCCTTTGCTAACGGTGGCGCCGCCGGTGATGGAGCCAGGGAAGCGCTGCCCGATGGCAGGGTCCTGTGGATGGCGGACCTGCCGTCCACCTCACTGACGCCTGTCCGGCGGAGCGGCGTGGCCGCGGCGCAACCACAGCCGGTGGAGTTGCCGGCCATGATCGAGAACAGGTACTACAGCGCGCGCGTCGATCCGAAGAGCGGCAATCTGGAGAGCTTGAAGTTGAAGCCTTCGGGGCGGGAGATGCTGGCGGGCGGCGGGAACCTGGTGGTGGCCGAAAAGCCGGGCAAACAGGAGGGCGATCCGGGCGACCACATGCTGTGGCGCGGGCAGCGGCACCGGCTGGGCACAGCGGCGGATGCGGCGGTGAAGGTCACGGCGGCGCGCGGGCC
Organism: Paludibaculum sp.; assembly: GCA_029973955.1. Lineage (GTDB taxonomy): Bacteria > Acidobacteriota > Terriglobia > Bryobacterales > Bryobacteraceae > Paludibaculum. Next base: position 101,781 of record JARKQJ010000152.1, on the reverse strand, counting down.
CGTGGCACTGACCGTGACGGCGGAAGGAGCCTTGCTTGGCACGCCCTGCCGGCGCATGATGCGCTTCTACCACGATTCGCCGCGCATCGACTTCGAAACGACGCTGAACGACGTGCCGGACCGGACCGTGGTGGTGGCCGAGTTTCCGCTGGCGCGGGACGTGGCCGAAGTGCGCCGGGCCATTCCCTACGGCTTCACGCATGGCGCCTGGCCGGAGCCGACTGAGGCGCTGCCTGGCAGAAATCAGGGCATCACGCCGGCGGTGCGCTGGAGCCACTACGGCCTGCAGGGCGGCGGCGGTCTGTCGCTGCTCGACCGCGGCCTCTCCGGGCGCGAACTGACGGGCCGCACGCCGGTGATCTTCCTGTTGAACACCACGAACAAGTACTACGGCTATCCCAATAGCTGGCTGTCGGGTGAGGGGCGGCACGTGTTGGAGTATGCGGTGCTGGCGCACGATGGAGAGTGGGCGGGGGCCGGCATCGCGCGGGCGGCTTGGGAGTACAACAGCCCGGTGTATGTGATCGAGGGCGGGGCGGCGTCCGCGGCGCCGCTGCTCGAGACGAGCTCCAACGTCATTGTGGAGTCCATGCGGCGCTATGGGAAGTGGCTGGAGGTGCGCATGGCGGAGGTGCTGGGCGAGGCGGGCCGCGCCGAGATCCGGCTGAACCTGCCGCATCGTGGCGCGGAGCTGACGAACTTCGCCGGAGCCGAGGCGCGGCCGCTGCCGGGCGGGCCGAAGTACGGCTTCCCGGTGCGTCCGCAGCAGATCGTCACACTGCGGGTGGGCGTCGATTCAGAGATCGCCGAACCGAAGCCGCTGCTCGACTGGGGGCCGTTGGCGCCGGAGGCCAAACGGGCCGCCTTGAAAAGATACTCGAGCGAAAAGGGCCATCCGCCGCGCGGCGTATAGGCCCGGCGCGTCACTGGCGGGCGCGGTAGGAGTAGTCGTTCGACAACCAGGCGCCGTTGATGTAGGACCACAGGCGGACGTGCAGCACACGGCCGTCGGTGGGCAAGCCGTTGACGGTCACGGTGGTGTTCAGCGACTGGTCCCCGCCGTAGATGTCGTTGTTGCCCTGCGAATTGCCGACAAAGAGCCAGTAGCGCTGCACATTGGCGCCCGGCGACCAGGTGAAGGTGGCGGAGGAACTGGAGAGTGTAGTGCCGGGGGCGGGTGAAGTCATCACCGCTTTCACCGGAGTGCCGGCGGAGCCGGAGGCGGTGTAGGTGTAGTCGTTGAACTGCCATTCGCCGGCGACGTAGCTCCACAGCCGCACGTAGAGCGTGGAGCCGTCGTTGGGCAGTCCGGAAACGGCGGCGCTGAGGTTGGTTCCGGCGCTCTGGTCGTAGAGCGTGTTGCCGCCCTGCCATTTGCCCACGAAGAGGTGGTAGCGCAGGACGCCGGAGCCGGTGCCCCACTGGAAGGTGGCGGAGGTGGAGGAGAGGGTGGAGCCCGGCGTGGGGCTCGTCATGGCGGCCTTGGAGGGGAGATAGGTTCCGGAGGCCTTCACGGTGTAGTCGTTGTATTGCCAGCCGGAGTCGAGGAAGGACCAGAGGCGGACGTAGAGAGGAGTGCCGTCGGCCGGCAAGCCGGTGACATTGGCCTGTAGGTTGGCGGCGGCATCGACGGAAGCGACACTGTTGCCGCCCTGCCAGAGACCGACGAAGAGATAGTAGCGGGCCACGGCGGTGCCGGCGGACCACTGGAAGGTGGCGCTGGGGCCTGCGAGTGTGGAGCCGGGCGCGGGAGAGGTCAATTCAGCCTTGGCGGGCGTGACGGCGCCGGAGGCGTAGGCCTTGTACTGGTAGTCGTTGGAGATCCACTGGCCGTTGACGTAGGACCAGAGGCGGACGTAGACGGTGCGGCCGTCCGTGGGCAGACCGGAGACAGGGGCCGAGGTGAGCAGTCCCTGATCGGCCGAGTACAGGGTATCGCCGCCGAGCCAGGTGCCGATCATCAGCCAGTATTGGGTGGCGCTGTCGCCGGGGTTCCATTGGAAGGTGACCGAAGAGCCGGGCAGAGTGGAGCCGGGCGTAGGCGAAGAGATCTCCGCTTTGGAGGCAGTGCGTTGATTGCCGGCGGCCAGAGGGGCCAAGGCGTCGCGGATGGCCAGTGCGGCGTCCATGAGGGAGGAGGGGGAGTTGGCGGCATCGCCGAGGTCCAGGTGAATGGTGGGACGCGCGGCATCGCGGCAGCCATTGCAAGCGGAGAGGCGCGCTCCCGGCAGGCCTTGCTGGAGTCTCCGGCCGATGGCCGCGGAGCGCATTCCCTCTGAAGTGACCTGGGGCGGCTGGCCCGCAGCGGCCGACAGCACGAGTACCGCCGCCGAACCGGCATCCGGCTGAGTGACGATTTCCAGGCCGGAACCGGCGAACACCGCCTCGAGCGTGGAAACGAAAGCCGCCGACGCGGCATCCTGGGCGACGATGGCGATGCGGGGCGCGGCGGGCGCCAGCGGCGAGCGCTGCGGGCGCCTTGCGGCGGCAGCTCCCGCGGCGGTGGTCGTGACGGCCAGGAGGCAGATGGCGGCGAGTGAGGCGAGGTGTTTCATAGCCGATAGATCCCTGTTTCTATTGTCATGGGGAACTGCGCGAAATGGGTCGGAGATGGGCATGGGATAGTCCTGGTACTGAGGGTTCAGCGAGCCGCCCGGCTGTGAAATGATGGATGGGCCATGCGACTGTTATTTTCCCTTTTGAGCCTCGCTGCTCTGGCCTCGGCGCAGAGTGCGCTCCGTCCGCCGGCCGTGCCCTTGGTGGCGCATGACCCTTATTTCAGCGTGTGGTCGACGACCGACGAACTCACGGCTTCGCCAACGCGGCATTGGACCGGCACGGACCAGCCGCTCAGCGGTCTGGTGCGGATCGACGGCAAGACGTACCGGTACCTGGGGGACCAGCCGCGCACGGCGGCGGCGATGAAACAGATGCGGCGGGAAGTGACGCCGACGCGAACGCACTACCATTTCGAAGCGGGGGGCGTGCAACTTTGCCTGATGTTCCTGACGCCTGCTCTGCCGAACGACCTGGATGTGCTCTCCCGCCCGGTGACATATGTGTCTTTCGAAGTGCTCTCCACCGATGGAGCGACGCATGATGTCGCGGTGTACTTCGACGCCTCCGCGGTGCTGGCGACCAACGTGGCGGAGCAGAAGACCGCCTGGTCGCGCGTGAAGGTAGGCGGCGGGGTGGAGGCGGTGCGCGCCGGCATGGAGCGGCCGGAGATGCTGGCGAGATCCGGCGACAACCTGCGGATCGAGTGGGGCCATGTCTATCTGGCGCTGCCTCCGCAGTCCGGCGGCGAACTCATGGCGCATCCGCGCGCCCGCACCGAGTTCGCGCGCAGCGGCGAATTGCCCGCGGCCGACGAACTGGAACCTCCAACGCGGGTGGCCCGCGAGCAGCCGCAGCTGGCCGCGGCGTGGCGGCTGACGGGCGTGGGGAAGACCCCGGTGGTGAAGTGGGCGATGCTCGCCTACGACGATCAGTTTTCCATTCAGTATCTGCAGCGCAATCTGCGGCCCTATTGGCGGCGGAACGGGATGGGCGCGGCGGAGATGCTGCAGACAGCGGCGCGCGAGTATTCCTCGCTGGCCCAGAAGACCGCGTCCTTCGACAAGGAGCTCACCGCGGACCTGGTGCAGGCCGGAGGCGCGAAGTTTGCCGACATCGCCGTGCTGGCCTACCGGCAGGCGTTGGCTGCTCACAAACTGGTGGCCGACCTGGACGGGACGCCGCTTTACTTCTCGAAAGAGAACTTCTCGAACGGCTGCATCGCCACCGTGGACGTAACGTATCCCTCCGCGCCGATGTTCCTGCTGCTCAATCCGAAACTGCTCAAGGGCATGCTGCAGCCGATCATGGAATACGCGTCGCTTCCGCGCTGGCGTTTTCGCTTTGCGCCTCACGACCTGGGGCAGTATCCGCTGGCCAACGGGCAGGTGTACGGCGGCGGTGAACTGACCGAAGAGAACCAGATGCCGGTGGAAGAGAGCGGCAACCTGCTGATCCTCACCGCCGCGTTGGCGGAAGCAGAAGGCAACGCCGACTTCGCACGCAAGTACTGGCCCGTGCTGGGCAAGTGGGCCGAGTACCTGCGCGAGAAGGGCATGGATCCGGATAACCAGCTCTCCACCGACGACTTCGCGGGCCACCTGGCGCACAATACCAACCTTTCCATCAAAGCGATTCTGGGCCTGGGCTCTTACGGGCAACTGGCGGAAAAGCTCGGCTACCCGGGTGTCGCCAAGCAATACCGCGATACCGCTTCGCAGATGGCGCTCCGCTGGCCCGAGATGGCCAAAGACGGCGACCACTACCGCCTGGCCTTTGACAAGCCCGGCACCTGGAGCCAGAAGTACAACCTGGTGTGGGACCGCCTGCTGGGGCTGAACCTGTTTGCTCCGGAAATCGCCCGCACCGAAGTGGCGTATTACCTCACGAAACAGAACAAATACGGGCTGCCGCTGGACAACCGCGAGACCTACACTAAACTCGACTGGATCGTCTGGACCGCCACTCTCGCCGAGAAAAAGTCCGATTTCGAGGCGATTGTCCATCCGGCGTGGACGTTTCTGAACGAAAGCCCGAGCCGGGTTCCGATGTCGGACTGGTATTGGACGCTCGACGGCAAGCAGCGCGGCTTCCAGGCGCGGAGCGTGGTGGGAGGCGTCTACCTGCCCATGCTCAAAGACACGGCGCTGTGGAAGAAATGGCGCAGCAGATAGGGTTGCGTTCGCGCCCGATCGGGTCTACCTTCGAATCGGAGGCGCACTATGCGAAGCCTGCAATACGATCCGCATCTGATGGAGTGGTTGCGACTGGCGGGCATCATTGTGGTGACGCTGGCCGCCCTCCTGGCATTGATAGCGATGGTGCTGATGTCCGAAACACCGCAGGGAGCGCCGCTGATTCTGTCAGGCGGCTAGTCGATGGAAATCGTGCCCGTGGTGGGGAGCTCGTCAGGCGAGACCAGGCTGAGATTGTAGCTGTAACTCCCTTTGGAGCCGTTCACGGTGTAGCTGCGGGAATTCTCGCCCGCCCCCAAGGTGAACTCCGCTCCGTTGGGAGTGGGGGAGAGGATGTCCGGCAGATTCGAAAGACAGACGCTGCTGGATGTCGCGTTGTGCCAATAGACCTTCTTTCCCGATTTGACAGTGATGGCGTCCACCGAAGTGTCGTTGATGTTGATTGCGGTTCCGTCGGGCATCTCGTCTCCTGATTCCGTACCGTAGGGTAATGTTTTCTGAGGATATGGGATTCCCGGCGCGCTGTAAAGAGATTTCGGCGACTATCTTTGCGCTGGCTTCAGCCGGGGGTCGGACATGACGGCGGCGAGCTCGGGGTTTCGCCTGAAACTGAGGTAGGGGTAGCCGAGTTCGAGGGCGCGGGCGGCGAGTTGAACCGCGTCGTCGCGCCTGTTCAGGATGGCGGAGGCTTCGGCGGCGGCGGCGTAAACGGCATTGTTACTGGGAGCCAGGGCTAGAGCCGTCTGAATGCGGCGTTTCGAAAGTTCCGGCTGAGCGAGCTTGGCGTAGTAGATCGCCAGGTCGCAGAAGATCTCGGGCTCGGTTTTGGATCGTGCGGAGGCGCTTTCCGCCATTTTTGCCGCGCGGCGAAACTCTTCGGAGGACTGGTCTTTCTTTCCGGGAATCCAGGAGAGCGCCGCGGCCAGGTTGCCCACGGGGATGTAGTCTTCGGCATTCAGGCCCGCGGCCTTGGAGAACATCTCAGCGGCCTGGGGATAGTGGCCTTGCAGATAGTGGACCTTGCCCAGGTTCATGTAGTCGACGTAGTTCGGCTTGAGCGAGATGGCGCGCTGGTAGGTGGCCTGGGCCTCCGGCAGTCGCCCCGCCTCCAGGAGTGCGGCACCAAGGTTCGTCTGTGCCGGTCCATTGTCGGGCGTGAGTTCGGTGACGCGCTGCCAGTAGGAGATGGCCTCAGGGAACTTGCGCTGCCGGTAGTAGAACTGGCCGGTGATGAACTGGTTTCGCCAGGAGTCGGGCTGGAGAGAGACGCCTTTGAGGTAGGCCTGCTCGGCGTCATTCAAGCGCCCGCCCTTTTCGTATTGGCGGCCCATGGCCATATTGGCGTCGGGATCGTTGGCGTCGAGTTGCAGGGCGCGGGTAAGCGCGGCCAGGGCCAGATCGTTCTTACCCAGTGCTGAGTAGACGCGCCCGAGCACGGTTTGGACGGGAGGTAGATCGGGCGAGAGCTGAGCGGCTCGTTCAGCGGAGGCGAGGGCTTTTGTGAGTGCCGCCGGGTCTTTCCGGGAAGTGCCGCGGATGCGGTAGGCTTCGGCGAGGCGGGCGTGGGCGAGAGCGAAGGTTGGATCGGTTTTGACGGCGTTTTCCAGCAATTGGGTGGAGGTGGCGAGATTATCGCCCTTTTCCCAGCGATCAAGGAGGTCCAGCGCTTTGAGGTAATCCTGGTGCGCGGAGGGGTGGGCGCTTTCCAGCGCCTTCTGTGCAGCGGAGGGCTTGGAGAAGAAGAGCCGGTAGCCGCCGTATCCGAGGCTTGCCAATGCGATGGCCGCGATGCCGGCAAGAGCCGCCTTCCTCCGTCCGGCGGGCGGTGCGGGGGCGCTGGAGCCGGCCGGGCGCGGAAGCGGCGTGTGCTCCGGCAGCAACATGGTGGAGTTCATGGAGTGGGCGGTGGCGGTGGGTGAGGTGGGCAGCGCGGTTTCGAGATCGACGATCAACTCTTCGGCCGATTGATAGCGGTGTTCCGGATCCTTGGCCAGGGCTCGGGCGACGATGGGACGCAACGAAATGTCCACCGCGTCGAGATTGGGCTGCTCGTGCACGGTGCGATAGAGCGCCGCCGGGATGGAGGGGGCTTGGACGGGCAGCGCGCCGGTGAGCATTTCGTAGAGCAGGACACCCAGTGACCAGAGGTCCGTGCGGTGATCCACTTCCTGGCCGAGGGCCTGCTCCGGCGACATGTAGTGAGGAGTGCCCATGCGTGCGCCGGTTTGCGTGAGACGGTCAGATCCGGAAAGGGAGGCGAGGCCGAAATCGACGATCTTGGCTAAACCTTGAGACGTGAGGATGACGTTGGATGGCTTAATGTCCCGATGGACGATGCCATGGCGGTGTGCCTCGCCCAGGCCCTGGGCGATCTGGCGGGTCAGGGACAATGCGCGGCCAACGGGCAGCAGCGGCCCGGAGAGAAGTTCCGTCAGAGTCTGGCCGTCGTAGTAGGCCATGGCGATGAACTGGCGGCCGTTGGGGGCGGTTTCCACTCCGTAGATGGTCCCGACGTTCGGATGGTCGATCTGTGAAGCCGCGCGAGCTTCGCGCAGGAACCTCTCAGTCGCCGACGAATCCGTGGAGATGTCTTCCGGGATGAACTTGAGGGCGACAGGCCGCAGGAGCTTGAGATCGGTGCCGCGGAAGACGACGCCCATCCCGCCTTTTCCGATCTGGCCTTCGATGCGGTAGTGGAGAATGGTTTCGCCCGTCATCGTGGATCTCCTGTCAAAAAGTGAGCAGGCTCGCCGGGTGCGCCGGTTTGGCTGCCTGGTCAGGCGAGGATGTCACGCACGACGTCTCCTCCCACGTCAGTCAAACGGAAGTGGCGGCCCTGAAACTGGTAGGTGAGCCGCTTGTGGTCGATGCCCAGCAGGTGCAGAAGTGTCGCCTGGAGGTCGTGGATGTGGACTGGATTCTCGGTGATGTTGTAGCAGTAGTCGTCGGTGGCGCCGTAGGTGAGGCCGGGTTTGACGCCGCCGCCGGCCAGCCAGACGCTGAAGCAGCGCGGGTGGTGATCTCGCCCGTAGTCGTCCTTGGTGAGGCGGCCCTGGCAGTAGACGGTGCGGCCGAACTCGCCACCCCAGAAGACGAGCGTATCGTCGAGCATGCCGCGCTGGGCGAGGTCGGCGACGAGAGCAGCGGAGGCCTGGTCGGTCTGGTTGCACATTTTGGGCAGGCCTTTTGGGAGGTTGCCGTGATGGTCCCAGTCGCGGTGGTAGAGCTGGATGAAGCGCACGCCGCGTTCGGCCAGGCGCCGGGCCAGCAGGCAGTTGTAGGCATAGGTACCGGGTTTCTGGACGTCGGGTCCATAGAGGGCGAGCGTGGCCGGCGACTCCTTCGAGAGATCAGTGAGTTCAGGCACCGAGGACTGCATGCGGAACGCCATCTCGTATTGCGCGATGCGCGTGGAGATCTCCGGGTCGCCGGTCTCTTCGAGCTTCTGCTGATTGGCCTGGCGCAAGGTGTCGAGATAGAGGCTGCGATTCTCTTCGGGAAAGCCCTTCGGCGAGGAGAGGTAGAGCACCGGATCACCCACCGAGCGGAACTTCACGCCCTGGTAACGCGTGGGCAGAAATCCGCTGCCCCACAGACGGTCGTAGAGGGGCTGGCCGCCGCCGCCGGCGCCCGGAGAGATGAGCACGACAAACGCCGGCAGGTTTTCCGACGACGAGCCGAGACCGTAGGTAATCCAGGCGCCCATGCTGGGGCGGCCGGCGATCTGGAAGCCGGTTTGGAAGTAGGTGACGGCGGGATCGTGGTTGATCTGCTCCGTGAAGAGGCTCTTCACGAAAGTGAGACGATCGGCGATCCTGGCGGTGTGGGGCAGGAGTTCGCTCACCCACGCGCCGGACTGGCCGTATTGCTGGAAAGCATAGCCGCCCGGGACGATGGGGAACGACGACTGCGAGGCCGACATGGTGGTGAGGCGCTGGCCCTGGCGGACGGACTCCGGCAGGTCAGTGCCCTGGAGTTCTTTCAGCCGCGGCTTGTAGTCGAAGGTCTCCATCTGCGAAGGGCCACCAGACTGGAAAAGGCAGATGATGCGCTTGGCCTTGGGGGCGTGGTGAGGGAGGCCGGCGAGGCCCGTGCCGCCTTTCAGCAGATGCGCGAGAGAGGCGACGCCGAGGCCGGCGGGAAGGCGTTGGAGGAGTTGGCGCCGGGTCATGGTCACTCCTTGGTGATGGTCTCGTCGAGGTTCAGCAGCAGGCTGGAAACCGCGGTCCAGGCCGCCAGGTCGGCGGCGGGCAGGGCAGTGTCGCGGGGCGATTCGCCGGCGGAGAGATACTGCGCGGCGTCCTGCGGATGGTCCCGGTAGTAAGAGGAGAAGTGGCTGAGCGCTTTGTTGAAGAGCGTGGTTTCGGAGGTGGAAGGTCTGCGCGCGAGGACGATCTCGAAAGCGTGGTTCAGACGTTGATCTGACGGCTCATCTTTCAGCAGGCGTTCGGCCAGCTTGCGGGCAGCCTCGACGTACGTGACGTCGTTCATCAGGGCCAGCGCCTGCAGGGGCGTGTTGGTGCGGGATTCACGGACCACGCAGGTTTCGCGCGTGGGGGAGTCAAACGTGATCATGCCGGGCGGCGCTACCGTGCGCTTCCAGTAGCTGTAGAGCGTGCGCCGGTAGAGGCCTTCCCCGGTGTCCTGCACGTAGCCTTTGCTGCCGCTCAGTTCCTGCCAGAGGCCGGCCGGCTGGTAGGGTTTCACCGAGGGGCCGCCCAGCTTTTCCACCAGGAGGCCGGAGACGAACAGGGCCTGGTCGCGGATCATCTCCGGCGCCAGGCGCACGCGCGGGCCGCGGGCCAACAGGCGGTTCTCCGGGTCTCGCTGCAGCAGCGCTGGGGAGCCCTGGGAGGATTGACGGTAGGTTGCGCTGGTGACGATCGTCTTGAGGATGTGGCGGATGTCCCAGCCGGAGTCCATGAATTCGACGGCCAGCCAGTCCAGCAGTTCCGCGTGGATGGGCGGCTCGCCTTGTGCGCCGAAGTCCTCCACGGTTTTGACCAGGCCGGTACCGAAGAGCATCTGCCAGAGCCGGTTGACGGTGACGCGGGCGGTGAGCGGATTCTCCTTCGATACCAGCCAGCGGGCCAGCGCCAGGCGGTTGCGGGGCACGTCAGGAGGCAATGGCGGCAGGAACGCGGGGACATCGGGCCGCACCTCCTCGCCGTGCGCGTCATAGGCGCCGCGGCGGAGCACATATGCCGGGCGGGGCGTTTCGCTCTCCACCATCACCATCACGGTGGGGATCTTCGCAAAGTACCCGGCCCGTTCGTGCTCCAGTGCCTGGAGCGCCGACTGGGCCTGCCGCCACGCCGCTGGTGCAAAGAGCTCGTCGAACCACATGCGCTGGCGGCCGGTTTCGTTGGTGCCGGCCAGCACGGAAGCTTCCTGGGGCGCGAGCACGCGCGTGTAGACCCGCACGTCGCGGATTTCGCCCTGGAAGCGGCGGCCGCCGCCGGCGCCTACGCGGAACGGCTCCTTGGTGTCGAAGGGCCAGATGGGCTGATCAAACAGGATCTTGACTTTTTGTTTGACGCCGTTCACGTAGATGGAGACGTTAGAGGCGTGCATGGAGCCGTCATAAGTGACCGCCACGTGTTGCCACTCGCCCATGGGCAGCGGGTCCACCGTTTCCAGGCGCATGGCCAGGTCGGTCCAGCGGTAGGTGGCGTGGAAGCGCAGCTTGCCTTGGACGAGATGGAGGAAGTGGCCCTGCCCTTCGAAATAGTCTTCGCCGCGCGAAAGGATGGCTCCGTCGGGACTGCGCGGCCGGATCCAGGCCGAGAACGTGTATGGGTCGTGGAAGGAAAACTGGGCGGTGGAGTTGCCGTAGTCGGCCGATCGTTTTCCGTCGAAGGAATCGGTCTGCGGCGCGTGGAACTGCAGCCCGCTGGTGATGGTCCAATTCTCCGCCGGGAGGTGGTTGCGCCATTGAGCGAAGGCCCGATCGGCCGCGGGCGTCAGGTCTGCCAGGCGCCGGCGCGCGGCTTGGATCCTGCGGTCGTAGTCATCGAGTTTGGCCTGCTGTTCCGGGTACGGCGCGCGGATGTAGGGTTCCTCGTTGCCGAAGTCGTAGACGAAGCCCTTCTCGGGCACGTTGTTGAAGAAGGCAAAGAGCTGGTAGAAGTCCTTCTGGCGGATGGGATCGTACTTGTGGTCGTGGCAGCAGGCGCAGCCGGCGGTGAGGCCAAGAAAGACGGTGGAGGTGGTTTCAGCGCGGTCGGCGACGTATTGAACGCGGAACTCTTCATCCACGATGCCGCCTTCGGCGCTGGTGGAGTGATTGCGGTGAAAAGCGGTGGCGATGCGCTGGGAGAGCGTCGGGTTGGGCAGCAGGTCGCCGGCGAGTTGTTCGATGGTGAACTGATCGAAGGGCATGTTGGCGCGGAAGGCATCCAGCACCCAATCGCGATAGCGGTACATATCGCGCGGGCCGTCGGACTGGTAGCCGTTGGAATCGGCGTAGCGTGCCGCTTCCAGCCAGCGGATGGCCATTCGCTCGGCGTAGCGGGGCGAGGCCAGGAGGCGGTCCACAGCTGAGCTGTATGAGCTGGGGTCGCTGAGAAATGCCGCAGTCTGTTCGGGAGTGGGCGGCAGACCGGTGAGGTCGAAGGTGACGCGCCGCAACAGGGTGTTTGGCGCGGCGGGCGCCGACAGTTGCAGCCCTTCGCGCTCCAATCGGCGCCGCACCAGGAAATCGATGGCGTTCTCGCCTGGAGGAACCTGCGGCCTCTGCGGCGGCAGGAACGCCCAATGGGACTCATACCGCGCGCCTTCGGAGATCCACTGCTTCAGTTTCGCGATCTCCTCGGGCGTCAGCGCCTTGTGGCCCAGATAAGCCGGCGGCATGCGCTTGATCTGGCTGGTGGAAGTGATGCGTTTGAAAAGCTCGCTCTGTTCCGCATTGCCGGGCACGATCGCCTGCCGCGATGCGGACTCCAGATCGAGCCGCAGTTTGCTCTTGCGCGCACCGGCGTCCGGGCCGTGGCAGGCGAAGCAGCGGTCAGAAAGGATGGGGCGGATGTCGCGATTGAAAGACAGGGTTGCGGCCGGCAGCGGCAGAATCAAGAATGCCAGGAGAATGAAACGCACGTGGACTTCCCAGATGTCGGTCGGTTGGCAACAGTATAACTGAAGGGAGAGGGAACCGAATGGAGAACCTGTCACTCTTCCCGCCTGAGCCTGGGTTTCGCGAGGTGCTGGCGGCCCGCCTGAAGGATTTGGCAGCGGAGCGAATCTATCTGGGCACGAGTTCCTGGAAGTATGAGGGCTGGCTGGGACAGATCTATACGCCGGAGCGATACTGCACGCGCGGCCGCTTCTCCCAGAAGAAGTTCGAGGAGCAGTGTCTGGCGGAATACGCCGAGACCTTCCCAGTAGTCTGCGGCGATTTCTCGTTCTACCAGTTCCCCACAGAGAGCTATTGGCAGCGCCTGTTTGCCGTGGCTCCGCAAAGCCTCCTGTTCGGTTTCAAAGTGCCGGAGGAGATCACCGTGAAGGAGTGGCCCAGGCACCCGCGCTATGGAAGCCGGGCCGGTGGCCTGAACGAAAGCTTTCTGAATGCGGACCTCTTCGCGAACGCCTTCCTCCGCCCGCTGGAGAGATACGCCGCGCAGGTAGGCGTGATGATCTTCGAGTTCGGAACCATGGGCAAGCGCCACTTTGCGGGTGTGAATGAGTTCGCCGGCGAGTTGCACGGTTTTCTGAAGCAGTTGCCACAAAGGTGGCGGTACGCCGTGGAGGTGCGCAACAAAGAGTACCTGGATGCTCCCTATCTCGACGCGCTGCGGGCCGAGAACGTGGCGCACGTTTTCAGCTCGTGGACCCGCATGCCGCCTCTGGAAGAGCAGGTGCGGCTCCCCGCGGCGCACACGGCGGGCTTCACCGTAGCACGCGCTCTGCTCCGCCACGGCCGCAACTATGAGGACGCGGTGGCCTCGTTCCAGCCCTATGAGCGTGTGCAGGAGGTGAACCCCGGCACGCGCGAAGGACTGAAGGAGCTGATCGAGAAGTCACGCCCGAAGAAACAAACCACGTTTCTCTTTGTCAATAACCGTCTGGAAGGCAACGCGCCTCAAACCATCTCCGCAGTGGTTTCCGGCTGAGATCGCCCTTCTCTCCAGATCAGGTACACGCCCACCGCGCAGACCATGGAGCCCGCGGCGATGATCGGCCAGGGGAGAAACTTGGCGCCGCTGAGGCCGAGCGACGCGACCAGCGATTTGTCGCGCGCCAGCGCCGCCATCAGCCCGTTGTTGAGGGCGTGGCAGATCATTGCGGGGATGATGGAACCGGTCTTCCACACCGCGAAGCCGAACAGAATGCCCAGCACCATGGTCGGCAGCAACCGGTAGATAGAGGTATGCGCGAGGCCGAACAGGAGTGCCGTGGTGATGATCGCCGGCCAGGGGCCGAACCTGCGGAAGCCGCTCATGATGAAGCCGCGGAACAGCAGTTCTTCACAGATTGCGGGTGTGATGGCGATCAGCAGCCAGGCCTCCCACAGCGGCACCGGCTTGTCGTCCAGCAACAACAGCCGTTCCATGGCCTTCATGAGGGAGTCCGGCGGGGGCAGCAGGCGCACCAGCAGTCCGCCGGCTACCGTCCAGGCCGAGACGCCGATGAGCACGGCGCCCCACACGGCCGGCCGCGTGGTGCGGCGCAGTGCCAGGGTGTCGGTGAAGTCGAATCCCTTCACCCAAACCAGCAGCAGGCACGGTAACAGGAACATGCCGAACTGCGTGACCACGAGGGTCACCGGCAGCCCGTATCGGATCAGGCTCAAGCTCCCATAGAAAGCGATCACCAGCACCACTGCGAACAGCAGCAGCGACAACGCGGGAGTGGGCTTCGAGCCGGGACGCCGCGAGAAGTCGAAGACGCCGGCGATGGACTCCCGGCCGCCCAGCAGCAGGGAGTTCCGCTCAAAAACGCGCGCGGCAAAGACCAGCGCCAGTGCGGCGTAACAGAGTGAGCTCAGCATCACCAGGAACAGCATGTCCGCCGCCCACTCGCCCAGAAACACGCCCTTGATCAGCAGCGCGATGTTCACCACCGGCACGAAGGCGAGGTAACCGTTCAGTTCGATGCCCGGGGTCATCGTGGCCACCAGTGGCACGATGAGGCTCATGAGAATGGGCGTGAGGAAATTCTGCCCGTCTTTGAAATCCTTCGCGAACGCGCCGACGGCGAGGAACACGGCGTTGATCATCAGCGAGATGGGCATGAGCATGACGAACGCCACAAGGTAGGACGAGAGCGGCATGTGCGTTTCCGTGCCCGGCATGAGTTTGATGCGGGTGAATGTCATCGCCAGGCTGGCCAGATTGACGATGGTGGCGATGGTGGCGATGGTCCACACGGCGGCAAATTTGCCGCCGATGATCTCCAGCGATTGCACGGGCGCGCAAAGCAGCGTCTGCATGGTGCCGCGTTCTTTTTCGCCGGCCGTCATGTCGATGGCGGCGTAGAAGCCGCTCATGGCGGAAAAGAGAATCAGCATGTAAGGCAGCAGCATGCCCACCAGCATTCCGGACTTGCGCTGCTCGCTGGCCACGTTGGTCGACTGCAATTCGATGGCATGCTCAAATCCCAGGGGTAGCATACGCTGTTTCACCCGCTGCTCCACCAGGGCCTCGCGGTGCAGCCGCAGCGCATCGCTGGCGCGGTCGCGCGCCTTGCGGGAGTCGGGCCGCACGGAATCGAACAGGATGCTGGCCACGGCGCTTTTCGAGGCCGCCACCTTCTCGCCGAAGCCCGGCCAGGGGATCAGCACCGCGTCGGCTTTGCGTTCCAGAATCGCCTTCTGCGCCGCGCGCGCCCAGTCTGTATCCGGCATCTTCTTCTTGGGCGCGTCGTCGTCCGCATCCAATTCCAGCGGCGGCGTGGGCGGCGGACCCACCTGACCCATCTCCAGCTCCGCTCTGACGCGCTCCGGCGCGCCGGCCCAAAGCACCAGTTCCACCTTCCCCTTCGCCGTGAGCGCGGATGTCGCTTCCGGCGTGAGAGTGCCCCACACCGCCAGCGTCGATTTGCGTGCCGTCTGTGCCGCTTCCTGCCCTTCCTGCAGCCGGCTCATGCCGATCATGAGCAACGGATAGAGCAGGATTGGCAGCGCGATCATCATGAACAGAGTGCGCCGGTCTCGCAGGGCCTCCACCAGCTCCTTGCGATAGATGTGGAAGAGCACCTGCAGCCTCATGCGGCGTCCTCCCGCGGGCCTGCCCCGATGGTCTTCAGGAATGCGTCAGTCAGGTTGGCGCTTCCGGCGCGGTGAAGGAGCTCCGGCAGCGAGCCCTCGTCCACGATCCGGCCCTTGTGCAACAGCGCGATGCGGTCACACAGGTATTCCGCCTCGCCCATGATGTGAGTGGAGAACAGCACCGCCCGGCCGGCCGCGCGCTCGCGCCGGATGGCCTGCACAATGAACTGCCCGCTCACGATGTCCAGCGCATTGGTCGGCTCGTCGAGGATCAGGAGATCGGGTTGGTGGAGGAATGCCCGCGCGATGTTGGCGCGCTGGCGCTGGCCCGAAGAGAGCGTGCTGCAAGGCCGCCCGGCAAACGCCTCCATCTCCAACTCGCTCACCAGTTGCTCGATTCTCCGCGTCAGTGCCGGTTCCTTCATGCCGTAGAGCCTGCCGAAGTACTGCAGGGCTTCGCGCGGATTCAGCCGCTGGTAGAGCTGGGTATCGCCCGAGTGGAAGCCAATGGCCTGCTTGGCAGCCAGAGGATCCTCCACCAGATTGCGGCCGTTGATGAAGACCGCGCCGGAGTCCGGCTCCAGGATGCCTGCAATCATGCGCAGGATCGTGGTCTTGCCGGCTCCATTCGGGCCCAGCAGTCCCACCACCTCTCCCGCGTTGACATGCAGGCTCACCTGGTCCACGGCCAGCACGCTGCCAAAGCGCCGCGTGAGTGAATCCGCCAGAAACGTCGGGGTCATTTGAGCGTCCAGTGGTCGATGTCGAAGCGCGCGTTCTCTTCGTTCCAGGGGCCGAATTTCGTCGCCAGTTGCCCACCGTCAATCAGCAGCGCCGCCCCGGTGATGAACGAAGCCAACGGCGACGCGAGGAACGCGATGGCATTCGCCACCTCCGCCGGTTGCCCGCCGCGGCCCAGCGGAATGTGGCGGAAGTACTCTTTGAGGTGGATCGGATTCTGAAACTGGTCCTCCGTCAATCGCGTGCGGATCAGCCCGGGGCACACGGCATTCACCCGGATTCCATATGGGCCGAACTCACCCGCGGCCGTGTGGAGCAGGCCCAGGATGCCCGCTTTGGTGGCGTTGTAGGCGCTCAACCCCGGCTCGCCGTCGTAGGAGTTGGTGGAGGCGGTGATCACGATGCTGCCCCGCCGCCGCGGTTTCATCTGAGCCGCCGCGAATCGCAGTGTATGGAAGACCCCGCCCAGGTTCAGCGCCAGGAGCCTTTCCCAATCCGGCGTTGTCGTCTCATCCAGCGGTGCGAACACCGCGCCACCCGCATTGGCCACCACGACATCCACCGGGCCCGCGCGTTCAAAGGCCGCCTGCAGCGAGCCAGGGTTCGTTACGTCCACCGGCGGATCGGCCTCCAAATCCGCCGTGGCCACCTCCGCGCCGCAGGCCCGCAATGCCTCTACCGCAGCCCGTCCAATCCCGTTGCTTCCTCCCGTCACCAGCGCGCGTTGTCCGCGCAAATCGATCCTCATGCTCGACGATTGTACAGGGATTGGCGAGGCGGCGCAGGCCCGCGCTGTGCCAAACTGGATGTTTTGCAATGAATCCGCAGGTCAAGATCGAACTCGCCAGCGAACGCAGGATCCGCACTCGCAACAAGGGCTACTATCGCGTCAACCACTGGCCCATCTGGATCTTCGTTTTCTTCCTCATTCCCGGGCCTTTCACCTTCCGGCTCTTTGCCGAAGGTTTCGGCGGGCCCATGGTCTACTGGTTGATCGCCGTGCTCATCGGAACCGCCATCGCCGGCCTGCGCGGAAGGCTGCCGGGCTGCGAACCCGCGCCCTACATCATCCGTTTCACCGAAGACCGTCCCAATCCGATCTACCGCCGCATTTGCTACACCTTCGCCTGGGGCGCTGCTATCAGCTACGGCCTGCTGAACATTGCCGGCCTCCTCGTGGCCGTCTTCACCGGCACGTGGATGATGAAACAGATCTACTGGTACGGCTACTTCCCCATCGTGATCCCGGTGTGGATCCTTGGCGCTCTCGGCAAGCTGCCGCGTGTGAAGCCATCCACCGCCGGCGAGGGCCACGAACGGCGTTACTTCTACGGCACGGTGTGGGCCATGTGCATCGCTCAGCCCATTCTCTGGATCCTCTGGAAGACCCTGCCGCGGACGCACACCTCCGACGTCATCGAACTCTTCGTCTTCCTCGGAACCCTCGCCTTCGTGGGTTACCTCAGCTACCGAGGCGTGCTTCCGCGCACCCGCCAGATCGTACCTGGCGAGATCGCGGCGCTTGACTGAATTAAGCTAACGCCCGCAGCACCAGCTCCCGAGCCTCGGCGACGATCGCTTCCAGGTGCCCCGCGCTCACATAGCTTTCCGCATACAGCTTGTAGATGTTTTCCGTGCCGGAAGGCCGCGCCGCGAACCAGCCGTTCTGCGTGGTCACCTTCAATCCGCCGATCGCCGCGCCGTTGCCCGGCGCCGCCGTCAGTCTGTCCACGATCGCGTCGCCTGCCAGCGTGGCGTCCGTCACCGCCGCCGGCGACAGCCTGCCGAGCTTCGACTTCTGCTCCGGCGTGGCCGGCGTGTCGATGCGCGTGTAATAGGAGGTGCCGAACTGCGCCTCGATCTCGCTGTAATGCGCGCCGGGGTCTTTGCCGGTCCGCGCCGTGATCTCGCACGCCAGCAGGCCCAGGATGAGCCCGTCTTTGTCCGTGGTCCAGACGGAGCCGTCGCGCCGCAGGAAGCTGGCGCCGGCGCTCTCTTCGCCGCCGAAGCACAGCGTGCCGTCATAGAGCCCCGGCGCGAACCACTTGAAGCCCACCGGCACTTCGCACACCGGCCGCTGCAGGTGCGCGCACACGCGGTCGATCAACCCGCTCGAAACCAGCGTCTTGCCTACGGGCGTCGTCGCGCCCCACTGCGGGCGGTTCGAGGCCAGATAGCGGATGGCGGCGCAGAGGTAGTGGTTCGGGTTCATCAGCCCTGATGAGGGTGTGACAATTCCGTGCCGGTCGGCGTCCGGATCATTGGCGAACGCGATGTCGTAACGGTCTTTCAACCGCACCAGGCCAGCCATTGCGTATGGGCTGGAGCAGTCCATGCGGATCTTTCCGTCGTGATCGACGCTCATGAAGGCGAAAGACGGATCCACGGCCGGGTTCACGACATGCAGGTCCAGGTTGTACGCCGCCGCGATCTCGTGCCAGTAGTGCACCGCCGCGCCGCCCAGCGGATCGATACCGATCTGCAGGCCGGAGGCCGAGACGGATTCGAGATCGATCACCCCGCCAAGATCCTTGATGTAGGCCGGACGGTAATCGATCTGCCGGATCAGGCCGGAGCGCATGGCGGATTCGTAGGTGAGCCGCGAGACGCCCGTGTTGCCTGCCCGCAATAGTTCATTGGCGCGATTCTGAATGGCCGTTGTCACCTCTGCTTCGGCCGGACCACCATTGGGTGGATTGTATTTAATGCCGCCATCGGCGGGCGGGTTGTGCGAAGGCGTGATGATGATGCCGTCGCTCAGGCCCGAGCTCCTGCCGCGGTTCGCCGCCAGGATCGCGTGCGACACTACCGGCGTGGGCGTGAAGCCTCCTTCGGCCTGAATTGCTGTGTTCACTCCGTTGGCCGCCAGCACCTCCACCGCCGTGCGCTGCGCCGCGGCCGAAAGCGCGTGCGTATCCATGCCGAGGTAGAGCAGCCCGGAATAGCCCTGCGCTTTGCGGTACTCGCAGATGGCCTGGGCGATCGCCAGAATGTGCGTTTCCGTGAACGTCGAGTTCAGCGAGGTGCCCCGATGCCCGCTGGTGCCGAAGCTCACCGCCTGGTTGGGATCGGAGGCATCGGGCCGGCCCGAGTAGTACTTCGATTCCAACGCCTCGACATCAGTCAGCAGTTCTTTGGGGGCGGGTTTGCCGGCCAGCGGATGCAATGCCATAACGACATCATAGTCGGCTGTTGCGGCGTGTGGCCGTAAGGTGTATAAATGCAGACAGTATTGTCCGTTTATGAGCCTACGATGACGAATACCCGCAGAGCATTTCTTGCCTCCTCCACCGCAGTTGCCGCCGCCGCCGCTCCCTCCTCCTCTTCCTCCGCTGCCGCGCCGCTGCCCACCGTGCAGTTCGGCGGCAAACACGAGATCAGCCGCCTGCTGATCGGCACCAATCCGCTCATGGGCTACTCACACCACAACAGGATCCTGGACCAGTGCATGCGCGAGTGGATGACCCCGGAGCGCCGCATCGAAACCGTGCTGGCCGCCGAGCGCGCCGGCATCACCACCTGGCAGCTCCACTACCACAAGGACACCATCGACATCCTCAAAGGCATCCGCGAGCGCGGCTCCAAATTGAAGGTGTTCCTGCTGAGCGATTTCGAGTTGCACAAGGATTTCACCATGATCCCCGAGGCGGCCAGGCTCGGCTTCCTCGGCATGGCCCACCACGGCAACCGCACCGACGAGGCCTTCCGCACGAAGAGCATGGATCGCGTGCTCGAATTCATCAAGCGCGTTCGCGACACAGGCATCATGGCCGGCGTCTCCACGCACAATCCCAAAGTGGTGGAGTGGATCGACGAGATGGGCTGGCCGGTGGACTACTACATGACCTGCCTCTACGGCGCCAGCCGCACCCCGGAGGAGACGCGCGCCCTGTGCAACGGCGAGCGCGGACTCGGCGAGGCGTTTCTCGAAAAGGACCCCGAACGCATGCTGGCCGTCGTGCGCAAAACACGCAAACCCTGCCTGGCGTTCAAACTACTCGGCGCCGGGCGCGCCGGTTACGACCGGCCGCAGGTAGCGCAGGCCTTCAAATTCGCCTACTCGAACATGAAGCCCGGCGACGCCGCCATCGTCGGCATGTGGCCCAAGTTCAAGGACGAGATCGCCGAAAACTGCGCCATCGTGCGCGAGCTGCACGCCAGCTAGTCCTGCCGCAGCACTCGCCACGGGTCTGTGCGTGATGCGCGCCAGGCCGGCGCCGCCGCCGCCAGCGCGGCGATGCCGCCCATCAGAGAGCAGGCGATCAGGAAGGCCACGGGGTCCGTGGCCCGCACGCCGAACACGAGAGCCTCCGCAAATCGCGATAGCACTGCGCAGCCGGCCAATCCGGCCACCACGCCTCCGGACAGCAGCCAGGCGAACCTGCCCAGCACCGCCGTCATCACGCCGGCCGGCCGCGCGCCCAGCGCCATGCGGATGCCAATCTCCCGCGACCGCCGGCTGACTGAAACGGAAATCAGCCCGTACAGCCCGACCGCCGCCAACAGTGCCGTGAAGCTGCCCAGCCCGCTCAACGACGAAGCGACCAGGCGTTCGCGCGAGAGTGCGCGTTCCAAGTGTTTTTCCATCGTGTCCGGCACGAACGGCAGTTCCCGGTCCACGTCCCGGAGCGCGCCCCGCACGGCGCCCAGCAGCGCCTCCGGCGGCGGTCCGGTGCGCGCGTAGAGGGTGATGAGCCGCTGATGATCGGCCGCCAGCGGCAAATAGGCGCAAGGTGCAATCTGTGTCTCGCGGAAATTCCGCATGTGCCCGTCGCGCACCACGCCAACCACGGTGAACTGCTGCTTCGTGCGCGGCAGTTCAATCACCCGGCCCAGCGGACTCCGGCCCGGCCAGAAGCGCTCCGCCATCTGTTCGTTGATGACTACCGACGACATCTCGCCGTCGCGCAGGTCCCGCCCCTGCCGCAGAGGCAAGCCCGCCGCCGCGAAGTACCGCGAAGAGACGGTATTCACCTGCACATTCGCCTTCGCGCCGTTCACGGTCACGTCTCGCGCGCCGCGAAATCCGCCCAGCGGCACCGTCTTGACGTACGCCGCGTCCTCCACGCCCGGCAACTCGCGCACGCGGCGCAACAGTTCAGCGAGCATCCGCTGGCCTCGCGCCTCGTCGTATCCAGCGGAGAGCAGATCCACGTCCGCCATCAAAGTGCGGCCCGCGCGGAACATCGGGTCCGACGCCTGGATCCGGTCCATCGTCCGTTGGAACAGACTCGCGCCGGTCAGCGCCACCAGGCAGATGGCCACCTGGGCGGAGACAAGCGTATCGGCCAGTCCCAGCCGCCGCCAGCCGGCTGCGCACGTCCCGCCCAAAATCAGTGCCAGTACATCGCTTCGCCACGCCTGCCTCAGCGGGGCTATGCCTGCCAGCAGCGCCGTCGCGATGCCCGCCGCCGCGGCGAAGCCCGCCACGCGTGGGTTCATACTCAAGTCGAGATTCAACGGCAGACCGAACGGAGCTTCAAAGCGGCTCAGCGACGCGGTCATCAGCGCGGCTGCCACCAGTCCCGCCGCCACGCCCGCGGCCGCCAGCAGTCCCGCCTCCAGCAACAGAGTTCGTGCCAGTCGCGCACGTCCCGCGCCGATCGCTATTTGGATGCCGAACTCCCTCTGCCGGCGCACCGCGCGCCCCAGCAGCAGGTTCGCCACGTTGAAGCACGCCATCAGGAACGTCAGCCCTGCCACCGCCGCCAGCACCGTCAGGTAGCTCCTCACTGACTCCCGGCGATCCGGCCAGAATCGCGCCTGTTGTGTGGGCAGGACCACGGGCCGGAACTTCCACTCGTCCACCGGCTCCGCCGCGTAGAAGCGCTCCGATACGGCCTCTGCCTCGCTCCTGGCCTGCTCCAGCGTGGCGCCCGGACGGAGCCGCCCCGTCACCAACATCCAGTGGCTGCCCGCGTTGGCGAACGGCAGCGCCGGGAACACCGCCCGCGCGCTGGCCGGAATCCAAATCTGCGGCGGCTTGCCCCAGTCGAGCACAACGCTCTGGAAGGAACTCGGAACCACCCCGATCACCGTGAACGCCTGCGCGTTGAGCACTAGCGTCCGGCCTGGAATGCCGGGATCGGCGCCGAACCGCTCCCTCCACAGCTTCTCGCCGAGAATCGCCACCTGCCCGTCGTCGGGCCGGAACGCCCGTCCCACCAGCGGCTGCACGCGCAGCATCTCGAAGTAGTTGTTGCTCACCAGTTCGGTGACCAGCCGCTCGGTCGATTCGCCGAGCCGCGCGTTCACCGGAATGCGCGAGTAAGCCGCCAGCGATTCGAACGACTTCGCCTGCGCCCGCAGCATCTCATAGTGCGGCCACGAGTGGCTGCTGAACATCGCCCGCCGGTCGTCGCTCTGATACACGCTCACCAGCGCGCCGGCATCCGGCACGCGCAGCGTTCGGAAAAAGATCGCGTCGACGACCGAATACACCGCCGACGCCGCCCCGATCCCAATCCCCAGCGAAACTACCGCCGCCAGACTCGCCACCGGCGTGCGCCACAGGCTCCTCAGCGCCAGGCGCAGATCCCGCAGCCATCCCTCCAGGGCGGGCCAAGTCCAACTCTCCCTCGACGCTTCGCGCACCAGTTCCACATTCCCGAATTCAGCCCGCCCGGCCCCGTCCGCCTCCATCATCTCCAGGTGGAACCGGATCTCCTCATCCAGTTCCCGCGCCATCTCATCGCGGCGCCGGAGTGACCTGAGCTTCCGCCAGAGCCGCGGCATTACGCCGACTCCAGGACTTGTCCGATGGCTGTGACCATCCGCCGGAATTCCTCTGTCTCCCGGCTCAACTGTTTGCGCCCAGCCTTGGTCAGGCTGTAGAACCGCGCCTTCCGGTTTGTTTCGGAGACGCCCCAGGCCGCCTCCACCCATCCCTGCACCAGCAGCCGTTGCAGCGCCGGATACAACGAACCCTCGCCCACCTGCAGCACTTCACTCGACGATTGCTTGATGCGCTGCGCGATCGCGTACCCGTGCAGCGGTCCGCGCGCCAGCGTGCGGAGCACCAGCAGGTCCAGCGTGCCGCGCAGCAGATCCAGCGTGGCCGGATCATTTCCCATAGAATACCGATACCTCGATATCCGAAGTATAGGGTAGGCCGCCAGCCCGGTCAAGAGCTGAGTTCGGAAAGTCTACTTCGTGTACACGCAGCTCACGTTTTCGGGCTTGATGTACCAGTTCTTGTAGTTCGCCGCCTTCGGATCCATGCAGCCCGCCAGGTTGAGCAACTCCACCTTCCGGAACTCCACCGGGTGGCTTTCCGACTGCAGTGAGATCGACCCGCCACGCAGCAGCGTGCCGTCGCGCTTTACCTGCGGGTCGAAGTTCGTCACGCTGCCGCCGCCGATCTGCGCCATCTCATAGGCCAGTACCGGCTCGCCGTCGATGATGTGCTTGATGGTTCCGTCGCCGTGCACTTCCACTTCCACCCGCACCCACTGTTCGCCGTGATAGGTCTTTGACTTCGAGTTGATGCAATGCGGCGTGAAGAGCTTGTCGTTCATCACCACGTTGGTG
Organism: Paludibaculum sp.; assembly: GCA_029973955.1. Classification (GTDB taxonomy): domain Bacteria; phylum Acidobacteriota; class Terriglobia; order Bryobacterales; family Bryobacteraceae; genus Paludibaculum. The sequence continues at coordinate 78,555 of JARKQJ010000152.1, read as the reverse complement.
CCCGGAGTGCAGAGGTTCGCCGTCGTGCGCGGGTCCTTGCCGTTGCCCCCCAGCAACTGCACTTCGATGGAGATCGGGAAATCCTGGTCCTTCTTCATGGTCCGTGCCGGTTGCCCGTGGATCATCGCGCCGCTGTTGCGCAGCGCCCACGCCGGTCCGCCGCCGCACTGCTCGCCCACAAAGCGGTACTCCACCACCAGGCGATAGTAGGAGAACGCGTCCTTGTAGAACAGGTGCCCGAAGCGGTTGTTGAACTGCCCGCCGTACTGATCGTAGGAGACCTTCAGCACGCCGTTTTCTACGCGAAAGGTGTTGCCGAAATTCTCGCCCACTTCGTAGCCGGTGATCTTCGGCGTCCAGCCTTCCAGGTCCTTCCCGTTGAACAACTGGATCCAATCGGAAGGCTGCGGCCCGGCCGGCGCAGGGGCCGTTTGGGCACAGCCGGCGATGGCAAAGAGGCAGATGGCGGCAAGAGTGCGGAACATGTTGCCAGTATATCCGCCGGCGCTAGCCGCGGATCTCCCGCCGGCAGAACTAAACGCCGCCGAGCACGGCCGCCGCCGCTCCGCCCAGTACCGAATACCAGAGCGCGTGCGCGATCGCCTCCGGTTTCCCGGCGAGCAGTTGCACCGGCAGGCACCACGGCCACCACGGTCCGTAGTTCTGCGAGTTCACCAGGATCGAGCCCGCCACCGTGCAGCAGATGCCAAAGCCCGCTGAGGCCGCAAACGGGGCGAAGCGCAGACTCACCCACTGCTGGATCGCAATCGTCAGCAAAGCAGCCGCAAACGAAAGAAATGTGTAATCCCACGCCTGCGCCCATGGGAGCGGGGCAGGGAAGCGCAACTCCGGCTTCAGGCTGGTCAGCACGACGCCGCTCAGCAGCACTCCGAAATTCAGAATCGCCGAGCTGGCGAACACCATCCCACACGGGATCGCCAGCTTCACCAGGTACAGCGCCCAGCGGGGCACAGGCAACGCCAGCAGATTGCGCCAGCGTTCGCCGGTATGTTCCAGCCCGGCCAGCAGCGCGGTCCACAGTGTGATTTACAGCGGCATCATCAGCGCCACCCACGGCACGAAGGCGTTCCGCTGCAAAGTCTCCCACAGCGGCTTGCCGCCCTTGGCGAAGTACGTTGCTCTCTGGTGAAAGATCAAAAAAGAAAGCAGCAGCACCACAAGCGGCGCCGCCGGCACCATCCGCAACGATAGTGTCCGGCGCAGCTTCAACAATTCGGCGCGAATTACCCGCGGCAGCATCATGAATTCCTCGTCACGTCCAGGAAAAGCTCTTCGCGTGTTGGCTCGACATGTTCGATCGCTTGGACCGCGAATCCTCGCTCCACCAGCAGGCGGTTGATCGCCGCCGCCTGCTCCGCAGTGCACGAAGGGCGGCTCAACCCAGCCTAGGCGTCGGCCTCGAAGCCCTGCTGCCGGAGCATCTGCGCGGCCACCGCCGGGCGGTCCACGCCAATCCGCAATACGCCGCCCCGGCGCGCGCGCAACTCAGCCGGCGTCCCTTCAAATTGCAGCCGGCCCTCGGCGATAATTCCGATCCGCCCTGCAATCTGTTCCACCTCCGCCAGCAGGTGCGAAGACAGGAACACAGTGATCCCATGCTGCGCCGGCATGTCCCGCAACAGGTGCCGCACCTCCTGGATCCCCGCCGGATTCAGGCCGTTCGTCGGCTCGTCCAGGATCACCAGTTCCGGGTTCCCCAGCAGCGCATTGGCCAGACCCAGCCTCCGCTTCATCTCCAACGAAAAGCCCTTCACCTGCCGTGTGGCGTCCTCGCGCAAATCCGTCATCCCCAGCACGCGCCGGATCTCGCGCTCAGGCAGATCCTTCAACAGACACTTGCGCTAAATCATCTCCCGCAGCAATTCCTGCCGCGGTTGCGGGATCACCACTTTGTTTACCAGCAGACCCTTGCGCGCAATCGACTGCGCACCCGCCTCCACCGCGCTCTTCACCGCCGCCACGCTGCCCGTGCACGATGCAAACGCCTTGCCGCCCAGCGCCATCGCCAGACGAACCTCCACCAGTTGCACGTTGGCCGTCTTCGCCATCGCGTCCGCGCCCTCGATCAGGCTGGCCACCGAGAAGCTCTCGATCACGCCCAGCGCTTCCAGTTGCGTCACGTTGGCCGATCCGCTCAGGGCGGGGAAGATGTCCTCGTGCACGTTCGGAATCACGAACGAGTCGATCACCGAGAAATCGCCCGAATGGCAGCCGCTCTCCACCGCCGCCCGCACGTCGGCCACGTCGCCGCGCACCAGCACCATGTACTTGCCGCTGCAGATCGTGCGGCTCAACACCAGTTCCACGTCCGCTGCTTTCAGCATCGCGTCGCACACCAGGAATCCGGCGGCGATGCTCGAGAGTTCGATCAATCCAATGGAGTTACGAGCCACTGCGCGTGTCCCTTTCTACTCAGGCTTCAATTTCGATCACGTCGGCCGCGACGCGCGTCACGCGCCCCGCGATGCTCGTGTGGATGTAGGCGCCCAGGTCGCCGTCATTCGGCTTGGCGATCGCCTCGCCCGCCTTCACCGCCGCGCCTTCCGCCACACACGGCGTGGCCGGCTTGCCGGCGTGCTGCTTGGTGAGAATCCGTACCCGCTTCGGCTGCGGCTCCGCGCTGACGAACGGTGTGTGCCCTTCCCACTGCTCCACCTGCAGCCGCTGCCGCAACTGCGTCTGCGGCACCCGCCGGTACTCCTTCATCGGGTGTGCCCGCACCGGCTTCACCTGCGTGTACTTGATGCCCGCCGTCCGCATGTCGGCCTTCGCCTCGTCGCAGGCCTCTTTCGGATAGAGGTCCTCCGGGCAGGCGTACAGCGTGCACAGCCCGCAGCTGCAGCACAGTTCGGCCCACTGGCTCCAGTTCTCTTTGCCGGCCAGCGTGAAGCCCAGCGTCCGCATCACCTTGTGCGGCTGAACGTCGTAGCCCAGCAGGTAGCGCGGACAGAACTCCGTGCAGTAGCTGCACTGGTCGCACGCCGATCTGCCGATGTGCGCCATCGCTTCCTTCGGCCGGCTCTTGCGCTGCACCAGCGGATGGTCCAGCGGCAGCACGATCAACCCGCAGGTCGTCTTTGTCACCACGCCCGTCAAATCGAACGTGAGCTGCCCCATCATCATCCCGCTCACGAAGATCCCCACCTCGTCCCGCGTCACACCGCCGGCCACTTCCAGCAGGTCCGCGTACGTGCAGCCCAGCGGCGCCCAAAATGAGCACGGCTTCCGCACGCACCCGCTGATCGAGACGAACTTCTTCGTCACCGCCTGGCCCTGCATCGCCATCTCGACGTTGTAGAGCGTCTCCACGTTATTCACCACGCAGCCCACCTGCAGCGGAATCCCCGCCGCCGGAATCAGCCGCCCCGTGGCCGCATACACGATCTCGTATTCGTCGCCGGAGGGATAGAAATCCCCCAGCAGCGTCATCTCGATGCCGGCTTTCTCCGCCAGCGGCGACACCGCCGTCACCGCTTCTCCGTTCTTCTCCTTCACGCAGAACCGGCCCTGCTTCGCCGCCACCGCGTCCATCATGCGCCGCATGCCCGAAACCATCTCCGCCGGGTAGCGTTTCATTAGCTCGAAGTCCTTGTGCAGCAGCGGCTCGCACTCCGCCCCGTTCGCCAGTACGAACTCCGCCTGGCTCTTGGCTTTGACTTCAGTGGGGAATCCGGCGCCGCCGGCGCCGACCACTCCCATTTCACGCAGTGTTTGACTCAGCTCTGTTTGGCTAGGCATGGATCTGTGCCGGAAACACCAGGATATCGCAGGCGCTTACAGCTTGAATCCTAACGCCGCAATCGCAGCACCCAAAGGCCGTGGATCGCCGTTCGAAGGCTTGTACGGCTTCACCGCGCGCAGCGTTACCTGCACCGGGCCAGCCGGCCCTGCAGGCACCGCCCACTCCCGCTCATGCCAGCCCTGTTCTGTGTAGGAACGCACGCCCAGGCTCTGCCCGTTCACCAGAACCTCCAGATCCACGTGCCCCACATCCTGAAACTGCAGCGGCCCGAAGTTGATCCGTACGACGAACCGGCTCGCCCCCTCCGGCTTCCGCAGCGCAATCGAAGCCTCCGGCTTCATCCACCGGAATCCCGCCTCCATCGCGTGCCAGCCGTCCAGAAACAGCCACGCCGGATTGCCCTCCGCCATGTCCACAAACGGCGGGTTCGCTGCCCCCGGGACCCGCGCCTGAAAACTCAGCAGCCGCTTGGCGGGATTCCACGCCGCCGTCGTCACCTGCGCTTCGCTCAACATCGCCCGCCCCGCCGCCGAGTCGATCGGCTCCACCCGCAGCTCCCGAGCCGGCCGAAACCACTTGTACGCCGCGCTCACCCCCCATGGGTGCATCGAAGGCGGCGCGCCGTCGTAGACCAGCGATCTCCAATCTCCGTGCGCCGTCATGGCGGCGCCCGTCTGCTGCACGTACGCCTGCACCTGTTGCGCCGCCTCCAGCGTCACACCACGCTTCTTGCGCAGAATCATGTAGTTCGACGGGATCCAGAGCAGGAAGAAGATCGCCACGCACACCGGACTCACGCGCTCCGCCACAAACGCCGCGGCAATCGCCAACCCAATCAGCGGGATGTACAGGTACACCGCGAACGTTCGCTCCGGCAGAAACCACAGCGGTCCCAGGAGCACTGCGATGCCCGCCACTCCCAGCCAAATCCGCCGGTCTTTCAGCCACCAAGCCACCGGAATCAGCAGCAGCCCCGAAAAGGGCGCCAACAGCACCTTCGAAGAGTAGTAGGAGAGCGTCGTCCACAGCGCGGCCCCCGTGAAACGGAACGTGTACGGCGACTCCACCGTCTTCGGCGCCAGCAGCGCCTGCAGGCCGAAGTTCAGGCTTACCGCGAAATACGGCAGCAGCCGTTTGAACTTCCGCTCTCCCAGCAGCCATTCATAAAGCAGCAGGAAGACCGGCAGCGCCACGGCCGTCTCCTTGGTCTTGTAAGCCAGCCAGAACGGGATCAGTGCCAGCAGCCACCGTCCGTTCAGGTACGCCAACAGCGTCAGCAGCACAAACAGCGCGCAGCCCGCGTCAAACACATACATCGGCTTCCAATAGGCATCGAAACTCGCCATGTGGAACGCAAAAAGCCCCGCTCCCGCGCACGCCCCAAGCCCTCCCGCGCCCAGCTTCCGCAGCACCAGAAACACCAGCAGGACATTCAGCAAGTGGAGCGCGTGCAGCACGCCGACATAGACGGGAAACCGCAGTCCCGCCGTCTCCCCGAGCACTCTGTAGTAGAAGTGCCCCACCGGCCGGAAGTTCCACACCGAGAGCTTCGGCGAAACCAATTCCTTGGCGAAATACCGCACTTCCGCCCCGCGCGTCTGCACCAGGTTGTCCAGGTCGTCGTCGCTGAAGTAGCCCTTGTACGCCGCCCGGTTGGCGGCCAGAAACAGCAGGGCGATGGCCAGGAAGAAGAGGATCAGTCGCCGCGGAGACATCGTGCGCCATTATAGCGGGCCGCCCTGTTGGATCGCCGGATCGGCGTCGGGCAGCTTGTCCGGACCTCTGCCCGGCAGCTTGCGACACCCCCCCCTCTGTTACTCCCATCTCTAGTAGGGTACGCCTATCCGAAAGATAGCCAGATTGGGGTGTATCCACGCCTTCAGTTGCCTTGCTGTTTGAGACCAAATAGTATTGAATAGAAACAGATCCCAATTAGTGAAGATGACGCACTCGGACACTCGCATTACGGTGTTCCGATGTCGATGACTGAGTCCCCTCCTCCAGTCGTCACTTCACAAGAATCGGCCCGGTGAAACTCCTCCATCACCGGGCCGAATCGTTTTTCGTGCGTTAGTTTCCCGGAGGTAGCCCGACCGCCGCCACCAGGGCCGCATACCGGGCATCGCCGCGCAAAGAGCGCAGCCGCGGATCGGTTTTCACCCAGATGATCTGAGGTTCCCGTCGCTCCAGAGACCGCTTGAGGCATTCCACCGCCCGGTCTTTCTGCCCCAGTTCTGCCCACAGCCGCGCCGCGTCCATGTAATCCTCCCTCCGCTCCTCCGCTGCTCTTTCGACGAGCGGCGCATCGGACTCGGCCCGCGCCCGGTTGCCCGCGTACAGTGCTTCCAGGCCTCGCGGCTCCAGATCCTTCTCGCCCCGTTCCTGCCTCGCGCGCATCATGGCTTCCTTGGCTTCGGCCGGCTTGCCGGCTAAACCCAGCGCCATGCCGTAGTCCCAGTAGACGTCCGGATGCACGGCCTTCACCTCCAGCGCCAGCCGGTACTGCTGCACCGCCTCCTCATACCGGCCTGCCGCCAGCAGGCAGTACCCATACCCATAGCTCGCCATGTTGAGATTGGGGTCCAACTCCACCGCCAGCTTCAGTTCTTTCTCTGACTCCGCCAGCCGGCCCACCGGCGACAACATCGCAATTCCATACAACCCGTGCGCCAACGCCGACGACTGGTCCACCTCCAGAGCCTTCCGGAACGCGGCTTCGGATTCGGCCCACTTCCAGTAATGAAACGCCATGCTCAGTCCCAATGAGGTATGAGCCTCGGCCAGGGAAGGATCGATGCGGATGGCCTTCTCCGCCTGCTCCCGGGCTCTGACCCACGGCTCCACGCTCATCTGAATCCCGTAGTAGGCCGCCAAGGAATACGCCATGGACTGCGACGCCAATGCCGGCGCATACTCCGGCTCCAGCTTCAGCGCGTCCTCAAAATAGCCGATCGCCTTCTTCAGCCCACTTTCCGATCCCAGGTTCAACTGCTGCCGCCCGCGCAGGAACAGGTTGTAGGCCTCGAGGTTCTCCGTCGCCCGCCTCGGAGCCGCGTTCGACCCCGCCCCTCGCACCTGCACTCGCAGGGCATTCGCCACCGATTGCGCAATCTCATCCTGAATCGCAAAAACGTCCTTCGCTTTCCGCTCATACGTCTGCGACCACAAGGACGCCCCATCGGAGACCTTCGCCAGCCGCGCCACCACTCTCAGCCGGTCCCCCTGCCGCCGCACGCTCCCCTCCACCACCACCGATGCCCCTACCTTTTGCCGGACCTCGTCGAGCGAAGCCGGTTTGCTCCGGAACTGTGCCATCACGCTGCGCGCCACCACCTTCAGCCCGGGCACGCGGGCCAGCCGGTCAATGATCTCTTCCGTCAGCCCTTCACTGAAATACGCGTTCTCCGGTTCCGCCCCCACGTTCTCAAAAGGCAGCACCGCCACCGTCGCCGCCGGAGCCTGCGTCACCCGCCGCATGTAGCTCGCCTGCCAGATTCCCAACCCGATCCCCACCGCGGCCAGCCCGGCGATGATCCCCGCCAGACGCCACCCACGAGGCATCGCGCCCGCTCCCTGCTCCTTCGGCACCGCCGGCGCGCGCAGCGCGAACACCGGAACATAACCGCCCTTGGGCAGACCGATCACCACCTCGTCCGCCGCACCGGGCCCCGCGTAATACTCCTCCAGCCGGCTCCGCAAGCGGCGCGCTTCCACACGCACGATCGGGTCGGTCCGCGGGTCGAAGCCGGAATCGCGTCCAAACGCCTCCACCCCCAGCACGGACTCCTTCAGCCGGTCTGCTTCCCCAGCCAGGGCCCGATCCACCAGGTGCGTCAGAAAGCCCGGCAGCCGTCCCGCCTCGGCAAATCCGGTGCTGGCGGCGATCTTTGCCAGCTCTGCCCTCACCTGCTCTGGGCTGGGAAGTTGTTCCATGATTTCAGTGGGTTACCAGTCCACTATACCGTAAATCCTACCCCCCGCTACTCGTTTTTGAAGCCCTCCGGCCGCACGCTGGAACCATGCCGAACGCCACCTCGCCAGACACCACCAGATACCACGCCTTCGACGCCCTCCGCGGCGCCATGATGCTGCTCGGCATCGTCATTCACAGCGGCGTCGCCTACTGCACCATTCCAGACACCTGGTGGCTGAAAGACATCACCACTTCTCGCGGCATGGACCTCTTCCTCCTCTTCCTGCACACCTTCCGTCTCCCCGCCTTCTTCGTCATGAGCGGGTTCTTTGCCGCTCTTCTCCTCTCCCGCCGGGGTTGGCAAGGCTTCCTCGAAAACCGCGCGGCCCGCCTCGGCCTGCCTTTCCTCCTGGGCAGCCTCGTCATGTTTCCCTTTCTCAAGATCTCCAGTGTTTACTGCCACTTCCTGACACGCGACCCCCAGCCCTGGCAGCGCACCCTGGCGTGGATCGCCCAGGGCCGCCTGGAGAAGTCCATCGAACCCATGCACCTGTGGTTCCTGGAAACGCTCATGCTCGTTTGCCTGGCCGCCGCCTGGCTCGGCCCACGCCTCACCCGGCTACTCTCGCGGCCCTGGTTCCTCCAGTTGATGCGGCCGGCGGCCGGCATCCCCTGTCTCTCCCTCATCACCTTCGCCACATACCTCCCCATGAGCCACGGCTTCCTCGATACTCCACAGGACTTCGCCCCGCACTTCCGCGTCGTGCTCGCCTACGCCGTGTATTTCGCCTTCGGCTGGGGGCTTTACTGCCACCGGAGCGCTCTCCATCGCATCAGTCAGACGCCCCTTTCGTCCCTGCTCGTAGCAGCAGTCCTGATGGTTCCCACCTCCGTCGCCATCATCGGCCAGATGTCTGATCTGTCCACCCGCCACTGGCCCGCCTTCCTGGCCACCGCCGCCGGCAGCGCCCTCATCGCCTGGCTGGTGATCTTTGCTCTCATCGCATGGTTCCTTCGCCGCTTCTCCCAGCCCTCTCCCTGGGCCCGGTACCTCTCCGATTCCGCATACTGGCTCTACCTCTTCCACCCGCCCGTCCTCGTTGCCCTCCAAATCCCCATGTTCGGCCTCGATTGGCCCGTGGCTGTGAAGTTCCTGCTGGGGATCTTACTCGCCACCCCCATCCTCCTCGGCTCGTATGACCTGCTGGTCCGCGACACCTGGATCGGCGTGATTCTCAATGGCCGCCGCTACCCCCGCGGACTCGCCGCCGCCGAGCCAGCCGCATCAACTCCCTCCACCGCCGCGCTCCCGGCCGATGCCTGATTCTCAGTCCGGCTGGATTCCGATCTCTCCCGCTCGCTGTCCTGATACGATGTCTGTTGTCTATGAAGATCGCTGTCGTTGGCTTAGGTTTCATGGGGCTCACCCACCTGAAGTCCTACAAGAAAATTCCCGGCGTCGAAATCACTGCCGTCAGCTCGAACGATCCCAAGGTTCTGGCCGGCGACCTCTCCGGTGTCCAGGGCAATTTCAGCCTCGAAGGCGAGGCCGTCGATTTCTCGTCAGCGGAGAAGTTCGCCGACGCGCTGGAGTGCGTGAAGAACTGTCAGGCTGATGCCGTCGACCTCTGCCTTCCCACCAACATGCACGCCGCTGTCTCGGTCGCGGCGATGCAGGCCGGCAAGAATGTCCTCGTTGAAAAGCCCATGGCCCTTTCCGGTGAGGAGTGCGACCGGATGATCGCCTGCGCCCAATCCACCGGCCGCATCCTGATGAGCGCGCAGGTCCTGCGCTTCTTCCCCGCCTACCTGCCCCTGATCGACAATGTCCAGGCGGGCACTCTCGGCACTCCGCGCCATGCCTTCTTCCGCCGCCGTTGCGCCGCACCCACCTGGGGCGCCTGGCTCACCAACAAGTCGCTATCCGGCGGTGGCGTCTTCGACCTTCTCATCCACGACATCGACATGGCCCTGGTTTGCTTTGGTGTTCCGGAAACAGTCTCCGCCACCGGCCACGAAGACCTTACCGGCGGCATCGATCTCATGACGGCCCAGCTCCACTACGCCTCCGGCCTCGCCGTCACCATCTCCGGCGGCTGGCATCTGCCTTCCGCTTACCCGTTCTCGATGGAATACACTGCCGTCGGCGATCATGCCGCCATCGAGTACAGCTCCGCCGGCCGTCCGCCCCACTGGTACGCCAAGGGCGAAGATTTCCCGCTGCCGCTCGCGGAAACCGACGGCTATCAGGCCGAAATCGACTACTTTGTCGAGTGCTGCCGCAATGGCAGCGCTCCGGACCGCTGCAGTCCGCAATCCTCGGCAGCCGCCGTGAAACTCGCCCTGCTGCTCAACGAAGCGCGGGCCCGCCAGGGAGAAATTCTGCCATGCCAACTCTGAAAGACCGCGAAATCGGGATCTTTTTCTGGGCTGAACCCGACGCCCTAGCCACCATCCGCACGGTCAAGTCCTGCGGTGTCGCCGCAGGCCAGCTCGGCGTCGATGGCACCGTCGTCCTCAACGATGAAACTGCCGCCGCCTGGAAAGCCGCCCTCGCCGCCGAGGACTTTCACCTCGCCACCGTCTTCGCCGCCTACCAGGGCGAAGACTATGCCGATATCCCCACCGTCGAACGGACCGTCGGCTTCATCCCCGCCGCCACCCGCACGGCGCGCGAACTCCGCACCCGCCAGGTGATCGATTTCGCCGCCGCCCTCGGCGTCAAAAGTTTCGGCTGCCACGTCGGCTGCATCCCTCACGATCCCTCTCACCCCGACTACGCGCCGGTGCTCGAACTCGTCCGCCGCATCGCCGACTACGCTGCCTCCTTCGGCATGACCTTCTGCCTCGAAACCGGACAGGAACCCGCCGCCCAACTCCTCGAGTTCTTTGAAGTCGCCGCGCGTCCCAACCTGCGCATTAACTTCGATCCGGCCAACATGATCCTCTACGGCTCCGGCGAACCGATCGCCGCCTTCCGCCTCCTCGCCAAACACGTCGTCAGCGTGCACGGCAAGGACGGCGACTGGCCCGATCCCGCCCAGCCCGGCTCCCTCGGCACCGAACGCCTCCTCGGCCAGGGCTCCGTCAATATCCCCAAGTTTGTGGCCGCCCTGCGCGAAGAAGGCTACACCGGAACCATCTGCGTGGAATCCGGAGTCCATGGCGAAGAGCAGCGCTGGCAGGTGCTCTCCAATGCCGTCGCCCTGCTGAACTCGCTGCGCTGAGCTTTCTTTCCTTCCGCGGTCCAACACGCCGTTGGGCCGCGGAACTTCACCCTCTCGTCTCCCCTCCTTTCGCGCCGTCTCCTCCGGTTTCCCTACCTGATTGTGTGACAATCCGCATTCGCAATTTGGAAAGAAGTGGCCAGTATTTCCACGTCAGGTGTCGTCGGCCCGGCTCCCGAACACGCCCTTCCATGCGCTGCGGACAGGAGGAACTCGCCGTGTGCTTCCTGAATGAAAGCGTGGACGTGAGTTTACAATCATTAAATGGCAGAGTCGCTAGCGAATAATCCCGGGAACCGTCCAACGATTTCCGGCGTCTGTTCGTCTGTCTATCAGGTCTCTCCAATTTGATGCGCTGTCGCTTGTTGGTACTCTCCTTCGCCGTTCTATTCGGCGCCTGCCGGCCGCGCGAGGACGCGTCTTCTCCGGCCAGGAAAGCCGCTCCTCCGCCTCGACCGTCCAGCGCCTCCGTCCGCGCTACCGGAACCATCAAAGCTGTCCGCGAATTCACCGTCCAGGTCCCCCAGATCTCCGGCCAGTCCGGCCGCCTCACCATCACGAAGATCCTCTCCAGTGGAACCCGCGTCGAGCCCGGCGACACCCTCGCCGAATTCGACCGTACGCAGCAGGAGGACAACGCCCGCGACTCCCAAGCGAAACTCGACGATCTGAACCACCAGATCGACCAGCGCCGCGCCGAAAACCGCGCCAACGCCGAAGCCCGCTCCAGCGAATACCAGATCGCCGAGGCCGACTTCGCCAAGGCCCGCCTCCAACTTCGCCGCAATGAGACCCTCAGCCAAATCGAACGGGCCAAGAATGAAGAGCGCGCCGCCACGGCCACCCTGCGCCTGGAATCTCTGAAGAAATCGCACGCCTCCCGCCTCAAGTCCGACGAGGCCGCTCTCCGCATCCTCGAACTGAAGCGCGACCGCCAGGCCGTCGCCCTCAAACGCGCCGGGACGAACGTCTCCCGGCTGATCGTCAAAGCCCCTCACGGCGGCATGGTGGCTGTCGAATCGATCTGGCGCGGCGATTCCCGCGGCCCAGCCCAGGAAGGCGACCAGGTCTGGCCCGGGCAGTCGCTGCTGCGCCTCTTCGATCCGCAGGAGATGGAGGTCCACACCTCTGTCGGGGAACCCGACGGCGCCGTGCTCCAGGCAGGTTCCACCGCCACAGTCGTCCTCGACGCATATCCCAGCATCACGTTCCCCGCTCGCTTCCTCACTTCCAGCCCCGTGGCCGCCTCTGACCTGGGCAGCCCGATCAAGCGCTTCGCCGCCCGCTTCCTCATTGAACGGGTGGACCCCCGCCTCCTGCCGGATCTCTCCGCGGCCGTCGTCATCCTGCCTCCGCCCGCAAAGGCCCATCCATGAAGCCCCGTTCCATCCTCCTGCTCGTCGTGCTCCTCGGTCTGGCTGCCGCGGGCGCCGCGGCGTTTCTCCGCTACCGCGGCGCCAGTGTCACCTCATCCTTGCCCTCTGCGCCGGCGCGTCACGGAGAGTTCCTGGTCATCGTCAAGTGCCGCGGCGAACTGCGCGCCCGCCGTTCTGTCCAGATCACCGCTCCCATGAATGTGCCCGACCTGCGCATCGTCTGGCTCGCTCCCGCGAACTCCGCCGTCAAAGAGGGCGATGTCGTGGTGCGCTTCGACCCCTCCAGCGCCAAACAGCTCCTCCAGGAGAAGGAAGCGGCCCTCAAGCAGGCCGAAGAGACGCTCAATCAGGCCATCGCCGAGGCCCGCATCACCGCCGAATCCGATCGCCGCGACCTCGCCTCCGCCAACTACGAAGTGGAGCGCGCCCGCCTGGAAGTCTCCCGCGTCGAGATTCTCTCCGCCATTCAGGGTGAAGAGGCCCGCATCAACCTCGGCCTCGCCGAACGCAAGCTCAAGGTGCAGCAGGCCACCGTTCAGCTCCATGAAGCCTCCTCCCGCTCCAAGACCGCCTCTCTGACGCGTGTTCGCGATCAGGCCGTCTACGAGGTCAACCTCACCAAGGAACGGCTCAACAAGATGGAGGTCCGCTCGCCGCTCTCCGGCGTCATCGTCTTCATGCCCAACTACTCCCAGGGCTGGATGAACGCCAAACCCTTCAAAGTCGGCGACCAGGTGTGGCCCGGCGGCTCCATCGCCACCATTCCCGATCTCCAGTCCCTGGAGATGGAGGGCAAGGTGGAAGAGATCGATCGCGGCCGCATCGGTCTCGGCAACGACGTCCGCATCCGCGTCGATGCTCTGCCTGAGCTGAACGTCCCCGCCAAACTGACAGACCTTTCCGTCATGACGCAGGTCTCCTTTGACTGGCCCCCGACCTACAGCTTCCGCGCCTATGCCGCCATCGCCCAGCCGGATGGCCGCCTCCGCCCCGAGATGAACGCCTCCATGGATATCGTCATCGATCGCATCGCCGGCGCCATCAGCGTGCCCGCCAAGGCCCTCTTTACCCGCCAGGGCAAACCCATGGTTTACCTCGCCTCGGCCGGCAACTATCAGCCGCACTTCGTCGAGGTCGTCGCCCGCAATCCCGACGAGGTTGCCGTCAAAGGGCTCAATGCCGGCGCCACCGTCGCGCTGGTCGAACCGGAAGGTCAGAATCCCGCCAACGCGAAAGGAGCCAAACCATGAGAAGCCTACTCGCAGCCGCCGCGCTCCTGCTCTGCGCTGTCTTCCTTAGTGGCTGCCGCGACGCCAGCGCTCAGGCCGGGGCGAAGTCTGCTCCGGTGGCCGCCGCATCCGATCTCCCCACCACTACCGTCAAGCGCGGCGATGTCCGCTTCACCGTCTCCGCCCGCGGGGAACTCCAGGGCAGCAACTCAGAGATGCTCGTTGCTCCCATGACCGGCGCCCGTGAACTCATCATCACCTTCCTGCGCCAGCCCGGAGAGCTGGTCGAGCCGGGGGCCGAAGTGGTCCGCTTCGACACCACCGATCAGGAGTTCACCCTGGCTGAGGCCGAAGCCGATGTCGCGGAAGCACAGCAGCAGGTCATCCAGGCGGAAGCCGACGCCGCCGCCAAGGAAGAGGAAACCAAGGCGCTGCTCCTCACCGCCCGCTCCGATCTCAAGCTCGCCGAACTCGAGGCCCGCAAGAATCCGCTCCTGGCCGCCATCGTCGCCCGCCAGAACACCCTTGCCGTGGAGGCCGCTCGCGACCGCCTCCACCAGCTCGAACAGGATCTCTCCAACCGCCAGGCCACGGCCCGGGCCGCTATCCGCATCCAGGAGGCCGCTCGCAACAAGGCCCAGGTGAAAGCCGAAACCGCGCGCAAGAACATCGACTCCATGACGCTGAAGGCCAAGTCCGGCGGCTACGTCAACATCCAACAGAACACCAACGGCAACTTCATGTTCTGGGGTATGCAACTGCCCGTCTTCAAGACCGGCGATACCGCCCGCGCCGGCATGGCCGTCGCCCAGATTCCCGACCTCCACTCCTGGGAGGTCCGCGCCAAGATCGCCGAACTCGATCGCGGCCACCTCGCCGACGGCCAAACCGCCGACATCTCCCTCATCGCTCTCCCTGGTCAGAAGTTCCCCGGCCGCATCAAAAACATCGGCGGCACTAACGGCCCGCCCTGGGAGCGCAAGTTCGAATGCGTCTTCGCGCTCAGCCAGCCCGTGCCGGAACTGCGCCCCGGCATGAGCGCCCGCATCCTGGTCACCACCCAGGTCCTCAAGGATGCCCTTTGGATCCCCTCCCAGGCGCTCTTCGAGTCCGATGGCCGCTCCTTCGTCTACCTCCACTCCAATGGTTCGTTCTCGCCCAAGGACGTCAAACTGGTTCGCCGCAGCGAAAGCCAGGTGGTGGTGGAAGGCCTCTCCGCCGGCCAGTTGATCGCCCTCACCAGCCCCGATCAGATCTCCCGCAAGAAAGACGGAACATCCTCCAACGGAGCCATGAAAGCGCTCAAGGGATCATGAGAACGCCCCGCATCCTCTCCGACATCGGCGTCAGCCTCGGCAACCTCCGCGCCCAGAAGACCCGTACCTTCCTCACCGCCCTCGGCATCGTCTTCGGTGTCGGCTCGGTGATCGGCATGCTCGCCATTGGAGAGGGGGCCAAAGTCGAATCGCTCCGTTTCATCGAGCAGCTCGGCGTGCGCAACGTCCTCATCGAGTCGCGCCCCGCCATGAGCGCTGAGGAACTTCAGCAGCGCCGCCGCAACTCCCCCGGCCTCTCGGAACGCGACATCCGCGTGGTGCGCGCCAACCTCGAAGCCCTGGAAGTGCTTTCGCCGCGCAAGACAATGCACCCGCAGCGCGTCATCCCCAAGCCCTCCGCCGACGTGCCCGAGCTCTATGGCGTGAACCCCGGCTACGCCTCCATCCACAGCCTCCGCCTCATCGAAGGCTCCTTCTTCTCCGAAGAGGACGAACAGCAGAGCACGGCGGTTTGCGTGCTAGGGGAAAAGGCAAAGATCTCCATGCTCGGCTACGGCTCCGCCGTCGGCCAGCACGTCAAGGTGAACGACACCTGGCTTGAAGTTGTTGGCGTCCTCTCCTCCCGCATCGCCAGCCCCGCCGCGGGAGGCGCCGGATCCCATGACATCAATAACGTCATCTACGTCCCTTATTCCACCTTCGAATACCGCTACTTCGACCGCTCGCGCGAGATGCGCGATGACATTGACGGTGTCGATATCCGCCTGAAGCCGGCCGCCGACAGTATCGACGCCGCCAAGATCGTCACCGCCATTCTCAACTCCACCCACCACAACACCGAGGACTTCACCGTCACCATCCCCGCCGCCCTCCTTGCCCAGCAGCAGCAGACCCAGAAGATCTTCACCTATGTCATGGTGGCCATCGCCGCCATCTCGCTGCTCGTCGGTGGCATCGGCATCATGAACATCGTTCTCGCCACCGTCCTCGAAAGGACCCGCGAGATCGGCATCCGGCGCTCCATCGGCGCCCGCCGCCGCGACATTCTCCGCCAGTTCCTGCTCGAATCGGTCCTCATCTCGGTCGGCGGAGGACTGCTCGGCATCAGCGTCGGCTTCGGCATCTCTCATGCCATCGCCAAATGGGCGGAATGGGAGACAGTGGTCACCACCTCGTCCGTCGGCATCGCCTTCGGAGTCTCCGTGCTCGTCGGGGTGGTCTTCGGCATCTACCCGGCTCTCAAAGCCGCCCGCATCGACCCCATCGAAGCCCTCCGCTACGAATAGCCCAGCCGCCTAAGTTACCCTGGAATACAGCAACCTGCCGGGATCAGGTTCAAACACAAGGGCTCGGCGCGTCCTCCGCGCCAAGGGAGGCTGTCATGAACCGAATCCAGGCAACGGCCGTGGCATTCCTGCTGATTGTCGCGCACTCCGCCCGCGGCCAGGCCCCCAACTCCGCCGAACTTGCCAGCCTGCGGGACCGCCTGGAGGCTCAGGACCGCCTCCTTCGCGCCCAGGAACAGCAGCTCCAATCCCAACGCCAGCAGATCGCCGAACTCAAAGCTCTCGTCAACGCCGCCCTCGAACCCAAAGCCGCCCAGCCAACACCCGAAGCCGCCGCCATCACCACGCCCCCCGCCTCCGCTCAGGGTCGCATCTTCAATCCCACCCAGGAAGTCGCCGGCGAAAAGCCCGAAGGCAACGCCATCGAAGTCGGCGCCGCCCAGCTTCGCATCGGCGGCTACTTCGGCCTCACCGGCATCTACCGCTCCGTCAATGCCGGCGGCGGCCCGGGCACCAACTTCGGCGCCATCCCGTTCCCAACGCGCCCCGAAGGCAATCTCTCCGAGACCCGCCTCTCCGCCTCCTCCTCCCGCCTCTCCATCCGCGCCGACGCCCCCTTCCCCGACGGAATCGCCCGCTTCCGCCGCCTCTCCGGCTACTTCGAAATGGATTTCAATGGCGATGTCCCCGGCAATATCGCCGTCACCAGCCACAGCGCCGGGCTCCGCCTCCGCCATGCCTTCGGCGAGGCCCAGTACAGCAACAACTGGCTTCTCGCCGTCGGCCAGGCATTCTCCCTCATGACTCCCCAGCGGGACCAGATCTCCGTCTGGCCTTCCGACGTCGAAATGTCCCAGGCCGTCGATACCAACTACCTCGCCGGCATGGTCTGGGGCCGCATTCCCCAGGTCCGCGTCACCTGGCGCCCTTCCCGAACCTTCAATTGGGCCTACTCCCTCGAGAACCCCGAACAACAGCTTGGCCGCGCAGGCGTGGTCCAGCTCCCCGCCTGCTGCTCGGCCGACATCCAATCCGAGTTCAACACCGGCGGAGATGGGCTCACCACCCCCAACCTCATGCCCGACCTCACCACGCGCGTCGCCTTCAATCGCGGCCGCTTTCACCTCGATGCCGGTGGCGTCCTCCGCGTCTTCCGCCAAAGCCTGCAACCCTACACACACTCCGGCAAACAACTCGGCGGCGGCGGCAACGTCAACGGCAGCATCCGCTTAGGGGCCGCCAAGCTCATCCTCCAGGGCGCCTATGGCGCCGGCCTTGGCCGCTACCTCGGCGGCCTCGTCCCCGATGTCGCCTTTAAGCCCGACGGCTCCATCAGCCCGATCCTCTCCGGTTCCTGGGTCGCCGGCATCGAAAACAACATCACTCGCAACGCCACCCTCTCCCTCTACTACAGCGGCATCTACAGCGCGCGCAGCTTCTTCCTCGACCGCGATGGCCGCACCTACATCGGCTACGGCTACCCCGGCTCGCCCGACTCCAACAACCGCGCCATCTCCGAGTGGACGGGCGTCTGGGCCTACCGCATCATCAAGACCGAACGCCGCGGCTCCGTCCAGTGGAACAACGAACTCTCCTGGATCAGCCGCAGCCCCTGGGCTCGCCTCGGCCTCCTCGGTTCTACCAGCGCCTTCCAGTTCATCACCCAGTTGCGCTACAACCTGCCGTAGACGTTAAACCGCCGCGGCCACCAGTTTCTCCCAAAGCTCACGCTGTTCGGCCAGCGCCGCCACGCGATCATCCACCTTGTCACTCACTTCCAGGAACACCCACCCATCCCAGCCGTCCTTCGCCATCGCCTGCACCACCCGCTGGTACGGGTACCCGGGCGTCTTCAGGTTGTGAATGTGCATCGTCGGTGACGCGACGTCCTTCACCATCTCCCATTGCTCCTCGAAGCTCGGATCCACCGTGTTCCGCAGCTCCGAGTTCAGTCGGATCCCCACCGCCTTCTTGTCCTTCACCCGGTCCATCACGTACTTCATGTTCGGCAGCGTGCCCGGGGCCGTGTGCGCTTCCAGCGCAATCTGCTGCCCCAGATCCCGCGCCGTCTGGGCCACGGCGTTCAGATCTTCCGCGATCTTGTCCAGCGTCTTTTCGTGCGGGAACTCCGGCAGCCAGTCGTTCGGCAGCACACGGATGAACTTCGACCCCACGTCGTGGCTCAACTGCAGGAACGCCTTCACCGCTTCTCTCGTCGCCTCCGTCCGCGACTCCCCGTTGTAGGGCGCCTTGCCGTGCTTCTCCGTGTACAACCGCACGCCGTCCACCGTCGCCATGGCGCCCCAGCCTTTGGCCCCGTCCGAATAAGGAAAGTGCTCGCTGGTCGCCAGCGACACAAGCTCCACCGGGCTGTCTTTGAACCGCTTCTTTACCTCGGCCCGCGCGCTCTTCGGGAGGTCCAGTTCCACGCCGTGCGGATATCGCAGCGCGCTCAAGTCCCGCTGCGTGATCACCGTCTTCAACTCCACCGCGTGCACCTTCGCCGTGGTCAGGTTCTTCAGAATCGCCGGAATGTCCCAATCCTTGCCCCACTCATACGTCGCCAGCCCGAAGCGAAACTTCGCCTTCTTCGCCGGCGCCCCCAGCATCAGGCCTGCCCCCGCCAGCCACTCCCGCCGTGTCATCGCCAGCTCTCCGCTCATGATTTTCCCTCTTACACTTTCTCCGGCACCACATAGGGCTTGCGGTACTTGCCCCGCGCCAGTTCATTGGCCTGAACGGCAAGGTCGCCGTGGAACTTCTCCGCCGCTGGATCCATCGCCAGCATCGGACCCACCGTGAGCGGGCTGCGCTCCACGCCGTTTGCCTTCAGATGCTCTTCAAATCGTCCGAACGCCGCGCTGAACTCCCTGTTCCCGCGAATCCGCTCCTGCGCTTCTCCAGCGCTGGCCGACTTGCCCACGCGGTAGGAGATGTTCGCCATGTGGATCAGAGCCACCGTCTGATGACCTTCTTCGATGTCGGCCACCAGCGTCTCCTGCTTCCGGCTGCGCACGGCCTCGATGAAGTTCACGTTGAGATTCGGAGACTCCGGCTGGAACTGCTGGATCAGCTTTCCGTCCTTGTCGTAAGCCTTGTTCTGCGCCACGTAGCCGCCTTCGCAGTAGATGATGGTGCCCTGCCGGATCCCGCACATCGCGTCCATCGTCTGCGGCTGGTTCTTGTCCCAAGCCGTCTGCATCAGCGACTTCTCTTTCGGCAGCCCGCGGATCTCGAACAGGATCGGCGCCGGCTGGTAGTCGTAGAACATCAACTGACTGTTCGGCGTCTGCCCGTCGTCGTCATAACCGAACCGGCCGCCCAGGCAGATGACGTGCTTCGGCATCGCCTTTGCGTCGATCGCCATCCGGCAACCATCCAGGATGTGCGGACCCCAGTTGCCCAGCTCGCCGTCTCCATACGGCCACTGCCAGTGCCAGTCGTAGTGGAGGTTCTCGCGCATCACCGGCAGCACGGGCCCAGGCCCGCACCACATGTCGTAGTCGATCGTCGATGGGATCGGCCGCGCCGCTGCCACTTTCCCAATACTCGTCCGCGCAGCCCAGTTGATCCCGTGGACGTACAGGATTTTGCCCAGATTTCCTTTCCGGGTCCACGCCACCGCTTCCATGAGCCCGTTCGGCGACCGCGAGTTGCTCGGGCACTGCACAATGCGTTTGTACTTCCGCGCCGCCTCCACCATCTTCCGGCCCTCGAACAGGTTGTGTGACGCCGGCTTCTGCACGAATACGTCCTTGCCTGCCTGGCATGCCCACACCGTGATCAGCGCGTGCCAATGGTTCGGCGTCGTCACGCTGACGATGTCGATATTCTTGTTCTCCAGTAGCTTGCGTACGTCCGTGTAGGCGTCCACCTGCTCGCCGCGGTCGCGCCACTTCTGCACCTCCGGATCGAGGTTCGCGTGATCCACATCGCAGAACGCAGCCACTTTCACGCCCGGAATCTTCGCGAAGTCCCGCGCGTCTCCCTTGCCCTTACCGCCGATCTTTACTGTGGATCCGACACCGATCACACCCAGCCGGATTGCATCATTTGCCCCCAGCACGCGCGAATACGACGCCGCCGTAAGGCCCGTGGCCAGGAAGCCGCGGCGCGACAGGTGTTTCATCGATTTGTGCTCCTTCAGGCTCGCTTGAGCGATGTCTCGATCAGTTGACTCCACATCCGCCGCTGCTCTTTGAGGCCCTCGACTCGAGCTTCCATCGCCGGCGGCTTCTCCAACTCCGGCAGACACCACCCCGCCCAGCCCGCATCGATCAGCAGGTCCGTCTGCAATTGGAACGGGAAGTCCTGCGCGTGCAGATCTTTCATGTGCATCGTATCGCCCAGCCGGCTCTTTACCAGGTTGAAGTGCTCTTCAAACTTGCCGCCCGCCGCGTCCCGCGAGTCGCAGTTCAGCTTCACGACCACGTTTTTGTCCGGCACCTGCTTCAACACCTGCGCCAGGTTCACCAGCTCTCCCGCCGAGCCGTGGTTCTCCAGCCGCACCTTCAAGCCCAGCCCTTTTGCCGTCTGAGCCAGCTCCCGCACGCCGCGCGCAATCTGGTCGATCGTCTGCTCCCGCGGCACTTCCTTGTGAAAGTCGTTCGGAAACACACGGATGCCCAGCCCGCCGATGTCTTTGCAGAGCTGCAGATACTGTTTCGCTTTCTCGATCGAGGCCTTGTTCTTCTGCGGGTCGACATAGTCGAACCGCTCGCCCGTCGCCAGCCCCAGCAACTTCACCGGGCTGCCGGCGAACCGCTTCTTCACCTCGCGCCGCTGAGCCGGGTCCAGCGTCAACTCCACGCCGTGCGCCGACTGCATCTCCACCCTCATCTCCAACCCCGTCGCCCCGATCTCCGTGCAGACCTTGATCAGCGTCGGGAGGTCCCATTGCTTGCCCCACTGATATGTAGTGAAGCCGAACTTCATCTTGCTCGTGTGCTTGGCCCAGGCCCATAAGGGCAGGGAAGTGACGCCCGCCGCGGCTATCAGGCCGCGGCGGGTCAGTTCATGAGGCGTTCTCATGTCGGGTTCTCCTAGAACAGCACTCTCAACTGGAATCGCATCGAACGGTTCATCGTCGGAGATCCGCCGCCGCCGTTGAACGACGCCGTGATCTTGCCGAAGTCGGTCGAAGTCGGCGTCATGTTCGGCGTCGAAAGTTGCCCGTGATTGAACACGTTGTAGACGTCCCAGCGGAACTCCAGCTTCGTCCGCTCCTTGATGGAGAAGCGCCGCTGCAGGCTCCCGTTGATCCGCTTCGCCGAGTCGCCCCGGCAGCCGCCGTAACCGTTGATGATGTTCGGGAACACACGCGCCTGGCCTGTGTTCGGCGCTTGCGCTGCCACCTTGACAAATCCACTGGTGTTGAACCATTGCGCGATGGAATGCGGCCCCGTAGAACAAACGTCGTCGATATCTCCCGTGTAGTAGTATGATGCCGAGTTAGTCCACGTCAGCAGTTGCCCGTGCTGGTACTCGCCCAGCGCCGTCACTTGGTAGCCGCCCAGAACCCACATCAGCACGCCTTCCTGCAGCCACTTGCGGTTTTTGCCGAACGGCAGCTCCGCTACCGCCGCGCCCGTCAACCGGTGCGGCCGGCCCTGGTTCGAAGGCTCCCACGCCGGTGAGGCGTCAAACGGATTCGGGAAGTAGTCGGCCGCGTAGTTGTAGAGCTTCGTGTAGTTCACCACGAAGTTTGAGCCGTTCGCGAACCGCCGCTGCAAGCTCACATCCAACTCATGCGTCTTCACCTTGCCCAGTGCCGTCGTCTGCGTCAGCCCGTTCATTTGGCTGTACGGCGACAGAACCGCGGACTTCCTGATCGTGCTGCTCGTGAAGAAGCTGTTTGTGCTCATGAACTGGTACAGCATCGGATTCGATGTCTTGATGTCACCGAAATTGTTGATGTTGTATGGGTTCGTCAGGTTCGTGTTCAGATTGTTGGCCACTGCGTCGTTGCGCGTCTTGTCGTACGACCAGTATTGGGGCGGCAGGGCCGACAGCGATCGGTTCAGCGGCACATTGCCCGAATAGCTGCCCGCATAGCCCACGTTCAACACCATCGTGTTGCTCAACTGGTGCTGCACGTCCAGCCGCCAGCGGTACTGCAGCGCGTGCGGCCTTTCATATGGCGCGTACGTGTAGCCGCGGCCCACCGGCGCCATCGCTCCGAGCGAAGCGCCCGGAGGCGTGTCGAACCTCGTTCCGTCCGCGCGCGTCGGGAAGGGATCCGTCATCGGCGAAACCCCAGCAGCCGGGTTGCCCACCAGCCAGCTCTGACCGAAGTTGTTCGTGTACACCGCCGAAGTCGGCCACGAGTAGCCCAACTGGTTGATCGTCTCGTTCTCCACGTTCAACGTATCGGCGAAGATGCCTGTGCCCGTCCGGATCACCGTCTTCGGAGCGATCTGGTACGCCGCCGCAATGCGCGGCAGCCAAACCAGGTAGTTGCTCCACAGCCGGCGCGAGTAGTTGCCCACGCCAGGGTTCGTCGCGCCGCCTAACACCGTGAACTGCGATACCGGCACTTCCGCGATCGGGTTCTTCGCGTACGCCGCAATCGCCGCATCCGTAATCGGCAGCTTGATCGCGGAATCGAACGGTCCGATGATCCGGTTGTACCTTTCAGACGGACCCAGTTCATACTCCATGCGCAAGCCCAGATTCACCGTCAACCTGGAGTTCACGCGCCACGTATCGTGGAAGTACGCCGCATAATAAGGGTTGCCCGCCAGCGCCGTGGCGTTCACATCCGCCGATGCCGATGCCGGCAGCCCCATCATGAACGACGCCCAGCTGCCGCCGTAGTTTCCCGTGCCCGCCGAGCCCTGCCCGTCATCCGTCCGCTGCGTATATGTGCTCGTGTAGCTGAACGAACCCGCGTTGTTGCCCGGCGCCGAGTTCGTGTAGAACTGCCCGCGAGATTCAAAGCCCGCCTTCAGAGTGTGCGCGCCCCGCATGTGCGAAAGGTCCGCTTTGAAGGAAAGCACGCGCCACCTGGTGGTAGAAGGGCTCGCCGGCAGGGAGAATCCCGTCCACCCGCTCCAGTTCACCGCCGGCAGATTGGGCGCTCCGGCCGATTGCTGATCCAGGTATGTCGGATAACCCACGGCAGATGGCGTCAGCGACGATACCGCCGGACTGATGTTCTCCTGCTTGTAGATGTTCGAACTCACCGCCACGTCCAGCAGCGTCGAGGAGCCGAAGTTGTGCACCCAGTCCAGCGCCTGCCCGTAGTTCGTCCGGATCTGTCCCGCCCCTTCCCAGATGTTGGCCGAATTCGTGTAGAAGTGGTAGTTCGGATTCTGGTTCTGCCAGCGGTTGTAGCTCCACCGGAAGAACACTCGGTCGGCCGGCGAGATGTTGTAGTCGAACCGGTTTACATGCGAGTCGAACTTCTCTTTGTAGGGGTAGCTGTAAGCGTTAAAATTGCGCGCCGGCTCCACATTGGCTGCTCCGACGGCGTTGGGCTTCGGCAGGTATCCGCTCATCCACTTATAGGCCGGATTGATAATGCGGGACTGCGGCACGATGTTGCCCGCGAACGGCGTCCGCGCCACGTGCCCCGGCCGCGAGGCATCCGCAATCGTCGAAAGCGGATCGTAAATCTGATACTGGTTGGCGTTGATGTTCAGCAACTGGGAGAAGTTCCCGGCCCGCATGTCGTCCGTCGGAAACTGATAGTACGACTGCCGGTACTCGCCCACGCGGAATCCCGCGAAGCCGTAAAAGAAAAACAGTTTGTCTTTCCCGTTGAACAGCTTCGGAATGATAATCGGGCCGCCGATCGAAGCTGCGTAGGAATTCTCGCGCCCCGGTTGCAGCGGCGACGTATTGCGAATCGCATCCGCCCCCGCCTTATCGCCCGCCGCCTCCGCCTGCGCGATTCTCGTATAGTAGCCCTGCTTCACGAACAGGTCCGCCGCGCGCCACTTGTACTGCTCGTGCATCTCTCTCAGCACGCCGTGGAACTGGTTCGTCCCTGAGTTCGTCATCATCGAGATCGCGGCGCCCGTCGAGTGCCCAAAGCTCGCATCGAACCCCGACGTCTCCACCTTCACCGCCTGCACGAACTCCGGCGCCGGGTTGAATCCCACGCCTCGCCCATTCGCGTTGTTCGACGCGCCGTCAACCGTGAACTCGTTGCCGCCCACCTTGCCGTTGATACTCACGTTGTTCGCCGGACCGCCGCTGTGCAGCCGCTGCGAGTAATCCGAAATCGACAGGCTGGTCTGCGCGCCCGGCGCCATCCACACCAGCATCATCGGATTGCCGCCCGGCCACGGCAGTTCTCTCACGTTCTGCCGGTCCAGCACCAGCCCCGCCGACGCGTTGTCTGTGTTCAGCAGCGGCGGCGCATCGCTCACCGTCACCGAATCCGATACCGTTCCTATCTCCAGCCGGAAGTCCACCTCCAGCCGCGAGCCCGCCGGCAGGTCGAACGCCGGTCGCGTCGCCCCCTTGAATCCTGGCGCATTCACCTCTACCTTGTACGTTCCTGCCACCAGCAGCGGAGCCTCAAAGTACCCCTGCTCGTTCGTCGCCCGTTCGGTCGTCACGTTAGTCAACGTGTTCGTCACCTTGACCCTGGCGCCCACAATGGATGCCGCGGCCGGATCCGTCACGTGCCCAAAGATCGCGCCTCGTGGATCACCTTGCGCATTCAATACCCCTGCTGCGATTACTAAAGCGAGACACAGCCGTTTCATTACTTCCATCTTCCTCTCTAGGGAGCTGCGCCCACCGCGGAGCCCTCATGAGGCGAATATCGTTAACGTGTACGAGCCTCTTGCAGCTCCGTCGGCAAGCGACCCGATTCTATCTTGTCTGGCTGTCGATCACAAGGGTTCAGTTAGCGCTTTCTTATTAAGAAATGCTAGCCTTTTCTGCTCTCCTCCACCTGCCGGACGCCCCGTTGCTTACTTCGCCGGCTTCAACCAGATCGTAAACGTTGACCCCAGCCCGGGCTCGCTTTCCACCGTGAGCTCACTTCCGTGCGCCTGCGCGATCCCTTGCGCGATCGACAATCCGAGCCCCGTTCTGCCCCTGCCGCTGCGCGCTCCATCCACCCGGAAGAACCTCTCGAACACATGCGCCAGCGCCTCCGCCGGGATGCCCTCCCCTGTGTCTGCCACCGACACTTTCACGCCGTTCGCGTTGAGCGCCGTCTTCAAAATCACACTGCCCCCCGCTTCCGTGTGATGCAGGGCATTCTCCACCAGGATCAGCAGCAGCCGCCGCAACCCCGCCGTGTGCGCGGCCGCCATCGCTGGGCCCTCCGCCAGCATCGTCTCCAGCTTCACGCCGCGCTCCTCGGCCATCCCACGGCACGCCCGCCCTACCTCCTGCACGATCTCGTTCACATCCGACTTCGTCAGCGGCATGGCCGTGACGCCCGCGTCCTCCCGGGCCAACTCCAGCAGCGCTTCCGTCAGTTCCGCCATCTTCTCCGACTCGTGCTCGATCTGCGCCAGCGCCTCACGATATTCCCCCGCCGGCCGCTCCCTTCGCAGTGCCAGCTCCGCCGTCGTCCGGATCAACGCCAGCGGCGTCCGCAGCTCGTGCGACGCATCCGCCGTGAACTGGCGAATCCGTCCCACCGCCCCCTCCAGCCGTTCCAGTGTCTCGTTCCAGGCCTGCGACAATCGCGACAGTTCGTCGCCCGCCGGCGGCACCGTCAGCCGCTGCGACAGGTTCTGCACCGTGATCGTGCGTGCCGCCTCAGTGATCTCATCCACCGGCCGCAGCGCCCGCCCGCTGATCCAATACCCGCCCAGGCACGCCACCAGCAATACCAGCGGAATCAGCCCCAGCAGCAGTTCCTTCAACATCCGCAGCGCCGCTTCCGTCTCCTCCATTGAGGCCCCGGCCGCCACTTCATAGCCTGCGCCCCGGTACCGCACCAAAGACCGCAGCACCCGGTATCTCTTCCCGCCCCGCGACTCCGTTCTGTACTCACCCTGGCCAAGCCCCGGCTGTGCCTCAAACACAGGCTGCCCCTTCGCAGGCAGCAGCCGCTTGCCGGCTGGGTCCGTCATCGACAGCAGCTCTCCCTGCGGCATCTCCTGCGCAAACTCCGCCAACTCCGTCTTCAGTTCCTCCGGATTCTTCAAGCCCCCTTCGATCTCCAGTACCTTGCTCAGGCCCGCCACCCGGCCGTCCAGCCACGCATCCACGCCCGCCACCAGCCGGCGCTCCAGGCCAAACAGCACGCCAGCTCCAAACAGCGACATGCCCGCCAGCAGCACCGCCGCGTACCACGCCGTCAATTTCACGCGGATCGGGACTCCCTTCACGGCGCCTCCGTCCGCAACGCATATCCGAACCCGCGCACCGTCTGGATCACGCGCCCATCGCCGCTCCCCTCCACCTTCGCCCGCAGCAGCCGCACAAACGCGTCCAGCGTGTTGTTCTCCACCTCCGATCCGGCGCCCCACACACCTTCCATCAGCGTCTCTCGCGTGACCACGCGTCCGGCATTTCGCGCCAGGAGTTCGAGAATCGCGTATTCCGTCCGCGTGAGTGAGATCTGCTGCCCGTCGCGCGAAACCTCCTTCAAGCCCAGGTCCACTCGCAGCCCGCCTACCTCCACCACCACTGGTTGCGCGATGGGTCCACGCCGTCCCACCGCGTTCACCCGCGCGCACAACACCTCGAACGAAAACGGTTTCGTCAGATAGTCGTCCGCGCCCAGATTCAGCCCGGCTACGATGTCTCCGGTCGAATCCCGCGCCGTCAACATCAGCACCGGCGTCTGGTTCTTTGACGCCCGCAGCCTCCTCACCACCGTCAATCCGTCCATTTGCGGCAGCATCACGTCCAGCACGATCAGCTCAAATTCGCCCGTCTCCGCCATGCCCAGCCCATCCGCTCCATTGAACGCCACCGTCACGGCATGGCCCTCCTCCGTCAGCCCCTGCTGGAGCAGCCGCGCCATCCTCGCGTCATCTTCGACCACCAGGACTTTCATCTTCCCTTTCAGTTTCCACCCTCCCGCCTCAACCTGAAAATCGCCTGTAACTCCCGCCGCTTTCAGTTTGTTTTCAGTTCCATCGAGTTCACTGAAACTGAGGCTCCACCATGAAGACAGTCTCCTTCCTGTTTGTCATCGCCACGCTCCTCCCGGCCGCGCCGCCCTCCTACCGGGTGACCGGACAAATCGAAATCGGCAAAGAAGGCGGTTGGGACTACCTCACCGTCGACCCCGCCGCCCACCGTCTCTACGTCTCTCACGGAAACCAGGTGATGGTCGTCGATCTTGCCTCGTCCAAGATCGTCGGCGAGATCCTCAATACCCCTGGCGTCCACGGCATCGCTCTCGCGCCCAAGCTCAATCGCGGTTTCATCTCCAACGGCCGCGGCAACAATGTCACCGTCTTCGACCTCAAGACTCTCGAAACCCTGACTCAACTTCCTGCCGGGCAGAACCCCGATGCCATCTTCTACGACCCCCTCCACAACCAGGTGCTCACCTTCAACGGCCGGTCCAAAGACGCCTCCGTCTTTGACGCCTCCTCCGGCAAGCTCCTTTCCACCATCCCTCTCGGCGGCAAGCCTGAATTCCCCGCCGCCGACGGAAAAGGCAAACTCTGGGTCAACATCGAGGACACCCACGAGATCGCTGAACTCAACCTCGCCGGCCGCACCCTCACCAAACGCTACAACCTTGCCGGGTGTGAAGAACCCTCCGGCCTCGCCCTCGATCCCAAACAGAACCGCCTCTTCTCTGTCTGCGCCAACAAAGTCATGGTCGTCTCCGACCCCTCCGCCGGCAAGGTAATCGCCACTCTCCCCATCGGCGCCGGCACCGACGGCGCCGCCTTCGACTCCGCCCTCGGCCTCGCCTTCAGCTCGAACGGAGCCGACGGCACCCTCACCGTCGTGCATCAGGTCAACGGCCGTTACGAGGTCGCCGCCACCGTGCCCACCCAGCGCGGCGCCCGCACCATCACCATCGACCAGACCACCCACAAGCTCTACCTCCCCACCGCCGACTTCGCCGCCGCGCCCGCCCAGGGCGGCCGCCCCTCCGCCCTTCCCAATACCTTCCGGGTCCTCATCGTCAGTCAATGACCCCCGCCATGCGACGCATCCTCCTCACCCTGCTCGCCGCCGCCGCTCTGCTGCCCGCCCAACAGCCGTCTCAGCCCGTCGCCATCGATCTCTCCACCGCACTCCAGCGCGCCCGGCAGTTCGGCCAGCAGTACGTCCAGGCCCAGAGCGCGGCCGGCCTCGCCCGCGAAGACCGCGTGCAGGCCAAGGCCGCCCTCCTGCCCACCTTCGACGTCCTCAACCAGTTCATCTACACCCAGCCCAACGGCACCCCCTCCGGCGTCTTCGTCTCCAACGACGGCCCGCACATCTACAACGAACAACTCGGCCTCCACGCCGACGTCTTCTCCTTCGCCAAACGGGCCGACCTCAAACGCGCCCAGGCCGCCGAAGCCGCCGCCAAAGCCCGCGTCGATATCGCCGCTCGCGGACTCTCCGCCACGGTCGTCGCCGGCTACTACACCGTCGTCGCCGCCCAGCGCCGCCTTGCCAACACGCGCCAGTCCGTCGCTGAGGCGCAGCAGTTCCTCACCATCACCGACAAGCAGGAGAAGGGCGGGGAAGTCGCTCGCGCTGACGTCGTCAAGGCTCAACTCCAGTTCCAGCAGCGCCAGCGCGACGCCTCCGACGCCGAAGCCGCTCTCGCCAAGGCCTCCATTGAACTCGGGGTCATGCTCTTCTCCGATCCCGCCCAGCCTTACGAAGTGCAGGACGATCTCCGCGCGGATGCCCCTCTGCCTCTCCTCGACGACCTCCGTGGCGCCGCCTCATCCTCCAGCCCCGATCTTCGCGCCGCCCGCCACCAGATCCAGGCCTCCGACGCCACCATCGGGATCGCCCGCGCCGGCTACTACCCCACCTTCGCCGTCGATTACTTCTACGGCTTCAACGCCAACGTCTTCGGCTTCCACGGTCCCGATGATCGCCAAAACCTCGGCTCCGTCGTCGTGGCAACCGCCACCATCCCCGTCTGGAACTGGGGCGCCACCCGCAGCAAAGTCCGCCAGGCTACCCTTCTGCGCGACCAGGCACGCTTTGATCTCGCCTACACGCAACGCAATCTGCAGTCCGCGGTCCAGGCCCTCTACGTCGAGGCCCAAACCGCGCACACTCAGCTCGATTCCCTCGCCAACTCCCTCGCTCTCTCCACCGAAAGCCTGCGCCTCACCACACTCCGCTATCAGGCTGGTGAAGCCACCGCTCTCGAAGTCGTTGACGCCCAGTCCACCCTGGTCCAGTCCCGCAACGCCCAGGTGGACGGACTGGCCCGCTACCGCCTGGCTCTCGCCGGCCTCGAGATCCTCTCTGGACGCCTGTAATCATGCCACTCCTTCGTACTGCCCGCCTCATCGCCGCTCTCGCCGCCGCCCTGCTCCTCATCTCGTGCGCCAAGGAAAAGGAGAAGGAGACCGAGCCCGTCCTTGTCGTCCAACTCCAGCCCGTCGAACAGGCGCCCATTGACCGCATCGTCTCCGGCGAAGGCATCCTCCGCGCCATCGACCAGTCCGCCATCATGCCCAAAATCGCCGCCCCCGTGTCCAGGTTCTACGTCAATCGCGGCGATCACGTCTCCGCCGGCCAGCTCCTCGCCAAGCTCGAGTCGCGCGATCTCGAAGCCGCCGTCGTCGACGCCCGCGGCGCCTATGAACAGGCCGCCGCCACTTACCGCAACATCTCCGCCGCCACCGTCCCCGAAGAGGCCGTCAAAGCTCAATCCGACGCCGAAGCCCTCCGCCAGGCCGTCGACGCCGCTCGCCGCCTCCTCGAAAGCCGCCAGCAGCTCGTCAAGGACGGCGCCCTCGCCCGCCGCAGCGCCGATGAAGCCGCGGTCGCCTACGCCCAGGCCCGCAGCCAGTACGAAACCGCGCTCAAGCACCTCGAAGGCCACCAGAAAGTAGCCAGCCTCGAAGAGATCAAGATGGCGGCCGCGGCCATGGAATCCGCCAAGGGCAAACTCGCCGCCGCGGAGGCCCAGCTCTCTTACGCTGAAATCCGCAGCCCCGTCTCCGGCGTCGTCGCCGACCGCCCCCTCTTCCAAGGTGAAATGGCCTCTCCAGGCACTCCGCTGCTCACCGTCATGGATGTCAGCTCCGTCATCGCCCGCATCAACATTCCCCAGGCGCAGGCCTCTTTCCTCCGCATCGGCCAATCCGCCACCATCACCGCCTCCGACGGCTCCGCCGAGTCCGCCGGCAAGGTTACCGTCGTCAGCCCCGCTGTCGATCCCCAAAGCACTACCGTCGAAATCTGGATCCAGGCGCCCAATCCCGGCGAGAAGCTCCGCCCCGGCTCCACCGTCCGCGCCTCCGTCCGCGCCGGCGCCGTGACGGACGCCCTCGTCGTTCCCGCCGCCGCCCTCCTCCCCGCCCAGGACGGCTCCACCGCCGTCATGCTGGTCGGCCCTGACCTCGTCGCTCGCGAACGCAAGGTTCAGGTCCCCATCCGCGGCCCCGAAATGGTCCAGATCCTCGGCGACCTCAAGCCCGGCGACAAAGTGGTCGTCGACGGCGGCGTCGGCCTCCAGGATGGCGCCAAAGTGAAGCTCGCCGAAAACGACAAGCCTGCAGCCAGGGAAGGCCAGGCCCGCCATGAGTGATCCACTCCCCAACGGCCTCCCCGAAGCCGGCGAGCACTGGACTGCCCGCCACGGCAAGCCCATCATCTTCGTCATCCTCACCGTCGTCGCCGTCGGCATCTACCTCGCCTTCACCATCCCCGTCGCCGTCTTTCCCGCTACGGACTTCCCCCGCATCGTCATCGGCGCCGACAGCGGCGTCGCGCCCATTGACCAGATGCTCGTCACCGTCACCCGCCCCATTGAAGAGGCCATGAACAGCGTCCAGGGCCGTGAGCGCATCAAGTCCATCACCAGCCGGGGCACCGCCGAGGTGAATCTCTTCTTCTCCTGGGACGTGGACATGTACCGCACCCTCGAACTCGTCAACGCCGCTCTCGCCCGCGTCCAACCCACCCTCCCGCCGGCCTGCCGCCTCACCGCCAACCGCCTCACCTTCGCCGCTTTCCCCATCCTCGGCTATAGCCTCACCTCGGACCGCGTCCCCATGACCCGCCTCTGGGAACTCGCCACCTACGACCTCAAGCCCCGCCTCAACCGCATCCCAGGCATCGCCACCGTCGTCGTTCAGGGCGGCCAGGAGCCCGAATTCGAAATCCGGCCCGACCCGCCCAAGATGCTCCAGGCCGGCGTCAACGTCCCCACCATCCTCGAGGCCGTTCGCCGGTCCAACCTGATCGACTCACCCGGCCTCATCGAGAACAACCACCAGCTCGTCCTCAGCCTCGTCAGCGGACAGGCCCGGACACCCGCCGAAATCTCCGCCATCGTCGTCAAAACCACGCCCGCCGGCCTCCCCGTGCGCATCGGCGACATCGCCGCCGTGCAGGAGTCCGTCAAGCCCGTCTACACCATCGTCACCGCCAATGCCAAACCGGCCGTGCTCCTCAATATCAACCGCCAGCCCGACGGCAATACCGTTCTCGCTGCGAACCTGGTCCACGCCGAGATCGAATCCATCCGCAAGTCCCTCCCCAAAGGCGTCGACCTCCAGCCCTTCTACGACCAGTCCGAAATCGTCAACGACTCCATCCATAGCGTCCGCGAAGCCATCCTCATCGGGCTCATCCTCGCCTCCATCATCCTCGTCCTCTTTCTCCGCGACTGGGGCACCTCGCTCGTCGCCGGCCTGGTCATCCCCGCCACCGTCGCTGTCACCTTCGTCGCCCTGAAGGTCTTCGGCGAGACCTTCAACCTCATGACCCTCGGCGGCCTCGCCGCCGCCGTCGGCCTCATCATCGACGACGCCATCGTCGTCGTCGAAAACATCGTCCTTCACCGCGACGCCGGGCAGAGCCGCGCTGAGGCCATCCGTAGCGCCCTGCGAGAAATCAGCAAACCGCTTGTCGGTTCCACCATTACCCCCATCGTCGTCTTCCTGCCTCTCATCTCCATCACCGGCGTCACCGGCGTCTTCTTCCGCGCCCTGGCCATTACCGTCACCATGGCCCTCCTCACCTCGCTGCTGCTCGCCCTCACCTGGACCCCCACCCTCAGCCACTACCTCCTCCGCACGCGCCGCGCTTCCGCATCCGCGCCCCGCGACGAGAACTCCGCCTTCCTCGCCCGGCTCGTCCGCGCCTACGAGGTCGTGCTCCGCTTCACCCTCGCCCACCCCATCGTGCTCTCCTCGCTGGTCCTCGCCGTGATCGCCGGATCTTTCGTCTGCTATCAGCACGTCGGCAGCGACCTCCTGCCCGCCATGGACGAAGGCGGTTTCATCCTCGACTACATCATGCCCGCGGGCTCATCGCTGGCCGAAACCAATCGCGCCCTCCTCGAAGTCGAGAAGATCCTCCGCTCCATCCCTGAAGTCGATAACACCTCCCGCCGCACCGGCATGCAACTCGGCCTCGCCCAGGTTACCGAGGCCAACACCGGCGATATCGCCGTCCGCCTCAAGCGCAACCGCAAGCGCAGCTCGGATCAGGTCATCGCCGAAGTCCGCGAAAAGGTCAACGACGCCCTCCCCATGCTCCAGGTCGAATTCGTCCAGCTCCTGCAGGACATGATCGGCGACCTCACCAGCGCCCCCGAGCCCGTCGAGATCAAACTCTTCTCCCAGGACCAGGCCCTCCTCCACGAATGGGGCCCCAAACTCGCCGATGAGGTCAGGAAGATCCACGGCATCGTCGATGTCCTCAACGGTGTCGATAATGCGATCAGCGGTCCCGCCATCGTCTACAAAGTCGACCCCGCCGTCGCCGCCCGCGCCGGCTTTACTCCCGAAGAGGTCGAACTCGATGTCAGCGCCATCATTCAGGGCGAACCCGCCCCCGTCCCCGTCATCCTCAACGACCGCCCCTACACCATCCGCGTCCGCTACCCCGCCGAGGCCCGCGCCACCGTGGACCAGATCCGCAACGCCCTCCTCGTCAGCTCCACCGGCAAAACCGCCACCCTCGGTACTCTCGGTTCCACCACCGAACTCCCCGGCCAGAGCGAAGTCCGCCGCGAGAATCTTCAGCGCGCCCTCGCCGTCACCGCGCGGCTCGAAGACCTCGATCTCGGCAGCGCCCTTCAGGGCGTTGAAGCCGCTGTCGCCAGACTCAATATCCCTCCCTCCATCCGTGTCGAATACGGAGGGGCCTTTCAGGAGCAGAAACGATCCTTCCAGGACCTCCTCAACGTCCTGGTCCTCGCCATCCTCCTCGTCTTCATCGTCCTGCTCTTCGAATTCGGCTCCTTTGCCGCGCCCCTCGCCATCCTGGCTTCCGCTCTGCTCTCCACCGCCGGTGTCTTCCTCGCCCTCCTCGTTACCGGCGTCACCTTCAACATCAGCTCATTCATGGGCCTCATCATGGTCATCGGCATCGTCGCCAAGAATGGCATCCTCCTGCTCGACGCCGACCAGCGCTACCGGGCCCAGGGCGCTTCCGCCTTCGAGGCCATGGTCCTCGCCGGCGAACGCCGCCTCCGCCCCATCCTCATGACCGCCCTCGCCACCGTCGCCGGAATGATTCCCCTCGCCCTCTCCCTCGGCGCCGGCTCCCAGATGCTCCAACCCCTCGCCATCGCCGTCATCGGCGGCGTCCTGGCTTCCATGGTCTTCTCTCTCATCGTCACCCCCGCCACCCACTACTTCATCTCCGGACGCCACTGACGCAGCCACGGCTGGCGGCAGATCGACTTCTTCTTTAAACTCATCTACTGACACCGCCCGCGACGGAGAATCCACCACCCATGCTCACCCGACGCCAGTTCGCCGCCGCCCCGGCCTTCCTCCGCTCGCTCTCCCAGTCAAAACCCAACCTGCTCCTCCTCATGAGCGATCAGCACCGCGCCGATTGCCTCAACTGCGATGGCAACCCGCTCATCCACACGCCGAACCTGGACTCCATCGCCGCCCGCGGCGTCCGCTTCCAGCGCGCCTACTCCTCCACACCGACCTGCACCCCCGCCCGCGCCGCGCTCCTCACCGGCATGAGCCCCTGGCGCCACGGCATGCTCGGCTACGGCCGCGTCGCCGGCAAATACGCCGCCGAAATGCCCCAGGTCCTTCGCGATGCCGGCTACTTCACCACCGGCATCGGCAAAATGCACTGGACCCCCCAGCGCCACCTCCACGGCTTCCACAAAACCATCCTCGACGAAAGCGGCCGCGCCGAATCCCCCGACTTCAAATCCGACTACCGCGCCTGGTTCGCCTCCGAAGCCCCCAATCTCAACCCCGACGCCACCGGCATCGGCTTCAACGACTACACCGCCAAACCCTACGTTCTCCCCGAACGCCTCCACCCCACCGCCTGGACCGGTGACGTCGCCACCCGCTTCCTCGACACCTACTCGAATCCACAACCGTTCTTCCTCAAGGTCTCCTTCGCCCGCCCCCACTCCCCCTACGATCCCCCTCAGCGCTTCTGGGATCGCTACAAAGACGCCCAACTGCCCAAAGCCCAGGTCGGCAAATGGGCTTCGAAGTACGAGCCCCGCAACTCGAATCGCGACGACATCTGGCACGGCGCCATGGGCGATGAAGCCGTCCGCGCCGCCCGCATCGGCTACTACGGCAACATCACTTTCATCGATGAACAGATCGGACGCATTCTCGAATCGCTCCAGAAACGCCGCATCCTCGATGAAACCCTCATCGTCTTCCTCGCCGATCACGGCGACATGACCGGCGACCACAACCTCTGGCGCAAGTCCTACGCCTATGAGGCCTCCGCCCGCATTCCCATGCTCCTGGCCGGCCCCGGCGCCTCCCGCGGTGCCGTCGCCCAAACCCCCGTCGAAATCCGGGACATCCTTCCGACCTTCGCCCAGGCCGCCGGCGCCACTCTCCCCGCTGCCTGCGACGGCCAAAGCCTCTTCCAGCCTTCCCGCGCCTTCATCGATCTCGAGCACGACGTCTGCTACGACAAGGTCAACCACTGGACCGCCCTCACCGACGGCAATTGGAAGTACATCTTCCACGCCTTCGACGGCTCCGAGCAACTCTTCCATCTCCAGAACGACCCTCACGAACTCGAAGAATCCAACGACACCGGGATCCTTCGCCAATGGCGCGCCCGCATGGCCGCTCACCTCGAAATCCGCGGCGAACAATGGGTCTCCCGCGGTGAACTCCAACTCCGCCCCAAGCCCATGCTTTACAGCCCCAACTATCCCAAGCCAATACCCAGCGCGGCCAATTAGCTCGCCTGCCTCTGGCAAACGCCTGCTAAACTCGTCTCACTACCCATGCGCCCGATCCTCCTCTTGCTCTCCATCCTGCCTCTCGCCGCCCAGACTTCAGATCAGGAGAAGATCCTGGCCACCATCCAGCGAACCTTCGACGCCATGAAGTCCAAGGACGCCGCCGCCTTCCGCGCCGACCTCCATCCCGCCGCCCAGTTCTTCGCCGTCCGCGCGGACGGCTCCATCAGCGCCACTACCCTCGATCAATACGTCACCCGTCTCCCGCAAATCCCCGGCTCGCTGCTGGAGCGCATCTGGAAGCCCGAAGTCCGCATCTCGGGCCGCCTCGCCGCCGTCTGGGCCGAATACGACTTCCACCGCGACGGCAAGTTCAGCCACTGCGGCATCGACGCCATCCATCTCATCAAGGGCTCCGACGCCGCCTGGAAGATCACCACCATCGCCTACGACGTCAACACCACCGGCTGCGTCCCCAGCCCTTTGGGCCCGCCGAAGAACTAGGCCAGATCCTCCGTGCTCCGTCCGTCCAGCGGCCCCAGCCACCCCCAAATCAACCCCAAACCAACCAGCGGCATCACCCCAAACATCACAAACGCCGGAACATAAGAATACCGGTCTACCATCCACCCCGTGATCAGCGTAAACAGCATCCCTCCGAAGCCCGACCCCATGCTCGCCAGCCCGTACACCGAACTCACCATGTACCCCGGAAACACGTCCGCCGGAAACGCCAGCATGTTGGCCGTGCTCCCCGTATAGCCCACCATCGCCACAGCCACCAGCGCGATCGCCACCCGGACGTCCGATACCAGCACCGCCGGGACCGCCGCCAGCATCAGCGCCGCGAAGCACGTCACCGCCGTCTTCCGGGCGCGATCCACCGTCCATCCTCCGCGGATCAGCGCCGCCGACATCCATCCCCCGGCCACGTTCCCTAAACCCGCCACCAGGAACGGAATCCACCCATACTTGCCGATCGAAGCCATGCTGAACCCGCGCGCTTTGCTCAGATACTCCGGAAACCAGAAGATGTAGAAATACCAGACCGGGTCGAGAAAGACCTTCGACAAGGTGAATACCCAGACAAACCGCACGCGGAACAGCCGCCACGGCGAGGGCACTTCCGCCCGGCCCACCTGAGCGCCGGAATCCGGCGTCCGGTACACCGGCCACCAGATCAACAGCCAGACGAACCCGCTCAACCCCACCGCCACAAACGAAGCCCGCCACCCATATTGCAGCAGCAGCCACGCCACCACCGGCGGCGCCAGAATCGCCCCAATCGCAGACCCGCTGTTGAACAGCCCCGACGCCAGCGCCCGCTCGCGTTTCGGAAACCACTCCGCCACCACCTTCACGCCCGCCGGCCAGTTGCCGGCTTCCCCCAGGCCCAGCAAGAACCGCGCCGCCCCCAGGCTCCAGACGCCTGTCGCCAGCGTGTGCAGCAGGGCGGCTCCGCTCCACCACGCCATGCACAGCGCGTAGCCGGCCCGCGTGCCCATCCGGTCGATCAGCGGCCCGGAGATCCCGTTCGCGATGGTGTATGCCAGCAGAAACGCCGTCACCACGCGCGAGTACTCCGTGTTCGACATCGAGAACTGCTCGCGCAGCACCGGCGCCGCTACCGATAACGCCTGCCGGTCCAGATAGTTGATCACCGTCGCCCAGAACACCAGCGCGATCATCCCCCAGCGCAGCCGCGAAGCCTGTCCCTCCATCAGCGCTCCATCGCCCGTTCGATCCTGGCCGTCACCCGTTCGCCCAGCACCGCATACCCCGGCTCCGTAAAGTGCACGTTCACCGGCCGCTGGATCTCCTTCAATCTCGGCAGCGCCACTTCGTAGAGATCGTTCACCTCGATCCCCATCTCCTTCATCACCCGCACCGCCGCCTCGTTATAACGCGCCACATCCTCCGGCCGCCGCAACGGGCTCACCTTGCCTTCCGGCACCGGCGTCGTCGTGGCGAAGATCACCTTGGCCCCCGTCTCCTGCAACCGCGCGGCGATCTTCCGCAGGTTCGCTTCATACTGCTCTAACTCCACCTGCCGCTTGCCGTCCTCCATCACTTTCAGGTCATGCAGCCCGAAGTTGAAGTGGATTACGTCCCACTCGAAAGTCCCCAGCCACGCATCCGCCTTGGCCACGCCGTTCGAGGTCGGCCCGCCGTTCTCCCCAATCCGGTGTACGTTCGCCTTCCCTTTTAGCCGCTCCCGCACCACCGGCGTGTAGCCCATCGAGATTGAGTCGCCGATCAGCAGGACGCGCTTCAGCCCCGCCGTCTCGTGCACCACCGCCAGCGAAGGGTCTTTCTTCGCCGCCGTCTGCGCCATCAGCGCCCCCGCCGCCATCGCCGCCAGAATCAGTTTCTTCATGAGAGTTCCCCCGGATTCTATCGAAGCCGCCGTCCGTTCGTCTTTTTCCGTCCAGGCTGCGTCAAAAGGTAAAATACATAAATGAGCCGGCTTGTTCTAATCTTCATCGTTCTGTGTCCGCTCTACGCGCAGGACCCCTCGGCCGTCCCCGCGCCGCCCTCCATGTCCTCCATCGAGGCCGAGCGCCGCGCGTCCGAGGAAAAGATCGGCAACCTCCAGACTCAGTTGGAAGACCAGCGCCGCGAACTCGAAGCCCAGAAAACCTCGCTCTCCCAGCTCGAACTCAAGCTCAAGGAAGGCCGCGGCTACGTCACCAAGGATGAGTTCGCCGCCTACCAGAAGGCCCTCTCCGCCTTCCAGCAGTCGCTCACCGCCCAACTCCGCCAGCAGGAGAACATCGAGCGCGAAGCCCTGCACGGCCGTCTCCGCACGGAGCAGGCCGTCTTCGAGAACGCTGAGGCCGCTATCTCCTCGCTCATCACCAACCTGAGCGCTCTGGCCAATACCGGCAACACCACCCGGGCCCTCATCCAGTTGCCCAGCCCCGTCGCCGCCAGCGCCCAATACCAGGCCGCCGTCAAAACTCTCGACGCCCAATCCAAGAAGAGCAATCTCCCCTCTCTCGCCACTCAGCTCATGGGCGCCTTCCCCCAGCTGGCCTGGCTCAACACCGCCGTCACCCTCGTCCTCTCTCCCTCCTTCAAGAGCAAGAGCAAGGAGACTGACGCCAAAACCATCATCTGCGCCCGCGACTTCGCCGATCAGGTCGACACCGCCCGCAAAGCCCGCATCGCCGAACTCGACACCCTCAACGAACGCACCGCCAAGCTCCGCGACCGCATGCACCAGAACCACCAGCGCATGCTCGCGCTCCTCAAAGGCTCCGGTCCCGTGAAGGACCGGGTCGCTGCCTACTTCGGCGCCATGAACACTCGCGAAGGTGAGATTCCCCTCCAGGCCCTCACTGCTCTCGACGACCGCCTCCGCATCTCACGCCGCGAAGTCAGCACCGCCCGCCTCCTTCTCACCGACTACCGTCAGCTCATGGAATCCATCGGCGAACAGCAGGGCCGCCTCCAGGAGTTCATCCTCATGCACCAGAAGTACGCCTGCGCCGGCGTCGAAACCTTCCAGCAGGACGTCTCCAAATCCCTCGTCTCGCTCGAAAAGGCCCGCCAGCAGTTCAAGCAGATGCTCACCGATATCGACGCCCAGGAGTCCATCAAGGTGCTGGACTCCACCTTGTAGCCTTTACGGCTTCTTCAGTCCCGGGTACTTCACCCCAAGCTGCTCCAGGTACGTCGCATAGCGCGACGGGTCGTACCGCAGCTTCTCCAACTGCGGCCGTACCCGCTCCATCTTCTCCTTGTTGATCGTTACCGGCGGCGCTTGCCCCACCGGAATCAACGACTGCCATTTGATCTCCTTCGTCTGCTCTGCGAAGTACGCCTTCGCCGCCGCCAGCAGTTCCGGCTTCAGTATCAGATCGAGCACCGTCATCGCATGCGCCGCCGCGCCCGCTGAGGCGCCCTTGTGCGCGATCGGCGTCGCCATCGCAATCCCGCTGGACCAATGATGCCCGGTCATCCCCGGAATGTTGCCCGGAAACTGCAGCACCACCGTCGGAACATTCCACCCCACCTCCGCGATGTCGTCCGAACCATAGCTGCGCCGCGACGGATCCGGCGGCCTGAGTTCGTCCGGCTTCGTCCGCAGCCCGTCTTCTTTCACTTTCATCAGAGCCTGCGCCGCCTTCGCCATCGCCTGGTCGTCCTCACTCCACTTCGGCATCCCCACCGCCTGGATATTCGCCGCCAGTGCTTCGGCCATCGGTTTGTTGAAGTGGCCCGGCCACGCCGCGCCCAGCACCTGCTCGCTCACCTCGGTGTCGGTCATCATCGCAGCCGCTTTCGCCATCTTTGTGCCCAGTTCGTGCAGTTCCCGAATGCGCGCGTAATCCCACTCGCGGAAGTAGTACCAGACCTTCGCCACCGGCGGCACCACGTTCGGCTGGTCCCCGCCCTGCGTGATCACATAGTGAGACCTCTGCTCCGTCCGCAGATGCTCGCGCCGGAAGTTCCATCCGATGTCCATTAACTCCACCGCGTCCAGAGCGCTCCGGCCCGCCCACGGCGCTCCGGCCGAATGCGCGCTCCGCCCCAGAAACGTATACTCCGTCGACACCAGCCCGGAGCCGGACTCCCCGTACACCGTCCTGAAGTCCGCCGCGATATGCGTCGAGAGCATCGCATCCAGGTCTTTGAACAGCCCGGCATTCACCATGTACGTCCGGCTGCCGATCAGCTCCTCCGCCACGCCCGGATACAGTCGCAGCGTACCCCGGATGCCGTACTTCGCCATCAGTTCCTTGGCCACCAGTGCCGCCGTCACATTCACAGCCTGCCCCGCATTGTGCCCTTCGCCATGCCCCGGCCCGCCTTCAATCAGCGGCTGGCGCCACGCCACCCCCGGCATCTGCGACGTCTGCGGCAACCCGTCAATGTCGGCCATCAGCCCAATCACCGGCTTGCCCGAGCCCCACTCCGCCACCCACGCCGTCGGCAGCCCCGCCACACCCCGCGTCACCCGGAAGCCGTTCTTCTCCAGGATCCCGGTGACGTACTTCGACGTCTCCACCTCCTCGTACCCCAGCTCCGAAAAGCTGAAAATCGAGTCCACCACCTGCTGCGTGAATTGCTTCCGGCCCTCCACCATCTCCCGCGCCGCCTGTTTCAGCACCCCCATCTCCGGCACAGCCTTCTCCGGCGTCTGCCCCAGCACCGCCGCCATCGCGGCAACCCATAGAAAACCGGCCCGTTTCATGCGTTCCATCTTAGCTCCAAAACGAAATCACCAATTGTTGTCGTCTTCCGGGAACATCCTTGCATGCTCACTCGTCTCATACCAGTGTTAAGGGAGTTTTCAAGACCATGGCAGTGAACGGAAAAAGGAAGGGCAAGCGCCGCTGGATCTGGGCGGCCGTCATCGTATTGGTTCTGGCCGGCGCCGGCTTTGGCGTGCGTGCCGCTCTTAAACCGGATAACAAGATCGACCCTTCCAAGATCGCCTCCATCGATCGCGGCAACATCGCCCGCAGCGTCGTCGCCACCGGCAAAATCGAACCGCGCGCCACCGTCGAGGTCAAGTCCAAGGCCAGCGGCATCGTCAAGAAGATCTTTGTCAATTACGGCGATAATGTTCAATCCGGACAGGTTCTCGCCGAGCTCGACAAAGAGGAACTCCAGGCCCGCCAGCGCGAAGCCAAGGCGAACCTCCAGGCCGCCCAGGCCACCGAAGAGTCCGCCCTCGCCTCCCTGGAACGCAACAAGGTCGAAGCCGAAGGCCCCGATCTGCCCTTCCTGAAATCCGGCATGGACCGCGCCCGCCAACTCCACAAGGAAGGCCTCATCGCCAAAAACCTCGTCGAGGACGCCGAAAAGGCCTACCAGCTCGCCCTCAATAAACAGTCCTCCGCTGCCCGTAACCTCGCCGTCTCCCGCGCCGAAATCACCCGCGCCAAAGCCCAGGTCGCCCAGGCCCAGGCCATGCTCGAACGCGCCGAGGAAGACCTCCGCAACTCCACCATCGTAAGCCCCATCGACGGCCTCGTCCTCTCCCGCAACGTCGAGGTCGGCAACGCCGTCAGTTCCATCCTCGTGATGGGCTCGCAGTCCACCCTCCTCTTTACCCTCGGCGACGTCGGCGACGTCTTCGTCCGCGGCAAAGTCGATCAGGCCGACATCGGCAAGGTCTACATCGATCAGCCCGCCCGCATTGTCGTCGAGAGCTTCCGCGACCGGAAGTTCGAAGGCAAGGTCTACCGCATCTCGCCCTACGGCGTCGAGAAGGATAACGTCACCACCTTTGAAGTCCAGGTCTCCATCCACAACCCCGGCCGCGAACTCAAGGCCAATATGAGCGCCAACGCCGAAATCATCCTCGAAGAGAAGTTGAATGTCCTGCTGGTGCCCGAAGCCGCCGTCGTCTACGACAAGCAGCGCAGCGCCAGCGTGGAAGTGCCCGACTCCACCGCCGAGAAGGGCCGCAAGAAGTTGCCTGTGAAGCTCGGCATCTCCAACGGCGTCAAGACCGAACTCGTCTCCGGCCTCACGCAGGGCCAGAAGGTGATCCTCCAGTAAGCCTTGACCTTCGGTGACCTGATCCGCGATACCGTTCAAACCCTGCTCGCACACAAACTGCGGGCAGGGTTGACCATGTTTGGGCTGAGCTGGGGCGTCGTCTCCATCACCCTCATGACCGCCGCCGGCGACGGCTTCCGCGAAGGCCAGCGCCGCGTCGCCGCCAACTTCGGCGAGAACATCTTCATCGTCTTTCCCGGCCGCACCTCCCTCCAGGCCGGCGGCGAGCGTGCCGGCCGCCGCCTCATGTGGACCGTCTACGACCACCAGTTGCTCGCCCCCCAGGCTCCTTCCTGTGAATTCGTCCTGCCCGAACTCGGCCGCGGCAACGTCGCCGTGCGCAGCGATTTCAACTCCGCCACCCTCATGGTCACCGGCTCCCAGCCGCCCTTCCAGCGCATCCGCGCCATCCCCGTCGCCGAGGGCCGTTTCTTCTCCTGGGAAGACGACGCCCAGGGCCGCCGCGTGGCCTTCCTCGGCTCCGACGTCCGCAAGCAGCTCTTCTCTGGGCGCGATGCGGTCGGAAAGACCATCTCCATCGCCGGCATGCCCTACCAGGTCATCGGCGTCATGCAGACCAAGGATCAGGACTCCAGTTACGATGGCCGCGACGTCACCAAGATCTACGTCCCCTATGGCGCCATGATCCGCGACCTCCCCCAGCCGCCGCCTTATCCGCCCATGACTGTCGACCAGCTCATCGTCAAGGCCTGGACCCTCGACCAGCACGAAGACTGCGTTGCCGAGGTCCGCCGCGGCCTCGGCCGCATCCACAGCTTCGATCCCGGCGACAAAGAGGCCGCCGCCATCTGGGATACCGTCAAGGAGTCTCGCGCCTTCGCCACCATGGCCGACGGCATGAAGTACTTCCTCGGCGCCATGGGCGTCGTCACGCTCCTCCTCGGCGGCATCGGCACCATGAACGTCATGTTGGTCGCCGTGCGCGAACGCACCCGCGAAATCGGCCTCCGCATGGCCGTCGGCGCCACGCGCCGCTCCATCCTCACCATGTTCTTCCTTGAGACGTTCATGATCGTCTTCGCCAGCGGCGCCATTGGCCTCGCCTTCGCCCACACCGTCTGCCACTACGTCAACAAACTCCCCATGCCTCAGTACTTCGCCGGCCTCTACGCCACCTGGCAGGTCGGCCTCGGCTGCGTCTTCCTGCTCGGACTCGTCGCCGTGCTCGCCGCCATGTACCCGGCCTCCCGCGCCGCCTCGGTCGATCCCATTGAAGCCCTGCGCTTCGA
Organism: Paludibaculum sp.; assembly: GCA_029973955.1. Lineage (GTDB taxonomy): Bacteria > Acidobacteriota > Terriglobia > Bryobacterales > Bryobacteraceae > Paludibaculum. The sequence continues at coordinate 35,445 of JARKQJ010000152.1, read as the reverse complement.
GGCGGGAGGCTGATCCGCCATGGCCGGCATGATCGCCGAAATCCTCCGCCAGGCCTGGGACTCGCTCCGCCGCAGCCCCACCCGCTCCATCCTCACCATGCTTGGCATCGTCTGGGGCATCGCCGCCGTCACCCTCCTCATGTCCTACGGCACCGGCTTCCGCCAACTCATGATGGGCGTCTTCCAGAACTTCTCCAGGTCCGCCATCATCATGTTCCCCGGCCAGACCAGCGAACAGGCCGGCGGCGAGCGCGCCGGCCGCCGCATCCAGTTCGAACTCGCCGACCTCGATGTCGCCAAGGCCGAATCCCCACTCATCAAGCAGCTCTGCGCCGAGACCATCAAACGCCTCCCGCTCACCTACCAGGAGCGCGTCGTCACCGTCAACGTCCGCGGCGTCTGCTACGAATACGGCGAAATCCGCAGTGAACGCCCGCTCGAAGGCCGCTGGATCTCCCCCGAAGACGCCTCCGAACGCCGCCGCGTCGTCTTCATGGGCGATTGGGTGAAGAAGAAACTCTTCTCCGGCCGCCCCGCCGTCAACGAGACCATCACCATCCAGGGCATCCGCTTCAGCGTCATCGGAGTCATGGACAAGAAGCTCTCCTTCGGCAACTATTACGGCCCCGACGACCGCTCCGTTTTCATCCCTTACGGCTCCGCCGCCGAACTCTGGAATACCCGCTATCCCACCAACGCCGTCCTCCAGCCCATCTCGCCGATGTTTGAAGCCAAGGCCGAACTCCAGTTCCGCGAAGCCATGGCCCGCCGCTTCAACTTCAACCCCACCGACAAACGCGCCATCACCGGCTTCGGCACCTCCAACATGCGCCCCATCATCGACGGCCTCACCATCGGCCTCCAGGTGCTGCTGCTCTTCATCGGCTCGCTCACCCTTGCCATCGGCGGCATCGGCCTCATGAACATCCTCCTCGTCAGCGTCAACGAGCGCACTCGCGAAATCGGCCTCCGCCGCGCCCTCGGCGCCCGCCGCTGGCACATCGCCCTCCAGTTCCTCGCCGAAGCCCTCGTCCTCACCCTCGCCGGCGGCATCATCGGCGTTGCCCTCTCTTACGCCATCACCTGGATCATCCCGCCCATGCCCATGCTCGGTGGCCTGTTCGAAGACACCTCCGGCAAAGGCGACCTCATCCTCAAAGTCCAGCTCTCCACCGTCGGCGTGTCTTTCCTCGTCCTCATGCTCGTCGGCATCACCAGCGGCCTCATCCCCGCCATGCAGGCCGCCCGCCTCGACCCCACCGAAGCCCTCCGCACCGAATAGCAAATCTTTCCACTACCATCACGGCAGCGTCGCCGGCGTGACCACCACTGATACCTGCTCGCTCTCCGCCAACTTGACCTTTCGCCCATCCCGGACAAAACTTTCCAGCACTCCGGGCGCTTCCAGTCGCTCCGCATAGAACTCCGGTACGGCAAACAGACGATATTCGCCGGGCACCACTGTCGGATATTCGAAGGCGCCATCGGCGCCGCTCTGGGTGACTGACATTGCGATTCGGAATCTCCACAGCGGTGAAGCCGAAACCATCCGCATCGTCCTTTTTCAGTCTGAAGACGCCGATCTCGAACCGGCCGCGCTCCAGGCCCTCAGTCAGGAACTCCCCGCCGCAATTCGCCCTGCCTTGGCCACGAATCATGTGTAAGCCGTTGACGGATTGAAACAGTGTCACCGCCAAAGGGGTTCCGGGGACGCAGTTGGGAGTGTTCACTTTGCCGCGCATATGTTATGCGGGCCTGAGCGGGACCGGCAGGTCGCCCAAATCCAGAACGGCGCCCGGCGCCAGTCGTAGCGGGTTGGCTCCTTCCGCTTCCGTTCCGCCCGGCCAATCTGTGTGCAGATCCGAAACCGCCGTCCGGTTCACGTCGTCCTCGCCAAAGTCGCTCCGGATGCGCTGCGCCGCCTGCCGCCCTCGTTCGGTTTCCACGATGTACTAGCCCGGTGGCAATCCGGACATCCGGAAGACACCATCCGCCTTGGTGGTATTCACTGGATCGAGGGGCGAGATGTGGACCGCTCCGTCCAGGAAACCCGCCCCGTATACCCTCACGCTCGCTCCGGCCACCGGCTTCTTGGATTCAGAATCTACGATACGGCCGGTCAAACTGCACGGCCTTGCCAGTGAAACATGGAGATCTGCCCGCGGCTTCTCTTTGCTCAAGTCAAAGTGATACTGCCAGTAGACCTTTGCAGCGTGACCAGAGGGATCATAGCTTGGCTTGCGCGCCGTGAGAACATAGCGCCCGGGTTCATTCACCCGGAAACGAAAAGCGCCGGTGAGGTCCGTCGCGAGCTTTTCGGGGTTCCCGGAAGGCTGGACGCTGACCTCGACGTCCTCCAGCGGTTGGCCGCTGCCGGACTCCACCACCACCCCTCGAATCTCGTACAACGGGCTGGCTTCCTGCCCGGACGAGCTCACCCCAAGCAGCCCTACGGCGGCCAGCATCATCCCCGCTCGCATCATGAGATCCATCCGGAATTCGACTCACTTCCCAGTGGACCGTGGCTTCGTCGCAATTATGAAGAAAACTCCAAAATTGATCCGTCCGCCTCGACCCCACCTCAGCCCTCCACGCGGAATAGCCCCCACCGTTCACGGCATTGGAGATATGCTGGATGCTTCCTTTATGCTGAGAGCTTTTCCCGTCTTCCTTGCTTTCCTCGCCATGGGCTTCGCCGACGCCTCCGGCCCCTTCGTCAGCCTGGCCCGCGAGCAGTTTCAACTCAACAACTTCCAGGCCCAGTTGATCGCCTTCATGGGCTTCATCATGTTCGGCTTCCTCTCCGTCCCCATGGGTGTGCTGCAGGACCGCATGGGCAAGAAGTTCATCCTCCTCACCGGTCTCGGAATCATGCTGGCCGGCATGCTCATCCCCGCTGTCTTTGGCTTCTCCACCTTCGCCATGTTCCTGGTCACCGTCCTGCTGCTCGGCGCCGGCGCCACCACCTTGCAGGTAGCCGGCAACCCGATCATGCGCGACGTCTCCGGCCCCGGCTACTACTCGCGCAATCTCTCGCTGGCGCAGTTCGTCAAAGCCATCGGTTCGCTCTCCGGTCCGCTGCTGCCCGTCTTCGCGGCCCGCTACTGGGGCGCCTCCTGGCAGGTGGTGTTCCCCATCTACAGCGCCGCGCTGCTCATCACCATGCTGGCCGTGCTGCCGCTGAAGGTGAAAGAGGAGAAGGACCCCAACCACAAACCCACCACGCTGGCCAGTTGCCTGGCGCTGCTGAAGAATGGCTACGTCGCCATGATGGTGATGGCGATCTTCTTCTATGTGGGCGCCGAGGTGAGCGTCAGCGCCGGCATCCCGATGTACCTCAAAGACCGCTTTGGAGTCGACATCAACAAGATCGGATTGCTCGGCACCGGGCTCTTTTTCCTCGCCTTGACCATCGGACGGTTCTCGGGCGGTGTTCTGCTCACCTGGATGAAGCCTCGTGTCTTCTTTATCGTTACCTGTATCGTTTCCGTTGTCGGTTTGATGGGCATTTTCGTGCCAAATCAGGGCGTAGCGGTGGCGAGCTTCTTTGTCATCGGTCTGGGCTTCGCCAACATCTTCCCGCTGGTGTTTTCCATCGTCGTCGACGCCATGCCGGAGCACCAGAACGCGCTCAGCGGACTGCTGGTCACCGCCATCGTCGGCGCCGCCCTGGTGCCGCCCGTGATGGGCGTCGTCTCCGACATGCTCGGCTCCGTGCAGATGGGCTTCCTGGTTCCGCTGGCCGCTCTGCTCTATATCACCTACGTTGCCCTGGCCAACCTGAGGGGCGCGAAAGCATAACATGGCACTCAATACCTCCACCGATTCCCGCATCGTGATGATCCTCGATGCGGGCGGCACAAACCTGAAGTTTTCCGCGATCCGCTCCAACAAGCTGCTGCTGGATCCGATCTATATCCCCTCCGAGGCCAACAACCTGGAGCGCTGCCTGGGCAACATGATCGAGGGCTTCCGCCGCGTGCGCGAGCAACTGCCGGAAGCGCCCGTGGCGATCAGCTTCGCCTTCCCCGGGCCGGCGGACTATCCGGCGGGGATCGTCGCCAACGAGAACAACCTGCCGGCGTTCCGCGGCGGCGTGGCGTTGGGGCCGATGCTGGCCGATGAGTTCGGCATTCCGACCTTCATCAACAACGACGGCGACCTGTTTGTGTACGGCGAAGCGATGTCCGGCTTCCTGCCGTATGTGAACGGGCTGCTCGAAGAGGCCGGCAGCCCGAAGCGGTACAAGAACCTGTTCGGCATCACGCTGGGCACGGGGTTGGGCGGCGGCATCGTGAGGGACGGGCAGCTCTTCATCGGGGACAACTCGATGGCGGGGGAGGTGTGGCTGTCGAGGAACATCCACGATCCTTCGATCAACGCCGAAGAGGGCGCGTCGATTCGCGCGGTGCGGCGGGTCTACGCGCGCTGTGCGGGGATTTCTGTGGATGCCGCGCCGGAGCCGAAGGCCATTTTCGAAATCGGCATGGGCCAGACCGCGGGCGATCAGGCCGCGGCGAAGGAAGCGTTCCGGTGTCTGGGCCAGGCCGCGGGCGACGTGGTGGCGCAGGCGTTGACGCTCGTCGACGGGCTGGCGGTGATCGGCGGGGGCATTTCGGCCGCTGCGCCGTTGTTCATGCCGGCACTCATGAAAGCCGTCAACGGCGTGTACGAGCGGGACGGCAATCCGCTGCGGCGCGTGATTGCGACGGCCTTTGACATCGACAACCCGGAGGAGCGGGCGATCTTCCTGAAGGGGGAGGCGCGGAGCCTTACCGTGCCGCGGTCCGGCCGGACGGTACAGTATGACCCGTTGCAGAGAGTGGCCGTCGGGCTGGCGCGGCTCGACACGAGCGAAGCCGTCGCCCTGGGCGCCTATGCGTTTGCGTTGAGCAAGCTCTAAGGCTTCTTCACATAGCTGGAGCCGTAGGGCGCGCGCTGCGGGCGCGACAGCATGGCGTTGGCTTCGGCGTCGTTGAACTGTTCCTTGGCCGGGTCCCATTTGAGGGGCCGGGCCAGGCGCATGCCGATGTGGGAGACGAGGCAGGCTGAACAGGAGCGGTGGCCGACCTCGGCCGGCGCGGCCGGCGGCTTGCGGCTCCGGATGCTTTCGAGCCAGTCGAGGTGGTGATCGTTCTGCGGGCTCAAGTGGAGGCGGATCTCGCCCTCTTTGAACCCGGCGGTGAGGATGCGCGGATCGCTGGCGTCGATGGCGTTGCCGAGGGGGTGGCCGTTGGCGTCCACCTTGGCGGGATCGTAGCGGCCGCGGGTGACCCAGATCCAGCCGGATTCGCCGACGAAGCGCAGGCCGTTGGGGTACTTCTCGCTCATATAGACTGTGGCGCCGTTGGCGTACCTGAGGCGGACGTGATAGGGGCCGTGGACATCCCACAGGCCGGATTTGGGGAAATGGGCGTCGGCCAGAACTTCGATGGGGCCCGATTCATCGCAGCCCATGGCCCAGTGGGCGATGTCGACGTGGTGGACGCCCCAGCCGGTGATCATGCCGGCGCCGAACTGCTCGCAGCGCAGCCAGCCCGGACGGTCGTAGCGTTTGCGGGGGTCGCTGGTCTGGGGATGGACCCGGTTTTCGGTGTAGAAGACCTTGGGGGTGGAGCCGAGCCACATCTCGTAGTTGAGATTGGGCGGCACGGGCATCTCGGGCTCGACGGGGCCGGAGGGGTCTTCGGGGAGGCCGATGTAGATCTCCTTGAGCCTGCCGATGCGGCCGTTGCGGACGAGTTCGGTGGCGAGGCGGAAGGCGGGGTCGGAGCGCTGCTGGCTGCCGAGTTGCAGGATACGGCCGGTGGCTTTGATGCAATCGGCCATCTGGCGGCCTTCCTGAATGGTGAGGGAGGTGGGTTTCTGAAGGTAGACGTCCTTGCCGGCGAGCGCGGCCTCCATGGCCGGCTGGGCGTGCCAGTGGTCCGGGGTAGAGATGAGGACGGCGTCGATACTCTTGTCGGCCAGGAGTTCCTTGTAGTCCGGGTAGGTCTTCACGGTAACGGCGTTGGAGCCGCCGAGGTTTTTGGCGTAATAGCCTTCGATGAGCTGTTTGCCGTCGGCGAGGCGGACGCTGTCGAGGTCGGAGATGGCGACGTAGCGGGCGGCGCCGGTGTGGCGAATGGTCTCCGCGATGTCGTGGCCGCGGGCGATGCGGCCGCAGCCGATATGGCCCAACTGGATGAGGTTGCTGGGGGCGGACTTGCCGAAGACGGTGGAGGGGACGATGGTGGGGAAACCGGCGACGGCGGCGGCCGTTTTGAGGAAGCTTCTACGATGCGGGGCTGTAGTGTTCACGGGGCAGACCTCTGTCGAAATGGCATCCTATCACAGGGTTCGGGCGGGGCCGCAGGAGGAAGGCGGTTCAGCGCGAGACGGCGACGGCACACTCGCTGAGCACCCAGCGCAGTTTTTCGGCGGTGAAGGGGGGAGTGAGCAGGCTGAAGGCGCCGCGTTCGAGCAGATCGGTGCAGCCGGCATCGACGTGCTCCAGGCAGACGATGGTGGGGATGCCGCGTTTGGAGCCGGACTCGACCAGCCGGGTGAAGCAGCCGTCGTCCAGGAGGATCTCGCTGAAGATGACCTGAATCTCGGGGTGTGCGGCCAAGATGCGTTCGGCTTCCTCGCAACAGGTGGTAGTGAAAATCCGTGCGCCGCATTCGTCGAGATGCGGCCGGATGCGGGTTTGCGCGCCGGGCGGCAGGGCGAGCAGCACGGCGGGCGCGGCCTCGGACATAGGGTGGTATGCGAAGGGTGGAGTGGCGGTGCGGCGGTGGGCCTCGCCGACGACATTGTCCGCGATTTCACGCAACTGGGTCCAATGCAGGCTGCTGCCGAGCTGGCTGTCGGAGCCGGCGGCGAGATTGGAGCCGCCCCAGATCTTGGCGTCCGGCTGGTCTTCGGCGGCCTGAAAAGCCTCGATGAGGCGGGGAATCTCGAAGATGTCTTCGTCGTATGGCGAACCGCGGATGATGGAGTAGGTGAAGCGGCCGTTGGGGCGCTTGCAGATGATACTGATGAGGTTCGTGCAGCCGGCGGAGGCGAGGACGAGACGGGAGAGAGGATCCCCTTTTTCGTTGGCGATGACGTAGTTGTAAGGCGAACGGTAGAGGATTTCGGGTTCGGCAGTGATGGGCGTGGTGCCGGCGTGACCGTTGAGCAGAGCGAGGAGGCGGTCGCAGACGAGGCGGATGGTGTGTTTGACGAGGGCGGCGTCGCCCTGGACCTTGCCGTGGATGCGCTGCTGGCGGTAGGGTTCGAAGACCCAGGTGAAGTGGTTGGAGACGAGGTCGTCGAGGTTGACGGGATAGAGCCCGCCACAGACGTCGATTTTGTTGTTGTACTGAACGACCCAGCGCAGCAGGGGTTTGCCTTCGGCGCGCTCGAGCATCTCGTGGTATTCGAGGACAAAGGCGGCCAGGCAGACATCCTGATCGGCGTTCCAGACATGGACGGGGACGGGGCGGACCTTTTGCAGCCAGCGTTCCATGAGGTGGCCCTGGCGCACGGCGATATAGGCCTGCATGGCGGCGCTCATGGTGGCTTCGCGGACGACGCCGGCATGGTGATCGAAGTTCACGTAGTGGCCGCGGTGGCCGGGCACGTCGTCGAGAACTTCCAGAGCGATGGAATAATCTCCGGCGTCTCGGATAAATTCGTCCCAGGAGTGGAAGCGCTGGTCGCGGACGTGGAGTTCTATGTTTTGAAACATCCGTGGTCTCGTGCGGCCTTGCCCGCTGCCTGGTGGGGCAGCGGTGGCTCACTTTCAGGTTACGCCTTTTTGGGTGAATCCGCTTGAGGCTGGGGCGGAGTTGTGGATTTCAGGGGTGGAGCGCGCGGAGGTTGGCGGCGGGAGTCCCCATGCTGACGCCGCCCCCGAAGGAGAGGATAAGACCCTGGCCGGGGCACTGCGCGATGCAGTCCTGGACGGCGGCGCGGATCTGCTGGGGGGTGCCGCGGACGCCCAGGTCGAGGGGCGGGACGTTGCCGAGGAGGCAGAGCTTGCCCTGGGTCTTCTGGCGGGCTTCGGAGACAGGGATGTTGTGGGACCAGTTGAGGACGTCGAACCCCGTGGTGGCGAGTTCGGCGAGCATGGGGCGGGCGTTGGCGTCGTTGTGGTAGACCTTCACCCAGTGTTCCGGGAAGGCGTCGCAGATCTGCCTGAGATAGGGGTGGGCAAATTCGAGATAGGTGCGTTTGGAGAGGAAGCCGACGATGTCGTCGAGGACGAGGATGCCTTCGACCGAGGGGCCGATGGCATCGGCCTGGGCCTGGAGCCAGTCGATGACGGTTTGGGTGGTGAGGCGGAAGAGTGCGTGGACGGCTTCGGGTTCGTCGGCGATGTCGAGCATGAGCGGGTTGACGCCGCGGAGGAAGGAGGCGAGGCAGAGGGGCCCGCGGGCGGCCACCATGGGGATGGTGTAGCCTTCGTCGAGAATGCGCTGGCGGTGGTGGCGGTAGAGGTGCAGCGCGAAGGGCATGAGGCCGTCGGTGAGGGGGTTGACGGGCTTGAGGTGGGCGGCGTCCTGGATGCGGACCAGGGTGGGCGACTGCTCGGGGGGGCGGTCGGCCTGGAAATGGATGCGGTTGCCGAGGGCGGAGGGCTCGATGGCCATGCCGTATTCCACCCACCAGGAGGGGAGCATGATGATCTCGGGAAAGTCGCGCACGACCTGGAGATTGGCGCGGAACCAGGCGTCGGGCTGGGTGAAGTAGTCGAGGTAGGACGTGCCGGTGTAGCCGGGGATCCAGGGGCTATCGACGATGGCGGCGACGGGAGGCGTGGAATAGGCTTCGCCTTTGGCGGCGGACTTGAAGGTTTGCCACTGCTGCGGGGTCATTGGATCTGCCTGAGTTCAATGTAGTCAAACGGCGGCGGCTTCGCAGGCTAGATGGCGCGGACGGGGCGGCCCTTGTAAGTGAAGGCGCCGTTGGACTCTTCGATCCAGTGGAGATCCTGGCGGAGGGACTTGCGGCGTTGGAAGAGGTCGAGGATTTTGCGGAGATCCGCGGGGTTCATGTCCGAGACGCCGCGGTCTTCGGCGTAGCCGTTGGAGATGGCGACGGGGTGATCGAAGGTGTCGACGGCGTAGAGGGTGCGGTCGAAGGCCTTGATGGGCGCCCACTGGCAGGACCATAGGGTGTTTCGATAGTTGGGGAAGAGGCCATAGGGCCAGCCTTTGGGGGCGCAGTGGCTGTCCTGGTAGGTGCCGTGGGCCATGAGGGCGTAGGGTGCGCGGTAGTTGGGGACGACGCCGACATCGTCGGAGGCGAGGAAGGCGAGGTCCTTGCGGAAGGAGGTGACGGTCTGCGTGAGTTCGCCGACGAGGCGCATCATGGCGGTGGCGGCGAAGCCCTGGTAGGGGCCGGAGCCGTGGTCAGGCGGCTGCACCATGAAGGTCTCATCCCAGATGAGCGCATCGATCTCCTTGCCATAGGTTTCGAGGAGGGCGGCGAGGTAGCCGCGGAAGAACTCGGGGACCTGGGGGTGGAGGGGGTTGAGGGCGTAGGAGCGGCCGCGTGTTTCGGGGCCGGACCAGCCGCCCCAGCGGAGGACCTTGGAGGGGTCGTGGGTGGGGATGCCGTCGCAGGCGTTCATGCCGTCGGCGAAGTAGAGGGCGACGCGGAAGCCGCGCTGTTTGGCGTAACGGATGCGGTAGCGGAGGTTGTCGATGGACATCTCGACGGGCTTTAGGGAACGGATGGCGGCGGGGGCCCAATAGAAGGGATCGCCGTTGTCGGGGCGCTCGGCACGCTGCTGGACTTCAGGGCCCTGGGCATTGGGGAAGGCGAGCCAGGTCTTGTCGAGCGATTTGGATTTGGCGTCGTAGGCGTAGCGTCCGCAGTAGTCGTACCAGCCGTGGAGGCCGAGGATGACTTTGTGGCGGTCAGCGGGGGCGATGGCTTTCTCAAGGGTGTCGATGTCGGCGAACCAGCCGCGGCCGTGCTTGCTGAGGAAGTCGTAGTCGATCAGCGCGATGTCGTGGAGCCAATCGGGTCCTTTGGGGACGCCGGCGAGGGCGGTCTCGTAGAAGAGGTCGAGAGCGCGTTGGGGGCCGCCGCGGTGGAGGCACGAGTAGATGGTGCGGGTTTCGCGCGGCGCACGGGGGACGCCCTCGGGGTAGATCCAGTGGTGCTTCTCTCCGAACGCGGTGGTAAAGAAGGGGTCGGCGGCGAAGGAGAGCGACCAGCCGGTGTCTGGTGAGGTTTCGGTGACGAGCGGGATGGCGAGTTGGGCGGCCAGGGGGGAGTCGTGCGTGCCGGAGAATTCGAAGACTGCTTCTGTGAGGGCATTGCCGGGGGCGGTGCGGCGGAGGACGCCGTTCTTCATGGGGAGAAGGAGTTGGCGGTTGGGCAGGTCGTGGGTCAGGCCGCGAGGGATTTCGACCTTGAGGCGGGCGGCGCCGGGGTCGGTGATGGTGACGGTCTGGCGGACGGCGGTTTCACCGGTGGCGAGTGTGAGGCGGGTGGTTTGGATGTCGATGGGTGGAGAAGGGATGACGGCTCCGGCGGCGGCATTGGCCAGGAAATTACGGCGGTTCATCGATTAACAAGCTATCGCAGTTGGCGGTTCAGCGGGCCTGTTCTTCGGCGAGGCGGCGGGCGCGGGCTTGGGCTGCGCGCTGCATAGCCTGGCGGGCTTCGGCGGGGCGGCCGGACTTGAGGAGGGCTACGCCTAGCTGGTTGAGGGCCATTTCGTCGTCGGGGCGAATGGCCAGGACTCGCTGCCAGGCCTGGACGGCGGCGGTTGGGTCGTTCTGCTTCTGGAGATACGCCGCGCGGTCGTAGAGGCGATAGAAGTCCAGGGCGGGCCCACCGAGGGATTGGAGAGTGCCGGGTTTGATGTTGACGAACTCCGGGAGGTTGACGGCACGATTGGAGGCGGTGGAGTTTTCGATCAGGATAGGCGGGGAGTCGATGCCGTTCTCGTCGATGTGGGTGAGGTACATCTGCGTGTAGGGCGAGCGGGCTTTGGAGGAGAAGACGAGCCAGCGGGAGTTGGGGGAGAAGGAGTGCCAGGAGTTCATGAGGGCGGTGTTGCAGTTCATGCGGCGGGCATCGCCTCCGGCGGCGGGGATGATCCAGAGTTCGGAATCGGGGCGCATGAGCTGGGCGTTGCGGGCTTTGACGAAGACGATCCAACGGCCGTCGGGGGAGACCTTGGGGAACGTGTTGCTCATGCCGTTCAAGGAGGCGCCGGCGAGCGGCTTGGCCGTGCCGCCGCGGCCGCTGTTGAATGGGATGCGGTAGAGGTCGTACTGGATCTGGCGTTCGTTGGGATCGTTGGCGTAGCTGGCGGTGGGTGCGCCCGCGGGGTTGGGGTCGCGGGCGTCGGCGCGGGCGAAGACGAGGTAGGAAGAGTCAGGGCTCCAGACGGCCCCGAATTGGACGTACTGGGGGAGGTCCGCGCCGGGGAGGGGATGGAGGAGGCCGTCGTCGGGATTGAAGTAGTTGATGGTACCGCGGGTAGGGAAGAAAACCTGGAGGAAGCGGTAGTCAGGGAAGTTCATCACGTAGTAGTTGCTGGGCGGGTCGGCCTGGCCGGGGAGGGGCTCCGAGGGATTGAGCGTGGTGGCGACGAAGCGGCCGTCGGGTGAGAGCTGGCTCATGAAGCCGACGCGGATTTTGTTGCGGAGACGGCCTTGGGGGGAGCGCCACTGGATGAGGTTTTCGAGGTTGACGGTGGTTTGTGGAGAAAGGGGAGCGCGGAAGTACTGGCCTTTGTTGTTCTGGAGGCCGTCGAGGTCCATGCCCATGGTCTTGCCGTCGGCGGCGAAGGAGTGGCAGTTGGCGCAGACGGGCATGCGCTCCATGACGACGCGGCTTGCGGGTTGCGAGATGTCGCGGAGGCGCCATTTGACGAGGCGGAGGGCGTAGGGGGCGAGGGGTTGGATGACGCCCTTTTCGTTCTTTGTGGGCATGAGGGGGACGTCGCGATAGAAGATGGGGGCGCCGACGGGGTCTTTGGAGATGGAGATGTCGAGGTTGGCTTGGGAGAGGGGTTTCGACGCGCCTGGGGTGAAGCCATGGATGGTGATGTGGGCGGAGCGGTGGCGGCGGAGTTCGGACCAGAGGGCCTGGGGGAAGCGCCAGGTGTGGGCGGCGGCCTGTTCGGGAGTCAGGGTTGGGGGCTTGTTGGAATCGGCGACGGTGTCGGGGTCGAGGGGGGCGAGCTGAAGGCGCGGGCCCTGGGTCCAGAGCTGGCGGAGAGTGGGTTGGTTGGGGAATTGGATGTCGATGCGCCAGATGGTGGCGGGTGAGGGATCGCGCCATTCGAGGCGGGGCGGAGTGAGGTCTGGGGGGAAGATGGAGTGGTTGGCGGGGTAGTCGACGGTAATGAGCGGAAGGAGGAGGAGGGCGAGCATCCGATTTCATTATGGGTTGATCCGGGGGAGTGGGTGATAGATGCTGGCTGGTATGAGATTTTCGGTTGCATTGATCTTGATGAGTGCGGTTTGGGGACAGGTACGGGAGGACGGGAAAGTGACGTTTTCGTTGAAGGCTCCGGAGGCGCGGAGGGTGCAACTGATGCCGGGAGGTGACGATAACGGATTGGGGAAAGGTCCGGTGGAGATGGCACGGGACGGGGCGGGGGCATGGACGGTGACGGTGGGACCCGCGGTGCCGGGATTTCATTACTACTGGTTTCTCGTGGATGGGCTGGCGGTGAATGATCCGGGGTCCAAGGCGTACTACGGGTGGGGGCGGGAGACGAGCGGGGTGGACGTGCCGGAGAAGGGGTTCACGGTGGGGGACATGAAGGACGTGCCGCATGGGGAGGTGCGGAGCTACTGGTGGCATTCGAAGGTGACGGGGATGTGGCGTCGGGCGATGGTATATACCCCCCCAGGGTATGACAGGAGTCGGAAGGCGCGGTACCCGGTGCTGTATCTTCAACACGGGTCGGGCGAGAGCGAGAGAGGGTGGACGGAGCAGGGGAAGGTGAATTTCATTCTGGACAATCTGATTGCGGAGAAGAAGGCGGCGCCGATGATTGTGGTGATGGAGAACGGGATGGTGGCGCCGCGGGCGGGTTCAGCGGCGGTGGCGCCGGGCGGGCGACGGAACGAGGCGTTTGGGGAGATGGTGGTGCAGGAGCTGGTGCCGGAGATCGATGGGGCTTACAGGACGAAGGCGAAGGCGGAGAGCCGGGCGGTGGCGGGGCTGTCGATGGGGGCGGGGCAGGCGCTGGAGATCGGGTTGAAGAACCAGGAGGTGTTTGGATGGGTGGGGGCGTTCAGCGGCGGAGGGCGAGGGGTGGATGCTGGGACGGTGGGGACGAAGGTGAAGCTGGTGTGGATGAGTGCGGGATCTGTGGAGGCGGCGCGGATGAAGGGAGGGAGAGAGCTGGTGGAAAAGCTGAAGGGGCGTGGGGTGAAGGCGGAGTGGCACGAGTACGAGGGGACGGCGCACGAGTGGCAGACGTGGCGCAAGTCGCTGGCGGAGTTTGCGCCGCGGTTATTCGGGAAGTAGGGTGGAACGATGAACCGGCGAGAGTTTGCGGGGGCGGGATGGCCGCGGCACAGGTGGGGGGCGGCCGGAGACCGAACCTGGTGCTGATGACGGACCAGGGGCACGACATCTGCGAGTGGACCCGGCAGTATCCGGGGACGGCGGGGCATCGGGAGAAGTGGAAGTATCCGCCGGCGCCGGGCAACATGGCGGTGGACCCTCTGACGCCGGAGGCGATGCAGTATCACCGGAAGGCGGACTGCGACCTGATGTCGCAGGGGGTGGGGATCGCTTCGCACTGGCAGAGGGACGATTTCCGGGTGTAGTTGCACGACGACTGCCGGATGGTGGGGGAAGTGGACCGGCAGATGGGGCGGGCGCTTGGGGCGCTGCGTGAGAGCGAGTTGATGGAGAACACGGCGTTGGCGGTGACTTCGAAGAGAGGACTGGCGACGGATACCGGACGGCGAGGTGAAGGGCGGCGGGAAAACGCTATACTGAGGCCGATGAGCGGGCGAGTTACGTTGAGCATTCCAACGGTGGTTGCGGATGATGAGGCTCCAGCGCGGGATGAGTTACTGTTTCTGCTGAATGAGTATCCGGAGATTGAGGTGGTGGGGGCCGCCTCGAATGGACTGGAGGCGGTGGAGAGAATCGAGGAACTGGAGCCGGATCTGGTGTTTCTGGATGTGCAGATGCCGGGTCTGGATGGGTTAGGGGTGATCAATCGGCTGAAGCAGGCCGGGGCGCCGATGCCGGCGTTTGTGTTGTGCACGGCCTATGAGCAGTACGCCCTGGAGGCCTTCAAGCTGGAGGCGCTGGATTACCTGCTGAAACCGGTGGAAAAAGAGCGGCTGGCGATGACGGTGGAGCGGGTGAGACGGGCGATGCTGGAGCCGGAACCGATCGCGGTGGAGACTGCGGCTGCACTGGAATCGGCGCCAGCGGTGAAGGCAAAACTGCTGGTGCGGAGCGCTGGGCGGAATCTGGTGGTGGACGCGGCGGAAGTGATCTACGCGACGATCGAAGACGGGCTGATCACGGTGGCGACGGCGACGATGGAGGGGCAGTCGAACTATCGCACGCTGGAGGAGTTGCAGGGGAGCCTGGATCCTGAGAAGTTCTGGCGCGCCCACCGCAGCTATCTGGTGAACGTGGACCGGATCAAGGAAGTGGTGCCGTGGTTCAAGTCGAGCTTCCAATTGAAGATGGACGACCGGAAGGGGACGGAAATCCCAGTGAGCCGGGTGCAGACGAAGCGGCTGCGGGAGATGTTCAAACTGTAGGGGGGGATGGTGGGCGCGACAGGACTCGAACCTGTGACCTCCTGCGTGTGAAGCAGGCGCTCTAACCAACTGAGCTACGCGCCCTCGACCGAGCATTCTCAATATAGCAACCGGCGCTCGGCCTTGTCTATTCCAGTTCAATTCATGACTACAGCCGCATCGTCACCGTCAGGTCCCGCCCCGGATAGCTCCCGCCGCTCGTCCCGACGCTCGCAATCTGGGCGCGAACTCGATCCCCCTCTTTCAGCGCCGGCTTCCCGAATCCGCTCAACGCCGCGGAGTTCCTGGACCCCGGAGGAACCTGCAGCGTGGCGTACACGTTTTCATTCACCAGCACCCGCACCTCCACCGGTTCCATGATCGGGGCAACTCCAAGCCGGGCCCGGACATCCAGCACCACTCGCGTCGCCTCCACTACCAGCTCCGGAGCGATCGACCCCGTCACCGCAAGATCGCCTTCCCATTGCAGGCTGTACTGCCCGCCGCTCATGGTCCGCAATCCGCCCTGCGCCGTCATTGTGAACGCCAGCGCGCCTGTCGGGCCGTGGCCCCGGTCGTTGGTCATGAAAAGCTCAGCCGCCGCCACCCTGGCGTTCGGAAGATCCACGGACTGCGAGTAGCTCCCGCTGGCGCTGCTCCCAAAGAATCCCTTCGAAAACGGCAGCACCGCCGTCCGCCGGCTCATTCGGTAGACGATCGCGCCCGCACCATGCGCCATCGCCGGCGTGCCGTGGCAACCCCGGTCCACCAGATACTGGCCTCCATTCACCTCCAACACGCGCACCAGTTCGCCTTCCACCTGCAGCAGATCGCCGGCCTCCGCCGTCAATCCGCTCATCACCAGTGCCTGCGCCGTGTCGTCAGTCGCGCCTGCCAGCACCGCCTGGCTCGGACTCAGCAGCTCATTCCAATAGTGCAGCGTCAGCGTCCCGCTGCGGATCGTCACCGTGTTGTCCAGCGTCCCAAACCCGATGCCGGCGATCTCCACGGCGCCTTGCCCCATGGTCGTTACACCGAATACCGGTTCCGGCGGCACATCCGCATCGCCCGCCTGCAGATCGCCTTCGATCCGGTGCCGGTGTACGATCGCCTCCCGGTTGACACTCTCCGCCCCGGCCGCGCTCACCGCCGTGCCCAGCAACTGCACCACTTCGCCCGGCCGGTTCGGCACCAGCATATGAATCCCATCGCTCGATGTGATGCCTGCCGGCTTCCAGCTCCCCTCCGCGATCGTGAACCAGCTCGTCGCATCCGGCGCCTCCCGCCATGCCTCGGTCAGTTCGAGCACCTCAGCCGAATGGCTGGCGATCAGCCGCTCCTGCCCCGCACCCTTCCCTCGCGTGATCCGCACCAGACAGCCGGCAAACTCATTCGGCAGCAAACCCAGCCCGCGCTTGCCCACCGAACTCGCGCCAGCCATCTCCACCTCCGTCTCCGGCAACTTTTCAAATCGCCACTGGAACAGAGCATGGTCGTAGTTCGCATCCGGTGGCGCAGCCAGACTCGCCTCCAAACCGGCATCCACAAATCGCGCCGCCGCTACCGTCTCCGCAATCCGCCTCATCCGCCACGTCGATCTCCCGCGATAGATCCTCATCCTGCCGTGACCTGTCGCGCATCGAATCCCCTCCAGCGCCACAGCATACTGCGCGCCCGCCGGCAGCGCGGCCTGCACCACAAACGAGAGCGCCGTCTCCACGCCCTGCGCATCCACTCCGCTCACTGCGTAGTAGAGCACCTCGCCGCCCGCCAGCGTCCCGCCGCCCGCCGTGATTCCGGCCTGCAGATTCACCACCGGCGGCGTCCCCGCCTGTAATGGAATCCCCGCCGGCTTGCCGAACTTCACCGCCAGTTCCACCTGCTCCAATCCGCCGGTGTCGATCTCTTCCACCGCGAACAACTCCTCGCCCGCGGCGTCCTTCATCAGGCCTGCCAGTGGCCGCGGAATCCCGGAGCGCTCCAAGGCTTCCCGATACCTGTCCTGCCAATCTCCGCTCGCCCGCAGGTACCACTCGTCTTTGTGGAGCTGCGCCACAATCTTTACCCGCTCAAAGTTCAACGCCGGTGTCAGCTTCAGCACGCGGAACAGCGCGCGGTCCAAACCTTCCCGGGAGTGCGAGATCGCGATCAGGTCTCCAGGCCGCAGGCCCAGAGCCTGTACGCTCGTCTCAAACTCCACAAACCGGTTCCCCGCGATTCCGCGCTCCAACTGCAGCCTGACGATCCGTGCCGCCTGGTCCACGTGCGGCAACCCCACTGCCCCCGACGTCACCGCCACCTCGCATCCCTGCGCCGCCGCGTCCTCGAAGTCCACCAGCGACAGGCTGTCCTGCTGGTAGTAGTTGAAGGCGTCCTGAAACTCAACGCTGATCCTGTTCGGCGTCGCGCTCGTCGCCCGCCGCCAGATCCGGAACGTGGAACGCCCGCTCTCGCTCCGCAGAATCGCGCTCCTCCCGTTCATTCCATCGCCGAACTCATACGCCGGCCAGCCCCCCTGCAAAGCCTCCGTGCTGTTCGACCCCGCCGGTCTCTCCGCCGCCTGCACTGCCAGCGTGGACTCCGGCCGGATCGTTACCCGACCTTGCTCATCGATCGTCGCCATCAGCCCCGCCGCCATCCGCACGCCGCGCACGATCTCGCTCAAGCTCCGCCGCTGCGTCAACGCCACATTCACTTCAAACCGCGGCCCCTGCGCCGTCTCGCCGCCTGGCATCCGGATCTCGACAAACTCCTCACAAAACGACGCCGCCGCCGCGAAGCTCGCGATGTCAATCTCCTCCGTGCTCCACCCGCCGCGTTCCAGCAAATCCAGCAGCACCCAACTCGGGTTCCGCGTAAACGCCGCCCCCAACTCCTCGCCTTCATTCGAATACCGCCGCAGCTTCAGCCCGTCCAGCAGCACCTCCACCTTCGGCAGCTTGCCCTGCGTCACAATCGCATTCGGCAGCACTACCGCCAGACACGCCATGCTCCCATGCGGGTCGCCGGCCGGCCTGCCCGCCGCATCCGTGAATGTGAGGTTGAATCCGCCGTTCCGTCCGCCCAGGCTCAGCACGTTGTACCAACCCGTCGCCGTCATGTCCTTGCCATGCTCCCCGCGTGGCAGCTCCACACCATTGGCGATCACCTTCTGCACACCCTCGATCGGCCCCGAGCACAGCAGCACCTCGCAGTGCGTCAGATTCCCGTCGTTCCTGGCGAACACCACCGGCGCATTGATCCAAGCCGTCCCGTACACCAGCGGCACCGCGTCATTCGAACGCGCCCGCCCGTCGATCGCCTCCGCCACCATCCGCTCGCCGGTCGCATGCGAACGCACCTCCACGCTCGGCGGCAAATAGGTGAACCCGCCAAACCGCGCCGTCTCCTGCCCCCGCGCGTCTACGGAGAACATCCCCCGGGCCTGGCACTCCTCCCGGGTCCGCCCGCAGCCGGCGTAGGCTGCGCCCTCCAGCAGATTCCCCACACCGCCTTCGGCATCCGCCGAATAGCCGCACTTTCCACACGCTGAGGTCGCATCCAACGCCGCCATGCGCTCTTCCGCCGTTACCGGAAATCGCCACGGGCACCGCGCTTGAATCCGCAGCGTCGGCACGCTCACTCTCTGCAGGCTCAACCGGTTCGTGAAGCTCAGCCGCGCCTCCGTCTCTGTCAGCTCCTCCACCGGATTCGCTACACCCGCATACACGGCAATCAGCTCGCTCGCCGGCACTCCCGTTTGCAGGTGGAAGAATCCGAACCGCACCCGCAGCCGCGCGCCGCTCCAGCGGTTCTGGCTGTCCAGTTGCGAAACTCTCCGGTCTACGTTGCTCAGCGTCACCGTGAACCGCGCCCCGCTATCCACGGCCTCTTCTCCCGCCAGCTTCATCTCGAAGCCGCTGTGCCGCAGAATCCTCGGTTCGTACTCCTGCCCCTCGGCCGTCACCCGGTGCGTCGACCACCGTTCCACGCCTCCGTCCGCCAGCGCGCACTCAAACAACAGCAGCGGCGTCTCCAGCACCTCCAGCCGCTTCTTTTCATGGATGCTGCTCATGCCAAGCTCCCTCGTCTGCCGCGCAAGCGCACCACCATCGCGTTGCGATCCTTGCCGGTGATCTCCGTCTCCAAACCGCCCGCTTCAAACCGAACCTGGTGCACGCCGCCATCCGGATCGCCGCTCTTGTACTCGGTCGGCGCCATCTGATTCTCAGCCTGCAATCTCCGCACCACCACACTCGCTGCCGCCGGCACCGCCACACCGCACACAACATCCTCGCCAGCCGCCACGCCGGCCACCCACACGCGCTGCCACTGCGGAGTCAGCCTCACCAGGCTCTCTTGACCCGCACATCGCAACTTCACTTCCGCGCCAGGCAACCCGCCCACCTCGCACGAAAAGCACACCGTCATCCCGGGCACCGCCCCCACGCTCTGCCACACCATCGCCTCAGCCTGGGCCCCATTCGTCACCACGAACGTTCCCGGCTCTCCCTCCACCGCGGCTGCCGTCACACCTGCGCGGCTCCACACTTCGGCGTTCAAATCTCCGCTCGACCGCAGCAGATTCGCCAGCGGGTCCACAAACCGGAACGTCTGCAGCCCGCCGCCGCTGGCCTCAAACAGCAGCTCCAGCGCGCCCGCCTCGGCGTCGGTCAGGTCCTCGTACTGAATCGTCCAGCCGACCTCCGCCGTCCGCCCGCCGTGGATCCGTTTCACCTGGCCGCCCGGCGTCTCGGTCTGAAGGATGTGATGCCGTGTCCTTCTCGACAGCGGATACTGCGCCACCGCGCCGCTCTTCAATATCGGGTAGTTCATCTCATTCCTCCGTTTCCGAAACCGTGATGCTCATGCGGCTGTCGCCCGCCGCCCAGGCTGCCCACTCCTGCCCATCGCCTTCCACTACGCACTGCGCGTAAACCGTCCCCGTCTGCGGATCCGTGAATGCGAACGGCTCCAGCGTCGTGAAGTGCCGCCTGACGAACTCTTCCACCGCTCCCGCCTCCCCTTCGTCCAACTGGTCCAGGCGGATGCGCCACTTCCTCTTCCAGCGCTTCGAGGCGTACCGCTGCTCCGTGCCATCCAGAAACGGCAGCACGCGCACTTCGCCCGCCACGCCTCGCCGCACGCCATACTGCGCCGCCGCGCCCGTCTTCAGCTTGGGGAATTCCAACATCGCTTCTCTCCTAATCGGGGTTCATTAACCGGCCCAACCCGTCGCTCTCCAGCAGCGCCCGCTTCACCGCTTCCGCGATCTCCGGCGTCCTGTCCAGGAACGACACGCTATCCATCGCCGCCACGTGCACCACCACGCTCGGCGGCGCCTCCGCGCTCCGTAGCTGGCCCTGCTCGTCGCGGTCCACCTGCACCATCTCTCCGCCCGCGCCGCGAATGCCTGCTTCGTAGTGGATGCTCGCCGGCCGCATCGCCTTCGGCAGTTCCACCTCCGGCTCGCTCCGGCCTCCGCCGAACAAGCCCAGCAGCGCGCCCGCCAGCGGGTTGATCCACGACACCACCTTCGACACAGTGCTCCCGCCCGTCACCTGCGTCACCAGCGGTGCGATCGAATCCAGCACCGTGCTCGTCGACCCCACCCCCAGCGCGCTCTCCGCCGTCCGCCCCTGCGCAGCCTTCGCCGTCTCCGTGCCGGCGCTCTGCTTCACAGCCCGCGCGGACTCCGGCGCCGGCCCATCCAGCGCCACGCCTTCCGTCTCCACTCGCGACGCCGGATACCCCGCCGCCGCTTTTACTGCCTCTCTCAATACGCTCGCCACGTCCCGTTCATCGTTGGTCATGCTTCGCCTTCTCCCATTCGCGGTTCAGAATCGCCAGCGCGTCCACGTCCCGCGCCGTCAACTCGCTCTCCCCGGCCAGGCCGGTCCATTTCCAGGCGGCGAACAACTCCAGCCACGCCGCGCTCTGCGCCGTAATCGCGCTGCGCGGGCACTCTGTCGTCGCCGCTCCGCCGCGGGCCCACACAATCCGTCCGCCCGCTTTCCGCGGTTTCAACCAACCGCACCCGCGCCGCTCTTCCAGCCGCATCTTCCTGCATTCCTCGCACCGCCAGGCGGCTCCGCCTCCCAAATGGAACTGGAGTGCGAGAACTAGTTTTTTCGCTCTTCCTGACTCACCACGCACAGCGCCCGTATCCGCCCCGCTATCTCGCGGCACAGCCCCTCCGGACCCCGCTCCACCAGCTCCGCCACGCCGCACGTCTCGCCGTCCACCCGCAGGCCCCGCAGCTCCAGCAGCCCGCATTGTAGGTACGCCTGATGCACTTTCGCCTCGACCTCCGCCGCTGCGATCGCGTCCAGCATCCCGTCGCTCGACACGTGATACTCAGCCTCCGCCACCAGCGCCCGCACGCGGCTAGTGATCTCCACTCGCCGCGCCAGCGAAATCCGCGCCAGCTTGTATCGCACGCCTTTCAATACATCGGACTCGTGCCACTCCGCGCTCGCGTACTCCACCTCCCCGCGCCGCCGCCATTTACCCAAACGCCACATGGATTTCATCCTCCCCCGTGCCGATCGCCTTGCAGCCCCGCAGCCGCCACCGCAGCCGCTCCTCTCCATCCAGCAACTCCGGCACCGCAGGAATCAGCGCCGGGATGTACACCCCGCACATCGATCCCTCCGCGTCGCCCATCTGCAGCGTCAACCCGATCGGACTCTGCTGCCGCGCCGCCTGGTAGATCTCGTCAAACACCGCCCGGTCCTGGCTGTACAGCTCCAGCTCCACCGTCACCTCGCGGTCCCCGGCCACAATGCACCGCGGTGCCAATGCGCCGAAATCCTTGCTCCGGAAATCGATGTTGTTCTTGATCCGCACCTTCGCATCCACCAGTGTGTGCAACTGATCCGGACCCGTCCCAATCCACGCCTGCCCCAGGTGCCCCGGCACCGGCCAGTCGTTCACCATCTCCCGCTCCGGCTCCGCCGGGAATGTGCTCAGCCCGCCGCTGCCCTCCACGAAGCTCTTGTTGTCCACCAGGTCCGCCGCCTGCCCTTCGAACGTCAGCTCGTGGAAGTCCGCGTTCAACTTCAGCTCCATCGTGTTCACCGCGGAACCCCGCAGCAGCCTCTGCACCGCCGTCTCCGGATCCCAGTAGTCGTACACCGTTACGCCCTTCAATCCCGTCGCCGGCGAATACACCACCGTGCCGCCCGTCACCTGCCCGGCCGCTCCGCTCAACGGCGCGCTCAGCGTCACGCTGTTGCTGTCCGGCGCCGCCGCCACGAAGCGCAGTTCGCCGCCCACCGTGATCGCATCGCCCAGCGTCAATCCGTGAGCCGAGCCGAACGTCAGCGTCAATCCGTTCACTGACGCCACCGCCTTGCCTCCGCCCACCACGCGCGGCGCGCCGCCCAGCGCGCTCTGCACCAGCGCTCCATACCGCGGCGCCTGGTCGCCGCTCTCTCTGCTGTACAGGTAGGTCTGCAGCGCGAAGCGCGTCTTCCGCTTCAACTCGCCCGTGAACCCCAAATCCGTCCGCGTCCCGGTCTTGTCTCTCCGCCGCGGCCGTTCATACTCGAACTGCGCCTCCAGCGTCACCGCGTTGAAGCGGTTCGCCGCCGTCACCGGCGCCGCTGTGCCGTAGCTCTCCTCCACTGCCGCGTAGTAGCGGTTGTTTCTCGACGATATGTAGCAAGCCATCTCAATTTCTCCGTCTATCCTCGGTTCACCATCACCACGCAGCCGATCCGCGCCGTCTGCAGAAAGTTCTGTCCGCCCTTCTTCACCGGCTCCAGTTGCACGTCATACTCCTGCAGCAGGTACAGCCCCTCGCGCACGCACCCCACGTTCTTCTCCAGCACGTCCCGCACCGCGTCCACGTAGTAGTGCAGCCGCTCCGTCAATCCGTTCAGACGGTCGCCCGACACCCGGATCTCAGCCACCACTCTCACTCGCCCCGAAAACCGCCGCAGCCGTTCCGCCGGCCGGCTCTCGATCCGCTCCGCGTACACCTGCACCACCGGATACTTCAATCCCCACGCCCGCTCCTGCATCTCCGCCGGAATGTTTGACACCACCACCGGCGCGTACTCCGGCAGCCGTTCCTCGCGAATGTATTCGCGCTTCAGCGCCTCCAGGCTCGCCGGCAATCCGCCGTCGCTCTCCAGCAGTTCCTGGACCGCCTCCACCACCTCTCGCGTCGTGAACGTCATCGCTAGCCCCTCCGCATCTGCGGCAGTCGCTCGATCCGCCCGTCCGCCGCTTGCCCGTCGCCCGGCGGCCGCCCGCTCCGCACGCCGCTCTCCGGCAGCACCCACAGCCCGCCCGCCACCATCGGCGCCGCGTTCTGCAAAGACATGCTGCCGCTCTCCAGACCCACGTACACGTTCCAGTGCGTCACCCCCGCCGGCGCATACGCCAGCCCCACCGTCATCGAGTGCGGCAGAGGACTGCTCACCATCTGCACCTCGCTCGCCGCGCTCTCCCGGCCCGCTTCATCCAGGTGCGTCGCCCGCACCCAGTACGTCGCCGCCGGCGCTGTGCCTTCGCCGAACGTCACCACCACCCTCTCCGGCCGCCGCACCGGCTTCGACACCGTCGCCACCCCCAGTTGGAAATACCGCCGCTCCTGCGCCGCCGCCAGCTCCGCGTAGTGCTTCCACCTCTTCTCGTACCGGTCGTTCAACTGGCTGAAATAGGCATCCCGGTAGACGGCTTCCAGCGTCATCAACGCGTGCCACTTGCGCATCGCCTGGTCCACCAGCGCCTGGCCCAGTTCTCCCGCCTCCTGCCACAGCAGGAACCCTTGCACCTCTTCCTCGATCTCTTTCCACGCCAGCCTCAACTTCGCCGGCAGGTCGATCCCCTCGCTGTTCGCCACGTCCAGGACCGTCGTGTCCCAGTCCTTCAGCTCTTCCACTCGATTCAAGTCGCCGTCTACCAGCAGTGCCATCTCAGCCTCCTCCTATTCCCGGCTGCTCTTCGGCTCGCGCGCCGTGAACCGCCCGCCCGACACCACCTGCACCTGCAGCCGCTGCGCGCATACCTGGCTCTCGATCTCCGCCCGCCGCTGCTCCTGCTCCTCGAGATACTCCAGTACCTCGTCCTCGCTCGCCAGCCGCGCTTTGCCTTCCACTATCAACTGGCAGCCCACGCGCTTCGGCACCTGCGTCACCACGCCCGCCTTCCCGCCGTCCCCCGTCGCCAGGCTCGTCACGTAGATGTCCTTGCCGGAGATCTCCGCTTCCTTCTGCTTCAACTTGTCGTAGTACTCATGCAGCTTCATGCCCGCTTGCTCCTTTCGTTCTGCTCAAAAACACGCAGGGCGGCCCTGGTTGAGCCGCCCTCCTTCTGCACCCGCTCGCCGTTCGGCTAGCTGCGCACCTGCACGCCGTGCTGGTTCCGCAGAACGCCCACGCCGTACAGAATGTCCACCGTGAACTGCTGCGCCAGCGTGTTCGGCTGATAGCTCATCAGCACGCGCATGCCGAAGTTGCCCACCTCGGCGTACTCCACGATGCCGCCCGTCCCCGGCAGGGGCTTCGGCAGCCGGCGGATCGCCAGGCCCAGCGCGTTCTTCGCAAACGCGATGTTGTTCGTGGTCACCGGCGTAGTGCCGGTCTTCTTCACGAACTGCGAACGGAAGACGTAGAAGTCCTTGATCCGTCCAATGCTGCCGTCCACCAGCGTCTTCAGCCCGGCGTCGCCCGCCGTCTGATACTCGCTGAAGCGCGGAATCTGCCGCAGTTGCGAGTACGACGAGCTGTCCACCACCAGGTACTTCTGCTCCGAGGCCGGAACCTTCGCTTCGAACAGCGCCGTCTCCGCCGCGTCCACCGTCGCTTCCGTCAAAGCCGAGCCGCCCGTCCCCAGCGGAGTGTTCGCCGTGAACTGGCCGTACAGGCCCATCAGGTCGCTCTCCACCTTCTCGGCCAGAGCGATCATCGCCGGCTGCATGTACAGCCGCAGCAGATCCGGAACCGCGATTACCTTCGTCACGTCCGGAATCTGGAACGTCGCTTCAGCGTGCGTGTTCAGCACGATCTGTGCGTTCGAAAGGCTCGGGTTCTGCGTCTGCACCGTCCCGCCTTCGGCGATGTTGTTCGCCACCATCGTCGGCGGAATCGGCACGTTCACTGTGTCGCCGGCCTGCGCCAGCGTCGGCTCGAAGTCGCGGTTCACCAGGTTGCCCATCACCAGGTTCCCCATCAAAGCGGGCAGGGCGTCCACCGCCACCAGCTTCACAATCGCGTTCGCCAGATTCGATGAAGTGATTGCTGACATTTCTCTTGTTCCTCTCTCTTCTCTTTCTTCTTCTTCTTTCCAACCAGCGGGCCCTCGCGGCCCCTCTACTCGCCTCCCAGGGTTTGCAACATCACCTGGGAGATCTGCTCGCGGACCTTCTGCAACTCCTCCCGGCTCATCCCGGGTTGGATCCGCTCAAGCTCAATTCCGTGTCCGGCCGGCCCCTTCACGGGACTCACCGCTCCGCTGCCGCCCGCAATTCTCGCCGGCAAAAACTCGGGGTTCTCTTTCACAAAGCCCGACAGAAACTCCTTCAGGCCCTTCTCCCCCTCCGTCGTCACCGCCGTCAGCGCTCCGTCGGCCGTCCGCACCACCTCGTCCTTCACGATCTTGAAGGCCAAATCGACCTTCGAGACCCCCAGACGCTGCAGCTCCGAGCGGATCTGCGCATGCCGGTCCGCCTCTTCCGCCGCCTGCCGGCTGCGCTTGTTCTCTTCCACCAACTCGTTCACTCGCCGCTCCAACTGCTCTCGGCGCTTCCGCTCCTCCACCAGCTCCGTCTTGTATGCCGGCTCGGTCTTCGTCCGCTCCGACGACACGTACTCGTCCACCACCGAACGGATCAGGCCCTTCATTCCGTCCCCGGCCGTCCCTTCGGACCCACGCCGTTCTTCGTTCTGCGTCTGCTCCATATTGCTCCTTTCCTCTCCCGCCGCCCGGGCCTCACAGCCCGGCGTCGATCTCCTGCGCGATCCGGTCTTTCACTTCCTGGCTCGCGTCGCAC
Source organism: Paludibaculum sp. (assembly GCA_029973955.1). Lineage (GTDB taxonomy): Bacteria > Acidobacteriota > Terriglobia > Bryobacterales > Bryobacteraceae > Paludibaculum. The sequence continues at coordinate 9,744 of JARKQJ010000152.1, read as the reverse complement.
AGATACTTCAGCGCCACCTTCTTCTGCACCTGCGCCTTCAATGTCTTCGACTCGATCCCCAGCTTCAGCAGCCGCTCGGCATCTTCCAGATCGCTCGTGAACTCGCCGATGTCGAACTCATCCAGCCCCGCCACGTCGATGCTGAGCTCGTCTTCTCTCGCCTGCGCCAGCGTCCGCAACAGCGCCTTCAGCGTGTCCTTCACCCGGTCCCCGAAGCCCCGCAGCACTTCCTGCGTGATCAGGTAGTCCCGCTGCTTGCTCCAGCCCGTCTGCGCCGAGTTCTTCGACAGTGTTCCGCCCGCCTGGTTCATCGCGTAGCACACCCGGTAGATCTCGTCCTTCAACCGGTCGATGTTCCGCAGCGCGATCTCGAAGACGTGCCCTTCCGGCTCGGTCCAGCCGAAGTGGTCGTCCTTGCCAAGCTTCACGTAGTAGCTGTCGCCCACCAGTTGCTTGAACTCGCTGTCGGAGTAAATCACCGGCATCGAGAACAGCCCCATCGTCAACGCCCACGCCAGCCCGTTGCTCTTGTTGAAGTGCTCCAACTGCAGCGACGAGGCCTTGTTCATCAGCCACATCCCCTCGCCCATCGAGAACTCGAACACCGGCACCTTGCCGATCTTCGACAACCCGTGCAGCCCTTCGCCCACCAGCTCCGGCGCCGCGCCCGAATCCTGCCGGCCCTCCTGCCTCCACAACTGGAAGCCCTGCCGGTCGTACCGGATCCACTGCCGCACCACCTTCAGCCCGCCCCGGCTCTCGTCTTCCACCAGACGCTCGCCGCGCAGCACCACCCACTCGAACTGGCCCTTCTCATCGCGCTGCCAGTTGATCACGCTCTCGGCCGGATACTCGCACAGATAGCCGCGCGAGATGCCCAGCGCCTCTTCCTCCGCCCGGCTCCCCGGCGTCTTCTCTGAGCGCGGGAAGTCGATCGCAACGTAGCTCCGCCCTGCCACCAGAGTCTCCACCACCAGCCGCCGGAAAAAGTCGCTCAGCGTCGAGCCGCGCCGGTCGCAGTCCTCCGACAGTTCGTTGAAGTACTTCCGCGCGATGGCGTCCTTCCCCTCGAACGTCAGAATCGGCTCCCGCCGGAACAGCGTCGCCGCATACCAGTCGATGATCGAGCCGATGTAGTTCTCGTAGAACGCCCGGCTCACTCGCTCGCGGTACACGTCCGCCGGCTCCTTCTGCCGCGGAATCAGATACCGCTCCGCGTTCGCCGTGAACTGCTCGCCTCCGACGTACAGGTCGCGGTACCGCGGCCAGACCGTCTTCCATGCCGTATATTCGGGATGTTCCCGGTTGATGTCCATCACTGTCGTTCCGCTCCCTTACCAAAAAAGCCTCTGGTCTCTCTCGCCGATCTCCGGCCTCCTCTGAAACTCCTGCCAGAGCAGGTAGCCCAGCGCGTCGCTCAGGTGCGTCCGCCTCGGATCCCGATCCTTGTCAATCTCCGTCGAATTCTCCACCCACTGCACCCGCTCGAAGTCCGCAATCAACTCCTTGCACCGCGCGTCCACCACCAGGCTCACGCCGCCCCCGGCCGACCGCAGCTTGGCGTTCACTAACCCCACCCGGTCCCGCACCGCCGGATTCTTCTTCGGAATCCGGTAGGCCGGCCGCTCGCCCAGTTCGGCGAAGAACCGCTCGATAATCTCCCGGTCCGTCGTCCCCGACGTCTGCATGTGCGACGCGCTGGCGTCCGCATAGATCACCAGCCCGTGCTCCCGCCGCGGATACCGCCGGTCAAACTCCTCACACGCGTCCCGCGTGCTCGCCCGGTTCAGCACGATCTCGTCCAGTACCTTCACGCACTCCCCATCCCGCTGCGCCACTACGCTCGACATCGGATTCACGTTGAAATCCAACGACCATAGCAGCTCCCTCGTCTCGTCCAGCGCCGTCTCCCCCACGTTCACCTTCCGCTCGAACGCGTGGTACACCAGCCCCTGCCGCGGGTTCAGATACTCGCCCAAAACCTCCTGCGCGAAAAACGCCGAGTCGTAGCTCTTCTCCAGCCGCGAGTAAAAGTCCGGCACTTTATCCAGCAGGTGCCGGTTCTCATACGGCCGCGCCTGAATGCACTCATACCCTTCCACCGGGTTCTGGATGAAGCGTTCGTAGACCCAGTCGTACCCCTTCGGAGTCCATACGCCGAAACCGCACAACCGCGACGCCTTCGGATCCCGCAACCGGCCTTCCAGCCGCGTCCACGCCTCTTCGCTGGCGTACGTCAATTCATCCACACCAAACCACGCCAGGTTCGTGCCTCTCAGCCGCTCGTACTCGTCCAACGACCGGAACAGGATCTTCGACTGCGTGTCCGTCAGCGTCAGCATGTTCTCCGCCTTGTTCAGGTCGTACGGAATTTCGCTCGCCGCCAGCACCTCCAAAATCGCCGCCTGCGTCGCGTCCCGCAGCATCGGAAACGTCGGCGCCCCAATCAGCCCCATCCGCCCCGCATTCAGGTACGCCAGCTTGATCGCCTCCTGGCACATCGCCGCGCTCTTGCCGGAGCCGATCGGCCCGGAAAATCCCTTGAACCTCGCGCTCGACTCGTGAAACTTCGCCTGCGAAGGCAGTGGCTGGTACGGGATTTTCCGGGTAACTTTCATCGCTCTACTCCTTGCTTTCTTCTTTGGGCTCCACCCACTCGACTTTCACTCCCGTCGGTTTGATCAGCCCCATCGTTTCCTGCAACTGCATCAGCCGGAACCCTTCGCTGGCCGTCAGCTTCACGCCCCCGTCCTTCACCTGGTCCGCGTACTGGTTCAACAGCATGTTCAACATCGCCCGCATCTTCCGCTCGCTGAACTGGCGCGCTACGGGCTTCTTCGCCGGTTGCTCCTCCGCCCCCGGCTGGGCCGCCATTTTCGGCGCGCTCTCTTTGCCGGCGACCTTCTTCGCCGTCTTTCGCGCCGCTTTCTTCGTCGTTGTCTTCTTAGTAGCCATTTCTGTCCGCAACTTCCCCCGCCGCACAAAAGACTAAAGAGGCCCACCAAGCGTTTTTCAATGAAAACGCTCCAACACTCACAAAACAAAAGAAATACTTTTTATTCCAGAGCCGTCACCCCCGTTTTCTTACTGCCGCCTCTCTGAGCACCACCCCAACGTCGTGTACTTTAGAAGTGGATCAGCTCCGTATGCTGCGACAGTCTTTCCTCTTCCTCTCCCGCCACAAGGGCCTCCGCCGCTGGTTTGAGACCTCCCACCACGCCGCCCGGCTCACCTCGCGCTTCGTCGCCGGCGAAACCCTCGACGATGTCCTTCGCGTCGCCCGCCATCTGCACGCTGAGAAGATCCTCGCCACCCTCGACCACCTCGGCGAAAACGTCACCACCATCGAGGAGGCCGCTGCCTCCCGCGGCTTTATGGAGCGCACCCTCGACGCCATCGCTTCCTCCGCCCTGCCCTCCACCATCTCCATCAAGCTCTCTCAATTCGGCCTCGACCTCAGCGACCGTCTCTGCCTCGAAAACGTCGCCGCTCTCGCCGCCCGCGCCCGCGAAATTGGCAGCCGCGTCGAAATCGACATGGAATCGAGCGAGTACGTCGATCGCACCCTCGCCATCGTCGAACAGCTCCACCGCGAATACGGCTGCGTCCGTTCCGTCCTCCAGGCCTACCTCCACCGCACTCTCGACGATGCCCGCCGCATGAACTCCCTCGGCATCCCCATCCGCCTCTGCAAAGGCGCCTACAAAGAGCCGCCCTCCGTCGCCTTCCCCGAAAAGTCCAAGGTCGACGAGACCTACATCCGCCTCGCCCGCCTCCTCGTGGAAGATGGCGCTTACCCAGCCTTCGCCACCCACGATCCCCGCATGATTCAGGCCGTCCGCGATCACGTCGCCCACACCGGCCGCTCCACCTCCGGCTTCGAGTTCCAGATGCTCTACGGCGTCCGCCGCGACCTCCAGCGCGATCTCGTCGCCCAGGGCTACCGCCTTCGCCTCTATGTCCCCTACGGCGACGCCTGGTACCCCTACTTCATGCGCCGCCTCGCCGAACGCCCCGCCAACGTCTTCTTCATCACCCGCAACCTCCTCCGCGCCTAGCCAGGTAAACTTTCGGAACCGCCCGCATCCTCTCCGGCGTCTAATTTGTCAGGGACTGCCGATGCGATATTGGGCTTACCTCCTGGCAAATCTCTCCGGCGCTGGTTTCCTCCTTGCCACCGTTTGGCAGGTCATGGAGATCCTCCTGCCGGAACCGGAGATCTTCCTCTACACCAAACTCCCGCGCTTTCCCAACGATCTTCCCTGGACCACCGCCATTCTGATCTTCTGGCTGCTGGCTATCGGTCTTCTGTACTTCTGCGTCTGGGATCAGCGCCGCCGCTGCCGCACCTGCGGCCGCATTCTCCTCATGCCCGTTGAATCCGGCAATTGGAGCCGGGCCACGCTCTTCAGCCCTCCGCGCCTCGCCTCCATCTGCCCTTACGGGCACGGAACCTTCGAAGTGCCGGAGTCTCACACCTCCGGCCAAACCCCCGCCGAATGGCACGCGCACGGCGACATGTGGCAGGAACTCGAAGAGCTCTCCCGCCGTCGTTAGCCGCACGCACCATGCGACAATAGGGTTGGAGACTACCTCACTCTGTGCGCATTCAAGTCCCCCGTTCGGCCCTCTTCGTCCGCTTCTTCTTTCACCCCGTCGGCAAGATCTTTTTCGGCTTCCTCGCCCTCTGCCTCATCGCCGGTGTCTCCGTGGCCGGCTTCTTCTGGGTGAAATACTCCCGCATCATCGACGAAAAGCTCCGCACCGGCCCCTTCACCGAAACCGCTCAGATCTTCGCCGCGCCTGAGCCCGTCAGCCTCGGCGATCAGCTCACCGCCGACGAACTCATCTCCGACCTCCGCAGACGCGGCTACAACGAGTCCCGCAGCAACCGCATCGGCTGGTACAACCGCCGCGCCGACGGCGTCGAAATCTTCCCCGGCGTCGACGCCTATCCCAATACCGAATCCGGCGTCATCTTCCTCCGCAATAACAGCGTCGCCCGCATCGTCTCCAGCCAGGACAACACCGAACGCCAGACGCTCTTCCTCGAGCCCGAGCACATCACCAACCTGTTCGACCGCAACCGCGAAAAGCGCCGTCTCGTCCGCTTCGGCGACATCCCCAAAGTCCTTGTCCATGCCGTCATCTCCATCGAGGACAAACGCTTCTTCGAGCACGCCGGCTTCGATCCCCTCCGCCTCATCCGCACCATCTGGGTGGACGTCACTCAGAATCGCCGCTACGGCGCATCCACCATCTCCATGCAGCTCGCCCGCCTGCTCTGGCTCTCCCAGGACAAAACCTGGCAGCGCAAGGCCGCCGAGGCCATGATCACCCTCCAAATCGAGCAGAAGCTGACCAAGGAGCAGATCTTCGAGTTCTACGCCAACCAGGTCGATCTCGGCCAGCGCAAGAGCTTCGCCATCCACGGCTTCGGCGAAGCCGCCCAGGTTTACTTCGGCCGCGACATCCGCGACCTCCGCGTCGAAGAGGCCGCTCTCCTCGCCTCGCTCATCCAGCGGCCCAACTACCTCAACCCCTACCGCCACCCCGAGCGCGCCCTCGCCCGCCGCAATATCACCCTCTCCCTCATGAAGGAGAACGGCTACATCTCGGACCTCCAGTACATCGAAGCCGTCAAAACGCCCATCAACCTCGCCCAGGGCGGGGAAGAGTCCTCCGACGCCCCCTACTTCGTTGACCTCGTCCACGACGACCTCCAGGAGAACTTCGGCGATATCGACTTCCAGGCCAACTCCTACCGCATCTACACCACCCTCGACATGAAGCTTCAGCGCGACGCCCTCGAAGCCGTCGGCATCGGCCTCAAGGAAGTCGATGGCCTCATCGGCAAGATGCGCAGGAAGTACCCCCAACCCCAGGTCGCCCTCGTCTGTATCGATCCCCACACCGCCGAGGTCAAGGCCCTGATCGGCGGCCGCAGCTATGGCGCTAGCCAGTTGAATCGCGTGCTCGCCCGCCGCCAGCCGGGCTCCATCTTCAAACCCTTCGTCTACGCCACCGCCCTCAGCAGCGCCATCGAAGGCGGCGATCCCGTGATCACTCCCGTCACCCAGGTCGTCGACGAAGCCACCACCTTCTACTTCGACGACAAGGAGTACGCGCCCAACAACTTCAAGCAGGAGTTTCACGGCACCGTCAACCTCCGCCAGGCCCTCTCGAAGTCCATGAACATTCCCACCGTAAAGTTCGCTGAAATGGTGGGTTATGGCAAAGTGGCGAACCTCGCCAAGGAAGCCGGCCTCGCCGGCGTCAAGGCGACTCCGGCTCTCGCCCTCGGCTCCTATGAGGTCACCCCCATCGACATCGCCGCAGCCTATACGATCTTCTCCAACCACGGCACCTGGGTTCGCCAGAACATCATCCGTGAAATCCGCTCCAACTCCGGCGGGCTCATCCACGCCTACAAGCCGGCCTCCAAGGAAGTGCTCGATCCGCGCATCTCCTACATGGTGGTCAACCTGATGCAGGAAGTGATGCGCAGCGGCACCGGCGCCGGCGCCCGCTCCCGCGGCTTCGGCCTCCCCGCCGCCGGCAAGACAGGCACCTCCCACGATGCCTGGTTCGCCGGCTTCACCACCAAGCTCCTCACCATCGTCTGGGTCGGCTTCGACGATAATCAGGAACTCCCGCTCGAGGGCGCCCGCGCCGCCCTCCCCATCTGGACTGAGTTCATGAAGCGCGCCCACACCTACCGCGAATACCGCGGCGTCCAGGACTTCGCCCCGCCCGACGGCGTCGCTATCGTCGATATCGACCCCGCCACCGGGATGCTCGCCACCTCCACCTGCCCCGGCGCGCGCCCTGAAGTCTTCATCGCCGGAACTCAACCGGTGGAACTCTGCCGCCTCCACGGCGGCGCCGGCCGCACCCAGATCGCCGGTTGGGAAGCCGAATCCCCTGAGCCTGTCCGCCCCTCCTCCGCCGTCTCGCGCCCCCCCCAGGGCCGGGCCCGGCCAGCCTCGCCCCCAACTGCTCAGCAACAACCGCAAACTCCCCCCAAACCCGAGGAAAAGAAGAGCTTTTGGGGCACGATTCGTTCTATATTTAGGTAGACCCGTTCCCGGGAGGGTTGTATGCGGACTCGTTCTCTCCTTGCTGCCGTCTTCATCCTGCTTCCCGCCTTCGCTTCGACCCAGGCTCAGGAAACTCGCGCCGGTGTGCGCGACCCCAGGCCGGTAGTGCCCCAGCCTGCCGCCGCGCCGCTTTCCCCTGAAGATCGCGGCGATATCTACATGGCCCGCAAAATGTACCGCGAAGCCATTGAGATGTACCTCAGCGTCAAGCCGCCGACCGCCGTCGTCTACAACAAGGTGGGCATCGCTTACCACCAGGCCACGGACCTCGAAACCGCGCGCAAATACTACGAGAAATCTCTCAAGCTGAACAAAGCCTACGCTGAGGCCATCAATAATCTGGGCACCATCCACTACGCCCAGAAGAGCTACCGCCGGTCCATCTCGTATTACAAAAAAGCCCTGAAGTTCAGTCCGAACTCCGCCTCCATCCATTCCAATCTGGGCACCGCCTACTTCGCCCGCAAGGACTACAAGCGCGCCACTCAGGAGTACGAACTCGCGCTCCAACTCGATCCCGAGGTCTTCGAGCACCGCAGCACACAGGGCGTCCTGTTGCAGGAGCGCACCGTCGAGGAGCGCGCCAAGTTCCACTACTACCTGGCCAAGACCTACGCCAAGGCGGGCCGCACCGAACTCGCTCTCCAGTACATCCGCAAGTCGCTCGAAGAGGGTTTCAAGGAGCGCAAGAAGTACATGGAGGATGCCGAATTCGAGCCTCTCCGCAAACTGCCCGAGTTTGAGGCACTCATGAAACTGGAGCCGCGTGTTCTCTAGATCCTGGCGCGCCCTGGCCGCCGTCCTTTCCCTCCTCCTGCTCTCCGCGGGAGCCTATTCGTGGTGGCGGAAGCGCTCTGCGCCGGAAACGCCGGCCGTCCTGCGCATCGCCATTCTGCCGTCGGATAACCAGACCGGCGACAGCTCCCTGGACTGGGCCTCGCCCCTTCTGTCGTATTCGCTCTCCCGCCAACTGGAGGGCTCGCCGACGCTGCTGGTCTTCGCCGCGAGTGACGATGCCGCGGCCACCGCCGCCGGCGCCACGCATCACTTCGAGTCGTATCTCACCCGGCACCGCGGCGGGGTCGAACTCCACTACTCGCTGCACGCATCCCAGACCCAGAAGGAGACTCATCATGGCGTCGTGCGCATTGATGGCGACGATCCTTCCGCGCTGCTCAACGCTACTGCCGCCTCTGTCGCCTCCTCGCTCGGCGCGCCCGTGCCAGCCCGGCCCACCACCATCCACAACGCCGCCGCGGCCCGCGCCATGGCGGCCGCGCTGCTTGACCCTGCCGCCGCCCTGCGGCAGTTGGAGGCTGCCGTGGCCGCCGATCCCGCCTGCGGCTGGTGCTGGCTGTCTTATGTCGAAGCGTCTCTCAAATTCGCCGGCCCTGAGCCGGCCCGTGCCGTGCTGGCCAGACGCACTGCCAGCGCGCAGTCGCTCGATCCCATCAGCCTTGCGCGTCTGGATCTGCTCGAATCGGAGCTGACCGGCAACACCGGCCGCCGCATCTCCGCTTTGGAGCGCCTGGCCGCCGCGCTCCCCTCCGACGCTTCCGCCCAGTCGGACTGGGGTCTCGCTCTCACCGCCATGCGCCAGTTCAGCCGTGCCATCGAAGTCCATCGCCGGTCGATTGCGCTCCAGCCTACCCGCGCTGAACTCTGGAACCTGCTGGCTTATGACTTCGCTTACGCCGGCAACTTCGCCGAAGCGCAGAAGGCCGTCCAGCGCTATGCCACCCTGGACCCGAATTCTGCCAATCCGCCCGACTCGCAAGGCGAAATCTCTCTGATGGCCGGCGACTTCGCGGCTGCGGCGCGGGCCTTCGGTGTCTCCTACCAGCGCGACAAGTCCTTCAACGATGGCGATGCCATGGAGAAGGCGGCGCTCGCGCATCTTTTGAACGGGGACCGGGATGCAGCCGGCAGTCTGCTGGAGCAGTACCTGAAAGACCGCCTGGCCGCCGGAGATCCGTGGGTCATGGTGATCCGTGCCCGTTGGGAGTCGATCACCGGGCGCACGGCGAACTCCGAGGCGCGGCTCGCCGCGGTGGCCGCGGATCGAAACTCCCCGCTGGCCCCAGTCGCCGCGGCGATGCTCGCGCTACGCCAGGCTTCCGCCGGCAACGCCGCTCTGGCGGCGCGCACCGCGGCTCAGGCCAGAGTCCTGGCCCGCAATCCCAGCCAGGCGTACTTTGCCGTCTTCGCCGTCGCCGTTTTGGACCCCTCCGCCGCGCAGTCGATTCCCGATCCAGCCCTGCAGGCCGATGCCAAAGCGTTCGCCCTGACTCTTCGCTCGGAATGGCCGGCCGCCATCGAAGCGTGGAAGGCGGCTCTGGTACCGCCCCGCGGCGGTGCCGACGCCCCGCAGCGTGAGATGCTCGCCTACTGCCTGGTCTCGGCCGGCCGCGCCGCCGAGGCTGCCCAGTACATTACCGCCTGGCCCATCCTCACCAAGGCACAGGGCGTGCTCTACGATTACTTCCTTTACCCGAATCTCTTCTACGTGCGCGCCGAGGTGGCCCGCGCCGCGCAGAAGAGCACCGAAGCCCAACGCTACTACGACCTATACCTGCAATATGCCGGCGACCGCGCCGACACCCTCGGCCGGCAAGCGCGCGCCCGCCAGGCCGCCCGGCTCTAG